>NZ_JACTVI010000057.1 GCF_014495685.1 Streptomyces sp. TRM68367 | reverse complement strand
ACCACCACCCGAAGGACGAACCAGGACGAATCCTCAACCCCGACCGACCACCCCAGGCCGGCGCGCGCACGTGAATGATCGAGGTGAGCACCGGGATAATTCCACACCATGATCCGGTGAACGAATTCAAAAGCACGATAAAACCGCTCCCCGGAATGATCAAAGGAATTGAAGGCCGCCGTCCGGCGCGATTGCGGAATCCCCGGGAATAAACCTCCCGTTGAGAGGAACCCCACATCACATCGTCATCACAAAGCCGTTGATTCGCACGGCAACTGACCTCACTCGCTGTAACGTCGATTGGGTGCGTACCGAACGGAAGCTCACCCGTCTGGACCGGGTGTTCGCCAGGCTGGATCGTGAGCCGGAACGACCGGCCCACATCGACGTGCCGAAGATGAGCCGACACCGCATCGTGCTCTTCGCCGGCACCCTGGCTTTCTACCTGGCCATCGTGTGGGCCGTCGTCATCACCTCCTGGCTGGTCCGGCTGGACTGGCAGGTCATGTTCTTCCGGCCGTACCAGCAGTGGTCGGGGATCCACTGGTTCGTGGACTACTACGTGGTGCTCGGCCAGCGCGGCCCGACCGCCGTGATGGTCGCGGCCTGGCTGGGCTGGCGCTCCTGGCGGCAGCACACGCTGCGCCCGCTGCTCGCGCTCGGCGTCTCGCTGCTGCTGCTGAACATCACGGTCGGGGCCGCCAAGTACGGCATGGGCCGCCTGGGACCGCACTACGCGACCGAGATCGGCTCGAACGAGATGTGGCTCGGCGGCGATATATTTCCGAGCGGTCACACCGCCAACGCCGTGGTGACCTGGGGAATCCTGGCCTACCTGGCATCCACCCCGTGGGCGCGCCGCTGGTTGTCCGCGGTGTCCGCTGTGACCTCGCTCGGCGTCGGCATGGCCACCGTCTACCTCGGTACGCACTGGCTAAGCGATGTGCTCCTGGGCTGGGCCGCGGGCCTGCTGATCCTGCTGGCGCTGCCCTGGTTCGAGCCGCTCATCGCCCACGCCGAGAACCGGATCTTCGACCTGCGCGACCGGTGGCGCGCCCGTCACAGCCGTCCGGCACCGGCGTCCGTCCAGGTCACCAGACCCGTGGCGGTCAACTCGAGTCTTTCGGACCGGGACGATGTCGCCGCGCGCGAGCCGGTCTCTGCGGGCCGCTCGGCCCGGGCGCCCGGCGCGCCCGTCTACCTGGCGCCGGGCCCGCACACCACCCGCTCGGAGCGCGCGCCGGTCACTCCGGCGGGCAGCCGCCGCCCGCCGCACCCCCCGGAGCGCCAGCCGCGCGGCACGGCCTCGTCGAGCCGCCCCTGACAGTCGGCGGGGCCGGTACGCACGCCCTTCCCCCGCCGCCCTTCCCGCCCGGAAAGCGGCTTCGGCCCCGCTCTGCGCAGAGCGGGGCCGAAGCCGCTTTCCCGGCCCTCTCAGGGCCGTCACTCAGCCTTTCCAAGCCCGCGCGACGCGGCCGTCCTTCACCTCGAAGTTCAGCCGGCCGCTCATGTATTCCATCGTGATGATCGCTCCCGGCGGCAGGGAACGCACCGTCGACCAGCCCCGCTCACGCGCGAGCTGCTCGGCCCGGTCGGCCGCGAGACCGACGTACGCGTCCGGGCTGTCGTGGGGTTCCGCGGGGGGTGTCGGAATGGGTGCCATGCCGCCACGCTATGCCCTGGACCACGGTGCGTGAAGGCCGTTCAGATAAACCGGATCACCTAAACGCAGCACAGTAATACATGTCACATGTCCGTCTCGGGTCACACTTCTGTCACAGGATCACGACACGCGTTTCGGTCGCCGGGCGTCACACGGACGGGCGGTTCCGTAGGCCTTCCGTACGCCTTCCGCAGCCATTCGAACGTAATTTCCGCGTGTCACACCGGCGGCACGAAAAACGCGGCGGAAAGTGCCGGGAGAAGTGCCCCCGGACCCCATTCCATTCCGACACCGCGCCGGGCCACGGACAGCCGGTGCCGCACAGGAATTGCACGGCTGCCGCACAGAACTTCCGGTACGCCCCCGGTCGAAGCGCGCGGCGACGCGAGCATCATGGCGTGAGCTCGCGGGCACCCGTGGCGCGGGCTTCGGCGGGCCCGGTACGCGATGAGCGAAGGGGCGAGCGAACGATGGGGACGCAGACCGTTAAGGCGGCGGTACAGCCCGAGGAGACCAGCCTGGGCCGGGTGATCGTCGACTGGCTGACCACCACCGACCACAAGAAGATCGGCCACCTCTATCTGATCACGTCGTTCGCGTTCTTCCTGATCGCCGGTGCCATGGCGCTGATGATGCGCGCCGAATTGGCCCGGCCGGGACTGCAGATCGTCGACAACGAGCAGTTCAACCAGCTGTTCACGATGCACGGCACGATCATGCTGCTGCTGTTCGCGACGCCGACCTTCGCGGGCTTCGCCAACGAGCTGATGCCGCTGCAGATCGGCGCCCCGGACGTGGCGTTCCCGCGGCTGAACATGCTCTCGTACTGGCTGTTCCTGTTCGGCGGCCTGATCGTGCTCGGCTCGCTGGCGGTGCCCTCGGGACCGGCCGACTTCGGCTGGTTCGCCTACGCCCCGCTCAACAGCCTGGAGCGCTCGCCGGGTATCGGCGCCGACCTGTGGATCATGGGGCTCGCCCTGGCCGGCTTCGGCACGATCCTCGGCGCGGTCAACTTCATCACCACCATCGTCGGGATGCGCGCCCCCGGCATGACGATGTTCCGGATGCCGATCTTCACCTGGAACACGCTGTTCACGTCGATCCTGATCCTGATGGCGTTCCCGGTGCTGGCGGCGGCGCTGCTGTGCCTGGAGGCGGACCGGCGGTTCGGCTCGCACATCTTCGACGCGGCGAACGGCGGGGCGCTGCTGTGGCAGCACCTGTTCTGGTTCTTCGGGCATCCCGAGGTGTACATCATCGCGCTGCCGTTCTTCGGGATCATCAGCGAGATCATCCCGGTGTTCAGCCGCAAGCCGATCTTCGGCTATCTGACGCTGGTCGCGGCAACGATGGCGATCACCGGTCTGTCGGTGGTGGTGTGGGCACACCACATGTTCGCCACCGGCGCGGTGCTGCTGCCGTTCTTCTCCTTCATGAGTTTCCTGATCGCGGTGCCGACGGGGGTGAAGTTCTTCAACTGGACCGGCACCATGCTCAAGGGCTCGTTGTCGTTCGAGACGCCAATGCTGTGGGCGACCGGGTTCCTGGTGACGTTCCTGTTCGGCGGGCTGACCGGGGTGATCCTGGCGTCGCCGCCGCTGGACTTCCACGTCACGGACACGTACTTCGTCGTCGCGCACTTCCACTACGTGGTCTTCGGCACCGTGGTCTTCGCGATCTTCGCCGGGTTCTACTTCTGGTGGCCGAAGTTCACCGGGAAGATGCTCGACGAGCGGCTCGGCAAGATCCAGTTCTGGACGCTCTTCGTGGGCTTCCACACCACGTTCCTGGTCCAGCACTGGCTGGGCGCCGAGGGCATGCCACGCCGGTACGCCGACTATCTCGCCGCCGACGGCTTCACCGCGCTGAACACCGTCTCGACGATCGGCGCGTTCCTGCTCGGCATCTCGACGCTGCCGTTCCTCTACAACGTCTGGAAGACGGCCAGGTACGGCGAGAAGGTCGGGGTCGACGACCCGTGGGGCTACGGCCGCTCCCTGGAGTGGGCGACCTCCTGCCCGCCGCCCCGGCACAACTTCACCTCGCTGCCCCGGATCCGCTCCGAGTCGCCGGCGTTCGACCTGCACCATCCGGCGTACGCGGCGATCGACGAGCGGGAGAACCGCGCCGCCGGAGGCCGGGAGCCTCAGGGCTCGTAGGCCACCTGCGGCACGTCGAAGCAGGTGCGGTTCATGTCGCCCTGGCTGACCCACCCCTTCCCGTCCTGCCACCGGGCCACGGACAGACAGGTCCGGCTGGTCTTCGGCGGCTCCGCGAGCGGCCCGAAGTCCACGGGCAGGAGCAGGCCGCCCGCGGTGTAGCCGTCGCTGCGGTTGACGAAGGCATCCACGCACGCGCGCGTGATGCCGGTCTTCGCGCAGGACGTGGCCGCGTCCGTGAACCACCGCGCCGCCGCCCAGCCCTCCAGCTGCCACTGGGAGTGCGTCTCCAGATCCTCCGTGGCGTCGCGGAACTCGCGTACGGCCGGATGGCCGGTGTCCTCGTAGTTGCGGCTGGATCCGGTCGCCCACAGGGCGTTGCGGCAGCGCGGGGAGTCCTTGTAGTCCTCGGGGACGGTGGACGTCCAGTTCTGTACGTTCGTCACCTTGGCGGTGACGTTCGCGCCGACGTCGTCCATCGCCCGGCACAGCCGGGCGTTGCCGTGCGTGTCGACGGCGTCGAAGACCAGGTCGGCGCCCTGCTCCTTCAGATCGGCCGCGACGGCGCGGAAGTTGGGCAGCGCGAAATCGACCTGCTCGGTGATCACCCGGTAGCCCTCGGCCTTCAGGCCGCGCTCGATGAGGCGGGCGTAACCGGCGGACGCGGACTGGTTGTAGGAGACGACGGCGGCCGTGCGGGCGCCGTGCTCGCGCTTGAAGTACCGGTAGACCTCGGTGCCGCCGTACAGCTTGCCGTCCCAGCCGACGCGTCCGTTCCGCGGCGCGTTGCTGCCGTAGATGCTGTACAGGTGCGGGTAGGTGTCGTAGGCGGCCCCGATGGGCTGGCCGCCGATGTCGGGCACGCGCGCGCGGGAGACCCGGGAGGCGCCCGCGTAGTCCAGGGCGGTGGTGGCGACCAGGGCGAGGACCTTCTGCTCGTCGACCAGCTTGTGCACGCACTCGTTGTTGCCGACGCCGCTGCCGCCGTCGTCGCACAGCCGCACCTCGACTTGGCGGCCGTCGATGCCCCCGCGCGCGTTGAGGCGGTCGAAGTACGCCTTGGCGCCGTCGCGCGGGCCGGTGAAGGCGTTGCCGCCGACCGGGCTGGTGGCGCTGGTGATGATGCCCACCCGGATCGGCGTGCCCTCTTCGCGCGCGGGTGTCCTCGCCCGGTCGTCGCGCTCGAAGTCGCTCTCCGGCAGCCTGCTGCCGCAGCCCGCGCTCAGCGCGAGCAGCAATGCGGCGGCGACGGCCTCAGCAGCCCGGGATCGGCGAGGCCGTGCCATTGCCGCTCAGTTGCACCAGTGCGCACAGCGTCTTGGCGGACACCTTCCAGGTGCCGTCCTGTTCGACCGCCGTACCGGAGGCGTCCGGCAGGGCGGTGGCGCCCTTCAGGGTCAGCGAGTACGTCACGTTCGCTGCGGTCGGCGAGGTGAACTCCACCTTGGTGACGTGCGCCTGGACCTGCCCCATGCGCGGGTCACCGCTGAAGGCCTGCAGCACGGGGGCCAGCCGGTCGCCGTTCTCCAGGTAGGTGCCCTTCTCCTCGACAGGAGTCCTCGGGTCGAAGAACTTCTGCCAGTTCTGCCTGATCTCCCGTTCGGCCGCCGCCGTGTCCGCGGGCGCGGTGGCCGGTGCGTTCGTCGTCCGCTCCACGGTCGGAGTGGGGGCCGGACTCTGGCCGCCGCCGCTCTCGTCGGTGCAGGCCGCGAGGCCCGGGGCGAGGATCAGGATCAGGGCGGCGGCCAGCGCCGTACCCCGTCCCGCCGCCCTTGGGCCGTGTCCCCTGCGCGTGTTCCCCCGCCTGAGGTCGCTCCCCAGAACCATCTGGCTCACCACCGGGTGTCGGTCCGGGCCACGTGCGCCCGGTGCTTTCAGGGTCAGCTCACAGAGGGCATAGTGCAAGCGATTCGCTGACATGGACAGGCACATGCACAGACACCCGACACATGGGAGCCAGCGATGCGGACAGCGCGACTGCGGACCGTGCATCCCGTCCTCTGGGCCGGCTGGGCCGCCCTCGCCGCCGGCGCGGTGCTGTGCGTCGTCGGCTGGTACGGCGTCTCCGGCGAACGGTTCGCCGTGCGGCAGCTGCCCTATCTGGCCTCCTGCACGGCGCCCGGCGCCGCGCTGATCATCGCCGGGTCGGTGCTGCTCACACACGGGCGCGGTGCGCTGGCCGCCGCGCGCGTGGAGGAGCTGTACGGGCTGCTGGTGTCCGCCGGGACGGGCGACGCCGAGGAGTCCGGGCCGGTGGCCGCCGCGCCGGTGGCGGTCAGCTCTCAGATGCTGATGGTGCCGGGCGGCACCCTGTGGCACCGCGCGGACTGCCCGCTGGTCGCGGGGAAGGCGGAGGCGGTGCCGGTGGACTCCAAGCTGGTGGCGAGCGGCGAGCTGGGCCCGTGCCCGATCTGTGAGCCCGCCGAAGAAACCGACTGATGTCCTCGCTGACGTACGACCTCACGCTCGCCGGTCTGTCGGTGGGCAGCGCCGCAGCGTTGACCGGAATCGGCCTGATCGTGACGTACCGCGCGACCGGTGTGCTCAACTTCGCGCACGGCGCGATCGCGATGGTGTGCGCGTATGTGCTGCGGCAGTGCGTGGTCGAGTGGGACTGGCCGCTGTGGCTCGCGGCGACGGTGACGCTGCTGGTGCTGGCGCCGGGCCTCGGCGTGCTGCTGGAACGGTTCGTCTTCCGGCCCCTGTCGGTGCTGGGCAGCGACCCCGCGCAGACGCTGGTGGCGTCCATCGGGGTGTTCGTGCTGCTGGTGGGCGGGGCCGCGCTGCTGTGGGGGCAGGGGGCGCGGGAGGACGCGCCGGAGCTGGTGTCGGACGAGCCGTGGGGCCAGCTGGGCGTGGTGCTGGTGCTGGCCGCGGGGGTGACCGCGGTGATCCGGTGGACGCGGTTCGGCCGAGAACTGCGGGCCGTCGTCGACGACCGGCAGCTGGCCGTGCTCGGCGGCATCGACGCGGACCGGGTGGCCGCGGCGGGCTGGGCGTTCGGCGCGTTCACGGCGGGCCTGACGGGCGTGCTGCTGGCGCCGTACGTACGCCTGGACCCGTACGGCCTCCCCCTCCTCGTCATGGAGGTGGTGGCGGTCGCGGTCGCCGCGCGGATGCGCAGCCTGCCCGTGGCGGTGGTCGTCGCGCTGGGCGTCGGGGTCGCGCAGAGCCAGCTGACCCGGCTGCACCCGTCGGGCTGGGGCGAGCCGCTGCTCCAGGCGGTCGGCGCGAACCTGTTCGTCGTGGCCCTGCTGGTCGCGGCCCTGGCGCTGCCCCGGGTCGGCACGCGCGACGCGCTGCCGCGCTCGGCCACCGCGCGTGTGCCGACCCCGCCGGGCGCGTGGATCGTGGCCGTGGTGCTGTTCCTGCTGCCGCTCGGCTTCGCGGGCCGGGACCTGCACACGTCGGTCCAGGTGCCGGCGCTGGGAGTGGTCCTGCTGTCGCTGGTGGTGGTCACCGGCCGTGGCGGCCAGATCTCCCTCGGACAGGCGGCGTACGCGGGCCTGGGCGCCCTGTTCACGGCCCTGCTGGCGGCCGGACGCTTCCCGGGCCTGCCACAGTTGCCGGAACTGGCCGCCCTGCTGGTGGCGGTCCTCCTGGTGGCCCCGCTCGGCGTGCTCACGGGCTGGCCGGCGATCAGCCGCCAGGGCCTCGCGCTCGCGCTGGCGACGTTCGCGGTCGGCGTCGGCGTGAGCCGCTTCGTCTTCGCCCAGCCGTACGCCACGGCCGGGCTGTCCCTGGGCCGCCCGGCGAGCTTCGACGGCGACCGCGCCTACTACCTCCTGGAGCTGCTCCTGCTGGCCGGCGCCTTGCTGGCCACGCACGCGCTGCGCCGGGGCCGCACGGGGCGGGCCCTGGCCGCCATGCGGGACCACGAGTCGGGCGCCCAGGCGGCCGGCGTCCGCGTCCCGTCCCTGAAGCTCCTGGCCTTCGTCTCCGGCGCCGCGCTGGCCGCCCTCGGCGGCGGCATGCTCGGCATGGGCCTGCGCGCCTTCGACCCGGCGGCGTACGACCCGGTCCGCAGCCTGCTGTGGTTCGCCGCGGTCGTGGTCCTGGGCGCCGACAGCACCCTGGGCGCGCTCGCTGCCGCGGCCCTCCTGGTCGGCCTCGACGCGGGGACACGCGGCGGAGTGGCAGCGGCCCTGATCGGCGTCCTGGCGGTGCTGGTCGGGCGTTTCCCCGGCGGCCCGTACGAGGCACTGCGCACGGCGACGACCCGACTGCGCCTGCACCACCGGGCGGCACTCACGCCATTGGGGGCGAGGGCGCGCCGCAGGTTGCGCCCGGTGCAGCAACGGCCGGCGCACCGGCCGGCGCTGGCGGGCGTGACGGCGATGAGGCACGCGACAGCGACACGCCAAGCCAAGCAGGACGGGTTCCCGGGGCCGCCGGCGCAACGGGACGGCGCGGAGGGGCGATGGCGGACGGTCGGCGGGAAGGCACGCCCGGGGCCACCCGCACCCGACAACGAGAGCAGCACAGGTGGTGCGGGTGGGAGCACACACCCGGCCGGAGGCCCGGTTCACCACCCCGAACCCGCACCGACACTCACGGCCCGCCACCTACAGGCCCGCTACGGCGGCTTCACGGCTCTCCACGGCGTGGACCTCACCGTCCCACCCGGCACAATCACCGCCGTAGTCGGCCCCAACGGCGCCGGAAAGAGCACCCTGTTCCACTGCCTCGCCGGCACCCACCACCCCGTACGCGGCCAGATCCTCCTCGGCGGCCAGGACATCACCCACCGGCCCGCCCACACCCGCACCCGCCTGGGAATCGCCCGCACCTTCCAGCAACTGGCCGTCTTCCCCTCCCTGACCGTCGTCGAAAACGTCCGAGTCGGCGCCGAACAGGGCCGCCTGCGCGACCCGCACGCCGTGGAACGCGCCCTGCGCCTGTTCGCCCTCGACGGCCCCCTCCGCTCCCTCCCCGCCGCCGGCCTCCCCACCGGCACGCTGCGGCGTGTCGAACTGGCCCGAGCTCTCGCGGGCAGCCCCCGCGTGCTGCTCCTCGACGAACCCGCCGCCGGCCTCGACACCGCCGAGGTCGCCGCGCTGTCCCGCATCCTGAAGGCCCTCGCCGCCGACGGCACCGCCCTCCTCGTCGTCGAGCACGACCTCGACCTCGTCGCCGACCTCGCGGACGTCGTGCACGTGATGACGGCGGGCCGGATCATCGCCTCCGGCCCGCCCGACAGCGTCCTCGACACCCTCGACGCCCCCGGAACGGGGGCCGGCCCATGACGACCAGCGTGCCGACCATCTCCCTGCGCCACGCGCGCGTGCGCTACGGCCCCCTGGAGGCCCTGCACGACGTCACCCTCACCGCCCCGGGCCCCGGCCTGACCGTCCTGCTGGGCCGCAACGGCTCCGGCCGTACGACCGCCCTGCGCGCCCTGGCCGGCACGGTGCCGCTGTCCGCCGGCGCGGTGGTGTGGGACGGCACCGACGTGAGCCGGGTACCCGCGTACGAACGGGCCCGGCGCGGACTGTGCCTGGTCCCGGAGCGGCAGGCGGTGTTCGGCTCACTCACCGTCCACGAGAACCTCGAACTCACGGCACCGGCGTACGACTCCGCCCTCGATGCCTACCCGCAGCTGCGCCCCCTGCTGGACCGCCGCGCCGGCACCCTCTCCGGCGGCGAGCAGCGCATGCTCGCCCTGTCCCGGGCCCTGCTGGCACGCGCGCGCGTGGTGCTGGTCGACGAACCCGCGCAGGGCATGTCGCCCACGGTCGCGGCCCGGACGTACGAACTGCTGGGCGGCCTCGACGCGTGCGTGGTCGTAGCCGAACAGCGCCTGCCGCCCGCCCCGCACGCGCGCACCGCGATCGTGTACGAACTGCGCCGCGGCTCGGTCGTGTTCAGCGGCGAGGCGGGCGAACTCACGCCCCGGTGAGACGAGGCAGGAACGCCGAGGGGCCCCACCCGGGCCGTGGACCGGGTGGGGCCCCGTGCCCCGGGCGAAGGGGGACGGCTCAGACGGCGAGCCGCTGCCCGGGCACGATCGCGTCGGGGTCACCGCCGATGACGGCCTTGTTGGCGGCGTACAGGCGCTCCCAGCTGGTCCCGAACCGCGCGGCGATGACACTCAGGGTGTCGCCCTCGCGGACGGTGTAGTCGCCGCGGGAGGAGCCGCGGTCGGTGTGGCCCGTCGAACGCGCCGGCGCCTTCGACGGCTCCGGGGCGTCCGTCCGGCTCTCGGACGGGGCCGAGCCGGCCGCGGCTGCGGCGGGGGCGTCGCCGTACGCCCCGGCACGACCCGAGCAGGTCGGCCACGCGTTCCAGCCCTGGGCGCGCTGCACCTTCGTGGCCACGGCGATCTGCTGGCCCTTGGTCGCCCGGTCGGCGGCGGGCGCGTAGGCGGTGCCGCCGTAGGCGCGCCAGGTGGAGGCGGAGAACTGGAGTCCGCCGTAGTAACCGTTGCCGGTGTTGATGTGCCAGTTGCCGCCGCTCTCGCACTGGGCGATGCGGTCCCACACTCCGCCGTCCGCTGCCGCGGCGTTGCCGGCCGCGGCCAGCAGTCCGAGGGGGGCGAGCAGTGCCGCCCCCGCGAGGACCGCCGTCGTACGAGCCTGCGTACGCGTCTGCGTCTGCTTCTGCTTCTGCTTCTGCGCCTTACGAACGTTGTCACGAGTGGTATCGGCACATTCGGACATGAAGATCCCTCTCTAAGGACTCGGGGTCCCCCAAGGCGAAACGCCCCTCGCCGCGCATCGGCACGTGAGTCGCGCTCGCCCCGTCCGCCGGAGGTCGCGCTCCGAGCCGGCTGTGGTGCGGCCGGCGGACGTACCCGAGCGGTGCTCGTTGCACACGGCCGAGGAATCTAGGGAGCGGGTCAGGCCGGGATCAACCAACGGCCCGTCGTGCCAGGCCACTTGGTCGTTACCACAGGTATCGACGATTTTCGGACACCCACTTCATTCGTGGATTTCCTGATTTGTCGACCAGCACCGTTGTCGATCTGTGACTCACTTCACCCCTTCAACCCCCTTGAATTCCCATGCACTTGACCCTGAGTGCCCGAATCCGCCTCGCATGTGACCGTGTGCGCAGGATGGTTCGATTCCGTTCGCTGTAGGGCGTGACTCCCGCCACAGATCGTCCGTTGTCTTCTTCATGAGCCGGGGGCCCACCCCGACCACGGGCCGGGAGCCACCCGGTCTCGCCACGCACCACCGCATCCCGAGGGAGCCACCCGTGCCGCGCATGCTCGACGTCAGCGACGAGGTACGCGCCGAGATCGGCGACGAAGAAGCCGACCGCCTGCTCGCCGGAGAGACCGCCCCGGGCAGTTACGACTGCACGTCCTGCCGCACTCCGGGCGATTCCGAGCAGGAGCGCACCAGCACCGTCCTGTTCATCGGGGACGAGACCGCCGTCCTCGCCTTCGCCCACGCCAGCTGCCTGCCCTCGCAGGTCGTTCAGGTCACCGAGGAGCAGCTCCAGGGGGCCGTGAAGTCCATCACCGGCGACACCGTCGACCTCGAACCGGAGAAGGTCGTGCCCGAGCAGGCCGTGCTCGGGGTGACCAGCGGACTGGTTCTGATCGCCGGGGAGTTGCACCCGGCCCTGGTCGTGGAGCCGACCGCGCCGATCGTGCGGCCGGGCACGACCGGGGCCGGCGACGACTTCCTGCCGCTGCTCATCGAGCAGGGGTTCATGCCGCTGACCGAGCTGTCCGCGGTGCCGTCGGTGCTGCACGGCTGGTCGGTGCTGTTGGCCATGGGCCAGCTGCATGCCGTGCTGCAGCCCAGGCCGGACGGGACGCAGGCGGTTGCCTGGTGGCAGGCACATCAGCCGTTGCAGGTCACGGAGGGGTGGCGGACCGCTGCGAACAAGCATCAGCAGGTGCTGTTGTTTGCTGCGCCGGTGGGGACCATCGGGCGGCAGCCGCGGGAGGATCTGCTGCGGGAGGCGTTGGACAAGGCTGCGGCCAACGGGAAGTTGGTGGGGGCGGCGTTGCCTCTTGCTGGTACGTGAGGGCTTGTTCGCCTCACGGGCGGGGACTGCGCGTCGTGTGGCGGATGCGGGTGGTCCCTGGCTGGTCGCGCTCACGCGGCGGAGCCGCACATGTCACAGCCCCGCGCCCCTAACAGGGCGCTCTCCTGACCGCATCTCTTCAGGTGCCGGGTCGTTTGGACATACGTGCACGCATACGACGTTCCCCGCCGCCAGTCCTGTCAGCCGGTTCCGTCCCTGTGGTCGGCTCAGGATCTTTCGGCCGGCCCATCGGCCACGCCGATCTACGACGCGCTCTACGCCGAGTACGTCAAGTCCCTCCGCTCGCTGCCGGGTGACCGCAGCGGCGAGGAGGAGTTGGGGTTCACCGCCTTCGGGAACATCGCGCACAGTACGGGCTCGTACGGCGGTTCCTACGCCGGCTCGTACAGCGCCTACAGCGCGGGCGCACACAGCGCACGCCAGGGTGCGGGGCACGTGTCGCAGTGGCAGCGCGTCGGCCCCGTCGGCCAGCAGAGCACCGGGATGCTTCACGTCCCCGCACTGCCACCCGGCCCGCGGCGGGGCATCTGACACATGGGTGAGGGGCGGTCCCGGTCGGGACCGCCCCTCAGCCACGTCTGCTACTTCTTCTTCGCGCCGCGCTTCTCCCGCACCCGCACCGAGATATGGATCGGCGTCCCCTCGAAGCCGAACTCCTCGCGCAGCCGGCGCTCGATGAAGCGCCGGTACCCCGCCTCGATGAAGCCGGAGGCGAAGAAGACGAAGCGCGGGGGCTTGGTGCCGGCCTGGGTGCCGAAGAGGATGCGCGGCTGCTTGCCGCCGCGAATCGGGTGCGGGTGGGCGGCAACCAGCTCGCCGAGGAAGGCGTTCAGCCTGCCCGTCGGCACCCGGGTCTCCCAGCCGGCCAGTGCCGTCTCGATTGCCGGGACCAGCTTCTCCATGTGCCGCCCGGTGCGCGCCGAGACGTTGACCCGGGGCGCCCACGTCACCTGGCCGAGCTCGGTCTCGATCTCCCGCTCCAGGTAGTAGCGGCGCTCCTCGTCGAGGGTGTCCCACTTGTTGTACGCGATGACGAGCGCGCGGCCCGCCTCCACGGCCATGGTGATGATCCGCTGGTCCTGGACCGAGATGGATTCGGAGCCGTCGATCAGGACGACCGCCACCTCGGCCTTCTCCACCGCCGCCGCGGTGCGCAGCGAGGCGTAGTAGTCGGCACCCTGCTGGAGGTGGACGCGCTTGCGGATGCCCGCCGTGTCGACGAACTTCCAGGTCTTGCCACCGAGTTCGATCAGCTCATCGACCGGGTCGCGGGTGGTGCCCGCGACTTCGTTGACGACGACGCGCTCCTCGCCCGCCACCTTGTTCAGCAGCGAGGACTTGCCGACGTTCGGACGGCCGATCAGGGCGACGCGGCGTGGCCCGCCGATGCCGGCCCCGCCGAAGGTCTCGCGCGGCGCCTCCGGCAGTGCCTCCAGGACCTGGTCCAGCATGTCGCCGGTGCCGCGGCCGTGCAGCGCCGAGACCGGGTACGGCTCGCCGAGCCCCAGCGACCACAGGTACGCGGCGTCCGCCTCGCCGCTCGGGCCGTCCACCTTGTTTGCGCACAGCACCACGGGCTTGCCGGCCTTGCGCAGCAGTCGTACGACCGCCTCGTCGGTATCGGTCGCGCCGACCTTGGCGTCGACGACGAAGACGACCGCATCGGCGGCCTCGATGGCGTACTCGGCCTGCGCGGCCACGGAGGCGTCGATGCCGAGGACGTCCTGCTCCCAGCCGCCGGTGTCGACCACCTTGAAGCGGCGGCCCGCCCACTCGGCCTCGTACGTGACGCGGTCGCGGGTGACGCCGGGCTTGTCCTCGACGACCGCCTCGCGGCGGCCGATGATCCGGTTCACCAGGGTCGACTTGCCGACATTGGGGCGGCCGACGACGGCGAGCACGGGCAGCGGGCCGTGCCCGGCCGCCTCGATCGCGCCCTCGACGTCCTCCCGGTCGAAGCCCTCTTCCGCGGCGAGCTCCATGAACTCCGCGTACTCGGCGTCGCCGAGCGCCCCGTGATCGTGCTCGTGCGCGGCGTCGTACGCGTCCGAGCCGTCGGGCTGGATGTGGTCGTTCATGAAGATCCGTACCTCGTCGTTCATTCGTGGTGGTCGGTGGATCACCACGCCCGCGGTGATCCACTACTCAGTGTCGCCCAGCGCCCCGGCAGGCCGCCCGGCGTTTTCCGGGCGCCGTCAGACGCCCGGGTCCGGCCGGCGGCCGGTGATCCGTCTGGCCTGTTCCAGGTGCGAGGCGAGCTGCTTCTGGATGCGCTCGGTGGCCTCGTCCAGCACCTTGCGGGTACGCCGTCCGCTGCCGTCGCCCGCCTCGAAGGGGTCTCCGAAGACCACGTCGATGCGGGAGCGCAGCGGGGGCAGCCCTTTTATCAACCGTCCGCGTCGCGCTGTATTCCCCCGCCCATCCCGCCCGGTATTCCCCCGCCTGTCCCGCCCGGTATTCCCCCGCCCGTCCCGCCCAGCCGTCCCCAGCACCGCGACCGGAACGATCGGGGCGCCGCTGCGGACGGCGAAGTACGCGAGCCCGGCGCGCAGCGCGGCGAAGTCGCCCTCGCCGCGGGTGCCCTCGGGGAATATGCCGAGGACGCCGCCGGCCGACAGCACGTCGAGGGCCCGCGTGATGGCTGTCCGGTCGGTCGTGTCGCGGTCCACCTTCAGCTGGCCGATGCCGGTCAGGAACGGGTCGAGCGGGCCGACGAACGCCTCCTTCTTGACCAGGAAGTGCGTCGGCCGGGGCGCCACGCCCATGACCATCGGGCCGTCGATGTTGTGGGAGTGGTTCACGGCGAGGATCGCCGGACCGGCCGCGGGCACCCGCCAGGCACCGAGCACGCGCGGCTTCCACAGCCCGTACATCAGGCCGACGCCGATACGCCGGCCGACCTCGGCACCCCGCGCCGATGCAGCCCCGCTCACTTCCCGGCCCGCTTCTCCTCGACGAGGGTGACGACGCAATCGATGACCTGCGGCAGCGTGAGGTCGGTGGTGTCCACCTCGACCGCGTCGTCCGCCTTGGCGAGCGGCGAGGTCTTGCGGCTGGAGTCGGCCGCGTCCCGCTTGATCAGGGCCTCGCGGGTGGTGTGGATGTCGGCGCCCCTCAGCTCGCCGCTGCGGCGGGCGGCGCGCGCCTCCGGGGATGCGGTGAGGAAGACCTTCAGGTCGGCGTCGGGCAGCACGGTCGTACCGATGTCGCGGCCCTCGACGACGATGCCGCGCTCGGCGGTGGCAGCCAGCGAACGCTGCAACTCGGTGATCCGGGCCCGCACGTCCGGTACGGCGCTGACCGCGCTGACCTTGGAGGTGACTTCCTGGGTGCGGATCGGGCCGGACACGTCGACGCCGTCGACCGTGATCGTCGGGTTGAGCGGGTCGGTGCCGGAGACGATCTCCGGCTTGCCGGCCGCGGCGGCGATCGCGGCGCGGTCGCCGGTGTCGATGCCGTTGTGCACCATCCACCAGGTGATCGCCCGGTACTGGGCCCCGGTGTCCAGGTAGCTCAGGCCGAGCTGCGCCGCCACGGCCTTCGACGTGCTCGACTTACCCGTACCGGAGGGGCCGTCGATGGCGACAATCACTGGCGTGGCGCTTTCCACAGTGGGGACCTTCCTGGACCTGACTGGCGGGGGACGGGGGCGCGACCGCCCCGGACAAGGTTACTGGGTACGGATCCCTCGTCTGGCCGAGCCTGGGATGTGCCTGGCGGTGGCCTCTCGGCGCCGGTCAGGCACTCTCAGTCCGTCTGGGGGTGCCCCTCTGGGTCGGCAGCCCCCAGCGACGCCCACACCAGCACCGGGCAACCGACTACTGCCGGATCGCCCAGCCTCGCTCCCGCAACGCCGCCTTCAGCACCGCCACCGCCTTCGGCTCCACAATCAACTGCACCAGACCGGCCTGCTGCCCCGTCGCATGCTCGATGCGCACATCCTCGATGTTGACCCCGGCCGCCCCCGCGTCCGCGAAGATACGGGCCAGCTGCCCCGGCTGGTCGCTGATGAGCACCGCCACCGTCTCGTACACCCGCGGAGCGGACCCGTGCTTGCCGGGGACCCGCACCTGCCCCGCGTTGCCGCGGCGCAGCATGCCCTCGATGCCGATGGTGCCCTCGTGACGCTTGTCCTCGTCGGTGGACTGCAGCGCGCGCAGCGCCCGCACCGTCTCCTCCAGGTCGGCGGCGACATCGGTGAGCAGGTCGGCGACCGGCCCGGGGTTCGCGGAGAGGATGTCGATCCACATCCCGGGGTCGGAGGCGGCGATCCGGGTCACGTCCCGGATGCCCTGCCCGCACAGCCGTACGGCCGCCTCCTCAGCGTGCTCCAGGCGCGCGGCGACCATGCTGGAGACCAGGTGGGGCATGTGGGAGACGAGGGCCACGGCACGGTCGTGGGCGTCGGCGTCCATCACCACGGGCACCGCGCGGCAGTGCGAGACCAGTTCCAGGGCGAGGTTGAGGACCTCGGTGTCGGTGTCCCGGGTCGGGGTCAGCACCCAGGGGCGGCCCTCGAACAGGTCGGCGGTGGCGGCCAGCGGGCCGGACTTCTCGCGGCCCGACATGGGGTGCGTGCCGATGTAGGACGACAGGTCGAGGCCGCGGGCCTCCAGCTCGCGGCGCGGGCCACCCTTGACGCTGGCCACGTCGATGTAGCCGCGCGCCGCACCGCGCCGCACGGCGTCGGCGAGCACGTCGGCCACGTGCGCGGGCGGGGCGGCGACGATGGCCAGGTCGACGGGGCCGTCGGGCGCCTCGTCGGTGCCCGCGCCGAGAGCGGCGGCCGTACGCGCCTGCTCCGGGTCGTGGTCGGCGAGGTGGACGACGACGCCGCGCTGGGTGAGGGCGAGGGCGGCGGACGTGCCGATGAGCCCGGTGCCGATGACGAGTGCGGTTCTCACTGGGCGATGTCCTTGCGCAGGGCGGCCGCGGCACCGAGGTAGACGTGGACGATGTCGGAGCGGGGCCGGTCGGACTCGATGTGGGCGAGGACGCGGACGACGCGGGGCATGGCGCCCTCGATGTCCAGCTCCTGGGCGCAGATCAGGGGTACATCGACGAAGCCGATGCCGAGCTTGCGGGCGGCGGCGGCCGGGAAGTCGCTGTGCAGGTCGGGCGTGGCCGTGAACCAGATGCTGATCAGGTCGTCCGCGGTGAGCCCGTTGCGCTCCAGGATGGCGGTGAGCAGGGTCCCGACCTGCTCGTCCATGTGGCCGGCCTCGTCCCGATCGAGTTGGACGGCGCCCCGGACCGCTCGTACCGCCACGGCGATGCTCCTTTCTGACATGAGTGATCGGTTGTACGTCAGTGATCGGTTGTACGTCCGTCCAGCGTAGTCAGCCCGCGCCCGCCCGGCGCACCACGCCCGCCCGCTGAGACGACGGCTGCTGCGGCAGCAGAACGCGCGTTTTGCGGAACTTCCTCCCAGGTTGCTTCTTCTTCGGTGGCTTCAGTGCCAAGATGCATCACATGACCCAGAACGCGACCCGACGGACGGTTCTCTTCGCGACGGGCGCGGCGGCGCTCGCCGTGGGCTGCGGCGGCTCAGGCGACGGCGGCTCCCCGGCCGCGAGCCCCTCTCCGGGACAACGGCTGGCCGCCACCGGCGACGTCCCGGTCGGCGGCGGCACGGTCCTCAAGGACGAGAAGATCGTGGTGACCCAGCCCGAGCAGGGCCAGTTCAAGGCCTTCTCGGCGGTCTGCACCCACCAGGGCTGCACCGTGGCCAATGTCGCCGACGGCACGATCAACTGCACCTGCCACGGCAGCAAGTTCAAGATCGCGGACGGCTCGGTGACCCACGGCCCGGCGACGAAGCCGCTGCCCGCGGAGCAGATCACCGTGGAGGGAAATTCGATCCGCACGGCATGACCACCCGCGTACGCTCCCGGACATGCAGCCCGAGACCCTGGTACGCGATCACACGGTCTACGCCTGCGTGACGGGGTCGCGTGCCTTCGGTCTGGCGACGGAGGGCAGCGACGCCGACCGCCGCGGCGTGTTCCTCGCGCCCACGCCCCTGTACTGGCGCTTCGAGAAGCCGCCGACGCATGTGGAGGGCCCGCTGGAGGAGCAGTTCAGCTGGGAGCTGGAGCGCTTCTGCGAACTGGCCCTGAACGCGAACCCCAACATCCTGGAGTGTCTGCACTCCCCTCTCGTCGAGTACGTCGACGACACGGGCCGCGAGCTCCTCGCCCTGCGCGGCGCGTTCCTCTCCCGCGTGGCGCACCGGACGTTCGCCAGATACGCCCTCGGCCAGCGCAGGAAGCTGGACGCGGACGTCCGCAACCACGGCGCCCCGCGCTGGAAGCACGCCATGCACCTGCTGCGCCTGCTGATGAGCGCCGGTGACCTGCTGCGCACGGGCACGCTCACCGTCGACGTCGGCGACCGGCGCGAACGGCTGCTCGCGGTCAAGCGCGGCGAGGTCCCGTGGCCTGAGGTCGAGTCCTGGATGGCCCGGCTGGCGACCGAGACCGAGGAGGAGGTCGACCGCAGCCCCCTGCCCGCCGAGCCGGACCGGCGGCGCGTCGAGGACTTCCTCGTCCGCACCCGCCGTGCCTCAGCGCTCCAGCCTGCTCCGTACGACGAACTCGTGCAGGGCGTCGTGGACGGACGGGGCATCCGGCAGCGCTGACGCTCCCTGTGCCTCGTCCAGCGCGCCGTGCAGCCGCTCGATGTCCGCCTGCACGCGCGCGTGGTCGATGTCGGCGCACCCCCCTGCTCCCGCTCCGCCTTCGCCGCGATCAGCTCCGGCAGGTAGTCCGGGGCGTCGATCTCCCCGAGCAGCGTGGGCAGATGGGCCTGCACTTCGCCGCTGCGCATCAGATGGATGCCGGTGAGCAGCACCCGGAACGTGTACAGCAGCGGCTTCAGCTCGCCGGTCTGCTCGAACAGCCGCCACTGCGTGACCACGAAGCCCCGGTAGTGGTGAGCATGCTGGCTGGTGAGGACGCCGGGTGCGAGCGCGGCCAGTTCCCGGTGGGCGTCGGTGGTGTGCACGACCAGCGGAGAGAGCAGCTGCTCCAGAGGCACGGGGTCGGTCTGCTCGGCGACCACCGTGGCCAGGTCGATGTCCAGGGCGTCGGTCATCCGTCAGGCGTCCCAGAGCGCCCCGAGCGTCAGCAGGTCGCCCCGGTACTCGATGCGGTCCGCCCACTCGGTCGGCCAGACCTCGGCGCCGAGATACGCGCCCGCGAAGGCGCCGGTCAGGCAGGCGATCGAGTCGGAGTCGCCGGAGGTGCAGGCGGCGCGGCGCAGCGCGATGACCGGCTCGTCGACGAAGAGCAGGAAGCACAACAGGCCGGTCGCCAGGGCCTCTTCGGCGATCCAGCCTTCGCCGGTGGCCACGCACGGGTCGGTCTCCGCCGAGACGGTGCCCACGGCCTCCTGGAGGCGCCCCAGGATCGCCAGGCACTCGTCCCAGCCGCGCGCGATGAACTCCTCCGGCGTGGCGTCCTGAGCACGTGTCCACAGGTCACCGAGCCAGCGGTGGTGGTAGTGGCTGCGGTTCTCGTACGCGTGACTGCGCAGCAGGCCGAGAAGCCCCGTCGGCTCGGCGCCCTGCGCCAGCAGCCGTACGGCGTGCGCGGTGAGGTCGGAGGCGGCGAGCGCCGTGGGGTGCCCGTGGGTGAGCGCGGACTGCAACTGGGCGGCGCCCGCGCGCTGTTCGTCGCTCAGGCCGGGGATCAGCCCGAGGGGTGCGACGCGCATGTTGGCGCCGCATCCCTTGGAGTGGACCTGGCTGGCATCCTGCCAGGGGCCGGGGCGCTCCAGCAGGGTGCAGGCCCGGATGCAGGTGTTGCCCGGGGCGCGGTTGTTCTCCGGGGACCGGTTCCAGGCGATGAACTCCTGCCCTACGGCGTCGGCCATCCCCTCGGGCCCGAGCACGCCCCGGTCCATCGCGGTGCGCAGCCCCCGGCCGAGCGCCAGCGTCATCTGCGTGTCGTCGGTGACGATCGCGGGCGTCGGCAGCTCCATCCCCCGCCACGGCCCGCACTTGGCGAGGATCGACGGCACGTCGTTGAACTCGGTCGGGAAGCCGAGCGCGTCCCCGAGGGCGAGGCCCGTGAGTGCTCCGGTGGCGGCCTGCTTGTGGACGGTGGTGGTCATACGGGGCGTCCTTCCCGGGACGGTCGGAGCAGAGGGGGGTGCAGAGTGGTGGCGGTGCCCGCGCGGTACAGCGCGGCCGGTTTGCCGCGGCCGCCGGTCAGCCGCGCGGCGCCCGGGACCGGTTCGACGAAACCGGCCGTGGCGAGCACCTTGCGCCGGAAGTTGGGACGGTCGAGCGCGGTGCCCCACACGGTCTCGTAGACCTGCTGGAGTTCGCCGAGGGTGAACTCGGGCGGGCAGAAGGCGGTGGCGAGGCAGGTGTACTCCAGCTTGGCGCCGACGCGGTCGTGGGCGTCGGCCAGGATCCGGTCGTGGTCGAAGGCGAGGGATCCCGCGCCGTCGTACGGCACCCAGCGGGCCGCGGCCGCGTCGCTGCCGCCGTGCGCCTCGGGCGCGTGCGGCAGCAGCGCGGTGAACGCGACGGACACGACCCGCATCCGGGGGTCGCGGCCGGGCTCGCTGTAGGTGCGCAGCTGCTCCAAGTGCAGGCCCGTGACGTCCGCCAGGCCTGTCTCCTCGGCGAGTTCGCGCCGGGCAGCCGTCTCAGCGGACTCGTCCGGCTGCACGAACCCGCCGGGCAGCGCCCAGTGTCCGGCGTACGGGTCCTGCCCGCGCTCGACGAGCAGCACGTGCAGGGCGCCCGCGCGGAGGGTGAACACCGCGAGGTCGACGGTGACGGCGAAAGGTTCGTGGGCGTACTTGTCGTAGCCCTCGGGCACGGTCATGCCTCGCCGCCTCCCTCCAGAGCCCGACGACTAATAGTCGTTACGACTATAAAGAGGCCAGGGTGTGTCGCACAACCCCTTCAGCGGCCCAGGAAGGCCAGCAGCAGGGACCGGGGAGCCGTGCTGGACGCCGGTGGGAAGCCGAAAAAGCGTCGGCCGGTCCCGGATGTGTTCACCTGGGGACTCCAGGCGATCCGGAACCGGCCGCCACGCGCGCGTGGACCGTGGATCAGTGGACCTACAGGTCGACTTCCTTCATCAGCATCCCGACCTCGGTGTTCGACAACCGGCGCAGCCAGCCCGACTTCTGGTCACCCAGGGTGATCGGCCCGAACGCGGTGCGCACCAGCTTGTCGACGGGGAAGCCGGCCTCGGCGAGCATGCGGCGCACGATGTGCTTGCGGCCCTCGTGCAGGGTGACCTCGACGAGGTAGTTCTTGCCGGTCTGCTCGACGACCCGGAAGTGGTCCGCGCGCGCGTAGCCGTCGTCCAGCTGGATGCCGTCCTTCAGGCGCTTGCCCAGGTCGCGCGGGATGGGGCCGACGATGTGCGCGAGATAGGTCTTCTTCACGCCGTACTTGGGGTGGGTCAGCCGGTGCGCCAGCTCGCCGTGGTTGGTGAGCAGGATGACGCCCTCGGTCTCGGTGTCCAGGCGCCCGACGTGGAAGAGCCGGGTCTCGCGGTTGGTGACGTAGTCCCCGAGGCACTGGCGGCCCTCGGGGTCCTCCATCGTGGAGACGACACCGGCGGGCTTGTTGAGCGCGAAGAACTGGTAGCGCTGCGTGGCGACGGTCAGCCCGTCGACCTTGATCTCGTCCTTCTCCGGGTCGACCCGCTTGCCCTGCTCGACGACGATCTCGCCGTTGACCTCGACGCGGGCCTGGTCGATCAGCTCCTCGCAGGCGCGCCGGGAGCCATAGCCCGCGCGCGCGAGGACCTTCTGCAGCCGCTCGCCCTCCTGCTCGGCGCCGGGGAAGGTCTTCGGGAGCTTGACCTCCTTCTTGCCGGCGTACCGGTCGCGGTTGCGCTCCTCGGCCCGTGTCTCGTACTCACGTGAGGTCGCCGGGGCCGTACGCCCGCGCTGCTGGGGGTGCTTCGGCCCGCCCTTGGCGCCGCCGCGCGCCGCACCGCCGCGCCCGGCCTTGGGGCCGTCCTTGGTGGCGCCGGGGCCCACGTCGTAGCGGCGCTCCTCGGGGCGGGGCTTGCGGGGGCGGCCCTGCCCCTGCTTGTCGTCCCTGTTGTTGCCGGCGCCGCGGTGGTTGCCGCGCCCGCCGTGTCCGCCGTTCCTGCCGCTGCTTCGCATCAAAGTTCCGTCTGGTCGTCTTCGTCGTCGGTACCCGGGGTCACCCGGCTGCCCGGCGCATCGTCATCGGGCGCGTCCGGGTCGAACGACGGCACGCCCTCCTGGGTCTCGGCCTCGATCGCCTCCGCCTCCGGGAGGAAGGGCGCGAGCTCCGGGAGCTCGTCCAGACCGCGCAGGCCCATCCGCTCCAGGAAGTAGTTCGTCGTCCTGTACAGGATCGCACCTGTTTCGGGTTCCGTGCCCGCCTCCTCGACCAGACCCCGCTGCAGGAGGGTGCGCATGACGCCGTCGCAGTTCACTCCTCGCACGGCGGAGACCCGGCTGCGGCTGACCGGCTGGCGGTAGGCGACGACCGCGAGGGTCTCCAGCGCGGCCTGGGTGAGGCGGGCCGTCTGGCCGGCCAGGACGAGGCGCTCGACGGCGGCCGCGTACTCGGCGCGGGTGTAGAAGCGCCAGCCGCCCGCGACGAACCGCAGCTCGAAGCCGCGCCCCTGGACGGCGTACTCGTCGGCCAGCTCGCACAGCGCGTCCGAGATCTGCCGCTTCGGCCGCTCGAGGATCTTGGCGAGGTGCTCCTCGGTCGCGGGCTCGTCCACGACCATGAGGACCGCCTCCAGCGCGGGCTTGAGGTCGAGGTCGGCGACGGTGCGCAGCCCCGCGGGCAGCTCGGTGGTCTCCTCGCTCACGCCTTCTTCTCCTCCCTGGGCGGCTCGGGCGGCCGGTCGAACTCGTCGGTGACCCGCGGCGTCTCGTCGCCGTCCCCGCCGGTCCAGCGCACCAGCAGCTCGCCGAGCGCCGTCTCCTGCTCCAGGGCGACGGCCTTCTCGCGGTACAGCTCCAGCAGCGCCAGGAAGCGCGCCACGCGTGTCAGTGTGTCGTCGGTGTCCTCGACGAGCGCGCGGAAGCTGGCCTCGCCGAGCTCCCTGAGCCGCGCCACCACGATCCCGGCCTGCTCCTGCACGCTGACCAGCGGCGCGTGGATGTGGTCGACGTACACTTGCGGCTTGGGCTTGGGCTGCATCGCCTTCACGGCGAGCTTGGCGAACCCTTCCGCCCCGATGCTGATGACCACCTCGGGCAGCAGCTCGGCATGGTGGGGTTCGAGTCCCACGGTACGGGGGTAGCGCCGGGCCTCCTCGTCGAGCCGCCCGCTGAAGATGTCGGCGATCTGCTTGTACGCGCGGTACTGGAGCAGCCGCGCGAAGAGCAGGTCCCGCGCCTCCAGCAGCGCCAGGTCGGCCTCGTCCTCCACCTCGGCGGCGGGCAGCAGCCGCGCCGCCTTCAGATCCAGCAGCGTTGCGGCGACGACCAGAAACTCGGTCGTCTCGTCCAGATCCCAGTCCGGCCCCAGCGCCCTGATGTAAGCCATGAACTCATCGGTCACCTTCGACAGCGCGACCTCGGTGACGTCCAGCTTGTGCTTGGAAATCAGCTGAAGCAGCAGATCGAAGGGCCCCTCGAAGTTCGACAGCCGAACCTTGAAGACCCCGTCACCGGCTTCCTCGACCGCCTCGGGTTCTCCCGCCGGCGGCTCCTCGGCCGCTTCGGTTTGTGCAGCCGGCGGATCCTCTTCTGCGCCGCCGCGGTTGTAAGCGCCGGCGGAAGCCGACGCCTCGGCCTCAGCCACCGCATCGCTCTGCGCCGCAGGCGGAACGACCTCCGCCTCCGCAGGAGGCGGAACCGGCTCGACCGACGGAGCCCCCGGCCCTCGGCCAAGCGCACGCCGCCGACCGGCCGCACCGCCGGGAACTGGGGAACCGTTCGAGGTCATAGCCCCCGCAGGCTACCGCTACCGCCCACGCAGCCGTCGTACGAGGATGCTGGCGTCCCCGCGGGTCTCCAGGTCGGCGAGCACAACGGCAACCGCCTCGCGGACGATCCGGCCGCGGTCCACGGCCAGCCCGTGCTCCCCGCGGAGCACCAGCCGCGCGTGCTCCAGATCCATCAGCTCCTCTGCGGACACGTACACCGTGATCTTCTCGTCGTGCCGCTCACGCCCACTGGGCCGGCGCGCGGCGGCCCGCCCACGCTTGCGCGGAGCCGCGGCGGCGGCAGAACCTTCCTGCGCCCCCTGACGCCGTGCGGAGCGCTCCGCGCCGCGGCTGCGGGACTCCCCGGCCTCAGCCGGCTCCGCGTCCGCGGCGACGTGCTCCGCACCCTCGCCGTCGCCGCCCTGCGCGGGCACCGACTGCGGCGCGTCCTCCGGCGTCGCCGCCGCGTCGGCCTCCCCCGCGGGAGCCGGCACGCGCGCCTCGCCGTTGGCCTGGCGCCTGGGGCTGGACGCCTGGAGCGCCATACCCCCTGTCGTACGGAAGAGTTCGTCGGCCCCCGGCAGACTCACTCGGCGTGACACCGGGCGAGCACCTCCCTGGCGAGCTGGCGGTAGGCGGCGGCACCGACGGAGTTGGAGGCGTACGTGGTGATCGGCTCACCGGCGACCGTGGTCTCCGGGAAGCGGACCGTGCGCCCGATGACCGTGTGGTACACGTGGTCGTCGAAGGCCTCGACGACCCGCGCGAGCACCTCCCGGCTGTGCACCGTGCGCGAGTCGTACATCGTGGCGAGGATCCCGTCGAGCTCCAGCTCCGGGTTGAGCCGTTCCTGGACCTTCTCGATGGTCTCCGTCAGCAGGGCCACACCGCGCAGCGCGAAGAACTCGCACTCGAGCGGCACGATCACCTTGTGCGCGGCCGTCAGGGCGTTGACCGTGAGCAGGCCGAGCGAGGGCTGGCAGTCGATGACGATGAAGTCGTAGTCGGGCAGCAGCGGCTTCAGGGCGCGCTGCAGCGTCGACTCGCGTGCGACCTCGGAGACCAGCTGTACCTCCGCGGCCGACAGGTCGATGTTGCTGGGCAGCAGGTCCATGTTGGGAACCGCCGTCTTCAGCAGCACCTCGTCGGCCGCCATCCCCCGCTCCATGAGCAGGTTGTAGACGGTGAGGTCGAGTTCCATCGGGTTGACGCCGAGACCGACCGACAGCGCGCCCTGCGGGTCGAAGTCCACGAGCAGCACCCGGCGTCCGTACTCCGCCAGCGCGGCACCCAGGTTGATGGTCGACGTCGTCTTGCCGACGCCGCCCTTCTGGTTGCACATCGCGATGATCTTCGCGGGTCCGTGGTCGGTCAGCGGGCCCGGGATCGGGAAGTACGGCAGCGGACGCCCGGTCGGGCCGATGCGCTCCCGGCGCTGGCGGGCAGCGTCGGGCGCGAGCGTGGCCGCGTACTCGGGGTCTGGCTCGTACTCGGCGTCGGGGTCGTAGAAGTGCCCGTCGGGCAGTTCGTCGTAGTCGGCGAAATGGTTGTGGGGCGCGCCACTTCCGTCGCCGGCCATGGCGTTCACGTGATGGCCATCCATGCTTCGGTGTGCTGGGTGAGTCACCCCTGACATTTGGCGACTCTGGTGGGCTGCGAAGGTGCGCACAGCGACGGAGCCGACAGCAGCGAACCCCGCGGGGCCCTGGCCCCGTGCAGGCATTCCTGGTTGACCACCCCCGGGAGTAAATGTCGACTCATTCACAAGTCGTCTTACCTCCTTGGTGACCAGGAAACTTCTAGACAGGTCAGCGTGGCACCATGCCGACGGTTGGCGACTCTATGGCGTGTCGGGCGTCCGCAGCAACACAATCCGCCGGACCCGGCCCGATGTGTCGACAATGAAACATCCCGCTGTCAAGGGCGTACGGCCGTCGCACGGTAGGTTTCATCGGTGTGCGAATCGGTCGAAGCGTTACGTTCGAGGCGAGTTGACCGAGAGTCGCAAAGTGACCATACACACATCCGGCCGGACCCTGTCGGGCAAGGTCCGGCCGGATGTACGGCATTGACGAGGCGTGTTGACGTATCGCCTTTATCAGAAGGTGACTTAGCCGACTTGGCGGCCGGGCAGCCTCAGCCGAGCAGCGAAACCAGCTCAACGTGCTCCAGCCCGTGCGCCTCGGCGACCTCCCGGTAAACGACTTGGCCGTCATGGGTGTTGAGGCCCTTGGCCAGCGCGGGGTCGCGGCGCAGCGCCCCCACCCAGCCGAAGTCGGCGAGCTCGACGATGTACGGCAGCGTGGCGTTGGTCAGCGCGTAGGTGGAGGTGTTGGGCACCGCGCCGGGCATGTTGGCGACGCAGTAGAAGACCGATTCGTGGACCTTGAAGGCCGGCTCGGCGTGGGTCGTCGGGCGGGAGTCCTCGAAGCAGCCGCCCTGGTCGATCGCGATGTCGACAAGGACACTTCCCGGCTTCATGCGCGAGACGAGCTCGTTGGTGACCAGCTTCGGGGCCTTGGCGCCGGGGATCAGCACCGCGCCGATGACGAGGTCGGCCTCCAGGCATGCCTTCTCGAGCTCGAAGGCGTTGGAGACCACGGTCTGGATCTTCGTACCGAAGATCCGGTCGGCCTCCCGCAGCTTGTTGATGTCCTTGTCGAGCAGGGTGACGTGGAAGCCCATGCCGATGGCGATCTGCGCGGCGTTCCAGCCGGAGACGCCGCCGCCGATGACGACCGCGCGGCCGGCCGGCACGCCGGGGACACCGCCGGGCAGCACACCGCGGCCGCCGCCCGCGCGCATCAGGTGATAGGCGCCGACCTGCGGGGCGAGCCGGCCCGCGACCTCGGACATGGGCGCGAGCAGCGGCAGCGCGCGGCTGGGCAGCTCGACGGTTTCGTACGCGATCGCCGTGGTGCCCGACTCCAGGAGGGCGGAGGTGCACTCCTTGGAGGCGGCCAGGTGCAGGTAGGTGAAGAGCGTCTGGTCCTTGCGGAGGCGGTGGTACTCCTCGGCGATGGGCTCCTTGACCTTCAGCAGCAGGTCGGCGCTCGCCCACACCTCGTCGGCGGTGTCCAGGATCTGCGCACCGGCGGCGACGTACTCGCCGTCCGTGATCGAGGAGCCGACGCCGGCGCCACGCTCGATGACGACCTGGTGGCCGTGCCGCACCAGCTCGTGCACGCCGGCGGGGGTGATGGCCACCCGGAACTCGTTGTTCTTGACCTCGCGGGGGATGCCGACCTTCACGTCGATCACGGTCCTTGGCTCAGAGGATGGTGCACTACAAGACATACCCAGGCATGCGAGGGCACACCGGGATACACCGCAGGAGAACGTGCGGCAGAGCCAGTCTAATGAAGGCGTACCCGCTGTCTATCCTTTCATTGCATCAACCTTCAGCGGATGTACTGCGGATTTCGCAGGCGTTAGCTCTTTGTTCCGGCGCCGGAGCCTCCTGTTCCGCCTCGGCGCTGCCGTCGGCGCTCTCCGGGAGCTCCTCCCCCAGCAACCGCTCCGCCGCCGCCCGGTGCAGTTCGGCCGCGACCGGGTCGCCGAGGTGGTCCAGGGTGTCGGCGAGCCGCACGTGCAGCGCGGCCTGGAGCCGTGCGTCCTCGGCGCGGCGGGCCCACTCCACGGCCTCCTGGCAGGTGTACAGCGACTCCTCGAACCGGCCCGCGTACTCCTGGACACGGGCGAGTTCGCTCAACGCGCGCGCGTGGGCGGCGGTGTCCCCGCACCTGCGGTGCCCGGCGACCGCGGCACGCCAGTCGCGCAGCGCCTCGCCGTAGCGGCCCGCGTAGGTGTGGGCGGCGGCGATCCGGCCGTACAGCCGGGCGGCGTCCGCGCGCTCGTCCCGGGCGAGCCGCTGGGCGAGGGCGCGGCCGAACCAGTCGGCGGCCCGGTCGTAGTCCCCGAGCTCCAGATGGGCGCCGCCCACGGATTCCATCGCGCGGCCGGTCGCATACGGGTCGTTCGCCTCGCGTCCGGCATCCAGTGCGGCCCGGTAGCGGGCCAGCGCCTCGGCCGTGCGGCCGGTGCGGGCGTCCAGGTCGCCGAGGTTCAGCAGGGCCGCCGCCCGCTCGCGGGGCAGGTCGAGGCGCTCGGCCACGTCGAGGACCAGGCCGTGGATGCCGTACAGGTCGGGGGCCGCGGCCTGGGTGCCGAAGTGGGCGACCATGGCCCGCACCAGCTGGGACATCAGCCGCCTGGCCAGAGTGTCCAGCTCCCCGTCGGCGACCGCGAGGCGGGCCGCGGCGAGCAGGGCGGGGCGGCGGACGCGCAGCCAGTCGGCGGCGGCCCGGGGGTCGGGGAAGCGCAGCGAGCGCGGCATGCCGAGGAGCTTCTCGCGGGCCTGCGGGCTGTCGGTCTCGGTGATCGCCCGGCAGGACTGCAACAGCCGTACGTTCCGCTCCAGCATGCGGGCGCGGGCGAGCTGGAGCTCGGCCGGGCGGTCCTGGGTATCGGTGAGGGCCTTCAGCAGCGGGTGCAGACAGCCGGGCACCTCGTACTGCGGCAGCGGCGACTCCACCGCGTGCAGCAGGCCGAGGGCGACGAAGTCGTCCAGGGTGGTGCGGGCGCCGCTGACCGAGCAGCCGACGAGCGCGGAGGCGGTGTGCGGGTCGACCAGGCCGGCCGGGGCGAGGGAGAGCAGGCGCAGGATCCGGGCGGCGTGGGTGGGCAGCGAGGTGTAGGCGAGCCGGAAGACGCGGGCCAGCGGGGTGCCGGCGGTGCCCTCGTCGGCCTCGGCGTGCAGCTGCTTGGCGAGGTCGGCGACGGCCGCCTTGGGGCGGGCGGCGAGCCAGCCGCCGGCCAGCATCAGCGCGGTGGGCTGGGCCTGGCACTCCTCGACCAGGTCCTCGGCGGCGCGCGGGTCGACGGTGATGCGCACCGAGCCGGTGTGCCGGGACAGCAGCTCGACCGCCGACTTGGTGTCGAGGCCGCCCAGGGTGCACGGCCGGACGTCCGCGATGCCGGTCAGCGGGCCGCCGGAGACGGCGACGGCCAGGCAGTCCGGGGTATCCGGGAGCAGGGCGTCGACCTGTTCGGCGTCGGCCGCGTCATCGAGCAGGAGCAGGGCCCGGCGATCGGCCAGGGCGGTGCGCAGCGCCTCGGTGAGGTCATCCTCGTGAGCGCCGGGCGGGGCGGTCACCTCCAGGGCGGTGAGCAGCTCGCGGGCGGTGTGGGCCGTGGGCACGGGCGTGCCGTCGGACTCGCTGAGGCGGGCGCGCAGCACCCCGTCCGGGTAGCGGTCGGCGACCTGGCGTACCAGCTCCTCGGCGAGCGCGGTGCGGCCCGAGCCGGGGCGGCCCGCGATGAGCAGCACGCGTGCGCGTGGTGCCTTGTGGCCGGAGAGGGTGTCCAGACCCGCGCGCTCGATGTCGGCGCGCAACTCCTTCAGCTCTCTTGCACGGCCCAGGAACCGGCCCTCCGCAGCAGCGTGTCCCGACAGCTGCACGCCGCCTGTGTCCACCGCCTGTTCCGCCACGGGCCACACTCCCGTCCCACCGCGTACCCACGCCCGCCGGGACTCCGGATCGGGCGTTTCCAGAGCCTAGTTCACGCTCTGCTACGTTCCGCGCGGAGCGCGGCGGGGACGTCCCCTGATCGGATCAGCAGATCGTCACACCGGAGGAGGCGATGCTGTGGATGGTGGTCGGCGTACGACCGGTTCAGGCCCTACGGCCCTTCAGACCTCGAAGGGCCGCGCCGGCCACGGCGCCTCGGCCGGCCGCAGCGCGTCGAGGCCGTCGCCGGCGCGGGCGGCGGCCAGGGAGAGGACGCCCACGACGAGGCAGTTGTTGTGCAGCTCCCCGGCCAGCACCCCGCGCACGAGGTCCGCGGCGGGCACCCGGGCCAGCTCCATGTCGGCCTCCTCGTGCTCGACCTCGAACCGCTCGCCCTCGGCCTCCGCCAGATCGCGCGCGAGGAAGATCCGTACGGCCTCGTCGCAGCCGCCGGGCGTGGTGTACGCGTCGGTCAGCACCCGCCAGTCCTCGGCCTTGACGTGTGCCTCCTCGTACAGCTCGCGCTGGGCGGCGTGCAGCGGGTTCTCACCGGGCACGTCGAGCAGGCCGGCCGGGATCTCCCACAGCTTCTGGCGCACGGGGTGGCGGTACTGGCGCAATACCACGACCCGGTCGGCGTCGTCCAGGGCGAGGACGGCCACCGAGCCGGGGTGGACCTGGTAGTCGCGGGTGACGACCGTGCCGTCGGGCATGACCACGTCGTCCGTGCGGACCGAGGTCTTGTTGCCCACGAAGGGGGTGTCCGTCGTCCGGATCTCCCACTCCTCGGGGGTGTCCTTGATCGTCATGCCCTGCCCTTCCAGACGTACGAGCGAAGCTTCCGGACATGCACGGAAGCCGGGGTTCGCGCACCTTTGCATGCACGCGCCCCGGCCACCGTACAACTGTCGTGTCAGTTGGAAATCCGCCGCTCGACGGCGGCCTTGACGAGACCCGCGAACAGCGGGTGCGGCCGGGTCGGCCGGGAGCGCAGCTCGGGGTGCGCCTGCGTGGCGACGAGGTAGGGGTGCGCCTCGCGCGGGTACTCTACGTACTCCACGAGCTTGCCGTCGGGCGAGGTGCCGGAGAACACGATGCCGGCCTTCTTCTCCAGCTCCGCGCGGTAGGTGTTGTTCACCTCGTAGCGGTGCCGGTGCCGCTCCTCGACGTACTCCTTGCCGTCGTAGACCTCGCGGACGATCGAGTCCTCGGCCAGCTTGGCCGGGTACATGCCCAGCCGCATCGTGCCGCCCATGTCGCCCTCACCGGCGACGATGTCCAGCTGCTCGGCCATGGTCGAGATGACCGGGTGGCCGGTGGCCACGTCGAACTCGGTGGAGTTGGCGTCGGAGATGCCGGCGAGGTTGCGCGCGGCCTCGATCACGATGCACTGCAGGCCGAGGCAGAGGCCCAGCAGCGGGATCTTGTTCTCGCGGGCGTACTTGATCGCGCCGACCTTGCCGAGCACGCCGCGGTCGCCGAAGCCGCCCGGGATGCAGACGCCGTCCACGTCGGCCAGCTGCGCCTCGGCGCCGGCCGGGGTCTTGCAGTCGTCGGAGGTGACCCACTTGATCTTCACGCGGGCCCGGTTGGCGAAGCCGCCCGCGCGCAGCGCCTCGGTGACCGACAGGTAGGCGTCGGGCAGGTCGATGTACTTGCCGACCAGGGCGAGGGTGATCTCGTGGTCGGGGTTGTGGACGCGGTCGAGCAGGTCGTCCCAGGTCGTCCAGTCCACGTCGCGGAAGGGCAGGTCCAGCTTGCGGACCACGTAGGCGTCCAGGCCCTCGCCGTGCACGGTCTTCGGGATGTCGTAGATCGAGCGGGCGTCGGGGCAGGCGACCACGGCGGCCTCGTCGACGTCGCACATCAGGGAGATCTTGCGCTTGATCGCGGTGGGCACCTCGCGGTCGCAGCGCAGGACAATGGCATCAGGCTGAATACCGATGTTCCTGAGGGCCGCAACCGAGTGCTGGGTCGGCTTCGTCTTCAGTTCTCCCGAGGGTCCGATGTAGGGCAGGAGGGAGATGTGAACGACGAAGACGTTGTCACGGCCGACCTCGTGCCGAACCTGGCGCACGGTCTCCAGGAACGGCAGCGACTCGATGTCGCCGACCGTGCCGCCGACCTCGGTGATCACGACGTCGACCTCGTCCGTCGCCATGCGGCGGATGCGATGCTTGATCTCGTTGGTGATGTGCGGGATGACCTGGACGGTGTCGCCCAGGTACTCGCCGCGCCGCTCCTTCGCGATCACCGTCGAGTACACCTGGCCGGTGGTGACGTTGGCGGAGCCGTCGAGGTCGCGGTCGAGGAAGCGCTCGTAGTGGCCGATGTCCAGATCGGTCTCGGCGCCGTCGTTCGTGACGAACACCTCACCGTGCTGGAAGGGGTTCATCGTGCCCGGGTCGACATTGAGGTACGGGTCGAGCTTCTGCATCACGACGCGCAGGCCCCGCGCCTTGAGCAGCATGCCGAGGCTGGAGGCCGTCAGGCCCTTGCCCAGAGAGGAGGCGACACCACCGGTGACGAAGATGTGCTTGGTCGTCGAGGTGCCGTTTCGGAAAGCAGCGGGCGGCATGGCCAAGAGGGGGCTCCCGTGGTCGCGGTCTGGGGGTGCGGTACGGCTGCCTGCCGGAGTTTTCCGGGGGTGCCGTCGCTGCGGTTCGGGGGTTTTCTCCCACCGGTCCACGGGCTACCAGCGTATCAGCGCCGGGAGCCGATGGCGCCCGGCCACGCTCCGCACACACCCCGCGACACAGGAGCACAAATATGGCCGTTTCTCACCTGGTGCTCACCCGTTCTATGGGATCGCGTTACGCGGAGGGGCACACAGATCATCTAAGTGCGTCGTATCCTGCTCGGACATCGCTGCCGAGCCCGGCCGGCACCACGGCACCACCCCCGCCCGTCGTATCCGGAACAACGAGAGCTCGTCAGTTCGTTGAGCACCAGTTGTCGTTTTGCCTCACGGCCGAGCGGCAGATTTACTTCATCGCTCAACGACGCATTACAACAACCCCTTGACCGCACTAGCGACCGCCCCCTTGTGGGACGTGGCCGTTCGACTGGAGTTGCACGTGGCCGGGCGCATCGAAGACTACGCACTCATCGGAGACATGCAGACCGCCGCACTGGTCTGCCGGGACGGCACAGTCGACTGGCTGTGCCTGCCCCGCTTCGACTCGCATGCCATCTTCGCCGGTCTGCTCGGCACCGAGGAACACGGATTCTGGCGGCTCGGGCCCGCCCACGCCTCCGACCAGCAGCCACCCACCGCGGCCCGGCGCAGCTACCGCGGTGACTCGCTGATCCTGGAGTCCGAGTGGGACACCCCGCGCGGCACGGTCCGGGTGACCGACTTCATGCCCCCGCGTGACGGCGCCCCGCAGCTGATCCGGATCGTGGAGGGTGTCTCCGGCCGGGTGCCGATGCGCTCAGCGCTGCGGATGCGTTTCTCCTACGGGCGGGTCGTGCCGTGGGTGCACAGGCACGAGGGCCGGACGGTCGCGGTGGCGGGCCCGGACTCTGTGTGGTTCGACACAACGGCCGAGACGTACGGAAAGTCGCTGACGACCTACGCCGACTTCACGGTCGCTCCGGGTGACCGGATCGCGTTCACGATCTCGTGGCAGCCCTCGCACAAGGAGCAGCCGCCGCTGCCGGAGCCGGAGCAGTCGCTGGAGGCGACGGAGGAGTTCTGGCGGGAGTGGGTGGAGCACTGCACGTACCACGGACCGTACCGCGAAGCGGTGATCCGCTCCCTGATCACGCTGAAGGCGCTGACGTACGCCCCCACGGGCGGCATCGTCGCCGCGCCCACCACCTCCCTGCCCGAGGAGATCGGCGGCGTCCGCAACTGGGACTACCGGTACACCTGGCTGCGCGACGCGGCGATCACCCTGTCGTCGCTGCTGCGCACCGGCTACCGCGAGGAGGCGCGCGCCTGGCGCGAGTGGCTGCTGCGGGCGGTGGCCGGCGACCCGGAGAACCTGCAGATCATGTACGGCATCGCGGGCGAGCGCGAGCTGGGTGAGGCCGAGCTGGACTGGCTGCCCGGCTACGAGAACTCCGGGCCGGTCCGGGTCGGCAACGGCGCCGCGCACCAGCTCCAGCTGGACGTGTACGGCGAGGTCACCGAGGCCCTGCACCTGGCCCACATGACGGGTCTGTCCCGCAACGACTACGCGTCCCTGCTCCAGCTGAAGCTGATCCGGTACCTGGAGGAGCACTGGCAGGACCCGGACGAGGGCATCTGGGAGGTGCGCGGTCCGCGCCGCCACTTCGTGCACTCCAAGGTCATGGCATGGGTCGCGGTCGACCGCACCATCAAGCTGATCGAGTCCGGCGACGCGGACGGGCCGCTGGAGCGGTGGCGGGAGCTGCGGGACGACATCCACCGCGAGGTGTGTGAGAAGGGTTACGACAAGGAGCGCAACACCTTCACGCAGTCGTACGGCTCGAAGGAGCTGGACGCGTCGCTGCTGCTGATCCCGCAGATGGGCTTCCTGCCCCCCGACGACAAGCGGGTGATCGGCACGATCGAGGCGATCCAGCGCGAGCTGTCCACGCCGGACGGCTTCATCCTGCGTTACCCGACACAGGGCGAGGACGAGGGCGTGGACGGTCTGCCCGGCGACGAGGGCGCGTTCCTCGCGTGCTCGTTCTGGATGGCCGACGACCTGGCGATGATCGGCCGCGTGGACGAGGCGCGCAAGCTGTTCGAGAAGCTGCTGTCCCTGCGCAACGCCCTGGGCCTGCTGGCCGAGGAATGGGACCCCCGCCTGCAACGCCAGGTCGGCAACTTCCCCCAGGCCTTCAGCCACGTCCCCCTGATCGACACGGCCCTGCGCCTGACGGCCTCGGGCGCCTACGGAGGCTGACCCCAACGCCCTACCGGGCCTGCGCACACCCACACCCGCGAGGAAGCGGTTCCATCGCGGGGCGGGTGGGAACACAAACCGGCCGCAGGCCGGGTCGTACCCGACTCAGACCCCCGCCAACACCGTAAGCGTCCGCTCCCCATCCGGGTCCCCCACCGTGGCAGGCACAAGGGCGATCTCATCGAGCCCGGCCTCGGCATAGGCGGCGATACGAGCACGCACGGCTGAAAGGTCACCGACGAGCCCCACCGCACCGGCAGCCTCCGCAGGCAACGCCCGCAGCACGGCATCCCGGTCCGCACCACCGCGGGCCAACTCCGCCGCCTCACCGAGCCCCGCCGCAGCGAACATGTCCCGGTAGCCCGGTACAGCCATGTACCCGGCGATGCTGCCCAGCACCTGAGCCACCGACTCCGGCTCCGGATCAACCGCCGCCGGCAACCACGCCGCCAGCCGCGGCACCGCACGCCCCACTCGCTCAGCCGCCGCAACCAGCCGCTCCCGCAACAACCGCACCTGCTCCGGCGAGACAAGATCGAGCAGCATCCGGTCGGCATACCCGGCGGCCGTCGCGATCGCCCGCTCCCCGAACGCCGCCACGGTCAGCGCCCCACCGGGCGGCCGGTGCCGGCGCCGGAAGGTACTGCCGGGCACAACCGGCTCCCCCACTTCGCCGTGCAGCAGACGGCGTACGGCAGCCGCACTCTCCTCCAGCGCGGCGGCGGGCCGTACCCGGTCCCGTCCGTGCACCCCTTCGACCACCCGCTTGCTGGACGTCCCCAGCGCCACCCCCACCGGCCGCCCGACGACGGCCGCGGCCGACGCCGCACCCCGCGCGATCGTGTACGCGTCCCGCACGGACACCGGCACCGGCCCCGCGGTCAGCGCGACCTGCCCGGTGGCCCGCCCGATCGCCGTGGCCAGCACGAACGAATCCCACGTCGGCCCCTCGCCGGCCCACACCTCGCGATAGCCCAGCCGGTCGGCGAGCACCCCCATCCGCAACGGCTCGTCAACCGGACTGTCGTCCTCCCGCGCCACCGCAACCACACTGAACTCCATACGCCGCCCCTACCCCACCGATCACACGCCAACCCAGCCCGTGAGCGTCGCCGGGACCGCGCGAAGATGTCCCGCAGGCAGCCGCACGGGTAGCGTCCGGCCCATGGACACCGGCAGGCACGACGCACACGCCACACCGGACGACGCATACGACACCCAAGGCGGCGGATACGAGACCCACGGCGCCGGAATCACCGTGCAGCGGGCCCTGGAGCTGCCCGGACTGCGCGGCGGACTCCCGGAGGTCCTGGCCGGCGCCGACCGGCTGCACCGCACCGTGCGCTGGGTGCACGCGGGCGAGGTACCGCACATCGCCTCCCTCATGAAGGGCGGCGAGCTGCTGCTGACCACGGGCTACGGCCTCGGCACCCGCCCCGCCGAGCAGCGCGCGTTCGTCCGTACGCTGGCCGAGCGCGGCATCGCCGCCCTCGTCGTAGAACTCGGCCCCCGCTTCAAGCGCCTTCCCGCGGCCCTCGTCGACTCGGCACGCACGGCCGGTCTCCCGCTCGTCCAGCTGCACCGCGAAGTGCCTTTCGTGGCGGTCACGGAGGAGATCCACACCGAGATCGTCAACGGCCACTACGCGCTGCTCCAGCGGGCCGAGGAGATCCACCGCCGCTGCACCCAGGCCTTGCTGGGCGGCGGCGGAGTGCCCCAAGTCCTCGGCATCCTGGCCGACTTCAGCGGCAACCCGGTGTTCCTGGAGACGGCGGACGGACGGCTCCTGTACGCCGCCGGGTCCGGTCCTGAGGGCGCGGACCCGCTCCAGGTGTGGGAGGGGCTGCGCGGCCAGCACAAGGACGAACCGCCCTTGTCCGGCTCGGTTCTGGTGGACGTGCCGGGCGGCGGCCCCGGGACGGGGTCGGTACGGGCGCGCCTGGTCCTGCTCCCCGTCCGGACCGCCCTGGCGCCGGTGCACCGGATGGCGGCCGAGCGCGCGGCGGGCCTCCTGGCCGTGGTGCTGATGCAGGCCCGCCAGGAGGAGGAGCTGGCGGCGCGCGGGCGCGGCGACTTCCTCACCGACCTCGCGGAGGGCCGCATCACCGCGGAGGACGCCCCGGCACAGGCGCGCGTGCTGGGCTTCAAACCGGGCGCCGGCCCGCTGCTGCCGGTGGTGATGCGGCTCGGCGACACCGTGGCTCCGGGCGGCGGCTGGGCGGTGCTGGCGCGCGCGGTGTCGGAGGAGCTGACCTCGGTGGGCCTGCCGGTGCTGCTGGGCGTACGGCCGGTCGAGGGCCGTGTCCCGGTGCTGCTCGGTCTGCGCTCGGAGGCGGAGCGGCCGACGGTCGCGGACCGGGTCGCGGCGGCGCTGCGGGCCGGGGTGGAACGGGCCGGGATGCTGCGGCCCGGCGCACAGCCGCCGGTGGTGATCGTCGGCGTGGCCGGCGGCTGGGCGGCGGCGTCAGCGGGACTGCGGCACGCGGCGGAGACGGCGGCCGCGGCGCAGGGCCTGCCGGACCGGCCGTGGTACGACGCCCGCCGCCTCGACACCGACCTGCTGCTGTGGCGGCTGCGCGACCACCCGGACCTGGCGGCGTTCGTGGACCGCGCGATCGGCCCTCTCCTGGCCCACGACGACCGCTCCAAACCGCCGCTGCTCCCCACGCTGGAGACCTACCTGGCGCATGCCGGCCGCAAGGCGGAGACGGCCCGCGAACTGCACCTGAACCGGCAGACGTTGTACAACCGCCTCGCCCGCATCGGGGAGTTGCTCGGCACGGACCTCGACGACCCGCACACGGTCCTGGCACTGAGCCTGGCGCTACGGGCCCGACGGCACGTGCCGTAGAGACGCCTAGATCAGTGGCTGTGGCTGCGTCAGCTCGTCGTACACGCTGAGAACTTGGGCCAAGGTCTCGTCCTCGGTTGGCCAACTGGCCGCCTGCCGCGCTCCCTTCTCCTTGAGCAGCTCCCGGTGTCCGGGGTCGTCGAGGAGGCGTACGACGGTGTCGGCGAGGGCTTCGGCGTCGCCGTACGGGACCAGTTCGGCGGCATCGCCGACGAGTTCGGGGATGCCGCCGACGTCGGTCGCGACGAGCGGCACGCGCGCGTGGAGGGCCTCCTGGGCGAGCAGGGAGCGCGATTCCCAGCGGCTCGGCAGGAGCGCGAGGTCGGCGGCGGCGAGCAGGTCGGGGACGTCCTCGCGGCGCCCGATGAGCCGGACCGGCAGTTCCTCCTCCTCGATCCGGTGCTGGAGTTCGCCGCGCAGCGGGCCCTCGCCGGCGATCACCACCAGAGGCACCGGGTCGAGGCGGCGCCACGCGCGCGTGGCGTCGAGCAGGACGTCGTAGCCCCGGTGCCGGTCGAGGGAGCCGACGGCCATGAGCAACGGGCGTTCGGTGGCGCCGAGTTCGGCCCGGAGCTTGGGGCGCAGCCGGTCGGGATCGTCCGGCTCGACGGGCCGGCGCGGGCCGGGCAGGGCGACGGCGGCGAGCCGCGCGTCCCGCGCGCCGGTGCGCCTGGCCCGGTCGACGAGGTCCGAGGTGGCGCCGAGGACCACGGTGGCCGCCTTCAGGACCCGCCGCTCCAGCAGCCGCAGCATGTGGGCGCGCGCGCCGTCGGCCTGTGCCCGGTCGTGCCAGGTGACGACGAGCGGGGTGCGCACCCGCCGCCCGCCGAGGGCGAGCACGGTCCGGAAGGAGGCGTGCAGTCCGTGCGCGTGCACCAGGTCGGCGCCCGCGCAGATCGCCCGCAGCGCGGCCACCGAGACCGGGTCGCTGCTGCGCGGCACGTGCACATGGTCGGCGCCGACACCGGTGAAGTCGTAGGTGTGCTCGGCCTCTGCGGGGGCGCACACCGTGACTTTCACGCCCCGTGCGACGAGCCCCGCGGCCAGCGAGCGCACGTGGGCGCTGCTGGCGGCGTTGCCTCCGCCCAGCACCTGCACGGTGCGCAGCGGCGACTGGCCGTGCGGTGAGTGGCTGCTCACGGGGGTCACGCGGGCGGGGCTCCTGGTTCGGCGTCGGGCTGGTCACGACGAAAGTACAGAAGGATCGTGCACAGGGGGTGTACCGCGCGGTCTGCTACGCGTACACCGTCAAGGATGCCAGGACACAAGGCCGTTCCTGGAATGCCGGTGCGTACCGTGCCCGGCGGGACGAGCCGGGCGTTTCGCTCACACGAGTGAGCGGGCCGCCATCTCGCTGACCTTGTCGCCGTACACGGTCGCGGCCACGAGAGCGGCGGCGTGGGCGAGCAGCCCGGCGCGCCCTCCCCCACTCCCGGCTTCGCTCGAGCGGTTGGACCCCCATCCGGCGACGACGGCGGCGCCGAGGGCCGCGCCCAGCGCGTGTGCCCCGGTGTCGCCGATCATCGCGCGCTCGCCGAGGTCGTCGGGCAGTACGGCCGCGGCGGCGCCCGTCGCGGCGGCGGCCAACTCCGCCCCGGCGCCCGGCCGGAGCAGCCCCGGCACCCCGAGCGCGAGCACGGCACCGGCGGCTCTCCCTGGCCGTACGTCAACGAGGTTGACGGCGTGCGCGGCACCGGCGATCACGACCCCGGCGAGCACCTTGTCCAGCGGCCGCTCCTTGAGCAGCGCCCCGGCGGCGAGCCCGGCCGCGGAGATCCCGAACAGCTTGACCGCACCGCCGGTCACCTCGCCGTCCCGAAGCGCGGCGAGATGCGCCCGGAAGCCGCGCCGCGGATCCCCGGCCCCGGCGACGTCGTCGTAGGCCCCGCACATCCCGGCGACGAGGACGGCGAGCCCTGCGGCGGGCCGCACCCGCGCCGCCCCGGCCGCCACCGCCACGGCGGACGCCGGCCCCGCGTACAACTCGACGGTCCGCCCCGCGTAGTTCTTCCGCTCCCACCGCTCACGCCCGCCCGGCGCCACGGCGCGGAGAGCGGCCGTCCCGGCACGGGTGACGGCGGAGGCGAGTGCGAACGAGACGGTCCTGCGGGCGCGGCGATCGATCATCCGGCCAGCCTAGGCCCTCTCGCCTCCCGTCGTCCGCCCGAAGAGTCGTCCGATGCCGCCGTGGGCGCGTGCTCCCGAAGCGCCGGACGCGGAAGCTCGCCCTACGCCCCAGCCGCACCGTCGGCTGGCCAGTGCCCCGGCAGGCAACGTTCGCCCCGTCGCGACGCCCGGCACGCCCTCTCGCCGCACCGGACGAAAGCCCAAGTACATCCAGTACGAGGACTTCCGGCCGGCACGCCGAGAGCACGCACCGGACGCCGCTCCTTCACGGACAAACGTTGCCTGTCGCGGCACTAGCGTCCGCGCGAGCCGTCTCCAGCAGTTCCTCCGCGTGGGCCCGGGCCGTCTCCGAGTCCTCCTGCCCGGCGAGCATCCGGGACAACTCCCGGATCCGCTCCTCCCCTTCGAGCACCTTCACACCCGACCGGGTCACCGACCCTTCGTTGGTCTTCTCGACCAGCAGCTGCCGGTCGGCGAACGCGGCCACCTGCGGCAGATGCGTCACGACCACCACCTGCGCGGTCTTCGCCAGCCGCGCGAGCCGCCGCCCGATCTCCACGGCCGCCTTGCCGCCGACACCGGCGTCGACCTCGTCGAAGAGATACGTCGGCACGGGATCCGTCCCCGCGAACACGACTTCCACGGCCAGCATCACGCGCGACAGCTCACCACCGGACGCGCCCTTGGCGATGGGCCGCGGCGGCGCCCCCGGGTGCGGGGCCAGCAGCAGTTCCACCTCGTCTGCGCCCGACGGCCCGCACGCGACCGTACGCCCGCCGACCTCGATGCCCTCGGGGTCCTCGGTCTGCCGGATGTCGAACGACACGCGCGCGTGGGGCATGGCGAGCGAGGCCAGCTCGGCGGTCACGGCGGCGGCGAACCGCTCGGCGGCGTCGGTCCGCGCGTCCGTCAACGCCTGTGCGAGACCGCCCAGTTCGATCCGGAGCGCGTCCCGCTCGGAGGTGAGTTCCCCGATCCGCTCGTCGTCGCTGTCGAGTTCGGTCAGCCGTTGCGCACTGCTCTCCGACCAGGCCAGCACGGCGGCGACGTCCTCGCCGTACTTCCGGGTCAGCCCGGTGAGCGCGGCCCGCCGCTCCTCGACGGCCCCCAGCCGCAGCGGATCGGCGTCCAGGTCGTCGGCGTACCCCGCCAGCTCCCCGGCCACGTCGCGCAGCAGGATGCCGACCTCGCCGATCCGGTCGGCGAGCGAGGCCAGCGCCGGGTCGTGCGACCGTACGGCGTCCAGGGCGCGCTGGGCGCCCGCGACGAGCGTGGCCGCGTCGATGCCCTCGGGGTCCTCCGGATTGCCCGCGAGCGCCGCGTGCGCGGCCGTGGCGGCGGACGACAGGGCCTCCGCGTGCCCCAGCCGCTCCGCCTCCTCCGCCAGCTCCGTGTCCTCACCGGTACGCGGCTCGACGGCGGCGATCTCGTCGAGCCCGTAGCGCAGCATGTCGGCCTCCTGGGCCCGCTCACGCGCGCGCGTGGTGATCTCGTCCAGCTCGGCGGACACGGCCCGCAGCCGCCGGTACGCCTCGGTGTACTTGGCGAGCGGCACGGCGACAGCGTCTGAGGCGTACCGGTCGAGCGCCTGCCGCTGCCGGGACAGTTTCAGCAGCCCCTGCTGGTCGGTCTGCCCGTGCACGGCCACCAGCTCGTCGGCCAGCTCGGCGAGCATCCCCACGGGCACGCTGCGCCCGCCCAGATGCGCCCGCGAACGCCCCTCGGCGGACACGGTACGGCTGATCAGCAGCGCCCCGTCGTCCAGCTCGGCCCCGGCCTCCTCGGCGCGTACGGCGGCCGCGGCGTCGTCGGGCACGGTGATCCGCCCCTCGACGACCGCCTTGCCGGCACCGATCCGCACGAGCGCCGGATCCGCCCGCCCGCCCAGCAGCAGCCCGAGACTGGTGACCACCATGGTCTTGCCCGCACCCGTCTCACCGGTGACGGCGGTGAATCCGGGCGACAGCTCGACGACAGCGTCGTCGATCACTCCGAGCGACCGTATCCGCATCTCCTCCAACACGAACATGACCATACGAGGTCCGGCCACCCCAGTGCGAGGCACCCTGTCACCTAGGGGAGTGTCCCAACCTGAAAGGGGCGCGGGGGTGTATCAATATGCGGCTCCGCCGCGTGGGCGCGACCAGCCGCAGACCACCCGCACCCGCCGACGACGAGAAACCGCTCCTCACAGATGGCTAATGAGGCGCCCCCCGCCACCCCGAAACCGGCAACGCAAACTTCGCCACCAGCCGATCCGTGAACGACGCATGATGCAGCCGGGCCAACCGCACCGGCACAGCCCCCCGCCGCACCTCAACCCGCGCCCCAGGCGGCAACTCCACAGTCCGCCGCCCGTCACACCACAACACACCCGGCGAAATATGCGGCACCACCTCAACCGCGAGCACCGAATCCGGCGACGTCACCAGCGGCTTGGCAAAAAGCGCGTGCGCCGAGATCGGCACCATCAGCAGCGCCTCCACCTCCGGCCACACCACAGGCCCGCCCGCCGAGAACGCGTACGCCGTCGAACCCGTCGGCGTCGCACACACGATCCCGTCACAGCCGAACCCGGTCACCGGCCGCCCGTCGACCTCCAGGACCACCTCCAGGAGCTTCTCGACGGACCCCTTCTGCACGGCGGCCTCGTTGAGCGCCCAGTCGGTGTGCACGATCTCGCCGTTGCGGTGCACGACCACGTCGATGGTCATGCGCTCCTCGACCTCGTACGCCCTGGTCACCACCCGGTCGACGACCTTCTCCAGGTCGTCCCGCTCGGCCTCGGCGAGGAACCCGACCCGCCCGAGGTTGACCCCGAGCATGGGCACCCCGGACGCACGCGCGAACTCGGCACCGCGCAGCAGCGTGCCGTCGCCGCCCAGCACGATCAGCAGCTCGCACCCGTCGAGGCACTCCGCAGTCGCCTCCCTGACCAGCTCGACCTCTTCGGGCAGCGGCAGATCGTGTGCCTCCGCCTCCAGGCCGCGCACGCCGATACCGCACCGCAGCAGGCCCTTGACCAACAGCTCGGCGCTGCGAATCGCCGCCGGCCGCCCCGTGTGGGCGAGCAGGAAAACAGTACGAGCTCGGTTCTGTGTCAACGCGGCCCCTCCGCCACTGCACGGTCAACGTCGGCCGGGTCCAGTGCGTCGGCCCCGGCCCGCAGCCACAGGAAGTATTCGACATTGCCCGAGGGCCCGGGCAGTGGACTGGCCGTCACGCCCCGTACCCCGAGGCCCATCCCCCAGGCCTTCTCGGCCACCCCCCGCACGGCCTCGGCGCGCAGCTGGGGGCTGCGCACGACTCCCCCGCTGCCCAGCCGTTCCCTGCCCACCTCGAACTGCGGTTTCACCATCATCACCAGGTCGGCGTCCGGCTTCGTGCACCGCGCCAGGGCGGGGAGCACCAGGCCGAGCGGGATGAAGGACAGATCCCCCACGACAAGATCCACTGGTTCCCCATCGATCGCTTCGAGCGTCAACTCGCGTACGTTCGTACGGTCCTTGACGGTGACTCGTTCATCATTCTGGAGAGACCAGGCGAGTTGTCCGTATCCGACGTCCACGGCGACGACGTGCGCGGCCCCGGCCCGCAGCAGGACGTCGGTGAAGCCGCCGGTGGACGCGCCGGCGTCCAGGGCCCGGCGCCCCTCGACGACCAGCCCCTGCGGCACGAAGGCCTTGAGCGCGCCGGCGAGCTTGTGGCCGCCGCGGGAGACGTAGTCGGGGTCGCTGTCGTCGGCGGTGACGACGATGGCCGCGGCGGTCTCCACCTGCGTGGCGGGCTTGGTCGCGACGGCCTTGGCGACGGTGACCCGCCCGGCGGCGATCAGCTGGCTGGCGTGCTCGCGCGAGCGCGCGAGCTTCCGGCGGACCAGCTCCGCGTCGAGACGGCGGCGTGCGACTCCTGCCACGGTCGGTTCAGCTCCTGTGTCCGTACGACGAATCTGACTCGTGGCCCGAAGGGCCTCGTTGAGGGGTGGTGGTCGGGTGACGGGTGGGAGCCGGCGGTCCCGGGCGGGCGTCGAGCGCGGTGAGCGCGTCGCGCAGCCCCCGGTGCACATCCTCGTACACCTCGACGTGCCCGTCCGTGGCGAGGTGGTCGGCGTCGCCCAGCCGCTCCAGCTGGACGTCCACCTCGGCGTTGCCGGTGGGCGTGCGGGGGACGTTCAGCGGGGCGGGGGCGGCGGGGTCGTACACGGAGTCGTACTCGGGCTGCTCCTCCGCCGCCACCTGGGCGTCGGTCTCGGGCAGAGAGTCGTTCATGCCCTGACGCTACCGCGAATTCCTGGGGTACCGTCGATCGCGATGGCCACGATCGAGGAGTGCCGCGCCGCACTCGACAAGCTCTCCGACAACATGCAGCACGCCGAAGGGGACGTCCGCACGGCCGCGGCCCTGGACCGCTCCGTGAGCTGCCACATCACCGACCTGGACGTCACGTTCGCCGGCCGCATGGCCGGCGGGCGGATCGAGGTCCGGGAGACGCTCCAGGGGCCGCCCCGCGAGAAGGCCCAGATCAGACTGGCCCTGTCCGGCGACGACCTGGTGGCCCTGGTCGACGGCGAGCTGCACTTCGCCAAGGCCTGGGGCTCGGGCCGCGTGAAACTGCATGCGGGCCTGCGCGATCTGCTCCTGCTCAGGAAGCTCCTGTAGCGGGCACCCTCAGGAAGCTTCTGTAGCGGCCACCTTCGTCACGTCCGTCTTCGCCCCGGCCCGGGCCTTCCGCGCGGCCGGCACCACCAGCGGCGTCCCCGTCTCCGGATCGTCGATGACCTGACACCGCAACCCGAACACGTGCTCGACCAGCTCGGCCGTGACGATGTCGCCGGGCGCGCCCTCGGCGATGACCTCGCCGCCGCGCAGGGCGATGAGGTGGGTGGCGTACCGGGCGGCGTGGTTCAGGTCGTGCAGCACGGCGACGAGCGTGCGCCCCTGCTCCTCGTGCAGCTCCGCGCACAGGTCGAGCACGTCGATCTGGTGCTGGATGTCCAGATACGTCGTCGGCTCGTCGAGCAGCAGCAGCGGCGTCTGCTGGGCGAGCGCCATGGCGATCCACACACGCTGCCGCTGGCCGCCGGAGAGCTCGCCGACGTACCGGCCGGCGAGTTCGGCGACCCCGGTCTGCCGCATGGACTCCTGGACGACCCGCTCGTCCTCGGTCGACCACTGGCGCAGGACGCCCTGGTGCGGGTACCGGCCCCGGCCCACCAGGTCGGCGACGGTGATCCCGTCGGGCGCGATCGACGACTGGGGCAGCAGGCCGAGGGTCCGGGCTACCTTCTTCGCCGGCATCGACTGGATGACCTGCCCGTCCAGCAGCACCCGGCCCTGACTGGGCCTGAGCATCCGCGACAGCGCCCGCAGGAGCGTCGACTTGCCGCACGCGTTCGGGCCGACGATCACGGTGAACGAGTTGTCGGGTATCTCCACCGACAGCTGCTCGGCGATGACGCGCTGGTCGTAGGCGAGGGTGACGGTCTCGGCGGACAGGCGGTTCACGGTGCTCCTTCGGTGTTCTTGTTCGCTGAGCCACTCATATCCGGCCGGCCCTGCGCTCGGTGACCAGCAGCCACAGCAGGTAGACGCCGCCGAGCACGCCGGTGACCACACCCACGGGCAGCTGGTCCGCGCCGAACGCCCGCTGCGAGGCCCAGTCGGCGGTGACCAGCAGGGCGGCGCCCATGCACAGGGACGGCAGCAGGTTCGGCCCGGGCGAGCGGGTCAGGCGCCGGGCGAGCTGCGGCGCAGTGAGCGCGACGAAGCTGACGGGACCGGCGGCGGCGGTCGCGGCCGCGGTGAACAGGACGGCGGCCACCATCAGCAGCAGCCGTACGCGTTCGGCCCGCACCCCGAGGGCGTACGACACGTCGTCGCCCATCTCCATCATTCGCAGCCCGCGCGCGCCCGCGAGGACGAGCGGCACGAGCACGGCGCACAGCGCGAGCAGCGGCCAGACCTGGGCCCAGTCACGGCCGCCCAGGGATCCGGTCATCCACACGACCGCGCGGGCGGCGTCGACGATGTCGGACTTGGTGAGCAGATAGCCGTTGACCGCCGTCATGATTGCGGAGACGCCGATGCCGACCAGGACCAGCCGGTAGCCGTGCACGCCCCGCTTCCAGGCGAGCAGATAGATGGCCATGCCGGTCACGAGGCCGCCGATGAGCGCGCCGACGGCCACCTGGTTGGCGCTGCCGGAGAACACCACGATCATCACGAGCGCGCCGGCCGTGGCGCCCTGTCCGAGGCCGAGCACATCCGGACTGCCCAGCGGATTGCGGGAGATGGACTGGAACAGCGCGCCGCCGAGGCCCAGCGAGGCGCCGACCAGCAGCCCCACCAGGACGCGCGGCAGCCGCAGCTCGTTGACGATGAACTCCTGCCCGGGGTTGCCGTCGCCGACCAGCGTCTTCAGCACGTCGCCGGCCGGGATCGGGAAGTCGCCGGTGCCGATCAGCACGACGCTCGCGGCCAGCGCGGCGGCCAGCAGCAGGACGACGACGGTCAGGGCCCGGACGTCCAGCCGGAGGGACAGCCCGCCCGGTGTCCTTACGGCTCGGTTGGCACGGGTGGTCTTCACAGCTGCGTCGTCCTCCGCCGTCGTACGAGAAAGATGAACACCGGGCCGCCGAGGATCGCGGTGACGATGCCGACCTGGACCTCCGCGGGCCGGGCGGCGATCCGGCCGAGGACGTCGGCGCCGAGCAGCAGCACGGGCGACAGGATCGCCGCGTACGGCAGGATCCAGCGCAGGTCGGGCCCGGTGAAGGAGCGGACGACATGCGGGACCATCAGCCCGACGAACACGATCGGCCCGCAGGCGGCGGTCGCGGCCCCGCACAGCACGGTGGCGGCGAGCATGGACAGCGCCCGGGTGCGGTTCAGGTTGGCACCGAGGGCCTTCGCGGTGTCGTCGCCCATGGCCATGGCGTTGAGCGGCCGTGCGAGGGCGAGCGCCAGAACCATGCCGACCGCGAGGAACGGCAGCACCTGCCGGATGATCCCGTTGTCCGCCGAGGCCAGCGAACCGACCGTCCAGAAGCGCATCTTGCCGAGCGCCGCGTCGTCCATGATCATCACGGCCTGGAGGTAGCCGTACAGGGCGGCGGTGAGCGCCGTACCGGCGAGCGCGAGCCGCACCGGCGTCGCGCCCCGGCCGCCGCCGAGGAACCACACCAGCGCTCCGACCACGGCCGCACCGGCGAACGCGAACCACACATAGCCGGTCAGTGAGGTGACGCCGAAGTAGGTGATGGCGGTGACGACCGCAGCCGACGCGCCCGCGTTGATGCCGAGCAGTCCGGGGTCGGCCAGCGGATTGCGGGTCAGCGCCTGGAGCACCGCCCCGGCCAGGCCGAGCGCGGCGCCGGCGAGCAGCCCGAGGATCGTCCGCGACAGCCGGTCGGCGACGACCACGTCACCGTACGTGCCCGAGTCCTCGAACAGCCCGTGCCACACCTCCCCGAGGGACAGCCCCTTCGCACCGACCGCGATGCTCGCCAGCGCGACGAGCCCCAGAATCCCGGCGGAGAGGAGCAGACCGAGGGCGCGTATCGCCCGGCGGTTGGGGGGCGCGGCGGCTTCCGCGCGCTGTTCGGGAGGACTCTCAGCCAGCACGCAGTTAGGTTAGCCTACCCTCGCAAAAACCCACGAAGCCGATCCCTGGAGCACGGCCGCAGGTGCCAGTGGCGTCCGCAGCCTCCCCCAGTGCCTCAAAGGGCCTGGGAGGTACCCCCAGGGCGGCACGGGTGGGCGATGGGGGTGCCCCCCGCGCGAACTCGTTCGAGCGTGGGGGAGGCACCCCGCCAGCGCGGGCGAGCGCACCCACCCCGACCCCAACGCCGGGCAACCGGCGAACCCACCCCGGCCCAGCCCTCGCACCGGTGCCCTCCCGGCCGGTGACGCCTGTCACCACCCCAGCCGCGCCAGCGCCTTCCCCGCATCCAGCTCACTCACACCGTCCCCGGCCACCGTCCAGGCCGCCGCGCACAACGCCCGCAGCCCGTCCAGGCTCTCCCCGTCACCCTCCAGCTCCAGCCGATCCTCGCGGGCGGCCGCCGTCCAGCCACCGCACCGGAACCCACCGTCACCCGCCTCGGTGACCTCCGGCTGCCCCGTGAGCAGCCCCCGCAGATCCGCGTCGACATACGTCGGCCGATGCCGCGCCGGCGCAGCGAGCAGCCGCGCCGCGTCGGTCACCCCGGTCAGGACGAGCAGCGAGTCGACGTCCCCGTTGAACGCGCCCTCGATGTCCGTGTCCAGCCGGTCCCCGACCACCAGGGGCCGCCGCGCCCCCGTGCGCAGGATCGTCTCCCGGTGCATCGGCGGCAGCGGCTTGCCCGCCACCTGCGGCTCGGCACCGGTGGCTATGCGTACGACCTCCACCGCCGCACCGTTGCCCGGCGCGATCCCCCGCGCACTCGGGATCGTCAGGTCGGTGTTGGACGCGAACCACGGCACCCCGCGCGCGATCGCGTAACAGGCCTCCGCGAAGCGCCCCCACGGCAGTTCGGGCCCGCCGTACCCCTGCACCACCGCCGCCGGGCCGTCCTCCGCCGACTCGACAGGCACGAGCCCGCGCTCGCGCAGCGCCACCCGCAGCCCCTCCCCACCGATCACCAGCACACGGGAGCCCTCCGACACCTGCTCGGCGATCAGCCGGGCCACCGCCTGCGCCGAGGTGATCACATCCCCGGCCCCTGTCGGTATGCCCAGCTCGGTCAGATGCGCGGCGACGGTGTCCGGAGTCCTGAGGGCGTTGTTCGTGACGTACGCGAGATGCATTCCGCCTGCGCGGGCGGTGGCGAGCGACTCCACGGCGTGCGCGATCGCGTTCCCGCCCGCGTACACCACCCCGTCCAGGTCGAGCAGGGCCGTGTCGTACGCCTCGCTCAGGGCCTGCCCACTGCCCTCGGGCCTCGTCCTGACGCCCTGGCTCATTCCGCATCGCTCCCTGGTGTGCTCGTTTCCCCCGATCATCCCCCATGCCACTGACACCCGTACGATGCCGGGATGAACACAGCAGGTCACTCGGAAGCAACGGCGCGTCGGGGCCTGGAACTCACCCCGTTCCGAGGCCTGCGCTACGACCCCGACCGGGTCGGCAGCCTCGCCGCCGTGACCTCCCCGCCGTACGACGTCGTGGTCCGCCCCGACGGCGTGCTCCAGCTCCAGTCCGCGGACCCTTACAACATCGTCCGCCTGATCCTGCCGCAGGCCGCCACACCCAGCACCCGCAACGAACAGGCCGCAGACACCCTGCGCCGCTGGCTGTCCGAGGGCGTCCTGACCGCCGACCCGGAACCGGGCCTGTACGTCTACGAGCAGCGCGACGGCGGCGGCATGCTGCAACGCGGCATCATCGGGGCCCTGCGCGTGTCCGACCCGGCGGAGGGCGTGGTGCTGCCTCACGAGGACGTCATGCCGCACATCGTGGCCGACCGCGCCGCCCTCATGCGGGCCACCTCGGCCAACCTCGAACCTCTCCTGCTGACCTACCGCGGCAACGGCCCGGCGTCCGCCGCGGCCGAGGCCGTCGAGCGGACCGCCGAGAAGCCGCCGCTGCTGTCGACGACCACGGAGGACGGTTTCAGCCACCGCCTGTGGTCGGTCACCGACCCCACCGAGGTGGCGAAGATCCAGGCCGACCTCGCCCAGCACCAGGCCCTCATCGCCGACGGACACCACCGCTGGGCGACCTACCGCACGCTGTGCGCCGAGCATCCCTCGCCCAGCCCCTGGGACCACGGCCTGGTCCTGCTGGTCGACACGGCCCGCTACCCGCTCCGCGTCCGCGCCATCCACCGCCTCCTGCACGCCCTGCCGGTGCGGGACGCCCTGGCCGCCCTGGACGGCCTGTTCCAAGTACGGCGCCTGGACGCACCCCTGGAGGAGGCGCTGGAGACGCTCGCGGACGCGGCCTGCGCCGGCAACGCGTTCCTGCTCGCCGGCGGCGGAGCCTTCCACCTCGTCGACCGCCCGGACCCGGAGCTCCTCGCCCGTACGGTCCCCACCGGCCACCCCGCGGCCTGGCGCACCCTGGACGCGACGGTCCTGCACGCCACCCTCCTCGACCACGTCTGGCGCATACCCGAGGACTCCCCCGCCCACATCGCCTACATCCACGACACGGCGGCCACGGTCAGGAAGGCGGAACGCGACGGCGGTACGGCCGTCCTGATGCACCCGGTCCGCGAGGAGGTCGTCCGCGACCTCGCCCGCCAGGGCGTCACCATGCCCCGCAAGTCGACGTCCTTCGGCCCGAAACCGGCGTCGGGCCTGGTCCTGCGTGCGCTGGACCTGTGACGCGGCGGGAGGACCTGAAATACGGGAAGGGGCGGGACCCACCAGGGATCCCGCCCCTTCCCCAGGCACGTCAGTCCTTGTCGCCGCCGCCTTCCTCCACGACGTCCACGTCGCCCTCGTGCTCGTCCAGGGCATCGACGAACTCCACCCCGTCCAGCTCGGCGAGCCGGTCGGAGGCGTCCGTGCTGCCGTCCCGGTCGGACTCCACCGCCTTCGCGAACCACTCCCGCGCCTCGCCATCCCGCCCGGCGGCGAGCAGCGCGTCCGCGTACGCGTACCGCAGCCGCGCGTTCCACGGCTGTACGGCGTTGGAGGCCAGCTCGGGACTCTGCAGCGTCACAATCGCCGCGTCCAGCTGCCCCATGTCACGCCGGGCGCCGGCCACGACGAGCCGCATCTCGACCTGCCCGGCCTTGTCGAGCTTGTGCACCTCCGGCGCCCCGGCCATGTCCAGCGCTTTCTCCGGCCGCCCGAGCCCACGCTCACAGTCGGCCATCACGGGCCACAGGTCCACGTTGCCGGTCATGCGCCGCGCAGCCCGGAACTCGGCGAGCGCCTCCCCGTACTTCTGGTTGGCGTACGCGGCGAACCCGGCCGCCTCCCGTACTGCGGCGACGCGTGATGCCAGCCGCAGGGCCACCTTGGAGTAGCCGTACGCGGCCCCAGGCTCCTCGTCCAGGAGCCGGGCGACCATCACCAGGTTCTTGGCGACGTCTTCGGCGAGCGTCTTCGGCAGGCTCTGCAACTCCTGCCGCACGTCCTTGTCGATCTCGTCGCCCGTGACGTCCTCCGGGATCGGCAGCCGCTTGATTGGCTCACGATCCCGCTCCTCGCGGAAACGGCCACCGCCGCGCCGGTCGTCACGGTCCCGGGACCCACCGCCGGGACGGCCCCGGTCGTCGCGCCGGGGGCCACGGCCGCCTCGGTCGTCCCGTCCACGGAAGCCGCCTCGGTCATCCCTGCCACGGGAACCACCTCGGTCGTCCCGGCGCCGGAAGCCACCGCGCTCGCCGCGGAGACCGCCACGATCGCCGCGGCTGTCCTCGCGGCGTCCGTGGCCGCCGCGGTCGTCCCGGTGGTCGTCCCGGCGATCGTCCCGACGGTCATCAACACGACGCTCGTCGCGGCGGAAGCCACCCCGGCCGCCCCGCTCGCCGCGATCGCCACGGTCGTCCCGGCGGAAACCGCGGTCACGGTCGTCCCGACGCGGGCCGCGATCACGGTCGTCGCGACGGAAACCGCCACGGTCGCCGTCACGGCGGTCGTCCCTGCGGTCATCACGCCGATCGTCGCGGCGCTCACCCCTGCGGTCATCCCTGCGATCATCGCGGCGGAAACCACCCCGCTCACCACGGTCGTCCCGGCGGAAACCGCGGTCACGGTCGTCCCGACGCGGGCCGCCGTCACGGTCGCGGTCACCGCGCTGGAACGATGGACGAGGGGCGCGGTCGCCTTCCCGCCGATCGTCCCGCCGATCGTCCCGCCGATCGTCCCGCCGATCGTCCCGCCGATCGTCCCGCCGATCGTCCCGCCGATCGTCCCGTCGGCCAGGCCCGCCACGGCTGTCATCACGCCGGAAGCCACCCCGGTCACCGTCGCGACGGCCGGAGCCACCCCGCGAGTTGCCACGGCGGTCGTTGTCACGGCGGAAACCGCCACGGTCGCCGCGGTCACCACTGTCCCGTCGCCGCTGATCGCGCTCCGGTCGGTCGTCGGGAGAGTTGGTGGACATCGGTGGACTCCTGTCTTCGGTACCGCAAGTCATTCTCGCGCAGCCGAGTACCCGGCGCGCTCTGGAAATACGAAAGGACCCCTGGCCCCAGCTGAACGCTGGTGACCAGGGGTCCTTCCCAAAGATTGTTCGGCGGCGTCCTACTCTCCCACAGGGTCCCCCCTGCAGTACCATCGGCGCTATAGGGCTTAGCTTCCGGGTTCGAAATGTAACCGGGCGTTTCCCCTACGCTATGACCACCGAAACCCTAATGGTTTCGAGCGAACAAGCACACTCTTCAATTGTCTGTTCTGCTCAAAGCCGACAACTGTTCGTTGCCTCAGAACTGACACAGTGGACGCGAGCCTCTATGGACAAGCCCTCGGCCTATTAGTACCAGTCACCTCCACACCTCACGGTGCTTCCAGATCTGGCCTNACACAGTGGACGCGAGCCTCTATGGACAAGCCCTCGGCCTATTAGTACCAGTCACCTCCACACCTCACGGTGCTTCCAGATCTGGCCTATCAACCCAGTCGTCTCCTGGGAGCCTTAACCCCTCAAGGGGGTGGGAGTCCTCATCTCGAAGCAGGCTTCCCGCTTAGATGCTTTCAGCGGTTATCCCTCCCGAACGTAGCCAACCAGCCATGCCCTTGGCAGAACAACTGGCACACCAGAGGTTCGTCCGTCCCGGTCCTCTCGTACTAGGGACAGCCCTTCTCAAGACTCCTACGCGCACAGCGGATAGGGACCGAACTGTCTCACGACGTTCTAAACCCAGCTCGCGTACCGCTTTAATGGGCGAACAGCCCAACCCTTGGGACCGACTCCAGCCCCAGGATGCGACGAGCCGACATCGAGGTGCCAAACCATCCCGTCGATATGGACTCTTGGGGAAGATCAGCCTGTTATCCCCGGGGTACCTTTTATCCGTTGAGCGACGGCGCTTCCACAAGCCACCGCCGGATCACTAGTCCCGACTTTCGTCCCTGCTCGACCCGTCGGTCTCACAGTCAAGCTCCCTTGTGCACTTACACTCAACACCTGATTACCAACCAGGCTGAGGGAACCTTTGGGCGCCTCCGTTACCCTTTAGGAGGCAACCGCCCCAGTTAAACTACCCATCAGACACTGTCCCTGATCCGGATCACGGACCCAGGTTAGACATCCAGCACGACCAGACTGGTATTTCAACGACGACTCCACACTAACTGGCGTTAGCGCTTCACAGTCTCCCAGCTATCCTACACAAGCCGAACCGAACACCAATATCAAACTGTAGTAAAGGTCCCGGGGTCTTTCCGTCCTGCTGCGCGAAACGAGCATCTTTACTCGTAGTGCAATTTCACCGGGCCTATGGTTGAGACAGTCGAGAAGTCGTTACGCCATTCGTGCAGGTCGGAACTTACCCGACAAGGAATTTCGCTACCTTAGGATGGTTATAGTTACCACCGCCGTTTACTGGCGCTTAAGTTCTCAGCTTCGCCCCACCGAAATGGAGCTAACCGGTCCCCTTAACGTTCCAGCACCGGGCAGGCGTCAGTCCGTATACATCGCCTTACGGCTTCGCACGGACCTGTGTTTTTAGTAAACAGTCGCTTCTCGCTGGTCTCTGCGGCCACCCCCAGCTCCGAGTGCAAGACTCTTCACCAGGAATGGCCCCCCTTCTCCCGAAGTTACGGGGGCATTTTGCCGAGTTCCTTAACCATAGTTCACCCGAACGCCTCGGTATTCTCTACCTGACCACCTGAGTCGGTTTAGGGTACGGGCCGCCATAAAACTCGCTAGAGGCTTTTCTCGACAGCATAGGATCATCCACTTCACCACAATCGGCTCGGCATCAGGTCTCAGACACATGCCAGGCGGATTTACCTACCTGACGTCCTACACCCTTACCCCGGGACAACCACCGCCCGGGATGGACTACCTTCCTGCGTCACCCCATCACTCACCTACTACCAGCTCGGGCCACCGGCTCCACCACTTTCCATTCCCCGAAGGGTCCGGAACGGCTTCACGGGCTTAGCATCACTGGATTCAATGCTTGACGCTTCACAGCGGGTACCGGAATATCAACCGGTTATCCATCGACTACGCCTGTCGGCCTCGCCTTAGGTCCCGACTTACCCTGGGCAGATCAGCTTGACCCAGGAACCCTTAGTCAATCGGCGCACACGTTTCCCACGTGTGTATCGCTACTCATGCCTGCATTCTCACTCGTCAACCGTCCACAACTCGCTTACACGGCTGCTTCACCCGGCAGACGACGCTCCCCTACCCAACCCAGCCACCGTTAGATGCATATGCTGGATTGACACGACTTCGGCGGTACGCTTGAGCCCCGCTACATTGTCGGCGCGGAATCACTTGACCAGTGAGCTATTACGCACTCTTTCAAGGATGGCTGCTTCTAAGCCAACCTCCTGGTTGTCTCTGCGACTCCACATCCTTTCCCACTTAGCGTACGCTTAGGGGCCTTAGTCGATGCTCTGGGCTGTTTCCCTCTCGACCATGGAGCTTATCCCCCACAGTCTCACTGCCGCGCTCTCACTTACCGGCATTCGGAGTTTGGCTAAGGTCAGTAACCCGGTAGGGCCCATCGCCTATCCAGTGCTCTACCTCCGGCAAGAAACACACGACGCTGCACCTAAATGCATTTCGGGGAGAACCAGCTATCACGGAGTTTGATTGGCCTTTCACCCCTAACCACAGGTCATCCCCCAGGTTTTCAACCCTGGTGGGTTCGGTCCTCCACGACCTCTTACAGCCGCTTCAACCTGCCCATGGCTAGATCACTCCGCTTCGGGTCTTGAGCGTGCTACTGAAACGCCCTCTTCGGACTCGCTTTCGCTACGGCTACCCCACCCGGGTTAACCTCGCAACACACCGCAAACTCGCAGGCTCATTCTTCAAAAGGCACGCAGTCACGA
>NZ_JACTVI010000056.1 GCF_014495685.1 Streptomyces sp. TRM68367 | reverse complement strand
TCCCAAACAGGACAGTCGAGACGTCAGTCAGGCGAGGGGTCAGACCCACCAGCGGCGTCACCACGTCACATCCTCACTGTCAGGCGAGCTTCGCCGACAGGGTGATCGGTACGGCCTTCAGGGCCTGGCTGACCGGGCAGCCCACCTTGGCGTCCTCGGCGGCGGCGACGAAGCCGTCGTTGTCGAGGCCGGGGACCATGCCCTCCACGGTGAGGTGGATGCCCGTGATGCCCTCACCCGGCTGGAAGGTGACGTCGGCCGAGGTGACGAGCTTGGTGGGCGGGGTGCCGGCCTGGGCGAGGGCGTGCGAGAACGCCATGCTGAAGCAGCTGGAGTGCGCGGCGGCGATCAGCTCTTCGGGGCTGGTCTTGCCGTTCGCCTCCTGGGTGCGGGCAGCCCACGTGACCGGCTGCTGGTCGATCGCGCCGGAGGAGTCGAAGGCGACGACTCCGTTGCCTTCGAGCAGGTTGCCTTCCCAGACGGTGTGTGCGGAGCGCGTGGTAGCCACTGGTGTTCCTTTCGCGTGTGGCCCCGTTGCCGGGGTTGTCCGTCCCCTATCCGATCACACTCGGAGGTCACCGTACGCGAAAGGCCGGCCCCCGGGCGGTGAACGGCAGGCGTGCACCTTCGGGAATCGGGTAGGCGTGCTCGCGCCGCACCCGCAGCAGGTCGCACCAGCCGTCGGTGATGACCAGGACCGGCGCGCCGGGCGGGAAGTCGTCGGCGCGCGGCAGCAGGTCGACGCCGGGCTGGAGCACGGTGCCGCCGCGGCCGTGCAGCGATCTCGGTGACCGGCACACAGCCGGCGTCGTGCGGGCCCGCGTCGCAGGACACGACCCGGGCAGCCGGTACGTCGCGGGCCTCGGCGTAAGAGGCGAACGCGCTGAGCGCCTTGCCGAGCAGCACCCGGTCCATGGAGCCGGAGGTGTCCAGGACCACGCCGAAGGCGGAGGATCCCCCCGGCCCCTCCGGCATGGTGCCGGCGCAGAGCCCGGGCTCGGCTCAGGCCGCGCGCTCCTCCCGTGGCTCCAGCGGTACTTGAGGGCCGTCCCACTCGCGCAGCCAGCGGGTCAGGACGCGGTGGACGTGCTCGGCGCCGACGAGTTCCGCCTCGTCGTCGACCGGCGCGGAGAACGTGACGGGCGACAGCAGGAACGGCCGGCCCTGGGCGCCGCCGAGGCCGCCGTGGGAGCCGATCTGCTCCTCGAAGGCGAGGACCTCGCCGTCGGCCGGGTCGTGGAAGGAGTTGACCATGATGTCGGCGGTGTGCGGGAAGGAGTGCGTGCGGCGCACGGCGTCGGCGGCGCCGGGCCCGAAGGCGGCCAGCGGTCCGGGGTCCTCGTCGAGCCGGTCCAGCGGGATCTCGGTGCCGTACGCTCCGAGCACGACCCCGCCGTGCACCTCGCTGCGCACCAGCAGGAAGCCGATGCCGGGGTGGTTGGCGAGGGTGGGCAGCAGCGCGGGGTGGCGGGCGGCGATCTCCTCCTTGGTCATGCGGTGCGGCACGTCAGGGAAGGAGACCAGGCCGAGGTTGCCGGAGGCCAGCACGATCGGCTCGGAGCGGCGGCGCGAGGGCCGGTACTGCTCGCCGCCCTCCTCGACGGGGATGTGCAGCGCCGCCCGTACGGCCGCCCGTGCCTCGGCGCCGCTGCGGGTGCTCCCCCAGTGCCTGAAGCCTGGGGGGATCCCCGTCGCCCGGCGCGGCACGGGCCGCCCGCAGCCGGCCCGGACCAGGTCGCCGAGGGTGAGGCCGTAGCGGGCGCGGAAGGTCTCACCGGGGCTCTGGCCGTGGTCGGACAGCACCACGATCCGGTACGGGCGCGGGGCGTGCTCGGCGACCTTCTCGATCAGGGCGAGGGAGCGGTCCAGGCGCTGCAGCACCTTCTCGGCGTCGCGGCTGAACGGGCCGGAGTGGTGGGCCACTTCGTCGTACGCCACGAGGTCGGCGTAGACGGAGGTGCGGCCGGCGAGCAGGTCGCCCATCACCGCGGCGACGACGACGTCCCGTTCGACGACGGTCGCGAAGGCCCGGATGAACGGGTAGAGGCCGCCGCGGCTGACGCGCGGGCGCTGTTTGCGGACGCGGGCCCGGGTGGACTGGCCGATCTCGCGGGCGGCCTCGGCGACGAAGGACAGGGCGGTGCGCACGGCGTTGGCCGGGTCGGAGAAGTACGCGAAGTAGCCGGCGCGGGAGCGGTTCTCGCGGCTGCGGCGGCCGGCGATGGATAGCACGAGGGCCTGTTCGTCGGCGCCGCCGCTGAACAGGTTGCCGCGGCTGGCGCCGTCGAGGGTGAGCAGCCCGGTGTGGCCGGCGTGCCCGACGGCGCGGCGCTGGAGTTCGGCGGCGCTGGTCGGGCGGTTGCAGACCATCACCTCCCTGCGGTCCTTCTCGTACCAGCGGAACGCGGGGACGTCGTGGTTGCTGCCGTGCAGGATGCCGAGCTGGCTGGCGCCGGTCTGGCTGGACCAGTCGGTGCGCCAGGGGGTGAGCCGGTGGGTGGCCTTCGCGCCGTCACCGGTGCCTTCGCCGGTGCCCTCGCCGATGCCGTCGCTGATGCCGAGCCAGCGGGCGACGGTGGGCATCAGGTCCTTGCCGACGGCGTCCAGCAGGACGTCGTGGCCGACGCCGTCGAGTTGCAGGAAGACGGTGCCGGGGCTGGCGGGGCAGGGCGGTCCGGACCGCCGGCGGCGGTCGGCGAGTCGGTAGAGGCGGCGCCGGTAGGCGTCGTCGTCGCGGACGGCCAGCGCGGCACCGGTGGCGGAGGCGACGGCGGACATCACGGCGGCGACCACGACCGCGGTCTCCCAGGCGGCGCCGCCACGCTCGGTGGGGTTCAGGCGCAGGGCGAGCAGCAGCAGGGCGCCGTTGAGGAAGAACACCAGCAGGCCGAGCACGAGCGCCGGTACGAGCAGCAGGAGGCGGACGAGCAGCGGCCATACGACGGCCGACAGCACGCCGAAGGCGCCGGCCCCGGATGCCGCGGTGACGGTGATCTGCGTGGCGCTGTCGCCGTCCGCCGACCGCAGCTGGAAGTCCGGCAGGATTCCGGCGAGCACGAGCATGGTGACCGTGGAGACCGCCCACACCGCGACGCTCCGCCCGACCTGACCGGCGACGAGCCGCCACCGCTCTGCACGCACGCCCAGCACACCTCACGTCCCGGCCCGTCCCTGCGGATCCGTCCCGCCCCAGAGTGTCATAACGGGGGAAACCGTCCGCCGGTTCCCTGGTCAGGAAGCGGTCTCCCTACCGCCCGTCGTACCCCGCCGTCGGCATCGACAGCCGCCGGTGCACGCACGCCTTCATCGCCGCGTCGTAACACGGCTCCGCGTCCCCCACCGTCTCCACCCGCACCCCCCGCCGCGCGCACTCCGCGGAGAACTCCTCGACGGACGACAGCGCGCTCTCCAGCACCCGCCGGCTCGGCGCCACGAACAGGTCGCGCCCGGGCCGGACCCCCTCCCACAGCGCGCCGTGGTCGGGCCGCAGTCCCCGCACCAGCAGCTCCCGGGTGACGACGTAGCCCCGCTCGGCGGCCCAGCGGGCGCACATGGCGTGCTGGCTGCGGGAGTCCACGAGGAAGGGATCGGCGTCCAATTTCTCCAGCGGCGTCAGACTCGCGATCGCCGTGACCCGCACCGGCCCCATGGCGTCCCCCTCACCTCCGGTTTCGCCGCCGACCTTACTCCTGCACGTAGGCTGCGGGCAGTCGCGCGAAGGAGGCAAAGAGGTGCCGGTGGAGATCACGTGGTGGGGTCACGCCACCTGCGCGGTCGAGGATTCGGACACCCGTGTACTCACCGACCCTCTGTTCGCCCGCCGGCTCGCGCACCTGCGGCGCCGTCGTGGTGCGCTGCCCCTGCCCGACGCCCGGCGCGCGGACGTCGTCCTGGTCTCCCATCTGCACGCCGACCACCTGCATCTGCCCTCGCTGGCCGCGCTCGCCCCGGGCACGCGCCTGCTCGTGCCCCGGGACGCGCCCCGTGCGGTACCGGGGCTGCGCCGGCTCGGGCAGATACGCGTGACCGAGATGGCGCCCGGCGACACCACCGCGGCCGGCGGTCTCGTCGTACGGGCCGTGCCCGCGCGGCACGACGGGCGGCGGCTGCCGGTCGGCCCGCACCGCTCCCCCGCCCTTGGCTATGTCATCGAGGGCGAGGCCCGGACGTACTTCGCCGGGGACACCGGGCTGTTCGACTCGATGGCCGAGGATGTCGGGCCGGTCGACGTGGCGCTGCTGCCGGTGGGCGGCTGGGGCCCGTACCTCGGCGACGGGCACCTGGACGCGGGCCGCGCGGCGCGGGCGCTGGCCCGGCTGGCGCCGCGCAGTGCGGTGCCGGTGCACTACGGCACGTACTGGCCGATCGGAATGGACGCCATCCGCCCCCATGAGTTCCATGCGCCGGGTGACGAGTTCGTGCGCCTGGCCGCGCGGTACGCGCCCGGCGTGGCGGTGCACCGGCTCGGCCACGGGGAGAGTGTGCGCCTGGAGGTCGCGCGGTGATCTGGCCCGTCGCCGCGGCGGCGACGACCGTGCCGACGGAGTCCACGCAGCAGGCGATCGGTTATCCGTCGCTGTTTCTGCTGGTGCTGATCGGGGCGTTGGTGCCGGTGGTGCCGACGGGGGCGCTGGTGAGTTCGGCGGCGGTGGTCGCCGTCCATCAGACGGCGCCGTTCTCCTTGGCGCTGGTGTTCGTTACGGCGTCGCTGGCCGCGTTTCTCGGGGACGTGGCGCTGTACTGGCTGGGGCGGCGGGGGATGGGGGCGCGGAACGGCTCGAGGTGGCTGGCGGCGATCCGGGCGCGGGCGCCGGAGGAGCGGCTGGCCCGGGCGCAGGCGAAGCTGGCGGATCACGGGGTGGCGGTGCTGGTGCTGTCGCGGCTGGTGCCGGCGGGGCGCGTCCCGGTGATGCTGGCCTGTCTCATCGCGCAGTGGCCGCTGCGGAGGTTCGTGCGGGGGAATCTTCCGGCGTGTCTGGCGTGGGCGGTGACGTATCAGTTGATCGGGATTCTGGGAGGTTCGCTGTTTGATGAGCCATGGGAGGGGGTTGTTGCGGCGGTGGTGGTGACGGTGGTGATCAGTGCGGCGCCGAGTGTTTGGAAGCGGGTTCGGTCTGCCGGGTGACGTCTCGTTGCGGGGTGCGGGTGCGTTGCGGCTTGTCGCGCCCACGCGGCGGCGCCGCAAATCGATACAGCCCCGCACCCCTTTTGGGTTGGCTGCTCTACAGGATTCTTGAAGCGCCGACCGGCATGTCCCACAGGTCCTCTCGGGGCAGGCCCGCCTTTTCCCATGCCGCGCGCACGCGTGTGAGGGGTTCCAGGACCGGCTCCGCCGAGAGGATGAACGTTGCCCAGTGCATGGGGGCCATGCGGTGGGCACCGAGGTCCTGGGCTGCCTGGACCGCCTCCTCGGGGTCGCAGTGGACGTCTCGGAGCCACCAGCGGGGGTCGTACGCGCCGATGGGGAGCAGGGCGAGGTCGATGCCGGGGTAGCGTCGGCCGATGCGGGTGAACCAGTGGCCGTAGCCGGTGTCACCCGCGAAGTAGACGCGCTGTCGGTCGGGGGCGGTGAGCACCCAGCCGCCCCAGAGGCTGCGGCAGGTGTCGGTGAGGGTGCGCTTGGACCAGTGGTGGGCGGGGACGAAGTCCAGGCGCACTCCCGCCCGTCGCCCGCCACCACCCTCGACCGAGGCGCCTGCGGCGCCGCCCCTCGGATGGATTTCGGACGCCTCCCACCAGTCCAGCTCCGTCACGCACGTGAAGCGGCGCCGGTGGAACCAGCGGCCGAGGCCGGCCGGCACGAACACCGGGGTGTCGCACGGGAGTCGGCGCAGCGTGGGGGCGTCCAGGTGGTCGTAGTGGTTGTGGCTGATGACGACCGCGTCGATGCGGGGCAGGGCGTTCCAGGGGATGCCGACGGGGGTGATGCGGGCCGGTGTGCCGAGGATCCGGCGGGACCAGACCGGGTCGGTCAGGACGGTCAGGCCGCCGATCTGCACGACCCAACTGGCGTGCCCCGCCCAGGAGACGGCGACCGTGCGCGCGTCGACGCTGGGCAGCGGGGCAGGGTCGAAGGGGAGCCGCGGGATGTCGGCGAGGCCCTCGCGGCCCGGTCGTACGGCGCCCTCGCGGGCGAACCGGGCGGCGGCCTTCAGGCCGGGCAGCGGGGCGGTCAGCCGGTCGTGGAACGTGCGCGGCCACATCCGCCGCTCTCCCGGCGGCCGGGGCGCGGCGAGCGGCGGGAACGGGGGCGCGACGGAGGACTCGGTCGTGCGGGCGCCGCCGTCCGGGGAGGGCGTGCTCGTCGTGGTCGACTCGGACTGCTGCGTCATCGAGGAGACTCCCATCGCTGAGCTTCGTCGCGGAGATCGTCGAAGACGGTCTTCAGGAGGATCAACGCGCGTTGCACGTGTGGCAGTTCCAACGGTGTGGGTGACCCGAGGCATTCCGTGCGCTCCGCGTCCGAGCCGCCCAGCAGCGGGCCGGTGGACAGCCGCACGCGCAGCGCGCCCAGGTCGTCTCCGAAGCGGTGCCCGCCCGGCGCGGGCATGCCGAGCCGGGCGGCGAGGAAATCCTCCAGTTCCTGCGCGTCGCCGACGCCGTGCGCGCTCAGCGCGGCGCGCAGCGGGGCCAGGTCGGCGTACACGTGCCGCCCGGCCTGCGGGGGCCGCGCCAGGGCACCGGCCGAGACGACGGCGGTGTGCGCGGCGGCGGCCACGCGCGCGTGCAGCCGTACGGCGGCGCCCACGCGCGCGGTGACCGGCTCGGGTTCCGCCAGGGCGTAGGTGGCCGCGGCGGCGACCGGCGCGGCCACGCGGGCGCCGAGCGCGGTGAGCACGTCGAGCACGCGCGCGTGGAGGCTGTCCCCGGCCGTGCCCGCCGGGAACCGGGCGACGGCGGCCGGCCAGCCGGGCGGCAGCAGCGCGCCGGCCAGGTCGGTGACGACGGTGACCTGCCCGGGCAGCATCTCGGCGGGGCTGAGCAGCACCGTGTCGTGCGGGGCGTGCACGGTGTCGCGCCAGGTCTCGTCGCTGACCAGGTGCAGGCCCTCGCCCTGGGCGGCCTCGACGGTCTCGTGCAGCACCTCGGGCGGTGCCACGGTGGCGGTGGGGTCGTCGACGACGGACAGCACCAGCAGGCGGGGGTCGCCGCCCTCGGCGCGCACCCGGCGGACGGTCTCCAGCAGGGCGTACGGGTCCGGTACGCCGCCGCACTCGGCCGGGGTCGCCACGTGGAAGAGGGGCCGGCCGAGCAGGCGCGCGAACGGCGCCCACCAGGCGGCGCAGGGCCGGGGCACCAGGACGTCGCCGCCGATGGCCGCGGTGAGCGCGAGCAGCAGGGCCGGGGCGCCGGGGGCGGCGGCCGCGCGGTCGGGGCCGGCGGTCAGCCCGCGCCGGTCCCAGTAGCCGCACGCGGCGTGCAGCAGTGCGGGGCCGCCGCCGACGGGTTCGGCTTCGGGGCGGGCGGCGGCTGCGGCGAGCACGGCGGACAGTTCGGGCAGCACGGGGAGCCCGTCGCCGGGGTGCGGCGGCCCGTACCGGACGGGTCCGTGGCCTTCCGGGTCCGTCCGCCGCATGCGTACCTCCCTGGTGGGGGCTGTGGCTGCCTCGTCGTGCCGTCGGTCGTCGCCTCACGTGTGCCGGGACCCGGTGACCGGGAGCGGGGTGGCGGCCACCTCGGGTGTGCCGTGTCCGGGGCCTCCTCGCTGGTGTCCGGGCTCCCCCCTCACTGAGATCTCCGGGGTCCTCCTCGCTGGGGGCGTACGGTGCGGCGCGTGTCCTCGGGGTTCTGAGTACCCACCGTGGCGCCGGCCCATGGCCGGGCGCGCGAGTGGCGCACGGGGCACCGGCGCCGGGCGCGCGCCGGGCGGGTCAGCCGTGCGCGCCGGTGCCGCGGCGGTGCAGCCGGTGCACGGCGGCGCCGCACGCGCCCGCGATCAGCAGCCCGCCGGCGACGAGGGCGGGCACGGAGTCGGTGAACGCGCCGCCCTGCCCGGCCCGGACCCCGCGCGGCATGCCCGCGCCGCCGCAGGCAGTGGTGCCGTGTGGCTCGGGGCTGCACGACGGGTGGGAGCCGCCGCCCCGGGCGACGGTGAACGTCGCGCTCCACGGCTTGCCCTGCCCGCCCGGTGCCGCCGGGCACGTGCCGTCGACGGTCCGCGCTGAGTCCGCGCCGGCGGCGCCGGGGCCGCCCTTGATGTTCCCGGATCCGGCGATCCGGGCGGTGCCGCGGTAGACGGGGCCGCCGGACCCGCCGGTGCCCCCGTCCCCGGGACCACCCTTCTCCTCGAGGTCGGGGAGATCGCCCTGCTCCTGAGGATCACGGAGGTCGCCCTCCTCGTGGAGACTGTCATTCTCCGGCAGACCGTCCTTCTCCGGCAGACCGTCGTTCTCCTGGAGACCGTCCTTCTCCGGCAGAAGACCGTCATTCTCCTGGATGCCGCCCTTGACGTCCCCGCCGCCCTGGATCCTGTGCAGCTTGACGGTGCCTTCCGCGAAGGCCTTGGAGGTCGCGTCGATGGTGGGCGGCGCCGCGCCGCCGACCGGGTCGCAGGTCACCGACACGGTGACGCTCCCGCCCGGGGACACGGTGCGGGGGCTGACCTCCGCGGCCGGTTCCGCCGAGACGGCCGGGGCGCAGAGGCCGAGGACGGCACCGACGAGGGCGGCGGGCAGGGCGCGGGCGGTGGTGCGGCGCATGGACAGGGCCATGGGGCGGGCTCCTTCGACCGATGGCGGGTGCGGTCCTCGCTGCCATCACAGCCCGCCGGGCGGCCGGGCGCGCGCGGCCGGGCACCATTCGCGGGACGGGGGCGCCCGAGCGAGTGACACCGCCGGGGAGCCGGGCACGTCAGGGGCGTCAGGGGGGTGGTGTCAGTCCGCCAGCGCCGCGAGCTGCGCTTCGAGGCCGCGCCCGCGCCGCTCGACCACACCGGCCGCGACGTCCGCGAGCTTGCGGTTGGTGCGCTGTGACACCCGGCGCAGCACCCCGAAGGCGGTGTCGGCGTCGCAGGCCGGGACATGCATGACGATGCCGCAGGCCTGGTCGACGACGGGGCGGGAGTGCAGCGCGGTGCCGAGCTGGTCGAGCTCGGTGAGCGCGGCGTGGTAGGAGCGGTCCCGCACCAGGCAGGTCACGGCGAGGTCGCCCAGCGCGCGGGCGGGCCCGTCCACGGCGTCGTCCAGGGCGCCGGTGCGGAAACTGTAGAGACTGAGGGTCACCGTGAGGCCGGAGCGGCGGAAGGGCAGCGTCACGGTGGAGCGCACGCCCGTGTCGAACGCCAGGGCTCGGTACTGCGGCCAGCGCGGCTCGCGCAGCAGGTCCCCGCAGCCGACGGGCGTACCGCGGTCGAGCGCGGCCGGGATGGGCCCGTCGCCGGAGCGCAGACCCGGTCCTCGCCCAGGCCAACGTCACGTCCCTCCTGTGCGTCCTGCTCCCCCAGGCCGTACTCACCCCCGCTTCCGCTGCGGCCCCCGCCCCCGTTCTCCATGGCAGAGGCCCAGGCAATGGACATGATCGCCCGTCACATATCCACAGCGCTCACGAAACGCCCTGAAGGGGCGCGGGGCCGTATCGATATGCGGCTCCGCCGCGTGCGGGCGCGACCAGCCACACACAACCCTCATCCGGCAACGCAAGACGCCCCTACGGCGCTACCCCGCATCCTTCAAAACCTCTGCCCGCACGCGCCCACAACACCGGCTGATCAGCCGAGACACATGCATCTGCGAGATCCCCAACTGCTCGGCGATCCGACTCTGCGTCATGTCCCCGAAGAACCGCATGTACAAAATGGCCCGCTCCCGCTCGGGCAGAGCAGCCAGCCGGGATTTCACCGCCTCGCGGTCCACCACGGTGTCCAGCGCCGGATCCGGCGACCCCAGCGCGTCACTCAACGAGTACCCGTCCTCACTGCCCGGCAGTTCCGCGTCCAGCGACAACGTGGTGAAGCTCTCCAACGCCTCCAGCCCCACCCGGACGTCCTCTTCGCTCATCTTCGCGTGCTCCGCGATCTCGGCCACCGTCGGCCGCCGCCCGGAGATGCTCTGCGACAGGTCCTGACTGGCGAACCGGACCCGGTTGCGCAGATCCTGGACCCGGCGCGGCACGTGCAGGGTCCACATGTGGTCGCGGAAGTGCCGTTTGATCTCGCCGGTGATGGTCGGCACGGCATAGCTCTCGAAGGCGTTGCCGCGTTCGGGGTCGTAGCGGTCGACGGCCTTGACCAGGCCGAGCCCCGCGACCTGGCGCAGGTCGTCGAAACTCTCGCCGCGGCTGCGGAAGCGTCCGGCGAGCCGGTCCGCCATGGGCAGCCAGGCCTCGACGATCTCGTCGCGCAGCGCATCGCGCCGCGGGCCCGCGGGGAGCGTGGCGAGTTCGCGGAAGGCGTCCGCGGTGTCGGGGGCGTCGTCGTGCGGGTGGTGCTTCGCGCTGACGTGCGTCGGCATGATGCGTCGCATCTCCCTTGGAGGTGCTCCGGGTCGGACGGTCACCATGGGAGCGCACCCGCGAACCGGACAGGGGCACCCGTGGCGGCGCGGTGGCCGCTCCCACGGGCGTGCCTCCTGTCCGAAGCACTGTTCAGTCGCCTGCCCCGGGCCCGGGACCGCAAACACCCTCCAGGTCGCCGGGGTGTGCCTACGGGGCGGCCTCCGGCAGGTTTTCCGGCTGCCCGCGGGGTGACTCGGTGACGCGTAGCGCTGCTGCCCGTGTCCCCTCACGTCCGGGAGGTCCCGTCCATGAGCACCAAGGTCTCCGACCACGTCCTGCAGCGGCTGCGCGAGTGGGGCGTGGAGCATGTCTTCGGCTATCCCGGCGACGGGATCAACGGCCTGCTCGCCGCGTGGGGCCGGGCGGAGAACCGGCCACGGTTCATCCAGGCCCGGCACGAGGAGATGGCGGCGTTCCAGGCGGTCGGTTACGGCAAGTTCAGCGGCCGTCTCGGCGTGTGCGCGGCGACGTCCGGACCGGGCGCGATCCACCTGCTCAACGGCCTGTACGACGCGAAGCTCGACCACGTGCCGGTGCTGGCGATCGTCGGCCAGACGGACCGCACCGCGATGGGCGGCTCGTACCAGCAGGAGGTCGACCTGCACACGCTGTTCAAGGACGTCGCCTCGGACTTCGTGGAGACGGTGACGGTGCCCGAGCAGCTGCCGAACGTGCTGGACCGGGCGATCCGCACCGCGTACGCGCGGCGCGCCCCGACAGCCGTGATCATCCCCGGTGACGTGCAGGAACTCGACTACTCGGCGCCGACGCACGAATTCAAGATGGTGCCCTCCAGCCTGGACCGCAGCTCCTGGACGGCCGTCCCGTCGGACGAGTCGGTGCGGCGGGCGGCGGAGGTCCTGAACGCCGGCGACAAGGTGGCGATCCTGGTCGGCCAGGGCGCCGCGAGCGCACAGGAGGAGGTCGAGCGGATCGCCGAGCTGCTCGGCGCCGGGGTCGCCAAGGCGCTGCTCGGCAAGGACGTCCTCAGCGACGACCTGCCCTACGTCACCGGCGCGATCGGCCTGCTGGGCACGCGTCCGTCGTACGAGCTGATGCGTGACTGCGACACCCTGCTGACCATCGGGTCCTCCTTCCCGTACACGCAGTTCATGCCGGAGTTCGGCAAGGCGCGCGGGGTGCAGATCGACATCGACCCGCACATGGTCGGGATGCGGTATCCGTACGAGGTGAACCTCGTCGGCGACGCGCGGACGACCCTGCAGCGGCTGCTCCCGCTGATCGAGTCCGGCCGCGGACGCGAGTGGTACGACACCGTGTGCGCGAACGTGGCGCGCTGGCGGCAGGTCATGGGGCGGCGCGCGACCCTGTCGGCCGACCCGATCAACCCGGAGTACGTCGCCCACGTGCTGGATCCGCTGCTGCCGAGCGACGCGATCGTCACCTCGGACTCGGGCTCGGCGGCCAACTGGTTCGCGCGGCACCTGTCCATGCGGCCCGGCATGCGTGCCTCGCTGTCCGGCACGCTCGCGACGATGGGCTGCGGGGTGCCGTACGCGATCGGCGCGAAGTTCGCGCACCCGGAGCGGCCGGCGATCGCGCTGGTCGGGGACGGGGCGATGCAGATGAACGGGATGGCCGAGCTGATCACGGCGGCGAAGTACCGCGGCCAGTGGGAGGACCCGCGCCTGGTGGTGGGCATCTGGAACAACCACGACCTGAACCAGGTCACCTGGGAGATGCGGGCCATGGAGGGCGCCCCGTCCTTCCTGCCCTCGCAGGAGATCCCGGACGTGCAGTACGCCGCGTTCGCCCGCTCCCTGGGACTGACCGGCATCCGCGTGGAGAAGCCCGGGGACGTCGAGGCGGGCTGGCGCGCGGGTCTTGAGGCGGACGGCCCGGCGGTGATCGAGTTCCTGACCGATCCGGCCGTTCCGCCGATCCCGCCGCACGCCACCTGGGAGCAGATGGAGGCCACCGCCGCGTCGATCCTGAAGGGCGACGCGGACCGGGGTTCGGTGGTCAAGCAGGGCTTCAAGGCGAAGGTGCAGGAGTTCCTGCCCGGGCACGGGAAGCACGAGCGGCACGAGAGGAAGTAGCCGGGAGGACGAGGCCGTCGCCCCGGTCGCCGGGCGGGGCGACGGCCTCGGCAGACGGGGCCGGCGCGCCGGCGGGCCGGGCGGCCGTGTCGCAGGAGTCGCGGGACGGGGCGGCGGCCTCGGCGGGCCATACGTCCGCGCCGCGGGCCGGGGCTGCGACGCGCACGCGGAGCCGTTCGCGCCGGCCGGTCCCCCGCTCGGTCCCCCGCTGCGGCTCCCGCGGGAACAGCAGCTCCTCATAGCGGCCCAGGGCCAGCACCATGCCGAGCATGAAAAGCGGGATGATCACAGCGAGTGCCGCCATGGCTGTTCCTTCCCCAGGGATGTGTGTGGGGGTGCCAAGCGGGTCTCCCGTACGGAGCGGAACAAACCCGGTGAAGACCGGCGATCCGGTGCCCGTGGCCCGTGTCGGGCTCCGGTCCACGGGTACGCGGTGCGCACCCCCGTAGATCTGGAGGGAGACATGCAGCGAGGCAGCGACCGGCTGAACGTCCACCGGGACGACGAGATGAAACACGAACTGCAGGGTCTGCTCAGGTCGGGACACCCCACCCGGAGCGAGGAGTGGCACGACCCGGAGCCGGCCGCCGAGGACGACCCGGAGGTCGCGCGGGGGCCGGTGACGCCGAGCCGTGGGCCGACGTCCATGGAGGCGGCGCGGCTGGAGCTGGCCCGGATCCTGAGCCGGGGCGCGTTCCCCGCGGGGCCGCGTGATCTGGCCCGTGAGCTGCGCCGGCACCACGCGCCCGACGCCCTCGTCGAGACCACGAAGCGGCTGCCGCACCGGGACCGCTACCGCAACGTCCAGGAACTGGCCGTTGCCCTGACCGAGGCCCGGGAGCCCGGGCCCACGGCGGACCTCGCCGGGCGCAGGCGCCCCGAGGAGCCCGAAGAGTACGCATAGCGATCCGGCCCAGGGGTACTGCGGGCGGCGTCGCGCCGATCCGGTCGCGGTGTCCTGGCCGGCCGCGGATGGCAGGAAGGGCCCACAGCGATGGCTGAGTTCGTCAGGGACGTCATGACGCCGGGCGTGGTCGCCGTCCGCCCGGACGCCTCACTCGTCGAGGCGGCGCAACTTATGCGCGCCCAGAACATCGGCGACGTGGTGGTGGCCGACGGCCAGCAGGTCGTCGGCATGCTCACCGACCGTGACATCGCGGTCCGGGCCGTCGCGGACGGCGCCGATCCGCTCGCCGTGAGCGTCCGGACGGTTTGCACCCCGAACCCGCTGGTGGTCGCCCCGGACGACCCGGTGACGGCGGCGGTCGCGCTGATGCGCGAGCACGCGGTACGCCGGCTGCCGGTCGTCGAGGCGGGGCTGCCGGTCGGGATCGTCAGCCTCGGCGACCTGGCCGAGGCGCAGGACCCGCAGTCGGCGCTGGCCGACATCAGCCGCGCCGAACCGGACGCGCGGGGCACTACGTGAGCCGCGATCAGCCCAGGTGACCGACGTCGCCGGCGTCACCGTGGACATCGGCGGAGTCACCATGCGGTTGCCTGCTGTACGCGAGGAGAAACGAGCGACGGGGCCCGGTTCCGGGCCCCGAAAGGACGGGAAACATCATGCGCATCGCGTTTCTGACCGCACCCCAGGGAGTCGAGCAGGTCGAGCTCACCGATCCCTGGCAGGCGGTGGTGGACGCGGGCCACGAGCCCGTGCTGGTGTCGACGAAGCCGGGCCGGATCCAGGCCTTCGACCATCTCGACATGGCGGACGCCTTCCCCGTGCAGGAGGTCGTCGGCGAGACGTCGGCGGACTCGTTCGGCGGACTCGTGCTGCCGGGCGGGGTCGCCAACCCCGACTTCCTGCGGATGGACCGCAAGGCGGTGTCCTTCGTCCGGGACTTCTTCGAGCAGGGGCTGCCGGTCGCCGCGATCTGCCACGCCCCCTGGACGCTGGTCGAGGCGAACGTCGTCGAGGGCAGGACGCTGACCTCGTGGCCGAGCCTGCAGACCGACATCCGCAACGCGGGCGGCACCTGGGTGGACGAACAGGTGCAGATCTGTGACGAGGGCCCGAACACGCTGGTCACCAGCCGCAAGCCGGACGATCTCAAGGCGTTCTGCGAGGCGTTGCTCGACGTGTTCGCCCGCGCGCCGAAGGAGGCCGCCCGATGACGGACCGCAAGCAGGAGCAGCGGGCGGCCGTCCGGGCGGACGACCCGGCCGGCGGGCCGCTCACCACAGACCAGGGCGTGGAGGTCGACCACACCGACGACTCGCTCGCCGCGGGTGAGCGCGGGCCGACGCTGATGGAGGACTTCCACTTCCGGGAGAAGCTGACGCACTTCGACCACGAGCGGACCCCGGAGCGGGTGGTGCATGCGCGGGACGCGGGCGCGTACGGCTATTTCGAACCGTACGAGTCCTGCGCGGAGTTCACGCGTGCCGCCTTTTAGCCGGTGGGCGCGCTCGGCTCCGGCGTGGGCGTCCTGTCCGCGCTGGAACCGGAGGGCCTGCGGCTCTCCGCCGAGTTCCACCGGGTGGTCGCCGACCAGGGCGTGGTCACGGACACCTCCCCCGGCCCGGCGAGCGAGGAGTTCCTGCGCGCCCTCGTGGACGCGATCGCGGCCCACCGCCACTGGAACCGCCCACCGGTGCGCCGCTGATCACACCGGCCCGCGTCAGGCGCTTCGGCACCCGGGTTCCCGGCCGCCCACGGCCGCGGGGCCCGGGTGCCCTGTCGTACGACGGCCCCGGCGGGCCAGGCGTGGTCCGGCGCGTCCACTCCGGTGAAGGCACGGCAGGCCGGTGAGCTCGGCGCGGCCGGGGCGTTCGGTCCTAGGCAGGCCAGCAGGTGGTCACCGCACGCCCGCCAGCAGGGAGGACGCCGTGCCCGTGTGATCAGGGTACGGCGCCACGAGGTGCCGCGCCGCCGACGCCCGGCCGCCCCACGGCGGCCGCCCGTGGTGGCGGCGGCCACCGGGAGCATCAGCAGCGGGCCGTGCGCAAGCCCCCGGCGCCTGATCAGGGCGCCGCCCGCGGGAGTGTGCTGCGACCGAGCAGCCCGCAGGGCACCGTGCCGTCAGGTGCCCGGAGTCGACGGTGTCGTCGAGCAGGCGCCGCTTCGGTCGCGGGCGCCCTCGCGGGTGCGGCCCGCGGCGACCGGGCGGCGCGGGTTGCGGCGCAGGTACTCGCCCTCCAGCTGCGCCATGCGCTCGTTGTGGGCGCGCAGCGCGTCGTTGGAGCCGTACAGCAGTGTGTCGTGACGCGTGCGGTGGATGGTCTCCAGCTCCTTCATCAGCTGCTGATCGTCCAGGCGGCTCGGTTCGACTCCGGTCATGGTAGTGCCCCGCTCGTCGTGTTCGTGTCCGTGGTCCGGGTACCCGCCCGTGTGCAACGCACCACCCCGAGCGGCATCCGGGAGGGAGCCATGGATCTCGCCTTTCTGCACCCACTGTACGAACATCCGGGGCCCTGGGCCTCCGTGTACGTCGACACCTCGCGGCACACGGAGGACACCCCGCACGAGCGGTACCTGACGGCCCGGGCCCTGGCCCGGGACCTGGCCGTACAGGGAGCGGACGAGGCGACCTGCCGGGCCGTGCAGGACGCGGTGGACGAGCTGCGGCACTCCACGGAGCCGCACGGCCGGGCCCTGTTCGCCCGCGCCGGCGAGGTGGTCCTCGACCCGCCGCTGGCCCGTTCCCCGCAGCGCGATTCGGCCGTATGGGGGCCGCTGCCGCGGGTGACGCCGCTGCTGGAGCTGGCCGGGGAGGACCCGGTGTGCGTGGTGGCGTACGTCGACCGCAAGGGCGCCGGCTTCGAGCTGCGCAGCGGGCTCGGCCAGGAGGAGGCCGGCGGTGTCACCGGCCGGCAGTGGCCGGTGCACCGGACGCGCTCGGTCGACTGGTCCGAGCGCCACTTCCAGCTGCGGGTGGAGAACACCTGGGAGCACAACGCGGCCGAGGTCGCCGATGCGCTCGCCGTGTGCCAGGAGGAGACCCGGGCCGACCTGCTGATCCTCGTCGGCGAGGAGCGGGAACGGCGGGCCGTGCACGAGCGGCTGCCGCAGCGGCTGCACGACCTGGTCGCGGAGGCCCCGCACGGCACCGGCAGCCGGCTGCTCGACGAGGACGTGGAGCGGGCCCGGGCCGAGCACGTGCGGCTGCGGGCCGCGGCCGAGCTGGACCGCTTCCTGGCCGCCCGCACCCCGGATGCCGAGGGGCACGCGGGGGCCGTGGAGGGCGTGCCCGCGCTGGTCGAGGCGGCGCGCGAGCACCGTATCGACGAGCTGCTCATCCGCCCGGACGGTCCCGACGCGCACCGCGAGGTGTGGATCGGCGAGGACCCGGACCAGCTGGCGGTGCGGCGCACGGACCTGAGGGCGCTGGGCGAACTTCACTCCTGGTCCGCCCGTGCCGACGACGCCCTGATCCGCTCCGTGGTGGCGACCGGCGCCCCCGCCATGTCGGTGACCCCGGCGGCCCCGGACACGGAGCCTGCGGGCGGCTTGGGGGCGCTGCTGCGCTGGACATGAGCGGCGCCGGTGCGGGCCTCGCAGTTTCTCGCCCCCGCCGCCCCTACCCGTCCCATCCTGAAGAGGCTCGCCCCTTCGACCCCGCCAGGGGCTCTGCCCCCTGGACCCCCGTACTTCAAACGCCGCAGGGGCTGGTTTCCAGCGCCGGTCGGCATCCTCCAGCCTGTCCGGCGTTTGAGGACGAGGCCGTTCAGGCCGATAGGGTCTGGGGACGCAGTCCCCAGCCGGGGGTCCGGGGCGGCGCCCCGGGATGGGACGGGTAGGGCGACGGGGGCGAGAAACTACCGCACCCGCTCCACCCGGCGCTCGTCCCAGACCGCCTCGGGGGTCTCGCGGACGCGGCCGTCGCTGCCGAAGACCAGGTAGCGGTCGAAGGAGCGGGCGAACCAGCGGTCGTGGGTGACCGCGAGGACCGTGCCGTCGAAGGACTCCAGGCCCTCCTGGAGGGCCTCGGCGGACTCCAGGTCGAGGTTGTCGGTGGGCTCGTCGAGCAGCAGGGCCGTGACGCCCTGGAGCTCCAGCAGCAGGATCTGGAAGCGGGCCTGCTGGCCGCCGGAGAGGCGGTCGAAGGTCTGCTCGGACTGGCCGGACAGCTCGTAGCGGCGCAGCCGGGACATGGCGGCGCCGCGGTCCTGGGAGTGCTCCGTCCACAGGATGTCGCGCAGGGTGCGGCCCACCAGTTCGGGGTGGGAGTGGGTCTGCGCGAAGTGCCCGGGCACGACGCGCGCTCCCAGTTTCCACCGGCCCGTGTGCGCGACGTCGTCGCCGGCGAGCAGGCGCAGGAAGTGCGACTTGCCGGAGCCGTTGGAGCCGAGGACGGCGACGCGTTCGCCGTAGAAGACCTCCAGGTCGAAGGGCTTCATCAGGCCGGTGAGTTCAAGGTCCTCGCAGGTGACGGCCCGTACGCCGGTGCGGCCGCCCTTCAGGCGCATCCTGATGTCCTGCTCGCGCGGCGGCTCCGGGGGCGGGCCGGCCTCCTCGAACTTGCGCAGGCGGGTCTGGGCGGCGCGGTAGCGGGAGGCCATGTCCGCGCTGTTCTCGGCGGCTTGACGGAGTGTCAGCACCAGCTTCTTCAGCTGGGCGTGCTTCTCGTCCCAGCGCCGGCGCAGCTCCTCGAAGCGGGCGAAGCGCTCCCGGCGGGCGTCGTGGTAGGTGGCGAAGCCGCCGCCGTGCACCCAGGCGTCCGCGCCGGCGGGGCTCGGTTCGAGGGAGACGATGCGCTGTGCCGCGCGGGCGAGGAGCTCGCGGTCGTGGGAGACGAACAGGACCGTCTTGCGGGTCTCGGCGAGCCGCTCCTCCAGCCACCGCTTGCCGGGGACGTCGAGGTAGTTGTCGGGCTCGTCGAGCAGCAGCACCTCGTCGGTGCCGCGCAGCAGCGCCTCCAGCACGAGCCGCTTCTGCTCGCCGCCGGACAGGGTACGCACCTGCCGCCACTGTGCCCTGTCGTACGGCACGCCGAGGGCGGCGGTGGTGCACATGTCCCACAGCGTCTCGGCCTCGTAGCCGCGAGCCTCGGCCCAGTCGGCGAGGGCCTGGGCGTACTTCAGCTGCGCGGCCTCGTCGTCGACGGTCATGATGGCGTGCTCGGCGGCGTCGACGGCGCGGGCGGCCTCGCGGATGCGGGGCGGCGCGACGGACACGAGCAGGTCCCGTACGGTCGTCTCGTCCCGTACGGAGCCCACGAACTGGCGCATCACGCCCAGCCCGCCGCTGACGGTGACCGACCCGGCGTGCGGTTTCAGCTCGCCCGACAGCAGCCGCAGCAGGGTCGTCTTCCCGGCCCCGTTGGGCCCGACGAGGGCCACGACGGCCCCCTCCCCCACGCGGAACGACACGTCGCCGAGCAACGCCCTCCCGTCGGGCAGGCAGTACTCCAGGTGCGCGGCTTCGAGGTGACCCATGACCAGCGATTGTGGGTGTCCGGCCGGAGGCAGGGCAATCGCTTTTCGGGCGCGACGAACGGCGGGTGGCGGCCCCGGGGCCCGGCGGGCGGCACGTGATGGCCCGCAGTACCCGTCGTCCGCGGGGTACTCGACCACCATGACACGCCCAGATGTGGATCTCACCGTTCCGAAGCCCGGCCACCATCTCCTCAGGGACCGGTTTGTGCAATGGGACCTCAGGCTGTTCGAGACGGTCGCAGCCCGGCACTGGCCGGGGGCCGACCCGCTGCTGCCCCGGCTGAGCCGCAGCGCGAACCACGGTCTGCTGTGGTTCGCCGCCGGCGCCGCGCTGGCGGCGAGCCGCACCCCGCGGGCCCGCCGCGCCGCCGCCCGCGGCCTGGCCTCGCTGTCGCTGGCCTCCCTGACCATCAACACCCTCGGCAAGCGCACGGTCCGCCGGCCCCGCCCGCTGCTGGATCCGGTCCCGGTGATCCGGCAGCTGAAGCGGCAGCCGATCACCACGTCGTTCCCGTCGGGCCACTCCGCGTCGGCCGCAGCCTTCGCCGCCGGCGTCGCCCTGGAGTCCCCGGCCTGGGGCGCGGCCGTCGCCCCGGTGGCCGCCTCGGTCGCGCTGTCCCGCGTCTACACCGGCGTCCACTTCCCGAGCGACGTCGCGGCCGGGGCCGCCCTGGGCGTGGGCGCGGCGTTCGCCGTACGGGGCATGGTGCCCACGCGGGCCCAGCTGACCCCGCCGGCCCGGCCCCGGGCGGACGTCCCGGCGCTGCCGGACGGGGCGGGGCTGGTCCTCGTGGCCAACGAGGCGGCGAGCGGCGCCGAGCGCGCTGCGGCCCTGCGGGAGGTACTGCCGGGCTGCGAGGTCATCGTGTGCGAAGCCGACGAGGTCGGGGCCGCGTTGGAGATGGCGGCGGGACGCGCCCGCGTCCTCGGCGTGTGCGGCGGCGACGGCACGGTGAACACCGCCGCCAAGGTCGCCCTGCGGCACGGCCTGCCCCTGGCGGTACTGCCGGGCGGCACGCTCAACCACTTCGCCTACGACCTCGGCGTGGAGGACGCCCGGGACCTGACCCGGGCCCTGAAATCCGGCGAGGGCGTCCGCGTCGACGTGGGCCGGTTCACCTGCGGTGGACGGCAGGGCGTGTTCCTCAACACGTGCAGCCTGGGCGTGTACCCGGAGCTGGTGCGCGAGCGGGACCACTGGTCGCGCCGGATCGGCGGCTGGCCGGCCGGGGTGCTCGCGGCGCTGCGCGTGCTGCGCGCCGACCGGCACCCCCTGGAGGCGGTGTTCCAGGGCCGGCCCCGGCCGCTGTGGCTGCTGTTCGCCGGGAACGGCACCTACCACCGCATGGGGCTCGCGCCCGGCCGCCGGCTGGACCTCGCGGACGGGCAGCTCGACGTGCGGGTCGTGCACGGCGGCCGGCGGCCCGCGCTGCGGCTGCTCGCCGCCGCCGTAGCGGGTCCCCTGACGCGTTCTCCGGCGCACGCCGCGGTGCAGGTGCGCCGCCTGCACCTGGACAGCGTGGCGCCGGGCACGCTGCTCGCCTACGACGGTGAAGTCACCGAGGTGCGGGGCGCGGTGACGCTGGAGAAGCTGCCCGAGGCACTGGTGGTGTACCGGCCGCTGCCACCGGCACGGCGCATCACCTGACACTCCGTCAGTCCATATTGCAAAACCGGGGTCTCATTATTTGGCCACCGCGCGTACGGTGACGGTCATCCCTGCGAGGACGAAAAGAGGTGGACCACGGCCAATGTCGACACCACGCGAGACCGCCGTCTACACGCACGGGCACCACGAGTCGGTGCTGCGTTCGCACACCTGGCGCACCGCCGCCAACTCGGCGGCGTACCTGCTCGGCTCCCTCAAGCCGCACATGCGGATCCTGGACATCGGCTGCGGGCCGGGCACCATCACCGCCGACCTGGCCGAGCTGGTCCCCGACGGGCACGTCACGGGCGTCGACCGGGCGCCTGGCATCCTGGAGCAGGCGCGGGCCACGGCCGCCGAGCGCGGGCTGACGAACACCGGCTTCGCGGTCGCCGACGTACACGCCCTGGACTTCCCGGACGACACGTTCTGCGTGGTCCACGCCCACCAGGTGCTCCAGCACGTCGGGGACCCGGTGCGGGCGCTGCGCGAGATGGCGCGGGTCACGAGGCCGGGCGGGTACGTCGCGGTCCGGGACGCCGACTACGGGGCGATGACCTGGTATCCCGCGACGCCCGGGCTGGACGACTGGCTCGACCTGTACCGCCGGGTGGCACGCGCCAACGGCGGCGAGCCGGACGCGGGGCGCCGGCTGCGGTCCTGGGCGCTGGCGGCGGGGCTCACCGACGTCACGGCCACCTCCGGCACCTGGACGTTCTCCACACCTGAGGAGCGGGCGTGGTGGAGCGGCCTGTGGGCGGACCGCACCCTGGCGTCGGCGTACGCGCAGCGGGCCACGGAGGGCGGCCACGCGACCCCGGAGCAACTGCGGGCCGTGTCGGACGCCTGGCGGGAGTGGGGGCGGCGGGAGGACGGCTGGTTCGCGGTGCTGCACGGCGAGATCCTCTGCCGCAAGGCGGCCTGAGGCGAATTCGCCGCCGCCGGCAAGCCTGAAGCGCCGGTTTCGGGAAACCCGGAAAAGCAGGAGGCTCGAATTATGGTTCCCATCCTGCTGGTATTGCTTTTGGCGCTGGTTCTCTTCGGCGCCGGATTCGCAGTCAAGCTGCTGTGGTGGATCGCACTTGCGGTCCTCGTGCTGTGGCTGCTGGGTTTCCTGATGCGCGGTACCACCGCTGCCGGAGGCCGGTCTCACTGGTACCGGTGGTGAATGACCCCGCTCCCCCGGGTCAGTCCCGGGGAAGCAGAGGTCCGAGCGGCCCGAGGTCCAGGTTCAGGTCCTCGGGCCGCAGTCCGTAGCGCTCTCGCAGCTCGGTCATCCGGTCGTCGAGCAGCATCAGCGTGAGCCCGATCCGCTCCTCCTGCTCCTCGCTCAGCTCACCCGTGTCGAACCGGCGCAGCGCCTGGCGTTCCATGAGCTGACGCAGTAACTCCACGACGGTCAGGACGAGTTTGACCAGGTCGCGCTCGACGGTGTCGGGGTCGAGGTCGAGGCGGCGGCGATCGGCGGTCATGTCAACTGCCCCAGGGTGAGGGAACTTGTTCGTTCACGGAGCTGATCAGCGCGTTCAGGTCGATGCGCACGAGGTCGACGTCCGCGATGCGCAGCGTGATGTCCCCCGTGATGACCACGCCGCCGGCGAGCAGCCGGTCGAGCAGGTCCACGAGGGCGATCTCACGGCGTTCGATGACGGTCACGGTGCCTCCCCGGCGAACGAGTAGGCCGCCCAGGGGCCGGTGAGTTCGACCCGTGTTCCAGGGGTGTCGCCTTTCGTGCGGTCCACCAGTTCCACGAATTCCTCGGAATCCGAGCGCGGCACGAGATAGGCGGCGTTCAGCACGTTCCGGCCGGTCGCGCCGGAAAGCGCGGGATTCTGCGGCGCGTGCAGCCGGGAATCCTCGGCGTAGGCGGCGAGCGTTTCGTGCAGCCGGTCCGCGAAGGCCTCGGCGCGCTGTTCCCGCCGTTCCCGGGTGCGGGTCTGCCCGCTGCGCTGCCGCAGATAGTCACGGCCGGACGCGGCCTTCCGCGCGGGCTCCGCATGGTCCGCGGGCTCCGGCTCGACGAAGACCTTGACGCCCCACTCCACCCGCCCCTCCAGCCGGTCGAGAGCGCGCCGGAAGTCCTCCTCGCGGGCCTCCATCATGGTCCGTACGCCGCTGTCGTCCCGGAAGACGGTGCCGAGCCGCAGCGGCAGCGGGGTGGTGACGACGGTGAGCGAGTCGATCACGCCCTGATGGGCGCGGGCGGTCGCGGTCAGCCAGTCGAGGTCCTCCAGGTGGGCGCGCAGCGGCTCCTCGGCGAAGTCCGCCTCCGGCACGTGGCTGACCACGGCGACGAGGCCGTGGTGGTTGAGCAGCTTGGGCGGCGCGCCCGCCACCCCGGTCAGCTGGGACTGGAGCGCGGCGCCGAACGGGTGGCAGACGGCGTAGACGTACCGCAGTCCGGTCATGGCGCCTCCTCCTGCGCGCGGCCCGTCTCCAGGCCGGGCTCCAGCCGTTCCAGCCGCTCGCGCAACTCGGCGTTCTCGCGTACGAGTTCGTCGCGGCGGGCGCTGTGGGTCAGGGCCGGGTCGTGCTCCCACCAGTCGATGCCCATCTCCCGGGCCTTGTCGACGGAGGCGACGATCAGCCGCAGCTTGATGGTGAGAAGTTCGATGTCGAGCAGGTTGATCCGGATGTCGCCCGCGATGACGACCCCCTTGTCCAGCACCCGCTCCAGGATGTCGGCGAGGTTGGCGCCGCCGTCGCGCCCGTAGGGCCCGGGCAACCCGCTGGGCGTGGTCATCGGCGGCCCCCGTCCCCGGCGCGCTCGCCGGTGTGCGCGTGCTCCTCCGCGTGCCCCTCGTGCCGGTTCATCGTGCCGTCCCCTCGCCTGGTCCCGCGGCCGTGCGCAGGCCGATCTCCAGCCGGTCGAGGAGTTCGTCCTCCCGGCGGTCGAACTCCTCCTCGTCGATCTCGCCGGCGTCGAGTTGCTCCTCCAGCCGCGCGAGTTCCGCCCGCACCGCCGTCGGGTCGTAGTACAGGCGTTCCGCCTCGCGGATCAGCTGCCGCATCACCCAGCCGCTGCCGCGCACCGGTGCGAACGGCAGCAGGAGCACCTCGCCGATCAGTCCCACGGCCTCATTCCGCCTTCCGGTCGCCGCCGGGCAGGGTGCCCGCGTGTTCGGCGGGGCCGGGCTCGACAAAGCTGTACGGCGGCAGCGGTCCGTTGACCCGCAGGTCGAGGTGCGGATGGGCCGCCCGGACCTCCTCGACGGCGGCCAGGAACCGCTCGGCCGCCTCGCGTGCCACCAGGAAGGACACGTTGGCCAGCCAGCCGGTGGACTCGGGTCCGGCGCTGACGGAGTCGGCGGCCGGTTCCAGGGCCTGTTGCACCTCGGCCGCGTCCTCGGCCTCCAGCTCCTTGACCGCGTGCGCCACGGTCTCGCCGAGCCTGAGCCGCTGCTCGTAGGTGCCGCCGCCCGCCTGCCGGCTGGCCTCCGTCATCGCCCGGATCTCCGGGCTCTCGGACAGCACCCGATGCAGGACGGCCTCTTCCTCGTGGACCGCCTTCACGTTGTACTCGACCTTGCCGTCGAGGGTGCGCAGCCGTTCCTGGTAGTGCTCGGCGCGTTCGGCGAGCACGGCGGCGACCGCGGCGTCGTCGGGGGCGACGCTGCCGAACCGCATGGGCAGCACGCAGCCGCCCGTGCCTGCCTCGCCCAGCACCGCCTGGTGCGCGAGCAGATCACGGCGCTTGGGGCGCAGCCCCTCGGGCGCGTCGCTGACCACGGCCGCGAGGCCGCCCTCCCGCACCACCCGTACGGGGCACGGCGGCTCCCCGACGCCGGACAGGTTCTCCGGCAGCGGCGGGTGGGAAGCGGCGGTGATGCCGTAGACGTACGTACTCATTCCTCCGCCTCCTCCTTCTCCTTGCGGCGCGCGGAGGGTGTCGTGGTCCTACGGGCCCGCGGCTTCGACTCGGACTGGTCGTCGCGGACGTTCCTCAGCGCGTCGGAGACCGTCTCGGCCGCGCCGGACAGCACCCCCTTGGACTTGCCGCGGGAACCGGACTCGGTGATCTCGCCGACCACGTCGGGCAGGCCCGGGCTCTTGCGCGCCCCGGCCTCCAGGTCGAGCCGGTTGCACGCCTCGGCAAAGCGCAGATACGTGTCCACGCTGGCCACGACGACCCGCACGTCGATCTTGAGGATCTCGATGCCGACCAGCGAGACCCGGACGAACGCATCGATCACGAGCCCCTTGTCGAGGATGAGCTCCAGGACGTCGTAGAGGCCACTGGTGCCGCCTCCCGCGGTCTGCTGGGCCGGGACAACGGTCATGCCGACCGGTCCTCCTTGTCTGACTTGTCGGGATGTCTGACTTGTCGGGACGGTCGCGGACGGTCTAGCGGCGGCCGGACCCGTAGGGGTCGGCCCGCCCGCGTGCGTAGCGGCGGAGCCGCCGGTAGCCGGTGAGCCGTCCCTCGGAGTCGAGGCCAACCCGGTAGCTGGCCAGCAGGCTCGTCGAGTCGGGGACCCGGGCGAGTTCGAGGACCTCGATCTCCAGGCTCCAGCCGTGCTCGGCCCGTTCGACCGAGGTCACGGACTCGACCGTGAGGCCGGTGAGGCCGGCGAGCTGCTCCAGTGCTCCGGGCAGCAGTCCGCCGGGTACCGGCGTGCCATCCGCGACGGCGTTGTCGTTCCGTTTCGGTGTGTCCGGTGTGTTCGGTGAACTGGTCAAGGTCCCCTCCAAAACCGAGTGGCCAACGGTCAGTTGTCCAAACCCCAGGGTTTGCGGTCGGATCCCGCGGGACGTACGTGCATCAGCCACGCAACTTGTCGAGGCGGCGCCGGGCCGGACCCAGGGAGCGGCCGGTGCGCAGGACGCCGGCCCAGGGGTTGCCACGCCCCTGGTCGGCGGCGTCGGCGACGGTCCACCGCCGGGCGTGGACCTCGGGGTCGGCCAGCTGGTCCCAGGCGAGGGGGACGGCCACGGGGGCGCCGGGGCGGGCGCGGACGGTGAAGGGCGCGACGGCGGTCTGCGCGTAGGCGTTGCGCTGCACGTCCAGGTAGAGGCGGTCGCCGCGGTCCTTCTTGCGGGCGGCGGTGGTGAGGGTGCCGGGGTGGGCGGCGGCGAGGGTGTCGGCGACGTCCCGGGCGAACGCGCGCACCTCGTCGAAGTCGTGCCGGCCGTTCACGGGCACGATCACGTGCAGTCCGCGCGAGCCGGTGGTCATCAGCGCGGAGGGCAGCCGCAGTTCGTCGAGGAGCTCCCCGAGCAGCCCGGCGGCCGCGCGCACCGGCTCGAAGTCGTCTCCGGGAGGGTCGAGGTCGAACACCAGCCGGTCGGGGTGGCCGATGCGCTCGGTGCGGGACAGGAACCGGTGCAGGGTGAGGCAGGCCTGGTCGGCGAGGTAGACGAGGGTGGCGCTGTCGTCGCAGACGGTGTGCAGGACGGTGCCGTCCTCCTTGGGCAGCTCGACGCGGGTGATCCAGTCCGGGTAGTACTCGGGGGTGTTCTTCTGCATGAACTTCTGGCCGTCGAGGCCGTCCGGATACCGCTCCAGCATCAGAGGGCGGCCGCGCAGGTGGGGCAGCATGAACGAGGCGACGGACCGGTAGTACTCGGCGAGGTCGCTCTTGGTGTACTCCTTGGCGTCCCCGGAGCCGGGGAAGAGCACCTTGTCCGGCCGCCGCACCTGCACCGTGCGGCGCCCGGCCCGCACGGTGCGCGCGTCGCCGCCGGTCATGGCACGACCGCCTCCTCCACCAGCAGCCGCCCGGCCGCCGCGATGGATTCGGCGTCGATGCCGGCGGCGTGCAGCTGCTCGGCCGGGGACGCCGAGCCGGGCATCGTACGGACGGCCAGGCGCGCCAGGCGCGGCACGGGGCGCCCGTCGGTGAACGCGTCGAGGACCGCGTCCCCGAGGCCGCCCTCCGGGTGGTGGTCCTCCACGGTGACCAGGCAGCCGGTGTCCTCGGCGGCCTTGCGCAGGGTGAGCCGGTCGACGGGCTTGACCGAGTACAGGTCGATCACCCTGGCCTGGATGCCCTCCTGGTCCAGGGCCCGGGCGGCGGACAGCGCCTCGTGTACGGTGGCGCCCGCCGCGACGAGTGTCAGCCGGTCCCGGTCCGAGGAGCGCAGCACCTTGCTGCCACCGACCGGGAACTCCTCGTCGGGTTCGTAGATCACCGGGGTCTCGCCGCGCGAGGTGCGCAGGTAGCGGATGCCGTCCAGGCCTGCCATGGCGGCGACCAGGTGCGCGGTCTGGTTGGCGTCGCACGGGTACAGCACGGTCGAGCCGTGCACCGCCCGCATCATGGCCAGGTCCTCCAGGCCCATCTGGCTGGGCCCGTCCTGCCCGATGGCGACGCCCGCGTGGGAGCCGGCGAGGTTGATGCCGGCGCCGCTGACGGACGCCATGCGGACGAAGTCGTACGCGCGCGTGAGGAAGGCCGCGAACGTGGAGGCGTACGGCACCCAGCCGCGGGCGGCGAGCCCGACCGCGGCGGCGACCAGCTGCTGCTCGGCGATATAGCACTCGAAGAACCGGTCGGGGTGTTCCTTGGCGAAGAACTCGGCGCGCGTGGAGTCGCTGACCTCTCCGTCGAGGGCGACGACGTCGCCGCGTCCGGTGCCGAGGGCGGCCAGCGCCTGCCCGTAGGCGTTGCGGGTGGCGACGCCCTTCTCGGGCTCCCCCTTGGTCCAGCGGGGCAGTTCGAGGTGGCCCGCCCGGACGGCGTGCAGCATGCGGGCGGCATGCGGCTCGCGCACCTGGACGCGGATGCCGCGGGAGCCGCCGAGTTCGGCGACGGCCTCCTCGGGGTTCTTCAGGGGCTTGCCGTGCAGGCCCTCGCGGTCCTCGGCGTCCGCGACGCCCTTGCCCTTGAGGGTGCGGGCGAGGATCGCGGTGGGCTGGCCCTTGGTGGACGCGGCCTCGCCGTAGGCGCGGTCGACGGCGTCGACGTCGTGGCCGTCGATCTCGACGGTGTGCCAGCCGTGCGCCTGGAAGCGGCGGGCGTAGGCGTCGAGGTCGTGGCCGTGCCGGGTGGGGCCGCGCTGGCCGAGCCGGTTGACGTCGACGATCGCGGTGAGGTTGTCCAGATGCTCGTACGCCGCGTGCTCGACGGCCTCCCACACCGAGCCCTCGGCCAGCTCGCTGTCGCCGGTCAGCACCCAGACGCGGTAGCCGGTGCGGTCCAGCCGCTTGCCGGCCAGCGCGATACCGACGCCGACGGGGAGTCCCTGGCCGAGCGATCCGGTGGCCGTCTCCACCCACGGCAGCCGCTGCGAGGTGGGGTGCCCTTCGAGGCGGCTGCCCTGCCCCCGGAACGTGAGCAGTTCCTCGTCGTCGATGGCGCCCGCCGCCTTGTACGCGGAGTACAGCAGGGGCGAGGCGTGCCCCTTGGACAGCACGAAGCGGTCGTTGCCGGGGTGCGCCGGGCGGTCGAAGTCGTACCGCAGATGATGCGCGAGCAGCACGGCCATCAGATCCGCGGCGGACATCGACGACGTCGGATGCCCGGACCCCGCGGCAGCCGCGGCCCGCACGCTGTCCACGCGCAGCTGCTGCGCCAGCTCGACGAGTTCACCGGTGTTCATGAGTCTCCTTCCGCGAGGTCTCCGCGGCGCTGCGTGGGGGTGTCGGGGGTAGGGGTGTCCGGAGCAGGGGTGTCGGGGTCGGGGGCGCCGGGTCCGGGTGGGGCGGGGCCGGGGATGCCGGGTTCGGAGGCCGGGAGTCCGGGGGCGGGGCCGGGTTCGGGTGCGCCGGGCTCGGGCCCAGCGGGTCCGGGGGCACCGGCGTCCGGGACGTCGGTCCGCTTGACGGGGCCGGGGGCGGTGTCCGGGCCCGGGGGTGGCTGGTCAGGGGGTGGTTCGGGGACGGGCTGGTTCTTCGCGGGTTCACCACCGGGCTGGTTCTTGGCGGGCTCGCCGCCCGGGTGGTTCCTGGCAGGCTCCCCACCCGGCTGGTTCTTCGCCGGCTCCCCACCCGGCTGGTCCCCGGCCGACTCACCAGCCGGCTGATTCCTGCCGGGCTCACCACCCGGCTGCTTCCTCGCGGGCTCCTCGCCGGGCCGGGCGTTCGTGGGCTCGGCTCGCGGTCCGCTCTGTCCGGGCTCGTCGCCCTTGTCGGCCGGGGGTGCCGCTCCCGGCTCCGAGCCGCTCACCCGCTCGCGGGCCTCCGGGCCGGCCACCAACGGGCCGCGGCCCTTGGTGGTCTCGGGCTCGGTAGGCGCCTGGCTCTCCGCGTGCTCGGGCCCGGCCGGTACCCGGGCCAGCTCCGGCGAGGACGTGTCCAGGGGCACCGACCAGGACCGTACGAGACCCAACTGGACAGCCTGGCGAGGGAGTACGGCGTCCAGGAACCAGTCGGCGGCGACGCGCACGCGGTTGCCGGGCATCGCGGCGAGGTGGTAGCCGCGGGTGACCGCGCCCGCCGCCGGGCCGGACAGCGGCACCCCGAGCGGATTGGCGGCGGCCTTGGCGCCGCCGAGGTCCACGACGAACCCCCTGTCACGGTGCCGGTAGGGACGCCGCTCCCCGATCCCGAGGGAGGCGGCGACGTTGCGGGCGCAGACGTTGCCGTGCCGCCAGGCGTGCTGCGCGGTCATCGGCGTGTACGAGCCGGGCTTGTTCAGATCGGGCACGGCGGCCGCGTCCCCGCACGCGAACACCTCGGGCCGTCCCGGCACCTGCAGGTACGGGTCGACGAGCAGCCGCCCGCGCTCCAGCGGCAGTTCCAGCGACTCCACAAGCGGATCGGGCCGTACCCCCACGCACCACACCAGCGTCCGGGTGTCGACGAACTCGCCGTCGGTCAGCAGCACTCCGCGGTGCGTGGCCTCCTTCACGGAGGTCCCCATCCGCACGTCGACACCCCGCTGCCGCAGCACCTTGTCGGCGGTGCGGGAGAGCCGCTCGTCCAGCTCGGGCAGCACGCGGTCGGCGATGTCCAGCAGCATCCAGCGCGGCCGCATGCCCGCCCGCAGCGGATGCTTGCGGACCTGCGCGTCGGTGAACATCTGCCCGTGCGCCGCCACTTCGGTGCCGGTGTAGCCGGCGCCGACCACCACGAACGTGCAGCGCGCGGCGCAGCCCTCGGGATCCTCGGAAGCGGCCGCCAGCTCCACCTGCCGGGTCACGTGGTCGCGCAGGTACAGCGCCTCGGGCAGACCGCGGAAGCCGTGCGCGTGCTCGGCGACACCCGGGATCGGCAGCAGCTTGTTGACGCTGCCGGCGGCGAGCACGAGCCGGTCGAACGCGAGTGTGCCGCCGTCGCCCTCGGGGTCGGTGTAGTGCACGGTGTGCCCGTCGAGGTCGATCCGGTCGGCCTCGCCCAGCACCAGCTTCACATGCGGCAGGGTGCCCGAGAGGGAGACCGTGACGCGGCGCGGCTCCAGGATGCCGGCGGCGACCTGGGGCAGCAGGGGCAGGTACAGGAAGTAGTCGGTCGGGTTCAGCAGGGTGATGTCTGCCTTGTGCCGGGTGAGCCGGGACAGGGCGCGGGCCGTGCGGTATCCGGCGAAACCGGCACCGACGATCACGATGCGGGGTCGACTCACTGGTGGGCCTCCGGCGTTGCTCATGGATCGTTCGCATACCTGGCGAGCCTTCCGCGTCCCCCTGGCCAGGGCACCCAAACGTGCCCCGGTTTCCGGTCCGGCCGCCGGGTACTCGTAAGCCGCGAACCGCCCGCCCCCGTCGCGCAGGTATCGGAGGTACACCCCATGCCCGAATACGGCTACTTCCTGTCGTGCGAGGAACACCGCCCCGCGGAGCTCGTCGAGCAGGCCAGGATGGCCGAGCAGGCCGGATTCCAGTCGCTGTGGATCTCCGACCACTTCCACCCGTGGAACGACGCGCAGGGCCAGAGCCCGTTCGTGTGGTCGGTGATCGGCGCGATATCGGAGGCGGTGTCGCTGCCGGTCGAGACGGCGGTCACCTGCCCGACCGTGCGGACCCACCCGGCGGTGGTGGCGCAGGCCGCGGCGACCAGTTCGGTGATGACCGACGGCCGGTTCCGGCTCGGGGTCGGCACGGGCGAGGCCCTCAACGAGCACATCCTGGGCCATGTGTGGCCGCCCGCGCATGTGCGCCTGGAGATGCTGGAGGAGGCCATCCTCATCATGCGCCGCCTCTTCTCCGGCGAGGAGATCAGCCACTACGGCGCCCACTACCAAGTCGAGAACGCCCGCCTGTACACGGTCCCCGAGGAGCCGGTGCAGATCGACATCTCCGGTTTCGGCCCGGCGGCGACCGGGCTCGCGGCGCGCGTGGGCGACGGGTACATCACGATGACGCCGGACGAGGAGTTCGTGTCCCAGTTCCGCAAGGGCGGCGGGGGCGGCAAGCCGGTGAGCGGCGGCACGAAGGTCTGCTACGGCACCGACCGCGACGAGGCCGTGCGCACCGCGCACCGGCTGTGGTCCAACCAGCTGCTGCCCGGCGAGATGGGCCAGATCCTGCCCTCGCCGCGCCACTTCGAGCAGCTGGAGCCGCTGGTCACCGAGGACATGGTGAGCGAGAAGGTGGTCTGCGGCGACGACGTCGACCAGCACGTGTCGGCGCTGTCCGCGTTCGCCGACGCCGGCTTCGACCGCGTGTACGTCAACCAGATCGGCCCCGACCAGCGCGGCTTCTTCGACTTCTACCGGACGAAGGTGCTGCCGCAGCTCCAGGGCAGCCACTGAAGGGCGGGGCCGGGCGATGAAACTCCAGCGTCCCGCCGTGTCGGCGTACACGGTGCCGACCGACGCTCCCGAGGCCGACGGCACGCTGGCCTGGGAGTCCACGACCATGGTGATCGCCGAGGTGTCGGCGGACGACGCGACCGGCACGGGCTGGACGTACGGCCCGGCCGCGGTCGGGGACTTCCTGCGCGAGCACCTCGCCCCGCTCGTCGAGGGCATGAGTGCCCTGGACATTCCGGCCGTGCATGACGCCCTGTGCCGCTCGGTGCGCAACGCGGGCCGCCCCGGCATCGCGTCCTGCGCCATATCGGCGCTGGACATCGCCCTGTGGGACCTGAAGGCCCGGCTGCTCGGGCTGCCCCTGGCGCGGCTGTTGGGCGCCCGCCGCGAGCGGGTGCCCGTGTACGGCAGCGGCGGCTTCACGACGTACCACGACACGCATCTGGCGGCGCAGCTGAACGGCTGGGTGCACGGGCAGCACATCCCCCGCGTCAAGATAAAGATCGGGGAGGGCTGGGGCCGCGAGGTCACCCGCGACCTGCACCGCGTCCACGCCGCCCGGCAGGTCATCGGCCCGGAGGCCGAGCTGTACGTCGACGCGAACGGCGCGTACACCCGCAAGCAGGCGGTCCGGGTCGGTCACACCGTCGCCGAGCACGGGGTGGGCTGGTTCGAGGAACCCGTCTCCTCGGACGACCTGACGGGTCTGCGTCTGGTCCGCGACGCCCTGGTGTGCGACGTCGCAGCGGGCGAATACGGTTACGACCTCCCCTACTTCGCCCGCATGATCACGGCCGGGGCGGTCGACTGCCTCCAGGTCGACGCGACGCGCTGCGGCGGCCTGACCGAGTTCCTGCGCGCGGCGGCCCTGGCCCAGGCGCACGGCCTGGAGGTCTCCACTCACTGCGCCCCGCACGTGCACGCCGCCGTCGCCGCCACGATCCCCAACCTGCGGCATGTGGAGTGGTTCCACGACCACGTCCGCATCGAGGACCTGTTCTTCGACGGCGCCCTGGACCCCACCGGCGGCACCATCCACCCCACCCAGGGCCTCGGCCACGGCCTGACCTTGCGCACGGAGGAGGTGGCGGAGTACCGGGTGACGTGAGCACGAACAGCCCACGTATACGACGTATACGTGGGCTGTTCGTGGGCTGTTCAGGTCGGCCGGTGCATGTCCGCCTGTCCGCCGCAACTGCGCTCAGCCGCGGCGGCGCAGGCCGGCGGTCACCACGGCCCCCAGCCCACCGGCCACCACCCCGGCCGCACCCATACGCGCACGATTCCGCGACACCCACCCCTGCCGGCTCCCGGGAACGGCTTCGTCGTCGAACCGCCCGTGCGCCCCGAAGTCCCGCCCGTGCGGACCGTCGGCCGGCGTCCACAGATTCCCCGGCCCGCGGTACGCGCCGTACTCACCCTCGTCCTGCTGCGTCTCGTACCCGGTCCGCGCCAGATACCGGTCCAGCAGCCCCGGCGCCACCGCGTTGGCGACCAGCGTGGCCACCGTCGATCCGCCCACCCAGTACTCCCGCCGCCGCCCGTGCCCCGCCGCGTGCACGATCGCGCGCGCCGCGACCTCCGGCTGGTACACGGGCGCGACCGGCCGGGCCCGCCCGGGCAGCCGGCTGAGCACCCAGTCGAACTGGGGCGTGTTCAGGGCCGGCAGCTGCACCATCGTCGTCCGCACCCCGCTGCCGTCGCGCAGCAGCTCGCACCGCAGCGACTCGTTGAACCCCTGGATCGCGTGCTTGGCCCCGCAGTACGCCGACTGCAGCGGAATCCCCCGGTAGGCCAGCGCGGAGCCCACCTGCACGACGGTGCCCCGGCCGCGCGGCAGCATGTGCCGCAGCGCGGCCCGCGTGCCGAACACATAGCCCAGATACGTCACTTCGGTCACCCGGCGGAACTCGTCCGGGGTGATCTCGGTGAACGGCGCGAAGACACCGGCGAAGGCGTTGTTGACCCACACGTCGATCCGGCCGAACGTGTCGACGACCCGCTGGGCCGCGTCCTCGACCGCTTTGGCGTCGGCGACGTCCACGGGGACGACGATCGCCTCGCCGCCGGCGCGCTGCACCTCGTCCGCCGCCGCGGCCAGCCCCTCGCGTCCCCGGGCCAGCAGGGCGACCCGGTCGCCTCGCGCGGCGAAGGCCCGGGCCGCGGCCCGTCCCACGCCGCCGCTGGCCCCGGTCACCACGACAGCCCGGCGCCGCTTCGGCCATGCCGCTCGCGTTGCCCGCACCACGATCACGCCCGGTGGTGCGGCTGATCGGGGCCGATGTCGTCCGGGCGCGGCGCCGGCGCTCCGGGCGCCCCGGCCGTACCGGCCACCCCCGGGGCCCCGCCGGGCGGCGCGGTCGGCGGGTACGGGATGCCGCCGGGCGCCGCGCGGGCGGCGGTGATCTCGGCCTCGCGCTCCGGCGTGGGCCGCGCCGCCGCCGAGGACACGGACGGCCGGGCGGCGCCGCGCAGCACATAGGCCACGACACCGAGGATCGCGCCGGTGATCAGCGCGGCGGCCCAGTCCGGCACGACGACGGCGAAGGCCAGGCCGAGGGCGAGCGCGAGGGCCGCGCCCGCGTACAGGGCGACGGTGCCGGACGCGGCGTACAGCACGGCCGTACGGCGCTGCCGGCGCGTCTGCCGGCGCAGTTCGTCCCGTACGGTCTCGCGAGCCACCTGCGCCAGTTCGTCGACCAGATGCCTGTCCAGATGCTCCAGGTGATCCAAGCGCTCCATGGCCGCCGGGTACCCGCGCGCCCACGCGCGTAACGCCGTGGCCGGGTCGCGGGGATCGTGTGAAACGATCTCGGTCCGCGGCTCGTCGGACTAGGCTTTTCGCCATGGAAATTCTGGGAGCCACGCTGCGCATCTGCGTCGACGACCTGGAGACCGCGGTCTCCTTCTACGAGCGCCTCGCGGGCACCACCGCCCTGCGCTTCGAGCGCGGCGGGGTCCAGGTGGCAGCGGTGGGCTGCTTCCTGCTGATGAGCGGTCCGGAGGCGGCGCTTGACGTGTTGCGCAAGGTCGCGGCGACCATCGCGGTCAAGGACGTGGAGGAGGCCCGTGACGTGCTCAGCGAACTCGGCGCCCAGATCATCGCGGGCCCGGTGGACACACCCGTGGGCCGCAACCTGATCGCCCTGCACCCCGACGGCGCGGTGTACGAGTACGTCGACCGCCGCGTCTAGTGCCCCGGCAGGCAACGTTTGCCCGTGAAGGAGCGGCGTCCGGTGCGTGCTCTCGGCGTGCCGGCCGGAAGTCCTCGTACTGGATGTACTTGGGCTTTCGGCCGGTGCGGCGAGAGGGCGTGCCGCGCCGGTGCTCCGCGTAGATGGTGACGTCGAGGTCGGCGCAGTGCGGTGAGGCGAGCAAGGGGCGTACGAGGGCGACCAGTTCGCCGGGGCAGAAGCCCTGGGCGTGGGGGACTCGCACCACGATCCGCTGCTCGCGCAGAGCGCCGGCGAGCTTGTAGCAGCAGGGCACGGTGCCGGGGACGGGCGGGCGCAGCCCCAGGTTTGAGGGGGCGTCCAGGACGGCGAGGGTGCGCACCGCGGTCACCTCCGGACCATCTCGACCGTGAGGGCCCACCGCTCGTGGTCCCGCCACGCCCCGTCGATGTAGATCATGTTCGGCGAGAAGCCCTCCCGACGGAAGCCGCAGCTGCGGGCGAGGGCGATCGAGGCGGCGTTGCCGGGCTGCACGTTGATCTCCAGCCGGTGCAGCCGCATCGGGCCGAACGCGTGCCCGACGACGAGGCCGAGCGCCTCCTTCATCAGCCCGCGCCCGGCCGCGTGCGCGAAGGCGCCGTAGCCCAGCACGCCGCACTGGAAGCCGCCCTCGACGATGTTGTTGATGTTGACGAACCCGGCGAGGGCGCCGTCGCCGCGCGCGCCGTCCTTCTCGCAGGCCAGGAATCCGGCCCTGGCCGGGTCCTCGATCAGCCGGCCCGCGTAGGCGGTGTAGGCGGCGTTGCTGTCCGGCGGGAACAGCCACGGATGGTGCAGGTCCTTGCTCTCGCGGGCACAGGCGGTGAACTCGGGCCCGTCCTCCAGGGTGAAGGGACGTATCCCCACCCGAGGGCCCTCGGCGAGGTAGCGGGATGCGGTGTGCGGCACCCCGCCACCCTACGACGCGCTCGCTGCCGGGGACGTGCCGAACTTCTCTAAGCGCGCACAGCGGCCCTGCGGGTGGAACGAACTGATTGCAAAGGGCAGGTGTGACGGTTCAGCGCAGGGCGGGGCGGGCCCGGCTCAGCGCAGGGCAGGCTCGTCGAGGGTCAGCGTGCCCGCGCCGGCGTCCAGTTCGGCGGCCGTCCCGAAGGGCAGCGTCAGCGCGCCGTCGCAGTGCCCGAATCCGAAGTCCCCGGCCACCGGAACCCCGAGGCCGCCGAGCCGGTCGGCGAGCAGCGCGCGCACCGCTCCCACCTGGTCCTCCGGCTCGCAGTCCCGCCAGGAGCCGAGGAGTACCCCGCGAACTCCGTCGAGCCAGCCCGCGCGCAGGAGTTGGGTGAGGTAGCGGTCCAGCCGGTACGGCTCCTCGCGCACGTCCTCCAGGCACAGCAGCCCGCCCCGCGCCGAGGGCCGGGCGTGCGGCGTGCCCAGTTCGGCGGCGAGCAGGGAGAGACAGCCGCCGAGGGTGACCCCGCGCGCCCGGCCGGGGACCAGGGCGGCGCCTTCGGAGGCGATCGTGCGAACCGTCTCCGGTGCGAACAGGGTGGCGCGCAGGTGGTCCTGTGCCCGTGTGTTCTGGACGAAGTCGATGCCGGACGCCATCGGCCCGTGCAGTGTGACGAGGCCCAGCCGGGTGGCGAACGCCTCGTGCAGCGCGGTGATGTCGCTGAAGCCGACGAACACCTTCGGCCCGGCCGCGCGCATCGCGTCCCAGTCGAGCAGGTCGGCCATCCGCTGCGCCCCGTAGCCGCCGCGGGCGCACAGCACCGCGTCCACCGACGGGTCGCACCAGGCTGCCTGGAGGTCGGCGGCACGGTCCGCGTCGGTGCCCGCGAGGTAGTCGAAGGCGGCGTGCCGGTCCAGCACGTGGGGGGCCACGACCGGGTCGAGGTCCCAGCCGCGCAGCACGTCGAGCCCGGCCTGGAGCCGCTCCCCGGGCACCGGCCCGCTGGGCGCGACGACGGCCACGCGGGCGCCGGGGGCGAGTCGGGACGGTGATAGCAGCGGCTTCACTTGGCGAGCTCCAGCAGAGGGACACCTGGCGGACGAATCCCGAACGTCTGGGCATACAGGGATAGTTCCGACTCCAGTACGCGGATCATCGTCTCGGCCCGCCGGAACCCGTGGCCCTCCCCCTCGAACGTGACGTAGGCGTGCGGCACGCCCCGGCCGGCCATGCGGGCGAGAAACCGCTCGCACTGCGCGGGCGGGCAGATCACGTCGTCCAGGCCCTGGAGCAGCAGGAAGGGTGTGGTGACGCGGTCGGCGTGCTCGGTGGGCGAGCGTTCCCTGTACCGGTCGGGCACCTCGGTGTAGGGGCCGACGAGGCTCTCCAGGTAGCGGGACTCGAAGTCGTGGGTGCCGTTCTCGTTCCAGCCGGCCAGGTCGAGGATGGGGTAGATGATCGTGCCGCAGGCGTAGACGTCGGTCGTGGCGAGCGAGGCGGCGGCGGTCCAGCCGCCCGCGCTGCCGCCCCGGATCGCGAGCCGGCCGCGGTCGGCGGTGCCCTCCTCGGCGAGGGCCAGGGCGACGGCGGCACAGTCCTCGACATCGACGACGCCCCACTGTGCGCGCAGCCGGTTGCGGTACTCCCGGCCGTAGCCGGTCGAGCCGCCGTAGTTGACCTCGGCGACGCCGATGCCGCGCGAGGTGAAGTAGGCGATCGCCAGGTCGAGCACGAGCGGCGCCCGGCTGGTGGGCCCGCCGTGCGCCCACACGACGTACGGGGGCAGTTCACCGGCGGGCGCGGCGCAGTCCGGGTGGTGCGGCGGGTACACGTGCGCGTGGATCTCGCGTCCGGCGGGGCCGGTGAACGTGCGGACCCGCGGCTCGGGGTGGTAGGCGGGGTCCACGGCGTCGTCGTGCGCGGCGCCGATCACCCGGCACCGGCCCGCCGCTGGTCGGCGAAGTTCACGAACACCACGAGCGGCCCGGTCTCGGTCAGGACACCGGCCCAGGGGTGGCCGCCGTACTCGATGACCCGGCTGCGCACGTTCCACGGCGCGGGCAGCACCGGCTCCTCCGTGCCGTCGGCGCGCCGCCGCACCAGGGTGCGCCGTCCGCCCTCGGTGGGCCGCGGCTCGGTCCACCACGCCTCGTCGCCGACGAAGCCCACGTACTCGGGGTGCCCGTCGTGCGCGGTGGCCAGCGCCGCGTCGACGGGCGAGGGCCACGCTCCGTACGGCAGCGTCCACATGTCGCTCCCCCGCTTCCCTAGGCCGTCCGCAGGAACCGGTCGAGGACGCGCACGCCGAAGTGGAGTCCCTCGACGGGCACGCGTTCGTCGACGCCGTGGAACATGGCCCTGTAGTCGTAGCCCTCCGGGAGCTTCAGCGGCGAGAAGCCGTAGCCGGTGATGCCGAGCCGGGAGAACTGCTTGGCGTCGGTGCCGCCCGGCATGCAGTACGGCACCACGTGCCCCTCCGGCGCGAACTCCTCGACGGCGGCCCGCATCCGGGCGAACGTCGGCGAGTCGACGGGCGACTGGAGGGCGACCTCGTGGTGTTGGAACTCCCAGTCCACGTCCGGCCCGGTGAGCCGGTCGAGGGTGGTGCGGAACTCCTCCTCGCCGCCGGGCAGATAGCGGCCGTCGACGTGGGCGACCGCCTCCCCCGGAATCACGTTGATCTTGTAACCGGCGTCCAGCATGGTCGGGTTGGCGCTGTTGCGCAGAGTCGACTCGACGAGTTGCGCGGCCGGGCCGAGCTTCTCCAGCACCGCGTCCACGTCCGCCAGTTCCGCCGTCTCGATGCCGTACAGGGCGCAGAGTTCGACGAGCTCCGCCCGCACGGTCGGGGTCAGGCGCACGGGCCACTCGTGGTCGCCGATCCGTGTGACCGCGGCGGCCAGGCGGGTGACGGCGTTGTCCTTGTTCACCCTGGATCCGTGCCCGGCCAGTCCGCGCGCGGTGAGCCGCAGCCAGGCGGTGCCGCGCTCGCCGGCCGCGACCGGGTAGATCTCCCGGCCGGAGCCGTCGTGGAAGGTGAACGCCCCGGACTCGCTGACGCCCTCGGTGCAGCCCTCGAACAGCGCGGCGTGCTTCTCGGCGAGGAAGGCGGAGCCGTCCTCGGCGCTGGCCTCCTCGTCCGCGGTGAACGCGATCACGATGTCCCGCCGGGGCCGGACGCCCTGCCGCGCCCAGGCGCGCACCACGGCGAGGATCATCGCGTCCATGTTCTTCATGTCGACCGCGCCGCGCCCCCACACCACCCCGTCGCGGACCTCCCCGGAGAACGGGTGCACGCTCCAGTCCCGCGTCTCGGCCGGTACGACGTCCAGGTGACCGTGGACGAGCAGTGCGCCGGCGCCGGGGTCGGTGCCCTCGATGCGGGCGACGACGTTGCCGCGCCCCGGGACGCGTTCGAGGACGGCCGGCTCCAGTCCGGCCTCGGCGAGCCGGGCGGCCGCGTACTCGGCGGCGGGCCGCTCCCGGCAGGCGCCGCCGCCCCGGTTGGTGGTGTCGATCCGGATGAGGTCGGAGGTGAACGTCACGACCTCGTCCAGGGCCTGCTGGTCAGCCATACTGCTCCTCCGTCGCGTCCGAGGCGATCGTGGTGACCGCCTTGAAGGTGCGGATCCCCTCGTACATGGTGTCGCTGGTGTAGGCCACCTTCCGCTCCCCGATCCGCTCGACGCCGGGCACGACGGTCACGGCCAGCGCCAGGTGCTCGGCGTCGAACTCGACGGCGACGGTGAAGGGCCCGCCGCGCGCGGGTGCGTGGCGGACCGCGAGGGACGCCGCCTCCTTGGCCGCCGCCCGGATGCCGGCGGCGGTCCTGGCCGGCGTACGGCACACGGCCGCGTACCGCGACACGTGGTCCTTCACGGCCACCTTGAGCGCCTCCGGCGCGTACCCGAGGGCGTCCTCGCAGGCCACGTCGTCGCCGGTGAAGAGCACCACCGGCACCCCGAACTCGGCGGCCACTCGCGCGTTGAGCAGCCCCTCGCTGGCCCGTACGTCGTTCAGCCACACCCCGGTGACGGAGTTGGCGAGGTACGTGTGCGCGAGGACGCCCTCCATGCCGGCGCCCGCGTGGTAGCCGACGAACGCGACACCGTCGACGTCGCCGTGCTGGACGCCCTCCACCATGGACAGCGCCTTGTGCCGCCCGGTGAGCATCAGCGCCCGCTCGTCGAGCTGTTCGAGGAGCAGGTTGCGCATCGTCCAGTGCGCCTCGTTGATCACCACCTCGTCCGCGCCGCCGTCGAGGAAGCCCAGCACGGCGGCGTTGACGTCCGAGGTGAACAACGCCCGGCATCGCTCCCACTGCGGCGTCCCCGGCAGCACGTCAGCGGGCCAGGTCACGCCGGTGGCGCCCTCCATGTCGGCGCTGATGAGGATCTTCATGCTCCGTCACGTTACGCGCCGCGGAGGAAACCGGCTACGAGGCCACTTCGGTCACGCCGCGCGGCCCGCCACGTACCACTTCGACGGCAGTTCGATGCGGGTGCCGTCGGACGTGTACTCGGTGGTGGTGAGCGGGAGTTCCCCGGTGGCCAGCACGGCGAGACCGGCCGCGTGCAGGTGCTCGGGCATGGAGGCGTCGGGGACCTCGCCGGGGGCGAGGCCGTGCCGGAAGATCGGGGCGAGCTTGGGCGGCGGTCCGGCGGTGCTCTGCGCCAGGCCCATCAGGACGGGCTTGGCGGACTCGGAGAGCTCGCAGAGGAAGGCGCGCCCGCGCTCACCGAGGAGCATGGCGAGGCCGTCGGCCAACGGCTGCCGGCTGTCGGGCTCGCACTGGTGGAGCACGCCCCGCATGTAGATGTTGGCGTCGCCCAGCTCGGCGTGCAGCGCCTCCGCCTCGGTCTTGTCGGCCGCGTCCAGCAGCCGGTACGCCACCTGCCCGGCGGTGTCGGCGTGCCGGGCGTGGTCGAGGGCCGCGGCGGACAGGTCGGCGCCGACGACTCGGCCGAAGCGGTCGGCGAGGAACCGCGTCTGGGTGCCGTTGCCGCACCCGAGGTCCACCATCGGCAGGCCCGCATCTGCCAGGTACGGCTCGAACAGGGCCAGGTGGCGGCCCGCGGTGAGCGCCGGTTCCGCGTCCCAGAACACCGCGCCCTGCTCCTCGGGGGCCTCCCGCCAGAACCCCTCCCAGGCCTCCCGGTAACGACTCGTCACGCTCATACCCAACCCCCCGGGGTGCGACGGCTGCCCGCCTCAAGAGACGGCCAGTACGGTCTATCGCGCCCGGGGCACGCCGACAAGCGCGCGGCGTGCACGTTCACTCCGCATTTCCACCAACGTGCGCCCTCGCGCGCCCCCTGGGTACCCGACGGAGGGCGGGTTTCAGCGTCGCGGCAGCGTCAGTTCGAACCACACGGTCTTCCCGGCCTTCGTCCGGCTGGTGCCCCACTCGCGCGCGAGGGTGCTGACGACGCACAGCCCGCGCCCGGTCTCGTCGTCCGGCCCCGCGTTGCGGAGCGTCGGCAGCTCGTGATCGTCGTCGTCCACCTCGCACAGCAGCGTGTCGCCGCGCACCAGCCGCAGGTCGACGGGGCGGCGGTGGGAGTGCCGTACGGCGTTGGTGACGAGTTCGCTCACCATCAGCTCGGCGCCGTCGGCCAGCTTGGCCAGGCCCCACTCGTGCAGCTGCTCGCGGACCACGGCGCGGGCCCGGCTCACCTCGGCGGGGTCGAGGGCGAGCCGCCACTCGGCGACGTCGTCCTCCTCGATGCCGTTGAGACGGGCCATCAGCAGGGCCACGTCGTCCTTGCGGCCGCCGCAGGTGTTCAGGGCACGGATGATGGTGTCGCAGGCGTCGTCCATGGAGGCGGCCGGGTGGGCGGCGGACTCGCACAGCGTCGCCAGGCCCACGCCGATGTCCTCGCCGCGCACCTCCACCAGCCCGTCGGTGCACATCACGAGCCGGTCGCCGGGCTCCACGCGCACGCGTACCGCCTCGAAGGGCACCCCGCCGACGCCGATGGGCGCGCCCGTGGGCAGGTCCAGCAGTTCGCTGCGGCCGTCCTCGGCGCGGACCAGGACGGGCGGGATGTGTCCGGCGTTGGCGAGGTGCAGTTCGCTCGTGATCGGGTCGAAGACGGCGTACAGACAGGTCGCCAGGTAGGTGTCGCCGAGGCGCTGCGCGAGGTCGTCGAGGTTGCGCAGCAGCTGGGCGGGCGGCAGGTCGAGCCCAGCCATGGTCTGCACGGCTGTCCGCAGCTGGCCCATCATGGCGGCCGAGTTGAGGCCGTGGCCCATGACGTCGCCGACGACGAACGCGGTGCGGGCGCCGGGCAGCTTCACCGAGTCGAACCAGTCGCCGCCGACGCGGCCGAGCAGGGTGCCGGGGAGGTAGCGGGTGGCGATGTCGCAGCCCGACATGCGCGGCGGGATGTGCGGCAGCATGCTGTCCTGGAGCGTCTCGGCGACGTTCTCCTGGTACGTGTACATGCGGGCGTTGTCGAGCACGAGGCCCGCGCGGGCGGCGAGTTCGGCGCCGGTGACACGGTCCATGTCGTTGAACTCGGGACGTACCGGGTGGCGCATCAGGGCCATGAAACCGAGCACCACGTTGCGCGCCTTCAGCGGCACGATCAGCATGGAGCGGTGCGTGATGAGGGGCCGGATGTCGCGCTTGTCGAACTGGGAGGCGATGGCGTGCCCCATCTCCTCGCTGATGCGCGGGACGAGGATGGGCTCGCCGGTGGTCATGCACTGGAAGAAGGGCGTGTCCGACGGGAACGGCATGGCCTCGCCGACCGGCACGACGTCCTCCCAGCGGCCCGGTTCGTCGGTGTGCTCCAGGGCGACTCGGTGCCACATGGTGGTGGTGTCCGGCACGCCGTCGGGGAACCCCTCGCCTGCGACGACCTGTTCGCGCAGGTACGTGCACGCGACGTCCGTGAAGCGGGGCACGACGGCCTTGCTGACCTCGACGATGGTCCGCGCCAGGTCGAGGGAGGTGCCGATGCTGGAGCTGACCTCGTTGAGGAACTCCAGGCGTTCGCGGACGGCGGCGTACTCGAGATCCTCACGCTCGTCGAGGACGCCCTCCGGCACCGGCTCACCGGCCGCCAGCGCCCGCGCGGCCCGTTCGCGGCGCGCCCTGCGCTCGACGCGCCGGGGCACGCCCCAGTCGGGGGTGACGGGCACCCGGTCGTTCTGGCTGAACTCCAGGATCGGGTAGCCCAGTTCGAGGATCTGCGCGACGATGCGGGCGCTGTCGTCGACGCTCATGCTGGGAAGGATCTCGGGCAGCCGGCGGGCGAGGTCCTCGGCGCCGGGGAAGTCGGTGTGCAGCGCGAAGCCCGGCGCGATGCGCTCGGCGGTGATGTCCTCGCCGGGCTCGTCCTGGCTCAGCCCGGCCGCGTCGGCGGCCAGCACGAGCAGCTTCTCCCGGCCGGGGCCCACCAGCGGGTAGGCCCACCACAGGACGTCGACGCGGCCGGGTCCGGGCACGGTGAGGCGGGCGCGGCCCGCGGCCGGGTAGGACAGGCCGCGGTCGAGAGACGCTTCGAGGCCGGGGCCGAGACCGTCGTAGGCGGTGTACGCGCCGTAGGGACCGGCGTCGTCCTCCTCGGCCTCCTCGGGCAGCGCCCCGGAGACAGGCAGCAGGTCGGCGGCCGACCGGCCGATGGCCTCCTCCTTGAGGACGCTGAACAGGCGGCGCGCGCCCCTGCTCCAGTGGGACACGAGGCCGCCGCGGTCGACCACGACCACGGCCAGCGGGATGCGCCCGGCCGCGGCCTGCCCCGTCACCGCGCCATCCCCAGCTCCGCGGCTGGGAGGTGCGTCCCTCTCGGTGCCACGGTCATGGCGTCAGGCCCTCTCTCCCCACGGTCCGCAAAGATCTGTGCGCCGTCACCACGGTACGGGCACATCCGCTCACGATGTGCGGCAATGCGGGAATTGGTCCACTCCGGCGCCCCGGCGTACGAGCCCCCGCGCGCGGGTGGCGCGTACGGCCGCGTGCCGACCGTACGGCTCCGCATCTGCCGCGCGTCCCAGCCCTCGGCTGCTTCCGTCGTCGGCCGTTTCAGTCGTCGTGCCCCAGTAGCAGGTCCCGCTCGGTGCGTGCGCCGCCGGCCACCTTGAGGACCGTGGCGACGGGCGGGTAACCGGCGGCGATCACGGTGTACTCGCCGGAGGACAGGTCGACGAACCGGAAGGCTCCGTCGGGGCCGGTGGTGAGCGTGTCGACGACGTTGCCGGCCGCGTCGAGCAGGGTCACGCGCGCGTCCTCGACGGGGCGCCCGCCGCCGGAGCGCACGGTGCCGCGCAGCACGGCTCCGCCGGCGAGTTCGATGTCCTGCCGGGTCTCCCGGGCCGCGTGGACGGTGACGGGCAGCGCGGTGGGACGGTGGGCGGGCGCTCCGGCGGCGAGGGTGTACTCGCCGGCCACCAGCTCGGTGATGGTGTAACCGCCCTCGCGCCCGCTGCGGGTGGTGGCCACGACCTCGCCGTGCGCGTTGGTGAGGGTGACGGTGGCGTCTCGTACGGCCGTGCCGTCCGCGGTGAGCACGCTGCCCGTGAGCCGTCCGGCGCCGCCGAGGACGATGTCCAGCTCGACGGGCCGCTCGCCGACGGTGACGGACACCGCCTGCGGCTGGTGGCCGCCCGCGGCGGCGATCAGGACGTAGGCGCCGGGGCCCGGCGTGGCCAGCGCGTACCGGCCGTCCTCGCCGCTGGCGCCGCGCCCGGTCTGCTGTCCGGTGACGTCGATGAGGGTGAGCGCCGCATGCGGGACGACGGTGCCGTCGGTGTGCTGCACCGTGCCGCAGACGGGCACCGAGGTGCCGTACGGCGAACGCGCCTGCGGGACGGTGGCGTTCGCCTGCTCGGTCTCCGGGTCGCTGGAGGCGGCGTTGTAGGCCGCTGCACTGTTCAACAGGGGGGTCTCCTTGAGGAAGCACGCGACGAGCAGACCGAGGACGAGCACCGGCACCAGGTAGAGGAAGATGCGCGGCATGGCGTCGGCGTAGGCCCGGATGTAGCCGTCGCGCAGCTCGGGCGGCAGCGCGTGGACGAGCTGCGGTGTGAGGGACTCGGGGTCGGGAAGCGGGGCGCCCGCGCGCGTGGGGAGGTGTTCGTGCAGCGCGTCGGTGAGCCGGCCGGCGAGCAGGGTTCCGAAGACCGCGGCACCGACCATGCCGCCGATCTGCCGGAAGAAATTGTTCGCGCTCGTGGCGGTGCCGAGGTCGGCGGGCGGTACGGAGTTCTGCACGGCGAGGATCAGCACCGGCATCACCATCCCGATCCCCGCGCCGAGGACGGCCATCCAGATGCCGGAGTGCAGCCGGGGCGTGTCGGCGTCGAGGCGGGACAGCAGCCACATGCCGGCGACGGCGAGAGCGCTGCCGAGAACCGGGTGGAGCCGGTAGCGGCCGGTGTGGCTGATGAGCTGCCCGGAGATGATCGAGGCGCCGACGATGCCGGCCATCAGGGGCAGCATCAGCAGGCCGGACTCGGCGGCGCTGGCCCCGTCGACCATCTGCAGGAAGGTCGGCAGATAGCTGGTGGCGCCGAACAGGGCGACGCCGATCACCAGGCCCACCAGGCCGGTGATGTTGAAGACGGAGTCCCGGAACAGCCTGAGCGGGATGAGGGGTTCGGCGGCGAAGTGCTCGGCGACGAGGAAGAGGGCCGTGGCCACGGCGGCGCCTGCGCCGAGGCAGAGGATGACGCGCGAGTCCCAGGCGTACTCGCCGCCGCCCCAACTGGTCAGCAGGACCAGGCAGGCGGAGGCCGCGGCCAGCAGCAGTGCGCCGAGGATGTCCAGGCGGCGCCTGCCGGCCGGCTTGGGCAACTTCAGGACGACGGCGACGACGGCCAGGGTGACCAGGCCGAAGGGGACGTTGACGTAGAAGCACCAGCGCCAGGAGAGGTGGTCGGTGAAGTAGCCGCCCAGCAGGGGTCCGGCGACCGAGGCGAGGCCGAAGGCGGCGCCGATCAGGCCCATGAACCGGCCGCGCTGCCGGGGCGGCACGATGTCCGCGACGATCGCCTGCACGCCGATCAGGAGGCCGCCCGCGCCGACGCCCTGCACGGCGCGGTAGGCGATCAGCTGATCCATCGTCGCGGCGCGGCCGGCGAGCGCGGAGCCGGCGACGAAGACGACGATCGCGAACAGGAAGACGCCCTTGCGTCCGAGCAGGTCGCCGAGCTTGCCGTAGACCGGCAGGCCGACAGTGGCGGTGAGCAGGTAGGCGGTGATCGCCCAGGACATCCGGTCCAGGCCGTGCAGCTCGCCGGCGATTCTCGGCAGGGCCGTGGCGACGATCATCTGCTCCAGGGCGGCGAGGAGCAGGGCGAGCATCAGCCCGCAGAAGACCAGCCGCACCCGGCGCGGGCTCAGCCCGGCGGCCGGATCCGGGTCCGGCGCGGGGGCCTGCGGGGGTGCCTCGGCCGGTTCCTCGTGCACCAGAGTGATCCCGCCCACGCACCGCTCCCCTCGTCGCGCTGTCGCACGATGTACGCGCAAACCCTGCGTAAGGCGACAACTACGAGCAAGCGCGACGAGTTACGGCGCTCCGCGGTACGCGGCGAAGATCACCCGAACCGGTGATGGGGCCCAACGCACGCCGGAAACCGGGGCCTTGGGCCGACTCCAGCCCTTACTTCTCCACCTCGGTGGCGAGCCGGGCGAGGACGGCGTCGTAGATCCGGCCGAGGCCCTTGGGGGCGAAGGTCTTCTCGAAGAAGCCGCCGATGCCGCCGGCGCCGGTCCACGCGGTGGTGACGACGACCCGGGACTTGCCCTCGCCGGCCGGGGTGACGCGCCAGGTGGTGACCATCGAGGAGTTGCGGTCCTTCTCGACGAGCTCGCCGTCGGTGGGCTCGCTGACCTCCAGGAGGCAGTCGCGCACGCGCTTGCTGGTGGCCTGGAGCTTCCAGTGGACGAGGGTGCCCTCGCCGTCGCCGCCCTCGCGGACCTCGTACTCGCTGAACTGCTCGGGCAGCAGCTTCGCGCGCGTGCCGGCGAAGTCGGCGAGGGCGTCGAACACCGTCTCCGCGTCCGCCGCGACGATCCGCTCCGTAGTGGCCTCGACCTGCGCCATCGGTTCCTCCAGGGCATGGGGTTCTCGGGGGGTCGGGCCAAGCCAACCACCCCGCTGCCCGGGCGCCCAAATCGGGGTCCCGAAGTGATCGGCCGGGCCTGCGAAGCGGTCGGAAGACGTACTCGGAAGTGGTCGGAAGATGCACTCCGACGTGTCACTCGCACGATCAAGGGAACGTGTGTTCTATTCTGTGCCCAGTACTACCGAGGAGGCGTCATGCGCTGGGACAACCTCACCGACGAGTCCGGTCACGCCCGGACCGCCGACGCCGCGCTGTTCGGCGCGGACGCGGTGACCACCCGCACCATCGACACGCCCGAGTTCCGCGGGATCACCTTCCACGAGGTGCGGGCCCGGTCGATCATCAACCGGGTGCCGGGGGTCTCGCGCATGTCCTTCCAGTGGACGGTGAACCCGTACCGGGGCTGCACGCACGCATGCGTGTACTTCACTGCATGACCCTATTGAGCCCGGGAGGGCCGATGCTCAGCACTCCGAACGCGGACAAGGCCTGGAAAGGCATGACGAAGTCATTCCCGACCCCGGAGGCGCCAGACCAGTATGCCGCCCCGAGCAAGGCGGAGAGGACGGCTTACGCCGTGCTGCTGCATGGACCGGCTGCGCGCTCAGACGGCGCCGACGCGAGTCAGTGGCTGCTGCTGCGCGACCGCCCAGCGAAGCGCCTGTAACCGACGCACCAGCAGCAGCCACACCTCAGGAACGCGTCAGTCGCCCAAGACGCCTCTGCATGCGATGCGCTGGCCGAATGAAGCCTGTGATCCGGCCGTCGTCGGACCGCCCAACGAGCCGAACGCTACGTCGCCCATCGTCTCCGAGGTAGAGCCGGGTGATCGTCACAGCGCTGGCGACCTCGGGGTGTCTGCGCAGGCGGCCTTGGTGCGCCGCCGGGAGGACGGGCGGGCATGGGCAGGGCCACCCGCCCGAGCGCGACGGACAGCATGGTCTTGCCGACCCCGGGAGGTGAGCGCATGTTGGGAAGACAATGCTTATGAGCCGGGCCGAGCCCGCGTACATGCAGGCATTTCAGCATTCGAATGCCCAGTCCCCCGTAGTCGGGTCGCCCGCGATCTGATGGTGAGGCGGACGCTCGAGGAGAGCACTGCGGGTGCGAGACATCGCACCAATCCCGGCGTTCACGACGGCGCAGGATAAAGCGCGCGAGTTCGCGAATTCTTGGACGGCCCTGACGCGGAACCCGCGCGCTGGCTCTCACCCTGTGGCGGATCGGCGGTGGGTTCCCGATGAAACGAGACGCTGAGCGTGTTCGGCGGCGGATGTGATCGCAGCCGCATGCGTCGGTCTCTCCGTCCGTGGACGAGGCCGCCGAGGCGGTGAGGGTGGCCCAGCGGGGCTGTGCCTATGCGACAACGCCACCGCGATGATGCGCGGGGTGGTCTTCTGGCGTGCTCAGCAGACAGCGTGGTCGGTGGCGGTTGCCAACCCGTCTTGGGCGCTACCCTTCGGTCTGTTGAGCAGCCTCGATGATGCCCTGAACAGCCCGATCGATCCGGGCGGCGGCCAGATGAGGGTCAGGCTGCCCGGCGTCCAGCCAGCTGATGACGGCGTCAGTCGTGAATGCGGGAATCACCCGCGCCGCCCAGTCCAGCCAGGGCCCCGCCGGAAGGCGTGGGGCGAGATTGCGCTGGGCGATCTCGGCCGAGGCGGCGGTGAGTGTGTCGACGAGGTCGCGGAACTCTGGTTCCCGGGCCGCGTGTCGGAACAGCAGCCGGAAGCCGTCAGGGTCGGCCGAGGCGGCGCGGAGGAGGGCGGGGATTGACTCGTCGTCGAAATTATCGCTGCCCACCGCCTCGGCCAGCCGTGTGCAGGCGCGGTCGAGGGTCGCGCGGTACAGGTCGGCCTTGGATTCGAAGTGCCGGTAGAGCATCACGCGGGTGAGGTCCGCTTCGCCGGCGACGTCATCGAGGCCGGTGGCGGCGAATCCGGCACGGGCGAAGGCCCGGGTTGCCGCGTCGAGGATCTGCTCCCGCCGCTCGTCCCGCCGCATCCGCCTGACCGGCTCAGGTCCGCCGGGAACCGCCTGCTTTGACGCCATCGATCACTCTCCTCATTGTTTACTCGAAAGTGTACAAGTAGCTTTGTATAAAGCAGAGTATACAAATGCTCAATGTGGGAGGCGACATGACCGTCCAGCTGCCCTTCGATCAGACCGGCCCGCCACAAATGCCGGCGATGCTCCATACGTTGTCAGAGTCAGGGCACCATCCACCGGATTCGCACCCGGGTCGGTGACGACGCGTGGCTGGTGACCGGCTACGACGAGGTACGCTGCCTGCTCGCCGACGAACGGCTCGGCCGGTCCCACCCCGACCCTGACAACGCCGCGCGCTCCGGTGAGTCCGCTCTGTTCGGAGGCCCGCTGGGCAACTACGACACCGAGAAGGCCGACCACGCACGGATGCGGTCACTGCTTCAGCCGCACTTCACGCCGGGCCGCATGCGGGCATTCCGAGGACGTGTGGAGACGCTGAACCGCGCAACTCCTGGACGATCTGGTGGAACAGGGACCGCCGACCGACCTCAACGCCGCGCTCGCCCTCCCGTTGCCGATCCTGGTGATCTGCGAGCTGCTGGGCGTGCCGTACGAAGAGCGCACTCAGTTCCGCACATGGACGCAGGCCGCAGCCGAAGTACTCGACAGGGCACGCTCGGAGCAGGGGCTGGCCGACCTCTTCACCTACGGACAGGAGCTGGTGGCCCGCAAACGCCACGAGCCCGGCGACGATGTGATCTCCAGGCTCTGTGCGACCGACGGAGTTGGAGACGACGAAATCGCCATGCTGTCGATGGCGTTGCTGTTCGCGGGCCACGAGACCACCGTCGTCCAGATCGGCCTGGGCGCGCTGCTCCTGCTCACCAGTCCGGACCAGTGGCAGCTGCTGCTGGGTGACCCCGGCCTGATCCCCGGGGCGGTCGAGGAGATCCTGCGCGCCCCGGGCAAGGGCGGTGGAGGCATTCCACGCTACGCCCACACCGATTGAGGTTGTTGACCAGGCCCGCCTGGCTGGCGCCGCGCAGGGAGCGGTTGCGCCAGGAGGTGCGGGCGAAAGTGGCGGCCAGGGCGGTGTTCTCGCCGGTGGGCAAGGGCTTGGCGTGCTGGGCGAGTTCGAGGGCGACGTGGGCGGCGGTGTCGTGCAGGACCAGAGCCAGGGCGAGTCCGGCGACGACAAAGATGACGCCGATGAGTTCGGGGACGGGGCGCAGGCCGTAGGAGGTGGCGAGGTAGCCGGTGACCAAGGCGGTGACGCCGACGGCGGTGTAGCCGGCGGCTTCGTTGAGGCCGGTGGCAAGTCCCCGGCGGGAGGGTCCGACGAGGTCGATCTTCATGTTGACGGTCATCGACCAGGTCAGGCCCTGGTTGAGACCGAGCAGGACGTTGGCCGCGACGATCCAGCCCCAGGAGGGTGCCCAGGCCAGGGCGAAGGGGACGGGGATGCCGATCAGCCAGCCGGTGACCAGGAGTTGCTTGCGGCGGAAGCGGCTGTGAGCGCGCCGGCGGCGAGGTTGGTCATTGCCTTGGTGAGGCCGAAGGCGATGATGAAGGAGAACACCGCCAGGTCGCTGGTCAGGCCGAAGACGTCGGTGCCGATGAGCGGGACGGTGGTGCGTTCCAGGCCGACCAGGCCGCCGACGCAGATGTTGACGATGACCAGCAGGGTGAACTGGAGCCAGTTCTCTCTCAGGCCCAGCCGGACAGGTCGTCCGGATGCGTCGGTCGGCGTGGTGGTGGGGGCGGCTTTCACGGGCGGGTGTCCTCCGTGCCGTCGGCGAGGTGCAGGCCGTGGGCGGCGGCGTACTGGTCCGGTCCGCCGGCCAGGACTGCGAGGTCGGTGCGGCCGGCGCGTTCCAGCAGGCTTGCGGCGGTCATCGCGCGCTCGCCGTGCCCGCAGTGGACGATCGCGTTCGCTGGGGCGTCGGTGGCGCGGGCGGTGAGGTCGCCGAGTTCGATGTGGACGGCGCCGGGGATGTGACCTGCGGTGTGCTCGGCGCGCTGCCGGATGTCGAGGACCGGGCCCGGGCCGGCCTGGCCGGCCGGGACGTAGGCGGTGGTGGTCTGGGTGCCGCCGTCGGCGAGCCAGGCGTCCATACCGCCCGCGAGACGCCCTGCGAGGCGTTCGTAGCCGATTTTGTACGCCTGCCAAACGATCTCGCTCAAGTCCTGTCCGTCACGGGTGACGAAGGCGAGGGGTGCGGCGTCGGGCAGGAGCCAGCCGAGCCAGGTGGCGAACTGGTCGCGCAGCGGGATCGACAGAGCCCCGGGAATGTGGCCGGCCGCGAAGTCGGCGGCGGACCGGACGTCGATGACATATCCGCCCTCAGCCATGAGGGCCCTGACCTGAGCAGGGGACAGCGCGGGCAGCAGCGGCGTGGCGGTAAGGACCCCGGGCCCGCGCCGGTTGATCTCGGCGAGACGGTCGAAGTAGGCCGGGTAGGAGCCGAGACTCGCCAACAGCTGTCGGACGAAAGCGTCCTCGCCCGGGGCGGTGAGCAGAGGGTTGGCCTGCTTCTGCGCGCCCATGGTCGTGGTGCGCTCGCTGCCGGGCGGCGCGGAGCAGAACGAGCCCGCGCCGTGCGTGGGCCACACTGCGGTCTCGTCCGGCAACGCGGTCAGCCGCTTGAGGGAGCGGTACTGGGCCCGGGCGAGTTCCTCTGTCCGCTCCGCTCCGAGGAGGTCGGTGCGGGCGGCAGAATTCACGATCAGCGACCCGCCGGTGAACACCCCGAGCACCCGGGAGCCGTCCAGGAGGAGGAAGGACAGGTGCTCGTCGGTGTGGCCGGGCGTGGCCAGCGAACGCAGCGTCAGTCCGCCCAGGTCGACCTCGTCGCCGTCGGCGAGCGGGGTGTGGGTGAAGGCCCGCCGACCGGTCGCAGAGGCCAGCACGGTGGCTCCGGTGTCGTGGCCGAGCTGCACGGCGCCGGAGAGGAAGTCGGCATGCAGGTGCGTGTCCGCGGCGAAGACGACGCGCAGACCGCGCCGCCCCGCGGCGGCGTGCAGTGCCCGCAGGTCGCGGCTGGCGTCCACGGCCAGGGCGCGGCCATCGCCTAGATCGACGAGGTAGGCGCTGTTGCCCAGCCCTGCGTCGATCAGCGGTATGAGGTGGTCATCGGCGAAGCCCACGGCGTTGCCTCCAAGATCGGTTCCAGGGGGTGTGTGGTCTCAGCCCCTCGACTCATCTATAATATTCCATGGATTTATGGAGGATGGGCATGGCGGATAACACGAAGACCGGCGCGAAGGCGCAGATGTACGACGCATTCGCGGCCAGCGGAAAGGCGCTGGCCAGTGGAAAGAGGCTGGAGTTGCTCGATCTGCTGGCCCAGGGTGAGCGCACCGTGGACGCGCTGGCGAAGGCAGCGGGCCTGAACATGACCACGGCCTCGGCCCACCTGCAGACCCTCAAGCAGGCCGGTTTCGTCGCCACCCGCCGTGAGGGCGTACGCATCCACTACCGGCTCGCCGGCGACGATGTGGCGCATCTGTTCGCGCTGCTGCGCAAGGTCACCGAATCGCACCAGGCCGCCGTGCTGGTTGCCCGCGATGCTTACCTCGGCGAGGACGGCGCGGCCGAGCTCACTCGCGAGGAACTGCAGGCCCGGGTCGAGGCCGGCGACGTCGTCGTGCTGGATGTGCGGCCGGTGGAGGAGTACCAGTCCGGGCACATCCCCGGAGCGCTCTCCATCCCGGTGGAGGAGCTGGCCGAACGGATCAACGAACTGCCCGAGGACCTGGAGATCGTCGTGTACTGCCGCGGCGAGTACTGCGTGCTCGCCTACGACGCGGTGCGGCTGTTGACCGACCGCGGACGCCGCGCACTCCGCCTGAACGACGGCATGCTCGAGTGGCGGCTGTCCGCAATGCCTGTCGACGCCGGGGACTTCGCGTGACCGGCGACGAACTGGCCGCGCACCCGGGCCTGCTGGCTGGCCCGGTCTACCTGGACTACAACGCCACCACCCCCGTCGACCCCCGCGTCGCCGCAGCGATGCTCCCGTACCTGACGGACCACTTCGGCAACCCCTCCAGCAGCCACCCCTACGGCCAGACGCCCCGCCGGGCGCTCGCCGAAGCCCGGGTCCAAGTCGCGGCCCTGATCGAGGCCCCCGCCGAAGAAATCGTGTTCACCGGCTCCGGGTCGGAGGCAAACCTGCTCGCCCTGCGCGGAGCAGTCCTCGCCTCCGGCCACCCCCGCCCCCATGTCATCACCCAAGTCACAGAGCACCCAGCTGTGCTGGAAACAGCGCGGGCGCTTGAACGCCTTCACGGCACTCGGGTGACAGTGCTGCCGGTCGACAGCGACGGCCTGGTCGACCCGGCCATGCTCGGCGACGTCCTGAACGAAGACACCGCGCTGGTGTCGGTGATGGCCGCCAACAACGAGACCGGCACCCTCCAGCCGATCGCCGAACTGGCCGCGCTCACCCGCCAGCATGGCGCGCTGTTCCACTGCGACGCCGCCCAGGCCGCCGGGAAGATCCCCCTCAACGCGGCCGAGCTGGACGTGGACCTGCTGACCGTGGTCGGGCACAAGATGTATGCCCCCAAGGGCATCGCCGCCCTGTACGTGCGCGACGGCGTCCAGCTGGAACCCGTCGTCTACGGCGGAGGACAGCAACGCGGCCTGCGGGCCGGCACGGAGAACGTCGCTCTCGCCATCGCCCTCGGCACAGCCGCCGAATTGTCCCGCCGGGAACTCGCCGACGGCACTCCGGACCGCATGGCCGCTCTCCGCGACGAACTGCACCGGCGCCTGAACGAGGCACTGCCCGGCCGGGTGCACCTCAACGGACCCGAACAGAGGCGCCTGCCCAACACGCTGAACGTCAGCATCGACGGCACGCTCGGGCCCGAACTCCTCGCCGCCGCACCCGGTATCGCGGCCTCCACCGGGTCGGCCTGCCACAGCGGCGCCCATACCCTCTCGCCCGTCCTGACCGCCATGGGACGCGACGCGTCCCGCGCGCTCGGGGCGCTGCGGCTGTCGCTGGGCCGCTGGAGCACACGTGAGGACATCGATACAGCGGCAGAAGCACTCATCCAGGCGGCTGCCGCGCTGTAACGGGCCACTCCGGGCCACCATTGAGCGACCAGGGCCGGGGCCGTATCACCGTTCTCGACCAGGACCGGCTGCGCGAGAAGGCCGGGTAGCCGACGCTCAGCAGGTCGGCGTGTTCAGGCCGCGCCCGTCCATCCCCTCCTGCTTCAGCAGCACCCGGGCGCAGCTCGACCACTCCATTCCCCACGTGGTGGTGGCCGGGTCCGCTTCTGCGACTCGCGGCATCTTTCACGGACGGGATGGCGTGGCTTGCTGGTAGGCGGCCGGGGCGATCTGGCCGTGCATCCGCAGGCCGAGACCCCATTGCGCAGCGTCCTCCAGAGCGGCTCGCCGGACCCGAAGAGGTGCCAGGGGCGGGCAGCGGCTCTCATTCGGTGTAATCAGGCGCGCATTGTCGTAGACCATGGCCGCAATGATCAGCGTGGCCATCGCGGCGGTCATATATCCGGGAGCAATGCTCATTACCTGTGGATCGGCTCGGAAGGGCACACGCGGAGGGCGTACCTTCCCGAGCGATCGATTGACTGGTATCGAGTAGGCCCGCGTTGCCCCGCAGGTCGGGAAGGCACGCCCGGTGCGACGTGAAAGTCACATCGCACGCAGTGTCCGCAGGAGAGGAGATGTGTCATGCGGATCTGACCAGTGACCAACGGTCAGTCCCCAGCCTCCGGTGCGGCGGGAGTAATCCGGGTCTTCGAAGTTGAGCGGTGCGCCTCGTCTCACGCACTGACGTGGTGTCACGGTGTGTGACTGACTCCGGGAGTGATCGCCTCCT
>NZ_JACTVI010000055.1 GCF_014495685.1 Streptomyces sp. TRM68367 | reverse complement strand
GGGCCGGAGTCGGCGCCGGGGCGGGCTCGGCCGGAGCCGCGGGGGCGGCCGGCGCGGGAGCCGGGGCGGGCTTGGCCTCGGCGGCGGGCGCCGGAGCCGGGGCGGCACCCGCGGCGCCGATGACGGCCAGCTTGGCACCGACCTCGGCCGTCTCGTCCTCGCCGACCGTGATCTCCACCAGCGTGCCGGAGGCGGGCGCCGGAATCTCGGTGTCGACCTTGTCGGTGGAGACCTCCAGCAGCGGCTCGTCGGCCTCGACGCTGTCGCCCACCGACTTCAGCCAGCGGGTGACGGTGCCCTCGGTGACGGACTCGCCGAGCGCGGGCAGGACCACGTCCGTGCCCTCGGCCGCAGCGCCACCGGCGGCCGCCTCGGCGGACGGAGCCGGGGCGGGCGCGGCCTGCTCGGGGGAGGGAGCCGCCGGCTGCTCGGGGGCCTGCGGGGCCGGCTCGGGAGCCGGTGGCGCGGGCACCTCCTCGACGGCAGGAGCCGGGGCGGCAGCGGGCGCGCCCGTGCCGTCGTCGATCACGGCCAGCTCGGCACCGACCTCGACGGTCTCGTCCTCGGCGACCTTGATGGAGGCCAGAACGCCGGCCGCGGGGGCCGGGATCTCGGTGTCGACCTTGTCGGTGGAGACCTCGAGCAGCGGCTCGTCGGCCTCGACGCGCTCGCCCTCGGCCTTCAGCCACCGGGTGACAGTGCCCTCGGTGACGCTCTCGCCGAGCGCCGGAAGGGTTACGGAAACCGCCATGGTTTCGGTTGCTCCTTACGATGTGCGGAAGTCTGTGTCGTCGCGCCCGTTGACCGAAGGCTCAGTCGTGGGAGTGAAGGGGCTTGCCGGCCAGGGCCAGGTGGGCCTCGCCGAGCGCCTCGTTCTGCGTCGGGTGGGCGTGGATGAGCTGGGCGACCTCGGCCGGCAGCGCCTCCCAGTTGTAGACCAGCTGGGCCTCGCCGACCTGCTCGCCCATGCGGTCGCCGACCATGTGGACGCCGACCACCGCGCCGTCCCTGACCTGGACGAGCTTGATCTCGCCCGCGGTCTTGAGGATCTTGCTCTTGCCGTTGCCCGCCAGGTTGTACTTCAGAGCGACGACCTTGTCCGCGCCGTAGATCTCCTTGGCCTTGGCCTCGGTGATGCCGACGGACGCGACCTCCGGGTGGCAGTACGTCACCCGCGGTACGCCGTCGTAGTCGATCGGGACGGTCTTCAGACCGGCCAGGCGCTCCGCCACCAGGATTCCCTCGGCGAAGCCGACGTGCGCGAGCTGGAGGGTCGGGACGAGGTCACCGACGGCGGAGATCGTCGGGACGTTCGTGCGCATGTACTCGTCGACGAGGACGTAGCCGCGGTCCATGGCGACACCGACCTCCTCGTAGCCGAGGCCCTGCGAGACCGGGCCGCGGCCGACGGCGACGAGCAGGTACTCCGCCTCGAACTCCTTGCCGTCGGCAAGGGTGACCTTGACACCGTCGGCCGTGTACTCGGCCTTCTGGAAGAAGGTGCCCAGGTTGAACTTGATGCCGCGCTTGCGGAACGCGCGCTCAAGGAGCTTCGAGCTGTTCTCGTCCTCGACCGGGACGAGGTGCTTCAGGCCCTCGATGACCGTGACGTCCGTACCGAAGGACTTCCACGCGGAGGCGAACTCGACGCCGATGACACCGCCGCCGAGGACGATCGCCGACTTCGGCACGCGGTCCAGGACGAGGGCGTGGTCCGAGGAGATGATCCGGTTGCCGTCGATCTCCAGACCGGGCAGCGACTTCGGCACGGAGCCGGTCGAGAGCAGGATGTGGCGGCCCTGGATCCGCTGCCCGTTCACGTCGACCGACGTGGCGGAGGACAGCCGTCCCTCACCCTCGATGTAGGTCACCTTGCGGGAGGCGACCAGGCCCTGCAGGCCCTTGTACAGGCCCGAGATCACGTCGTCCTTGTACTTGTGGACGGCGGGCATGTCGATGCCCTCGAAGCTGGCCTTCACACCGAACTGCTCGCTCTCGCGGGCCTGGTCGGCGATCTCGCCCGCGTGCAGCAGGGCCTTGGTGGGGATGCAGCCCCGGTGCAGGCAGGTGCCGCCGACCTTGTCCTTCTCGATCAGGGCGACGTCCAGGCCCAGCTGCGCCCCGCGCAGGGCCGCGGCATAACCACCGCTACCACCGCCGAGGATCACTAGGTCGAAAACAGTGCTGGCGTCGTTCGCCACGTCACGTCCTCCATGCATGTGCGCCACGCCGGTCTCCAGTGACCGGTCGGCGGCTGGTGTCCGGCCGCTCTTTGCTTTCGGCCCTTCGGTGGGGGCCCTGTCCTGCCGAGCCCCATCTTCGCACTTGTCAGCACAGGAGGAGACGCCGGGCCGGGGTGTGAGACACAGCACCTTTGACGGCACATTTCGAGCAAGGGTGACCCGGCCAACCCGAAAGGGGCGCGGGGCTGTATCGATATGCGGTTCCGCCGCGTGGGCGCGACCAGCCCCCACGCCCCCGCACCCGCCGTGCGACGGAAGGCACCGAGCTAGTGCCCCGGCAGGCAACGTTCGCCCCGTCGCGACGCCCGGCACGCCCTCTCGCCGCACCGGCCGAAAGCCCAAGTACATCCAGTACGAGGACTTCCGGCCGGCACGCCGAGAGCACGCACCGGACGCCGCTCCTTCACGGGCAAACGTTGCCAGCCGGGGCACTAGTAGGCGAACATCACCCCAGATCACCCGCAGCAGTCAGCTCAGCCACCCGCACCAGAGTCCGCACCGCAGAGCCCGTACCCCCCTTGGGCGTGTACCCGAACGGACCACCCTCATTGAACGCAGGCCCCGCGATGTCAAGGTGCGCCCAGGTGATCCCCTCGCCCACGAACTCCCGCAGGAAGAGCCCGGCGACCAGTCCACCACCCATCCGCTCACCCATGTTGGCGATGTCCGCGGTCGGCGAGTCCATCCCCTTGCGCAGATGCTCCGGCAACGGCATTGGCCACGACGGCTCACCCACCTCCTCGGCGGCCTCCACCACCGCGGAGCGGAACGCGTCGTCGTTCGCCATCACCCCGAACGTCCGGTTCCCCAGCGCCAGCACCATCGCCCCGGTCAGCGTCGCCACGTCCACGATCGCGTCCGGCTTCTCCTGCGACGCCGCCCACAGCGCGTCGGCGAGCACCAGCCGCCCCTCCGCGTCCGTGTTGAGCACCTCCACGGTCTTGCCGCTGTACATCCGCAGCACGTCACCCGGCCGGGTCGCGGAGCCCGACGGCATGTTCTCGGCCAGCGCCAGCCAGCCCGTGACGTTGACCTCCAGGCCCAGCCGCGCTGCCGCGACCACGGCCGTGAACACCGCCGCCGCCCCGCTCATGTCGCACTTCATCGTCTCGTTGTGGCCCGCCGGCTTCAGCGAGATGCCGCCCGAGTCATAGGTGATGCCCTTGCCGACGAAGGCGAGGTGCTTTTTCGCCTTGGCGGAGGTGTACGACAGCTTCACCAGCCGCGGCCCGGCGGCGGACCCCGCGCCGACACCCAGGATGCCGCCGTAGCCGCCCTTGGCCAGGGCCTTCTCGTCGAGCACCTGCACCTTGATGCCGTGCTCCTTGGCCGCGGTCTGGGCGAGCGCGGCGAACGCCTCGGGGTTGAGGTCGTTCGGCGGGGTGTTGACCAGGTCACGGGCCCGGTTGAGCTCCTCGGCGACGACGAGGGCGCGCTCCACGGCCGCCTTGTACACCTTGTCGCGGGGCTTGCCGCCGAGCAGCGAGGCCTCGGCGAGCGGGGCCTTGCCGTTCTTCTTGTCCTTCGCGCCGTTGCCGGCGCTGTCCTTGTACGCGTCGAAGGAGTACGCGCCGAGCAGCACACCCTCCCCGATCGTGCCGGCGTCGGCGGCGTCGCCCAGCGGCAGCGCGAACGCGGCCTTCTTGGACCCGGCGAGGGCGCGGGCGGCGATGCCCGCGGCCCGGCGCAGTGCCTCGGCGTCGTAGGACGCGTCCTTCTGGGGCTCCGCGCCCAGGCCCACCGCCACCACGAGGGGGGCCTTGAAGCCGGCCGGGGCGGGCAGCTTCGTCACCTCGCCCTCGGCACCGGAGGCACCGAGGGTCTCCAGGACGCCGGCGAGGCGGCCGTCGTACGCCTTGTCCACGGCCTCGGCGCCCGGTGCGACGACGAGCCTCCCGGCGTGGGAACCGGCGCCCTTGGCGACACCGATCACGATCGCGTCGGCCCGCAGACCGGGCGCCGCGGCGGTGCTGAGAGTGAGAGCAGTCACGGTGGTGAAATCTCGCTTCCGATGTGAAGTTGCTGTGGTCGAAGGGTGTGGGTCGACCGGGCCCGACAGCCGACCCTGGGGCCGGTCGCAGCGGGACCTTCCCCGGCGCGGCGAACACTCGGGACGAGCCTACGCTCGGGTCCGCGCTCGCTCATTCCTGCGGACGTTCACCCATGGGTGGCGTCGTGGTCATTTCTTGATCCACGAGACTGGTGAACCGAGTCACACTCGACGGGTTTTCGGTGAGTGTCCGGCTCGCCGCTTTCATGATTTTCACGGATCCGCCTCTGAATGACCACAAGGGGATCCCGGGGATCTTCTGGGGGAGGAACCATGGCGCAGCGTGCGCACAGATGGCGCAGGACGGCCGTCGCCGTGACGGCGGCCGGGCTGCTGACGGCGGGGCCGCTCGCGGCACCGGGGGCGTCGGCGGCCGAGGAGCCGCGGATCGACCTGAGGGTGCTGGTCGTGGACAACGGCGACAGCTCCGTCCGGGCGATATCCGCCGAACTGGAGAGCACGGGCATCCCGTACACGAACGTGAACCTACACGACCCCGGCCGCCCGGCTCTCACCGAGTCCTTCTCTCCGTTGGGCTTGAAGAACGACCTCGACCAGATCCCCGACCTTGCCGCCGACTTCGACTTCGCGGTCAACGAGCAGTGCGCCCAGTACGACGAGTGCGGCGCCCTCAAGCCCTTCACCGACGCGGGCAAGGCGGTGTTCCACACCGAGTACGAGCCGCCCACCGGCCGCTTCTGCACCGAGTCCCGCGAGCTGAGGCTGAGCTCCCTGCTCAAGAAGTACGAACTGGGCGCCTGGCGCCAGGCATGCTGAGCCGGACCCCGGTCACCGTCGTGCCCGCCACCCGGTCGGCGAGGGAGCGGCGGCTCGGGGAGAGGACCGGCAGCGCGTCATCGGGAACAGCGGCATCAACATCCCCCGATCCCTTGTGAGTTCGGCGCATCAGGCCAGCCGTGGGACGGGGGTGGCCGCAGCGGGACCGTGGGGATCGTTTCAGCCCAGTGACAGTACGACGAGAGCCGCCGTCGCCGCCGTCTCCGCGAGCCCGCCGAACACATCCCCGGTGACCCCGCCGAAGCGGCGCGTGCAGTGCCGCAGGAGCAGCTCGGCGACGGCGAGAGCCGCGACGACAGCGACGGCCGTACGGACCATGTCGTACGGCCCGAAGAACGCACCGCCCGCCGCGGCGGTCAGGGTGACGGCGAGGACGGCGGTGCCGAGCGCCGCAGGTACTGGCACCACGCCCGCGACCGCCGCGCCCAGCCCCTCCGGCCGCGCGGCGGGCACCCCCGCGCGGGCCGCCAGCGTGAGCGCCAGCCGGGCGGCCACCGCCGAGACGACGGCCGCGAACGCACCCCGCGCCCAGGAGCCGCCGTACGCCTGGGCGAGCGCGGCGACCTGGGCGAGCAGCATGAAGACCAGGGTCAGCACGCCGAACGGCCCGATGTCCGACTGCTTCATGATCCGCAGCGCGTCCTCGGCGGGCTTCCCGCTGCCCAGCCCGTCCGCGGTGTCCGCGAGCCCGTCGAGGTGCAGCCCCCGGGTCAGCACGGCGGGCACGGCGGCCGTGGCGACGGCGGCGAGCAGCGTCCCCGCGCCGAGGGCCGGCAGCAGGAGTCCGGCCGCGGCGGCGAGGGCACCGATCACCAGGCCGACCAGGGGGGCGCACAGCAGGCCGCCGCGCGCCGCCTCCCGGTCCCACCGGGTCACCCGGACGGGCAGCACACTGAGCGTGCCGAAGGCGAAGCGGAGGCCGTCGAGGGGCGGAATTCTGGACACCGGCGCAGGTTACCCGGCGGTCAGGAGAGCGGGGACGGCGGCCGTGGACGTGCGGGCACAGCACACGCGGATAAGGTGCGCATATGGGGCATTGGTTGCAGCGGAACATCATCGAACCGGGCAAACTGCCCCTGCTCCTGGCCCTGGCCGCCTTCATCCTGACCTTCCTGATCACCCGGGTCGTCACCCGCCTCATCCGGGCGGGCAAGGGGCCGTTCGGCAACGTCAGCAGCGGTGGCGTGCACATCCACCACGTGATCCCCGGTGTCGCCCTCACCATCGTCGGCGGCTTCGGCGCGGTCGCCAGCGGCAGGCACGGTCTCAGTTCGGCGGTCTGCGCGGTCCTGTTCGGCATGGGCGCCGGTCTCGTCCTGGACGAGTTCGCGCTGATCCTGCACCTCGACGACGTCTACTGGACCGAGGCCGGCCGCAAGAGCGTCGAGGTCGTCGTCCTGACCGCCGCCCTCGTCGGCCTGGTCCTGGCCGGTTTCGCGCCGTTCGGTGTCAACGAAGTCACGCAGGACGAGGAACAGAGCCGTGCAAGCGTCCTCCTGAACGTCGGCGCGAACTTCCTCTTCGCGCTGATCGCGCTGAGCAAGGGCAAGACTCGCATCGCGATCTTCGGTGTGATCGTCCCCCTCATCGCCCTGTTCGGCGCCGTACGGCTGGCCCGTCCCGGCTCCCCGTGGGCCAAGCGCTTCTACCGGCGCCGCCCGCGCGCGCGGGCCAGAGCGACCCTGCGCGCCTACCGTCACGACCGCCGCTGGGCCCGCCCCCTCCGCGGCCTTCAGGACTGGATCGGCGGCAGACCGGATGCGGCACCCGCGCGGCTGCCCGACCGCCGCTGACGCCGGCGCCGCCGCACCACGGTCACCGCGCACAGCGCCAGCACCGCCGCGATGGCCGCCAGGCTCGCAGGCCGCGGGCATGCGTGCCGCCTGGGCGGCACGGGTGCGGGCGGGCGGCACCCCGTAGCGCCGGGCTGCGCACCCAACACCCCTACTCCGGCTTCTCCTCCGGGTTCTCCTCCGGCTCCTCGGAAGCCTTCGGCCGCTCAGGAAGCTCGGCGGCCAACGCGGCAGCGGCCTGCACCAACGGCAGCGCCAGCAACCCCCCGGCCCCTTCCCCCACGGTCGCCCCGTGCGAGAGCAACGGCTCCAACGCCATCCGGTCCAGCGCCTTCGCCTGCCCCGGCTCCCCACTGTCGTGGGCCGCCAGCCACCAGTCCGGCGCCCGGAACGCCACCCGCTGCCCCACCAGTGCACACGCCGCCGTCACGACCCCGTCCAGAATCACCGGCGTCTTCCGCACCGCACTCTGCAACAGGAACCCCGTCATCGCCGCGAGATCGGCCCCGCCCACCGTCGCCAGCAACTGCAACTGGTCCCCGAGAACCGGCCGAGCGCGCCGCAACGCGTCGCGAATCGCCGCACACTTCCGCATCCACGCCAGGTCGTCGATCGCCAGCCCGCCCCGACCGGTCACCACCGACGCGTCGGTCCCGCACAGCGCGGCGACCAGCACCCCGGCCGCCGTGGTCCCGCCCACGCTCACATCGCCGAGCACCACCAGATCCGTACCGGAGTCGGCCTCCTCGTCGGCCAACGCCACCCCGGCCCGGAAGGCCGCCTCGGCCTCCTCCAGGGCCAGCGCGTCCTCGACGTCGATGCAGCCGCTGCCGCGCCGCACCCGGTGCCGCACGACGTCGGCGGGCAGGGACTCGGGGTCACAGTCCAGGCCCAGGTCCACCACCCGCACCGGTACGCCCTGACGCCGCGCCAGCACCGACACCGGCCGGCCGCCCTCCAGGACCTCCCGCACCAACTCCCCGGCGCTGCCCGCCGACCGGGCCGAGACCCCGCGTTCGGCGATCCCGTGGTCCCCGGCGAACAGCACCACCCGCGGCTGTTCGATCGGCCGTACCGGTACGGCGGACTGTGCCGCGGCCAGCCACTCACCCAGGTCGTCGAGCCGCCCCAGCGATCCGGGCGGCACGATCTGACGCTCCCGGCGCGCCTCGGCGTCGCGGCGCACCCCGCCGTCGGGGCGTTCGATCAGATCGGTGAATTCGTCGAGATTCAGCGAGCTCATTCGCCGAACAGTACCGGCCCCGGTCGGAGGGGGCGGCGCCACATCACGACTCCGCCGCGACGACGTCATTGCACCCCGGATCACGATCCCGTGCGTACCGTTTTGTGATAGATCATCCGCTACATCTCGGTCGTACACCTCTGTCGCCGGAGCCGCCCATGCTCACCGTTCCCGCCGCCCTGCCCCGCAGAACCGCCGTACCGGTCCACGAACCGCGCCGGGACGACTGCCCCTGGTGCGGCTCGCGCCGCCTGCGCACCCTCCTGCGCAGCCCCGACCTCACCGGACGGGGCCCGGGCACGTTCGTCGTCGACGCGTGCCGCGACTGCGCCCATGTCTTCCAGAACCCGCGGCTGACCCCGGAGGGCCTGGCCACCTTCCGCCTGGACCGCCCCCGTGCCGGCGCCCGGCGCCGGCACCGCGCCACCGCCCGCGCCCTCCGGCGAATCCTTCCCGAGCCGGAGAGCTGGCTGGACGTCGGCACCGGCCACGGCCACTTCCCGGAGAGGGCCAGGGAGTTGCTGCCGTACACGGCGTTCGACGGCGTCGACCCCACCGACCGGGCGGCCGAGGCCCTCGCGGCGGAGCGGGTGGAGGAGGCCTACCGCGGCCCGCTCACCGCACCGGAGATCACCACCCGCCTGCGCGCCCGCTACGACGTGGTCAGCATGCTCCACCACCTGCCCGGCACCCACGACCCGCGCGCCGAACTGCGCGCCGCCCTCACGGTCCTCAGACCCGGCGGCCTGCTGTTCCTCGAACTCCCCGACCCCGACAGCGCGTTCGCCGCCCTGCTGGGCCGCCGGTGGCTCCCGTACGACCAGCCGCGCCACCTCCACCTGATCCCGCTGCCCAACCTCCGCGCGGAACTGGAGCACCTGGGCTGCACGATCCTCGTCGCCGACCGCGCCGCCGCCCACATCCCCGACGACCTGACGGCTGCCCTCACGTCGTCGCTGATGCCCCTGTACCGCCGCCACCGGGCACTGCGCCGGACCACCGCCCCGCTCCTCGCCGCGACGATCCTCCTCGACCACGCCCTGGCACCCGTACTGCGCCGCACCCACTTCTCCAACGCGTACCGCGTCATCGCCCGCAAGCCGGGGCGGTCCTAGCAACGGTCACCCCCGCAGCACCATCGCCTGCCCGGCCACCACCAGCAGCACGTGCTCGCACTCGTCCGCGAACGCCGCGTTGAGCCGCCCGAGTTCGTCCCGGTAGCGCCGCCCGGACGCGGTGGCCGGCACGATGCCCGAGCCCACCTCGTTGGACACGGCGACCACCGTCCGCCGCGTCGCGCGTACCGCGTCCGTCAGCTCCCGCACCCGCTCCCTGAGCGCCCGTTCCCCGCCGTCCGCCCACTCCGCGTCGTCCCACGCTCCGACGGCGTCCATCGCGTCCGTCAGCCACAGCGACAGGCAGTCGATGAGCAGCGGCGGCCCGGAGTCCGTCAGCAGCGGCACCAGATCGCAGGTCTCGGCCGTCCGCCACGACCCCGGCCGGCGGTCGCGGTGCGCGGCGACCCGCGCCGACCACTCCGTGTCCCCGTTGCGGGACCCGCCCGTCGCCACGTACAGCACGCCGGGGAAGGACTCAAGACGCCGCTCGGCCTCCACCGACTTCCCGGACCGCGCCCCGCCCAGCACCAGCGTCCGCCGCGGCACATCGGGTACGTCCTCGTACACGCCCACCACCAGTGTCGTCCCGTCCGGCACCGCCCGCGCTCCCGCCGCCGCGAGCCGCCGGTGCAGCTCCGGGCCCGTCGGCACGTCGTGTTCCACATGGACGGCGACCACATCCGTCGTCGGCCCCACCGCGCCCACCGCCCGCAGCCGTGCCGGCGCGTCCGGCCGCCCCACGACGTCCGCGAGGACCATGTCGTACGACTCGGCCGGTTCCTCGAGACCGGCCGGCGCCGCGCCCGGCGGCAGGTACAGCAGCCGCTGCCCGTCCGGTCCGGTCACCGCGTACCCGGTGCCCGGCGCGTCCATCGCCAGCGCCCGCACCCGATGACCCGTCAGCAGCGCCAGCTCCCGCCCGTCCGGCACCCGGCCGGGCTGCGGCAGCCCGGCCGGCACCTCCAGCGCCGGCCCGTTGTGCGGATGCGACAGCAGCACCTGCCGTACACCGCCCAGCGAGCGCCCGGCCCGCGCCGCCGCGAACGCCGCGCCGGGCGTCAGATCGAGCAGCAGCGACCCGTCCACGAGCAGCGCGGTGGCCGCCCGCGCGTCCCGCCCGAGCGCGACCGCACAGGCAGCACAGGGACAGTCGGGGCGGGGAAGCCCCGCGGGAGCACCGGTACCGAGCAGAGTAATTTCCACGCACACGATTTTCGCCGGTCACTGCACAACACGCGTGACGGCGACGCGCCCCGTAAGGGCGCGGGGAACTGCGCGATCAACCACATACGGCCCGCAGAAGACCGATCACCTGCTGTTTCTTCATCAGGCAACCCAACAGAACACATAGGCTTCGGCAGTGCAGCTCGCTCACACTTGGGAGGCCTACATGGCGGCATGGACGTGGCGGTTCGAGAAGGCCGACGGGACGGAGGTCCAGCCCGCGGTGCCGCCCGAGGAGTTCACCACGCAGGGCGACGCCGAGTCCTGGATCGGGGAGCACTGGAAGGCCCTGCTGGACGGCGGCACCGACCAGGTGCGGCTGTTCGAGGACGGCAAGGAGATCTACGGCCCGATGAGCCTGCACGCGGACCAGTCGTAGGCGCGGGTGCGCGAGGAGGGGCGGCCCCGGTCGGGCCGCCCCTCCGCACGCGTCGAACGGGTCTCAGCCCCGCACCCCGCACAGATGCAGCAACGCCGCGACCCCCCGGTACGGATCCGTCCGCCCGGCCCGCACCTCCACCGCGAGCAGTGCCTCCACGTCGGCCGGGGGCTCCGCGTCGTCCGCCGCCGTGTCCGTGAAGACCCGCACGCCGTACCAGGAGTGCAGCGGCGCCCCGATGCCCGCGAGCGTCGCCGTCAGGGACGCGAGCCGGTCGGCGCGCACGTCGAGTCCGAGCCGGATGGGGGTCCCCCCGTTCGAGTCTGTTCGAGGATGGGGGAGGTAGGACGTGGTGTCGAAGGCGGCCAGCGCCCCGGCCCAGTCGCCGTACAGGCCCGGCCGCATCGCCAGGGCATCGCCGTTGCGTACCAGCAGCGACAGCAGGCCGCCGGGTGCGAGCATCCGCGCCAGCCCTGCCAGCAGCGGGTCGGGCTCCTCGACGTACATGAGCACGCCGTGGCACAGCACCACGTCGAAGCTGCCGGGCAGGAAATGCACCCCGGTGTCCCGGCCGTCGCCCTCGATGATCCGCATCCGCTCCCGGATGCCCTCCGGCTCACCGGCGAGGGACGCGCGGGCCGCGGCGATCAGCTGCGGGTCCTGCTCGAGACCGGTCACCTTGTGCCCGGCCCGGGCCAGCCGCAGCGCCTGCGTGCCCTGCCCCATGCCGACGTCGAGGATCCGCAGCCGCTGCCCGACAGGGAAGCGCCCGGATATCTGCTCGTCCAGCTGCCGGGCCACCAGCTCCTGCCGTACGTCATCCCGCAGACCGCCGAGCCTGTCCAGCCAGGCGTCCGCTGCGCCGCCGGCGAACGGCGTCGTGCTCAGCGCCGCTCCCCGCGCTTGACCTGCGGCTTCGGCAGCCGGAGCCGACGCATCTGGAGGGAGCGCATCAGGGCATAGGCGACCGCGCCGCGCTTGTTGTCGTCCGGGAAGCGCTCGGCGAGCCGCTTCTTCAGCCGGAATCCGGTGACGAACGAGTCCAGCACGATCAGCACGATCACCACGAGCCACAGCAGCAGCGCGATGTTCTGCAGCGCGGCCACCCGCACCATGCTCAGCACGAGGATCACCACGGCCATCGGAAGGAAGAACTCCGCGATGTTGAACCGCGAGTCGATGAAGTCGCGCGCGAACCGGCGGACCGGGCCCTTGTCCCGGGCGGGCAGATAGCGCTCGTCGCCGCTCGCCAGCGCCTGGCGCTGACGCTCCATTGCGGCACGGCGCTCCTCACGCTGCCGCTTGGCGGCCTCCTTGCGCGTCATCGACGTGTTGGCCACGCTGCGGCGCTGCGACTGGGCCTCGCTGCGCTTGGGTGTGGGGCGGCCCTTGGGGGCCTCCGGGTGACGGGGCTGACTGGAGTCGGTCACCGGCGCCTTCGCGGCGCTCTGGGCCTTCTCATCCTTGGCACGGCTACGGAACACAAAACCCAAGAGTACGGGGTAGGGGGGTGTGGACCCCAGCCCGGCGGGGAACGATCCGGCAACACCAGTCGTCTTCAGGGGGACAGAGGGGACTTTGCGTACACCCCTTTGGTGTGCTGCTCCGGCCGTCACCGGGGAGCTCCTACTCCTTACGCCGGAGCAGGAGCATACGCAGTCGTCCTTGGGGATGAGCGCATCCGTCCCCGAACAGTGCGGTAATGGATGCAGGGCCCGTACTGTGGGTTCTGTTGCAGTCGCTGGAGCTGGAGTCCGTCAGAAGGGGGCGCGCGAAGCCCATGAGCGGTGTCATGAAGCGTATGGGGATGCTCTTCCGCGCGAAGGCGAACAAGGCCCTTGACCGGGCCGAGGACCCGCGCGAGACCCTCGATTACTCGTACCAGAAGCAGCTGGAGCTGCTCCAGAAGGTCCGCCGCGGTGTCGCGGACGTGGCCACGTCGCGCAAGCGGCTGGAACTCCAGCTCAACCAGCTGCAGCAGCAGTCGGGCAAGCTGGAGGACCAGGGCCGCAAGGCGCTCGCGCTGGGCCGCGAGGACCTGGCCCGAGAGGCGCTGTCGCGCCGGGCCGCGCTGCAGCAGCAGGTCACCGACCTCGAAACGCAGCACGCCACGCTCCAGGGCGAGGAGGAGAAGCTCACCCTGGCGGCCCAGCGGCTCCAGGCGAAGGTCGACGCCTTCCGCACGAAGAAGGAGACGATCAAGGCCACGTACACGGCGGCGCAGGCGCAGACCCGGATCGGCGAGGCGTTCTCCGGCATCTCGGAGGAGATGGGCGACGTCGGCATGGCGGTCCAGCGGGCCGAGGACAAGACGGCCCAGCTGCAGGCGCGCGCCGGTGCCATCGACGAACTTCTGGCCTCCGGGGCCCTCGACGACCAGTCCGGCATGCACAAGGACGACCTCCAGGCCGAGCTGGACCGGCTCTCCGGTGGTACGGATGTAGAGCTGGAACTGCAGCGCATGAAGGCCGAGCTGGCCGGCGGACCGACCGGCGACCGGCAGGCCATCGAAGGCGGCACGGGTCAGGCTGAGTCCGACCAGTCGCAGCAGTCCCAGCAGCAGCCGCAGGACACCCCGCGCTTCGACAAGCAGTGACGAGCTGACGGGCCCGGGGCCCACGCCGAGGAGGGCGACATGATCGTACGGATCATGGGGGAGGGGCAGGTGAGACTGGCCGACAGCCATCTCGCCGAACTGAACAAGCTGGACGACGAACTCCTGGCCGAGATGGAGAACGGCGACGGCCCCGGTTTCCGCCACACCCTGGAAACCCTCCTGGCCAAGGTCCGCGAACTGGGCATCCCCCTCCCGGACGACGCCCTGGAACCCTCGGACCTCATCCTCCCGTCCCCGGAGGCGACCCTGGAGGAGGTCCGCGACATGCTGACGGACGACGGCCTGATCCCGGGCGGAACCGCCTGAGAGCCAGGTGGAGCCGACGCCCCCTCCCGGTACTCCGCAGGGGCCCGCGCTCTTCCGGAGATCAGTGGCTGCACTCAGCGGCCCGGCGTCCGAGCCCGGATCGTCCATCCCGAGACCCCGCCCACCCGCACGGGGCGCGTTCCGTCTCCCGAGGTGGGGCAGCCGCAGCGGGCGGCTCTTCTGGGCGCAGGTCGGTGGCGGCTCAGCTCGTCTGGTGTGCGCGGACCAGAACGGCCATCCCCAGCCCCCACCCACCCGCAGGGGGCGCCCGTCATGCACCCGCGAGGTCGCCCCGGCCGACTCTTCCGGGCGCCGGTCCGCATGTCCCAGCCCGTCCGGCGATCGAGGACGAGGCCGTTCAGGCCGACGCGGCGCGCTGGGGGCGGAGCCTCAAGAAGACGGTCGGCCCAGGCCGGCGGCGTTCGCAGGCACCGTCGGCCCGGATACCGTAGGCACTCGTGAGCACCCTGCAGCGCGCCAGGATCCGGGCCAAGGCGCACCCGATGGCCGTGGACGCCGCGCTGGCGGCGGGCGTGCTGGTGTGCATGGTGGCCGGGTCCTTCGTGGAACCCCACAAGAAGGACGGCGTCAACTGGGGCCTGTCCACCCCGGACGCGCTCAGCCTGCTGCTCATGGTGCTCGGCGCCGCCGCCCTGGTCTTCCGCCGCCGCGCCCCGGGGACGGTGCTCGCCCTGACCGGTTCCTTCTCCGTCGTGGAGAGCGTCACCGGCGACCCCCGCGCCCCCGTCGCCATGTCCGCCGTCATCGCCCTCTACACCGTCGCCTCCACCACCGACCGCCCCACCACCTGGCGCGTCGGCCTGCTGACCATGACCGTGCTGACCGGTGTCGCCATGATCGCCGGCCCTCTGCCCTGGTACGACCAGGAGAACCTCGCGATCTTCGCCTGGACCGGCATCGGCGCCACCGCCGGCGACGCCGTCCGCAGCCGCCGTGCCTTCGTCCAGGCCATAAGAGAGCGCGCCGAACGGGCCGAGCGCACCCGAGAGGAGGAGGCTCGCCGCCGCGTCGCCGAGGAGCGGCTGCGGATCGCCCGGGACCTGCACGACGTGGTCGCGCACCACATCGCCCTGGTCAACGTCCAGGCCGGGGTCGCCGCCCACGTCATGGACAGGCGGCCCGACCAGGCCAAGGAGGCCCTGGCCCACGTACGGGAGGCCAGCCGCTCGGCACTGAACGAGCTGCGCGCGACGGTCGGGCTGCTGCGGCAGTCCGGCGACCCCGAGGCCCCGACCGAGCCCGCCCCGGGCCTCGCCCGCCTCGACGAACTCGTCGGCACCTTCCGCAGCGCCGGCCTGCACGTCGAGGTCGCCCGCGCCGACCAGGGCACCACCCTCCCGGCCGCCGTGGACCTGGCCGCCTACCGGGTCGTCCAGGAAGCCCTCACCAACGTTCAGAAACACGCCGGCACCCAGGCCAAGGCCGAGGTCAGCATCGTCCGCGTGGGACCCCACATCGAGATCACCGTGCTCGACGACGGCACCGGGGAGGACGACATCCTTGAGACCGGCGGCGGCCACGGACTGCTCGGCATGCGCGAACGCGTCACCGCCCTGCGCGGCACCCTCACCACCGGTCCCCGGTACGGCGGCGGCTTCCGGGTGCATGCGATCCTTCCGGTCAAGCCCCGCACGCGCACCGCAGAGGATGCCGTATGACGATCCGTGTCCTGCTCGCCGACGATCAGGCGCTGCTCCGCAGCGCCTTTCGTGTGCTGGTCGACTCCGAGCCCGGCATGGAGGTGGTCGGCGAGGCCTCCGACGGCGCGGAGGCGGTCCGGATGGCCAAGGACGAGCGCGCCGACGTCGTCCTCATGGACATCCGCATGCCGGGCACCGACGGCCTCGCCGCCACCCGCCTGATCAGCGCCGACCCGGCCCTCGCTCACGTCCGCGTGGTCATCCTGACGACCTTCGAGGTCGACGACTACGTCGTGCAGTCGCTGCGCGCGGGTGCCTCCGGCTTCCTCGGCAAGGGCTCCGAGCCGGACGAGCTGCTGAGCGCCATCCGCGTCGCGGCCGGCGGCGAGGCGCTGCTGTCCCCGACCGCCACCAAGGGCCTGATCGCCCGCTTCCTCGCCCAGCGGGACCCGGCGGAGACCGACCACGACCCCGCCCGCTTCGAACGGCTCGACTCGCTCACCGTGCGGGAGCGCGAGGTCCTCGTGCAGGTCGCCGGCGGGCACTCCAACGACGCGATCGCCGAACGCCTGGAGGTCAGCCCGCTGACCGTGAAGACGCACGTCAACCGGGCCATGGCCAAGCTGGGCGCCCGCGACCGGGCCCAGCTCGTGGTGATCGCGTACGAGTCGGGGCTGGTACGTCCAAGGGCGGAGTGAGTTCAACTGGCCGTACTGCGCTGCCAGCTGGGTAGGCTGCGTCACACCGGGCCGGTTCCAACCCGGCTGGTGTTGATCGCGTAAGCCCCGACCGCTCGCTGAGCGGCCGAGCGAAGCCGACGTGTGATGGATGGGCGAGCCTCCGGCCCGCCCCGACGGGGCCCCGGAGGCTCGCCCACTGACGAACGCGAGCGCTACGGCAGCGCCAGCATCCGCTCCAGCGCCAGCTTCGCGAACGCCTCCGTCTCCTTGTCGACCTCGATGCGGTTGACCAGGTTGCCCTCGGCCAGGGACTCCAGGGCCCAGACCAGGTGGGGCAGGTCGATGCGGTTCATGGTCGAGCAGAAGCAGACCGTCTTGTCGAGGAAGACGATCTCCTTGTCCTCGGGTGCGAAACGGTTCGCCAGCCGCCGTACGAGGTTCAGCTCCGTGCCGATGGCCCACTTGGAGCCGGCGGGAGCGGCCTCCAGGGCCTTGATGATGTACTCCGTCGAACCGACGTGGTCCGCCGCCGCCACGACCTCGTGCTTGCACTCCGGGTGGACGAGGACGTTGACCCCCGGGATCCGCTCGCGCACATCACGCACCGACTCCAGGCTGAAGCGGCCGTGCACCGAGCAGTGGCCGCGCCACAGGATCATCCTGGCCGCCCGCAGCTCGTCCGCCGTCAGGCCGCCGTTCGGTTTGTGCGGGTTGTAGACGACACAGTCCTCCAGGGACATGCCCATGTCCCGCACCGCGGTGTTGCGGCCCAGGTGCTGGTCGGGCAGGAACAGCACCTTGCTTGTCGAGGGCTCCCTCTGCTGGAAGGCCCACTCCAGGGCCCGCCTGGCGTTCGAGGACGTGCAGATCGTGCCGCCGTGCCTGCCCGTGAACGCCTTGATGTCCGCGGAGGAGTTCATGTACGAGACGGGCACGACCTGCTCGGCTATACCGGCCTCGGTCAGCACGTCCCAGCACTCCGCGACCTGCTCGGCCGTCGCCATGTCGGCCATCGAGCAGCCGGCGGCCAGGTCCGGCAGCACGACTTTCTGGTCGTCGGACGTCAGGATGTCCGCGGACTCCGCCATGAAGTGCACACCGCAGAACACGATGTACTCCGCCTCCGGGCGCGCGGCCGCGTCCCGGGCCAGCTTGAACGAGTCACCCGTGACGTCGGCGAACTGGATGACCTCGTCGCGCTGGTAGTGGTGGCCGAGCACGAAGACCTTGTCCCCGAGCTTCTCCTTGGCCGCGCGGGCGCGCTCCACCAGGTCCGGGTCGGACGGCGAGGGCAGGTCACCGGGGCACTCCACACCCCGCTCGCTCCTCGGGTCGGCCTCACGGCCGAGGAGCAACAGGGCGAGGGGCGTCGGCTGGACGTCGAGCTCCTGGGTCTGGGCCGTGGTCACGACACGCACCCTTTCTGTTCTGCGGCTCGCCGGGACCTTGAGATACTCAAGATCCCGGCGGGACATTCGGGACACCGTTGACGACTCGCGTCGACTTTTCGTCGATTTGACGCTATCCATCATAACCGCTTCACGTCACTTTGACGATGGCCATAGCGTCTATGTGACGTGAATCCCGATGAGAGGTCTCCGCATTCCCGGATGAGCCGTTTTCCGCTTCCCATCGCGTGTGCGAGCATGAAGAAGGACCGAACGCAACGGAAAGACGAGCGCCCGGCCCGGAATGAATCCGCGGTCCCGCCGGTTGCAACCGTCGGCAAGCAGTCTCCGTACAACCCGGGAGAGATGTAGATGTCCGTATCGGACGAGACCACCACCGTCACCGACGGCATCATCCTGACCGACGCCGCCGCGGCCAAGGTCAAGGCCCTGCTCGACCAGGAAGGCCGTGACGACCTCGCGCTGCGCGTGGCCGTCCAGCCCGGCGGCTGCTCCGGCCTGCGCTACCAGCTGTTCTTCGACGAGCGTTCCCTCGACGGCGACGTGGAGAAGGACTTCGGCGGGGTCAAGGTCGTCACCGACCGGATGAGCGCTCCGTACCTCGGCGGCGCCACGATCGACTTCGTGGACACCATCGAGAAGCAGGGCTTCACGATCGACAACCCGAACGCGACCGGTTCCTGCGCCTGCGGCGACTCCTTCAGCTGACCCGGCCCCGCGGCGAAGCCGCGGCACCGCGGCGGACGTACGAAGGCGGCGGCCCCCTCCGACGGGGCCGCCGCCTTCGCGCTTGCACCGCTACCGCGTGGGCGGCGCTGCCACGGTCACCGGGTGGGCGGCGCCGGCAGCCGCGCCCCGGGCTTCTGCAGCGGGACCGCCTTGCCGTCCGAGCCCACGACCGCGCGGTCACCCAGCGGCTCGTCCAGCTGCACGGTCTTCTGGAACTGCTTGGCGATCAGGATGCAGACCCTGTCCGGCCACGGCGTCTCGGTCACGGTCACCGTCACCTCGTCCGCGCTCTCTTCGGCCGTCACCTTGTAGTCGGCGCACACCCCGCCCGTGAAGGTCACGGTCAGCTCCGAGCCCTCGGCCGAGTAGCCGTCCACCTTGACGTTCCGCGGGGCCGGCTTCGAGGTCGGCTCGTCGCCCGGACCGGTCGGCCGCGGCGTGGGCTGCACGCTCGGCGCTCCGGAGGGCGTGTTCGAGGCCACGTACCGCGGGTCGACCGCCGGCTGCGTCACCGTGAACGTGTCCTGCGCGCCCTGCGCCCGCACCTGGAACAGCCAGGACGGCACCAGCGCCTGCTGCCCGTCCACGGAGTGCGCGGCCAGCCCGAACACCGCCGTCTCGACGGTGAGCGTCTCCTTCTCGGCTTCGGCCGAGCCCTTCGACTCACCGCACGGCCCCTCCAGCCGGTCCTTCAGCGGTACGGGGCTGGCGCAGCCGCCGATACCCATGCGCGGGCGGACCGTCGGCGCCGCGTTCATCCGCTCCAGCGTCTCCTTGGCGCCCACGACGGGATACGTGTCCGTCTCCACCGGCGGCTTCAGCTGACCGCTGCCGCCGACCACCTCGCCCTGCGCGCTGACCGTCACGCCGGTCGTCCAGCCGTACGTCGGCAGCCCGCCGACCACGGGATCGGCGTTCACCACCCGCTGGGCGCCCAGGACCTGGCTCGCGTTCCACTTCGCGTCATCCTGACCCACCGCCTTCAGCACCGGCTCGGCCGCCTTCACCGCGGCCTCCTCGCTCACCGGGGTGCCGCCCGGGTCGGCCGGAGCCGCGGGGCACGCGTCGGCCTTCAGGCAGTTGTCGCTGCCCGGCGTGTACCGGTTGAAGGACCAGGACCCGGGCGCCTGCCGGTTCACCTGCAGACTCGGCCCTGACCCGTCCTTGCCGGACCCGACCCGCCAGGCCTGCCCCACGGCCACCGGCGTCCCGTCGAGCCCCAGCGCCTTCGCCAGCCGCGCCACCTCGTCCTTGGTGACCTCGCCCCGCGCCCGGTACACCGGCGCCGAGCCGGGGCCGTCCGGGAGCGTGCCCGCGGGACTGTAGGTGGCGCCGTACGGGTTCGGCTCGCCCCGCGCTATGCCGTTGCCGCCCTCGGCGTAGCCGTCGAGGTCCAGCGGCGGGGGTGTGTCGTCGCCGGGCGCCCCGGACGTCGTACCGCTGCCGGACCCTCCGGAGGCAGACGTGGCGAAGTACGCCCCACCGCCCCCGACGAGCAGTACGGCGGCGGCGACGGACGCGACGACCAACGGGGACCGCCGCCGGGTCGCCCGCCCGCCATGCTCACCGGCCTCGTCGGTCTCACCGGCGCGCCGCTCATCGACCCGGGCGGCATGGAGCGCGGTCTCTTCGGTGGGCGGTTCGGCGCTGGGCGGCTCCACCCCAGGCGGCGTCTCGGCAGACGGCTCGGCAACGGGCGGCTCCTCGGCGGAGGGCTCCACATCCGGCCGCGCGCCCCCCTGGGGCTCGGACCCGCTCGTCTCCGCAACGCGCTTCTCGTCACCGCTGCCCGAGCCGCCCCCGCTGTCCCGCGCGCCGCCTGCGGTCTCGGCCGCGCCGGTCTCGATCTCGGCGTCGTCGTTGTCGGGTCGGTCGGTGTTCACCGCATCGCTCCTTCGCCTGGACAGCTGTCCCGGACGACCCGCCCGTCACCGACGGGCTGCTGATGGGTCGTATCCCGCCTCCCCTTTACGGGGGACAGCGATGGGACGCAGCGGGGGAGCGCACGGTTCCCTGCGGGGCGTCCGCTCAGTCGCCGTAGTCGGACATCGCGTCCAGCAGCCGCGCCGACGCCGCCGGAACGATCACGCCGTGGATGCGTGACGGCGAGACCGGAAGGGAAGCGATCCGGTCGGGGGCCGTCCAGTGCGGAACCATCCGGGCGCAGTCGCCACGCAGCAGCGCCAAGTCGCCTTCGAGGTCGACCGGAGCGGGGGCGTGGACCTTGAGGTTCGTCATGGCGGCACCGTATGCAGGTCGCGACGCACGAAGAAAGATCTACTATCGGGTAGTTTCAGCGGCTACAGAGCCACGGCACCGACCCGGTAGCGTGAACTGTCCAACTGCCGTCCTCCAGGAGACTCAACGCCGTGCGCATCGCAGTCACCGGCTCCATCGCCACCGACCACCTCATGACCTTCCCGGGTCGCTTCTCCGACCAGCTCGTCGCGGACCAGCTGCACACGGTCTCGCTCTCCTTCCTGGTCGACAACCTCGACGTGCGCCGGGGCGGTGTCGGCGCGAACATCGCGTTCGGCATGGGCCAGCTCGGCACCCGGCCGATCCTGGTCGGCGCCGCCGGCGCCGACTTCGACGAGTACCGCGCCTGGCTGGACCGGCACGGCGTCGAAACCGGCTCGGTCCGCATCTCCGAGACGCTGCACACCGCCCGCTTCGTGTGCACGACCGACGCCGACCACAACCAGATCGGCTCCTTCTACACCGGTGCCATGAGCGAGGCCCGCCTCATCGAGCTGAAGACCGTCGCCGACCGGGTCGGCGGCCTCGACCTGGTCCTCATCGGCGCAGACGACCCGGAGGCGATGCTCCGGCACACCGAGGAGTGCCGCACGCGGTCCATCCCGTTCGCCGCCGACTTCTCCCAGCAGATCTCCCGCATGGACGGCGAGGAGATCCGCATCCTGCTGGACGGGGCGACGTACCTCTTCTCGAACGAGTACGAGAAGGGACTCATCGAGCAGAAGACCGGCTGGTCGGACGCCGAGATCCTGTCCCGCGTCGGGCACCGTGTGACCACGCTGGGCGCGCGCGGCGTACGCATCGAGCGGGTCGGCGACGACCCGATCGAGGTCGGCACGCCGGAGGAGGAGCGCAAGGCCGACCCCACGGGTGTCGGCGACGCCTTCCGCGCCGGGTTCCTGTCGGGGCTGGCCTGGGAGGTCTCCCTGGAGCGTGCGGCCCAGGTCGGCTGCATGCTCGCCACGCTGGTCATCGAGACCGTGGGCACGCAGGAGTACCAGCTGAGCCGGGCGCACTTCATGGAGCGGTTCACGAAGGCGTACGGGGATGAGGCGGCCGGGGAAGTGCAGGCGCACCTGGTCTGAGGGGCTGCGCGACTACTCGTCTGCCTGGGCAGGAGCGTTGTCGTGTGCGGGCCGCGTGGGCTGGTCGCGCCCACGCGGCGGAGCCGCACATCGACACAGCCCCGCGCCCCTGGGTAGGTCAGGTCGTCCGGCGGATCAAATACGCCGTTCCTCGGTCCGCCGGTTCCTCTCCCACGTACTCCTGGCCCCGCATCTCGCACCACGCCGGGATGTCCAGGCGGGCCGCCTCGTCGTCGGCGAGGACGCGGATCGTGCCGCCCACGGGGACGTCGCCGATGACCTTGGCCAGTTCGATCACCGGGATCGGGCAGCGTTTGCCGACGGCGTCCACGGTGAGGGACTGCTGCTCCCGTACGACCTCCGTCGGCACCGGCGCCCCCAACTGCTCCCGCACCCCGGCCACCGCCCCCGGAAGCACCTCCAGGAACCGGTCGACGTCCTCCGCCGGTGTCCCGGGCGGCAGGGACACCCGTACGTTGCCCTCGCTGAGCACGCCCATCGCCTTCAGTACATGGCTCGGCGTCAGCGTGCTGCTGGTGCAGGACGATCCGGACGAGACGGAGAAACCCTCCCGGTCCAGAGCGTGCAGCAATGTCTCCCCGTCGACATAGAGACACGAGAAAGTGACGATCCCGGGCAGCCGGCGCACCGGGTCCCCGACCACCTCCACGTCCGGCACCAGCTCCGGCACCCGCGCCCGGATCCGGTCCGTCAGCGCCCGCAGCCGCACCGCCACCTGGGCCGCCTCGGCCCGCACCGCCCGCAGGGACGCCGCCGCGGCCACGATCGCCGGAATGTTCTCGAAACCGGCCGCCCGCCCCGACTCCCGCTCGTCCACCGGCCCTTGAGCCGCGAACCGCACCCCCTTGCGCACGACCAGCAGCCCGACCCCCGCCGGCCCGCCCCACTTGTGCGCACTGGCCGTCAACAACGACCAGTCACCCTCGACCCGCCCCCACCCCAACGACTGCGCCGCATCCACCAGCAACGGCACCCCGGCCCCCCGGCACGCCGCCGCCAACTCCGCGACCGGCTGCTCGGTCCCCACCTCGTGATTGGCCGACTGCAGACAGGCCAGCGCGGTGTCGGGCCGAAGGGCGGCGACGTACGACTCGGCGGTCACCGCCCCCGCACGGTCCACCGCGACCTGGGTGACGCTCCCGCCGCCGGCCTCGTGCGCGTCAGCCGCATGGAGCACGGACGAATGTTCCACAGCCGACACGATCAGGTGCCGCCCAATCCGGTGACGCCCCGCCAACGCCCCCGTGACACCCGAGTGCACGGCCCGCGTACCCGACGACGTGAACACCACCTCGTCCGCCCGGCACCCCACAGCCTCGGCGACGGTCTCCCGAGCGGCATCCAGCAACATCCGAGCCCGCCGCCCCTCCCGATAGAGGCGTGCAGGGTCGGCCCACCCCTCATCGAGTGAGGCCTGAAACGCCTGCCGGGCAACGGAATGAAGAGGAGCACTGGAAGCAGCGTCGAAGTAGCCCACACAGCCACGTTAAAGCGTGCGGCAGCTTTACAGGGGCGCGGGAAACCGCGCGCCCGGCCACGACGAGACCAGACGAGACCGGCAGTCGCCGACTCACCGAACCCCCGAGCTATTAGGCGCCCGGCGTGACCCGCGGCGCGTATGGCACCCCCTCCTCGAGAACCCCCGGAGGGCGTCGGCTAGGGTTTGGTCCGCATAAACATCCAAACCCCTGCCCGACGCAGGGCGGCGACCGACCAGCGAGAAGGCCAGGCCGCAGCCGATCCGCGCGGGCGAGACTCTCGGGAAGGCGCTACGTGAGTCCCAACGGCTCCGACCGCTCGCCGCGGCGCCCGATGCGGCGGAAGCTGCTGCAGGCACTGACCGCGGGCCTGGTCCTGGCGACCGCCACAGGTTGCACATCGGAGGACTTCCCCCGCCTGGGTATGCCCACCCCGACCACGGAAGAGGGTCCGCGGATCCTCTCCCTGTGGCAGGGCTCATGGGCTGCCGCGCTCGCCGTGGGCGTGCTGGTGTGGGGCTTGATCTGCTGGAGTGCGTTCTTCCACCGGCGCAGCCGCACCAAGGTCGAGGTCCCCCCGCAGACCCGGTACAACATGCCCATCGAGGCCCTGTACACCGTGGTCCCGCTCATCATCGTCTCGGTGCTGTTCTACTTCACCGCCCGTGACGAGTCCGAGCTGCTCAGCTTGAAGAAGAAGCCGGACGTCACCGTCAACGTCGTCGGCTACCAGTGGAGCTGGGCGTTCAACTACATCGAGAACGTCGACGGCTCCACCGGCAACGCGAAGACCGACAAGAACCTGGACGCCATTCCGGACCGGTTCAAGAAGGACTTCCCGGCGAACGCCGGCGGCGTCTACGACGTCGGTACGCCGGCCACCCGGAACCCCCAGACCGGCAACCCGGGTCCGACCCTGTGGCTGCCCAAGGGCAAGACCGTCCGGTTCATCCTGACCTCTCGGGACGTCATCCACTCCTTCTGGACGGTGCCGTTCCTGATGAAGATGGACGTCATCCCGGGCCACACCAACACCTTCCAGGTGACCCCCAACAGGGAGGGCACCTTCATGGGCAAGTGCGCCGAGCTGTGCGGCGTCGACCATTCCCGGATGCTGTTCAACGTGAAGGTCGTCTCCCCCGAGCGCTACGAGCAGCATCTGCAGGACCTCGCCAAGAAGGGGCAGACCGGTTACGTTCCCTCGGGCATCGCGCAGACGGGCCCCGAGAAGAACCGGGAGACGACAAACCTGTGAGCATCCTCAACGAACCCCAGGGTGCCTCGGCAGCTGAAGGCAGTTACGCCGACGAGCTGCCGGTACGGCGCAAGCAGCCCGGCAATGTCGTGGTCAAGTGGCTCACCACCACCGACCACAAGACCATCGGAACGCTGTATCTGGTCACGTCCTTCGCGTTCTTCGTGATCGGCGGCGTCATGGCACTGCTCATGCGCGCCGAGCTGGCCCGCCCGGGCCTGCAGATCATGTCGAACGAGCAGTTCAACCAGGCGTTCACGATGCACGGCACGATCATGCTGCTGATGTTCGCGACGCCGCTGTTCGCCGGTTTCACGAACTGGATCATGCCGCTGCAGATCGGCGCGCCCGACGTGGCGTTCCCGCGGCTGAACATGCTCGCCTACTGGCTCTACCTCTTCGGCTCGCTGATCGCGGTCGGTGGCTTCCTCACCCCGCAGGGCGCGGCCGACTTCGGCTGGTTCGCCTACAGCCCGCTGTCGGACGCGGTCCGCTCGCCGGGCCTCGGCGCCGACATGTGGATCATGGGCCTGGCCTTCTCCGGCTTCGGCACCATCCTCGGCTCGGTCAACTTCATCACCACCATCATCTGCATGCGCGCCCCGGGCATGACCATGTTCCGCATGCCGATCTTCTGCTGGAACGTGCTGCTGACCGCCGTGCTGGTCCTGCTGGCCTTCCCCGTCCTGGCGGCGGCGCTCTTCGCGCTGGAGGCGGACCGCAAGTTCGGTGCGCACGTCTTCGACGCGGCCAACGGCGGCGCCTTGCTATGGCAACACCTCTTCTGGTTCTTCGGCCATCCAGAGGTGTACATCATCGCGTTGCCGTTCTTCGGCATCATCTCCGAGGTCATCCCGGTCTTCAGCCGCAAGCCGATGTTCGGCTACATGGGCCTCATCGGCGCGACGATCGCCATCGCCGGTCTGTCCGTGACGGTGTGGGCGCACCACATGTACGTCACCGGTGGCGTGCTGCTTCCCTTCTTCTCCTTCATGACGTTCCTCATCGCTGTACCAACGGGCGTGAAGTTCTTCAACTGGATCGGAACGATGTGGAAGGGCTCGCTCTCCTTCGAGACGCCGATGCTCTGGGCGACCGGCTTCCTGATCACCTTCACGTTCGGTGGTCTGACCGGTGTCATCCTGGCCTCGCCGCCGATGGACTTCCACGTCTCCGACTCGTACTTCGTGGTGGCGCACTTCCACTACGTGGTCTTCGGCACCGTCGTCTTCGCGATGTTCTCCGGCTTCCACTTCTGGTGGCCGAAGTTCACCGGCAAGATGCTCGACGAGCGGCTCGGCAAGATCACCTTCTGGACGCTTTTCATCGGCTTCCACGGCACGTTCCTGGTCCAGCACTGGCTGGGCGCCGAGGGCATGCCGCGCCGGTACGCCGACTACCTGGCGGCCGACGGCTTCACCGCCCTGAACACGATCTCGACGATCAGCTCGTTCCTGCTCGGCATGTCGATCCTGCCGTTCTTCTACAACGTGTGGAAGACCGCCAAGTACGGCAAGAAGATCGAGGTCGACGACCCGTGGGGCTACGGCCGTTCGCTGGAGTGGGCGACCTCCTGCCCGCCGCCGCGGCACAACTTCCTCACCCTGCCGCGGATCCGCAGTGAATCCCCGGCGTTCGACCTGCACCACCCCGAGATCGCCGCACTCGACGAGCTTGAGAACGTCGGGCACGGCGAGAAGGCCCTCGCTGGGGGCAAGGAGGCCGGCAAGTGAAGATCCAGGGCAAGATGTTCATGTGGCTGAGCGTCTTCGTCCTCGCCATGGCTGTCGTCTATGGCGTCTGGTCGAAGGAGCCGGCCGGCACCACGGCCCTCTTCCTGGCCTTCGGCCTGTGCATCATGGTCGGCTTCTACCTCGGCTTCACGGCCAAGCGGGTCGACGTCGGCGCACAGGACAACAGGGAGGCGGACGTCGCGGACGACGCCGGCGAGGTCGGGTTCTTCAGCCCGCACAGCTGGCAGCCGCTGGCCCTCGGCATCGGTGGAGCACTCGCCTTCCTGGCCGTCGCGATCGGCTGGTGGCTGCTGTACTTCTCGGCGCCGCTGATCCTGGTCGGCCTCTGGGGCTGGGTCTTCGAGTACTACCGCGGTGAGAACCGCACGCAGTAACAGGTGAGCCGCTCTTCCGGGGCCCGGACACTCCGTCAGGAGCGTCCGGGCTCCTGCTTTTGCCGCAATACGGGTCACTCGTACGAGTCACCCGGCGTGCCGTGGTTGACATGGCTTCCTACGTTGAATCCATGAGCCAGAGACCCCGCCCCCGCACCGTCGTCAGCTGCACGCTGCTGGTGATCGCCCTCTGCGCGGGCGTCACCGCCTGCGGCTCGGACGGCAACCCGCTGACCGCCCGCCCCTACGACGCGGCCGACCAGATATCCTTCAGCGGCCCCTCCGGCGCCGGCAAGAAGGCCGACCCGGACAAGCCTCTGGAGGTCGTCGCCGAGGGCTCCGACGGCCGCATCACGGACGTCACGGCCGTGGACGCCACAGGCCGCTACCTCGCGGGCGAACTGTCGGCCGACGGCGCCCGCTGGCACAGCACCTCGCCGCTCGCCGCCAACGCCCGCTACACGGTCCGCGTGAGCACCGAGGGCGAGCACGGGGCGCCCGGCCGCAAGGTCCTCACCTTCGACACCGGCAGGCCCAGCACCAAGAAGCGCCTGACCGTGAAGTTCGGCCCCAAGGCGGGCCGGTACGGCGTCGGCCAGCCGATCACCGCAAAGCTGAACCAGCCCGTCAAGGACCCCGCACAGCGTGCCGTCGTCGAGAAGGCCCTGAAGGTCGACTCCATGCCCGCCGTGGACGGCGCCTGGCACTGGGTGGACGCCAAGGAGCTCCACTACCGCCCCAAGGAGTACTGGCCCACCCACGCCACCGTGCAGGTCCGCAGCAACCTGGACGGCATCAAGATCAGCGACCGCCTCTGGGGCGGCAGGGCCAAGCCGCTCACGATCACCACGGGGGACCAGGTCATAGCCGTCACGGACGCCGCCGCGCACCAGATGACCGTCACCAGGAACGGCGAGGTCGTCAAGCAGATCCCGGTCACCACGGGCAAGCCCGGCTACGCCACCCGCAACGGTGTCAAGGTCGTCCTGGCCAAGGAGGGCACCGTCCGCATGACCAGCGCCAGCATCGGAGCCTCGGACTTCTACGACCTGATCGTCCACCACTCCGTCAGGGTCACCAACAGCGGCGAGTACGTCCACGCCGCCCCCTGGTCCACGGGTTCCCAGGGGTACGCCAACGTCAGCCACGGCTGCACCGGCATGAGCACCGACAACGCCAAGTGGTTCTACGACAACATCAGCCAGGGAGACATCGTCGAGGTCGTCAACTCGGGCGGCGACACGATGGCCCCCTTCGGCAACGGCTTCGGCGACTGGAACCTCACCTGGAAAAGCTGGCGCAAGGGCAGCGCCCTGATAGCCGGCGACCCAGCGGGCCCGGGCCCTGAGGAGCGGGCCAGGCTGAGGCCGCAGAGCATCTGAGCTAGGCGCTCTGCAACCTCTTCGACCGCAACAGAGAAGCCAACGCCGCCGCAAACTCCACCGGCTCCACCGGCAACGTCACCGCCGCCTCAGCCCGGCTCCACGTGGCCAGCCACGCATCCTGTGGCCGCCCGATCAACAGCAGCACCGGCGGACACTCGAAGATCTCGTCCTTGATCTGCCGGCACACCCCCATGCCCCCCATCGGCACGGCCTCCCCGTCCAGCACACAGACGTCGATCCCGCCCTTCTCCAGCTCCTTGACAACAGCCCCCGGAGTCGCACACTCCACGAACTCCACCACAGGCACATCCGGCGCCGGCCGCCGCCCCGTGGCCAGCCGCACCTGTTCGCGGGTGTTGGAGTTGCTGCTGTAGACCAGCACCGTGGCGGTCGGCTGCATAGTTCCTCCGAGACGTCAGCGTCGTACGGACAGGACCGATGCCGCGGATGCTACCCCCTCGCACACCCCGTCAACACCGGTACGAACAGCCAAGACACTCCGAACGGCACCCCCGGGAGTGAGGGCGGGATAAGCGACCGACATAATGTCGGCGTGGCGACAGCAACGACAGTAGATTCCGGGCACGCGCACCCGTCGGTCAACCGGCCGAACCTCACCAGTGTCGGAACCATCATCTGGTTGAGTTCCGAGCTGATGTTCTTCGCGGCCCTCTTCGCGATGTACTTCACCCTGCGGTCGGTGACGGGTGCCGACCACTGGAAGGAAATGGCCTCCAGCCTGAACTTCCCGTTCTCGGCGGCCAACACCACGATCCTGGTGCTCTCCTCCCTCACCTGCCAGCTCGGCGTGTTCGCCGCCGAGCGCGGTGACGTGAAGAAGCTCCGGGGCTGGTTCATCGTCACCTTCATCATGGGTGCGATCTTCATCGGCGGACAGGTCTTCGAGTACACGGAGCTGGTGAAGCACGAGGGCCTCTCGCTCTCCTCCGACCCGTACGGCTCGGTCTTCTACCTGACGACCGGCTTCCACGGCATGCACGTGACGGGCGGCCTCATCGCCTTCCTGTTCGTCCTCGGCCGTACCTACGCGGCCCGGAGGTTCACCCACGAGCAGGCGACGGCAGCCATCGTCGTGTCCTACTACTGGCACTTCGTCGATGTCGTCTGGATCGGCCTCTTCGCCACGATCTACATGATCAAGTAGCCCGGGCCCGACGCGCTCCGAGAAGCGCACCAACAGAAGCATCGACGCAGAAGATCCTGACACCGGGGTAATCCGTGAAAAAGCTCTCCGCACGACGACGCCACCCATTGGCGGCAGTCGTCGTCCTACTCCTCGCGCTGGCATGCACCGGGGGGCTGTACGTCTTTGTCGCACCCACGGACAAGGCGAAGGCCGATGAAACAGCCCAGTCCCTCGCCATCGAACAGGGCCAGAAGCTCTACGCCGTAGGCTGTGCCAGCTGCCACGGCACCGGCGGTCAGGGCAGCTCCGACGGTCCGAGCCTGGTGGGCGTGGGCGCCGCGGCCGTCGACTTCCAGGTGGGCACCGGCCGTATGCCCGCCCAGCAGCCGGGCGCTCAGATCCCGCAAAAGAGGCCGATCTACTCGCAGCCCCAGATCGACCAGCTCGCGGCCTACATCGCCTCGCTCGGCGCCGGCCCGGCCATCCCGACGGAGGACAAGTACAGCCCGGAGGGCGCGGACATCGCCAAGGGCGGCGAGCTGTTCCGCACCAACTGCGCGCAGTGCCACAACTTCACCGGTCAGGGTGGTGCGCTGACGCACGGCAAGTACGCGCCGGCCCTCGGGGGCGTCGCCCCGAAGCACATCTACGAGGCCATGCAGACCGGCCCGCAGAACATGCCGTCCTTCCCCGACACGACGCTGACGGAGAAGAACAAGAAGGACATCATCGCGTACCTGAACGCGGTCAACGGTGACGAGACGGTGAGCCCCGGCGGTCTCGCGCTGGGCGGCCTCGGGCCGGTCAGTGAGGGTCTGTTCGGCTGGGTCTTCGGGCTCGGCGGGCTGATCGCCGTCGCCGTATGGGTCGCCGCTCGGACCGCAAAGGCCAAGAAGTCATGAGTAGCCAAGACATTCCCGAAGAGAACCTGCCCGCTGAGCAGGAGGACGCGCACGGCGCGGTAGGCGTCGCGGACGAGAAGGACCCGTTCGCCGACCCGGGGCTGCCGCCCCACGAGCACCGGATCCAGGACATCGACGAGCGGGCCGCCAAGCGGTCCGAGCGTTCGGTGGCCCTGCTGTTCACGGTGTCGATGCTGGCCACCATCGGCTTCATCGCCTCGTTCGTGGCGATCCCGCACGACAAGTCGATCTACGTCTTCCCGCTCGGCCACATCAACGCGCTGAACTTCGCACTGGGCCTGACCCTGGGCGGTGCGCTGTTCTGCATCGGCGCGGGCGCGGTCCACTGGGCCCGCACCCTGATGTCCGACGTGGAGATCGCCGACGAGCGGCACCCGATCGAGGCCACGCCCGAGGTCCGCACGAAGGTCCACGAGGACTTCAAGGAGGGCGCCAAGGAGTCCGTGATCGGTCGTCGCAGGCTGATCCGCACCACGATGCTCGGCGCGCTCACGCTGGTGCCGCTGTCCGGCGTCGTCCTACTGCGCGACCTGGGTCCGCTGCCCGGGACCAAGCTGCGCCACACCCTGTGGTCCAGGGGCAAGCTGCTCGTGAACATGAACACGAACGAGCCGCTGCGTCCGTCCGACGTCGCGGTCGGCTCGCTCACCTTCGCCAAGCCCGAGGGCCTGGAGGAGCACGACGAGGAGTTCCAGGACGAGATCGCCAAGGCCGCCCTGATGATCGTCCGGCTTCAGCCGGCCGACATCAAGGACAAGCGCGAGCTCGAGTGGTCGCACGAGGGCATCGTCGCCTATTCGAAGATCTGCACCCACGTCGGTTGCCCGATCTCCCTGTACGAGCAGCAGACGCACCACGTGCTCTGCCCCTGCCACCAGTCCACCTTCGACCTCTCCGACGGTGCCCGGGTGATCTTCGGCCCCGCCGGTCACGCCTTGCCGCAGCTGCGCATCGGTGTGAACGACGAGGGCTACCTTGAGGCGCTCGGCGACTTCGCGGAGCCCGTCGGTCCTGCTTTCTGGGAGCGCGGATGAGCACTGCAAATGAACGCCGCAAGGCACCCGCGGGCGAGCGGGTCGCCGACTGGGCCGACGGCCGCCTCGGGATCTACTCCCTGGCCAAGGCCAACATGCGCAAGATCTTCCCGGACCACTGGTCCTTCATGCTGGGCGAGATCTGCCTCTACAGCTTCATCATCATCATCCTCACGGGTGTGTATCTGACGCTGTTCTTCCACCCGTCGATGAACGAGGTGGAGTACCACGGCAGTTACGTCCCGCTGCAGGGACAGCTGATGAGCGAGGCCTTCAGCTCGACCCTGCACATCTCCTTCGACGTGCGCGGTGGTCTGCTCATGCGGCAGATCCACCACTGGGCGGCGATCATCTTCCTCGCCGGCATGTTCGTGCACATGATGCGCGTGTTCTTCACCGGCGCGTTCCGCAAGCCGCGTGAGATCAACTGGCTGTTCGGCTTCCTGCTGTTCGTCCTGGGCATGTTCACCGGTTTCACCGGCTACTCGCTCCCGGACGACCTGCTCTCCGGCACCGGTGTCCGCTTCACCCAGGGCGCGATCCTGTCCGTGCCGGTCGTCGGCACGTACATCTCGATGTTCCTGTTCGGCGGGGAGTTCCCCGGCCACGACTTCGTCGCCCGGTTCTACTCGATCCACATCCTGCTGCTGCCGGGCATCATGCTCGGGCTCGTGGTCGGCCACCTGATCCTGGTCGTCTACCACAAGCACACCCAGTTCGCGGGTCCCGGACGCACCAACAAGAACGTCGTCGGCATGCCGCTGCTGCCGGTCTACATGGCCAAGGCCGGGGGCTACTTCTTCCTGGTCTTCGGCTTCATCGCCGCCCTGGCCGGCCTGGTGACCGTCAACCCGATCTGGGTCCTGGGCCCGTACCGCCCCGACCAGGTGTCGACGGGTGCCCAGCCCGACTGGTACATGGGCTTCGCCGAGGGACTCGTCCGTGCCATGCCGGGCTGGGAGATCAACATCTGGGGCCACACACTCGTCCTGGGCGTGTTCATCCCGCTGGTGGTCTTCGGTATCTTCCTCGGCGTGATCGCGCTCTATCCGTTCATCGAGTCCTGGGTCACCGGGGACAAGCGCGAGCACCACATCCTGGACCGGCCGCGCAACGCCCCGACCCGTACGGGCTTCGGCGTCGCCTGGGTCACCGCGTACATGATCATGCTGATCGGCGGCGGCAACGACATCGTGGCCACACACTTCCATCTCTCGCTCAACGCGGTCACCTGGTTCGTCCGCATCGGGTTCTTCGCCGGACCGGTCGCCGCGTTCATCATCACCAAGCGGATCTGCCTCGGCCTGCAGCGCCGGGACCGCGAGAAGGTGCTGCACGGCCGCGAGTCGGGCATCATCAAGCGGCTGCCGCACGGTGAGTTCATCGAGGTGCACGAGCCGCTCAGCCAGGACCAGCTGCACACGCTCACCGCGCACGAGCAGTACAAGCCGGTCGAGATCGGCCCGACGGTCGACGAGAACGGTGTCCGGCGCAAGGTGACGGGCTCCGAGCGGCTGCGCGCCAAGCTCAGCAACGCGTACTACGGCGAGGAGGCCCAGATCCCGAAGCCGACCTCCGAGGAGTACAAGGAGATCACGAGCGGCCACGGCCACCACTGATCGCTGCGCTCAGCTCGCCACGCCACGGTAAAGGGCCCCGTCCGGTGTTCGGACGGGGCCCTTCGCCGTGCCCGTGGCTGGATAGGGTGGGGAACCACACCGATGTGTGTCGACGAATGTGTTTCTACGACGACCAGGAGCGGCTGATGAGCGCTGTGACCCCCGCTGGAGGCGACAACGCGGCGGGCCGCACCTGGCCCGCCCTGCTGAACGGCCTGCTGGACGGCCGGGACCTGTCCGCGGACGACACCGCCTGGGCGATGGACCTGGTCATGCGCGGCGAGGCGACCGACGCGCAGATCGCCGGGTTCGTGGTGGCGCTGCGCGGCAAGGGGGAGACCGTCGCCGAGATCGCCGGCTTCGTGCGGGCGATGTACGAGCACGCGAACGTGATCGAGGTGCCGGGAGCCACGGTCGACATCGTCGGCACGGGTGGCGACGGGGCCAAGACGGTCAACATCTCCACCATGTCGGCGATCGTCGTCGCCGGTACGGGCGCGAAGGTCGTCAAGCACGGGAACCGGGCGGCGTCGTCGGCGTCCGGGGCGTCGGACGTGCTGGAGAAGCTCGGCGTCAATCTGGAACTGCCGGTGCAGCGGGTGGCGGAGGTCGCCGAGGCGGCCGGGATCACCTTCTGCTTCGCGGCGAAGTTCCACCCGGCGATGCGGCACGCGGGCGCGGCTCGTGGGCAGTTGGGGATTCGGACGATCTTCAACGTCCTCGGCCCGCTGACCAACCCGGCGAAGGTGAAGGCCCAGGCGGTCGGCGTCGCCGACCCCCGTATGGCGCCGATCGTGGCCGGGGTCTTCGCCGAGCGTGGCAACTCCTCCCTGGTGTTCCGCGGCGACGACGGTCTTGACGAGCTGACGACGACGGCCACGTCACGGGTGTGGGTCGTCCGGGACGGCAAGGTGACGGAGGAGAGCTTCGACCCGCGGGACGTCGGCATCGACCTCGTCCCGGTGGAGGCACTGCGGGGCGCCGACGCGTCGTACAACGCCGACGTGGCGCTGCGCTTGCTGAACGGGGAGAAGGGTGCCGTCAGGGATGCGGTGCTGCTGAACTCGGCGGCCGCGCTGGTGGCCCTGGGGCCGACGGAGGCACCGCTGGCTGACCAGATCCGCGCCGGCATGGCAAAGGCGGCGGAGTCGATCGACTCGGGCGCGGCGAAGCGCGCCCTCGACCGCTGGGTGGCCGCCAGCAACGCGTAGCGTTCAGGGGCGACGGTGAGCTCGGCACCGCCGGGCTCGCCCGTCGTGGTTGCGCGCGGCTGCGGCGGAAAAAGAGCCGACCGGATCGAAGCACCGGGACCACCTTCTTCGTTCCGGTATCCGGACAGAAGTTGCGGAGCGGTGATCGTCTCGCGTACGTTCCTGACCAGGTCATGAGTGACAGCTGAAAGGCCCCGGCCGGCTGTCCGGCAACCCTCCGTCCGTGGCGGGGTGCCCCGGGTGAAGACCAGGCCGTAGGCAGCAAGGTCTACGGCAAGCGCGGACCCCTCACGCTCTTGATTGAGCTCAGTACCAGGGGTCCTGGTCGTTCGAGGGAGTCTTTCCGTGAGCAAGCGAATGCGTTAGGGCCGCAGAGCCCCGCCTCCGCACACCCCCTTTCACCTTCTCCGCCGGCGATTCCGGCTGCCTTCACGGGAGTTCACCCATGTCCGTCTCCACCGCTGCCGCCGACCAGTCCGTTTGCACCCCTCTTCCCGTTCTGGGTAGAGATGTCACCGTCCCGCTCGTCACCGGCGGCAAGGTCACCTACGCCGCCCTCGACTACGCCGCCAGCGCCCCGGCGCTCCAGCGGGTGTGGGACGACGTGGCGGCGTACGCGCCCTACTACGGCAGCGTGCACCGCGGCGCGGGCTACCTCTCCCAGCTCTCCACCGACCTGTTCGAGAACGCCCGCCGGACCGTCGCCGAGTTCCTGGACTGCCGCGCCGACGACCAGCTGATCTTCACCCGCTCCACCACCGACTCCCTCAACCTGCTCGCCGCGGCCCTGCCCGCCGACTGCCAGGTCTTCGTCTTCGAGACCGAGCACCACGCCTGTCTGCTGCCCTGGCGGGACGCCCAGGTCACCTGCCTCGACGCCCCGAGCAGCCCCCGCCGCGCCGTCGAGACCCTGGAGCGCGCCCTGGCCGGCCGCGACCCGCACGGCCCGGCCCTGGTCTGCGTCACCGGCGCCTCCAACGTCACCGGCGAGGTGTGGCCCGTACGGGAGCTGGCCGCCGCCGCGCACGCGCACGGCGCCCGCGTCGTCCTGGACGCCGCCCAGCTCGCCCCGCACCACCCGGTGAGCGTCCGTGACCTGGACGTCGACTGGGTCGCCTTCTCCGGCCACAAGCTGTACGCCCCCTTCGGCTCCGGCGTCCTGGCCGGCCGCGCCGACTGGCTGCGCGCGGCCGAGCCGTACCTCGCGGGCGGCGGCGCCAGCCGCAAGGTCAGCCGCCGCGCCGACGGGGGAGTGGACGTCGACTGGCACGAAACGGCCGCCCGCCACGAGGCCGGTTCCCCCAACGTCGTCGGCGCCTATGCCATCGCCTCCGCCTGCAAGGCCCTCACCCAGGCGGGCTTCGACACGCTCGTCGCCCGCGAGCGGTACCTGATCGAGAAGGTCAGCCAAGGCCTCGCCGGCGTCCCCGAGGTCCGGACCCTGTCCCTCTTCGGCGACGACGCCCCGCGCGTCGGCGTCCTCTCCTTCGTCGTCGACGGCTGGAACAGCTCCCACTTCGCCGCCGCCCTCTCCGCCGAGTACGGCATCGGAGTCCGCGACGGCCTCTTCTGTGCCCACCCCCTGCTCCGCACCCTGCTGGGCACCGACCCGCAGACCCAGGGCGAGTGCGGCGCGCCCGAGGCCGCACCGGGAGAGAAGTCCCTCAACGCCATCAGGGTGAGCTTCGGCGCGGGTACGCCGGACGAGCACGTCGAGCGTCTCGTCAACGCGGTGCAGGAGCTTGTGCGGGACGGCGCACAGTGGCAGTACCGGACGGAGGACGGCCGTTGCGTACCAGCAGTGTGAGTTCCTGACCGATCAGCGCCCGGAGGCGGTGTTCAGGCGGTCGGGTCGGGTCAGGAGTCCAGCCCGATCGCGAACGCCGCCTCCAGGTCGTGCTGCGAGTACGTCCGGAACGCCACATGGGTATCCGTTCCCTCCACCCCCGGAATCTTGCTGATCCGCCCGGGAATGACCTCCGCCAGCTCCTCGTGCTCCTTCACCCGCACCATGGCGATCAAGTCATACGTCCCGGTGACGGAGAACACCTCACTCACGCTCTCCAGCGAAGCGATCGACTCGGCGATCTCCGGAATCCGGTCCACGCTGGTCTTGATCAGAACGATCGCGGTGATCACGGCTGGTTCTCTCCCTCGGGAGCCGGAGCAGGGGCAGCCCTCACTTTAGTGGCCCGCCCGTCTCCCACCACCGCCCTTCCAAGGCCGCGCTGCGCGCCTCTCATTTTCCGAACCGCGCCCACGCAAAGACGAACCCCAGCCCGAACCCCACCAGGTGCGCCAGATACGCCACCCCCGGCCCCTGCGCCGCCCGCCCCGCCGCCAGCCACTGCAGCGCCGCCCAGAACGGCAGCACCACCCACGCCGGAAACCGCAGCGGCAGAAAGAACAGGAACGGCAGGAGACTGGTCACCCTCGCGCGCGGGAACAGGAACAGAAACGCGCCGAGGACCGCCGAGATCGCGCCGGACGCCCCCACCAGGGACTGCTCGGACGTGGCATTGGCGGCCGCGTAGCCCAGCAGGGCCAGGTAGCCGCAGCCCAGGTAGAACAGGGCGAACTGCACACGGCCCATCCGCTCCTCGGTCATCGCCCCGAAGACGTAGAGGAAGAGCATGTTGCCGAGCAGGTGCACCCAGCTGCCGTGGACGAACAGCGCCGTCGCCGGGGTGAGAGCCGCCCCCGGTGAGTCGCGGAACAGCTCGGCCGGGATCACGCCCCAGCGCCGGAAGTAGGCCCGCTGCGCGGCGAGCAGCTCCTCGCCGGAGCCGTACACCGGACTGAGCCCCGCGGCCGGGCCGAGCAGGAAGACCAGGAAGCACAGGGCGATCAGTCCGTACGTCACCGGCGCCGACGGCAGCCAGGCCGATCCGCTCGCCCCGCGGACCGTCGCGCTCCAGTTGGCGATCATGGACAGATCATGACGTACCGGGACGCGAGGCCGCAGATCGCCTCGCCGCCGCGAACGGGCGGGCGTCGAGTACCCGCCAGGCCGTAGGGTTACGAGCCACACGCTCCGCGGAGGTCGGTTGCGTCACTGACAATAGAAGGCCCAGAAGAAAAGAGCACAGGCACGATGACGGTTCCCCTGCCGACCGCCGCGACGCGGTGGCGCTGCACCCTCTGCGGCAACCTCACGCGGTTCGACGTGACCCGCTCGTCGAAGGTCGTGGAGTACGTCCACCTCGACCTGGCCGGAGAGCCGAAGGTCGAGGAGCGCGAGGTGCTCAGTGAGACCATCGAGTCGGTGCGGTGCCGCTGGTGCAACGCCATGGATCAGGTGGAACTCGTGGACAGGCCGGGTGCCGGCTCCTGACGGGGGCCGGCCCCGCACAGGCATTGGGGTGTGACGGATGGCGGAGACCACAGGCGGGGGGCCGGGCGACGGCGCCGCTGAGGTGCTCGACCGTCCGCTGCCCGACGGAGTGCGTCGCAAGGTCGTCCAGATCGTCTCGGACGGCTTCGGCGGGCTGACCGTCGCCGAGCTGCCCACACAGCTGCGGCAGTACGCCCGGTTCGCCCCGAACCGCCGGGCCAAGTTCGCCGGCAACGCCATGGCGGCGGCCCTCGAGACCGATCCGCTGTTCCGGCAGCGCATCGGGGAGAAGCTCAGAGAGGCGCAGCCGGAGCTGGCCGGCGCCCTCGACTCCGGCTCGCCGCCCCCGGCAGCGGACCCGCTCGACGTGGCGGCCGCGGCCTATGTACTGCGGCCGGTCGGCTGGGTGAAGCTGGTGACCGCTGCGGGCGAGGAGGCACTGCGCGCCGACGCCGAGCGGGCCGACGAGGAGACCCGGGCGGAGCTGGAACGGCTGCGGACCGAGCTGGCCCGGGCCCGTGAGCACACCAAGGCCGAGACCGAGCGGCTGCGCGCGGAGCTGGATTCGGCCAAGAAGGAAGCGGATTCGCTTCACCGGAAACTGCGCTCGGCTCACAGCGACGTCAAACGCGGCGAGGCGGCACTACGCAAGGCACACGGCGAGATCGAGGCCGTCCGCGCGGAGGGGCAGGCCCAGATCTCCGCCGCCGAGAGCGAGAGCCGGCGGCTGCGCGCCCGGCTGGGCGAGACGGAAGCCGCCCTGGAGGCGGCCCGCCGCGCCGCGCGCGAGGGGCGCAGCGTCGAGGACATGCGGGTACGGCTGCTGCTGGACACCGTGCTGGACGCCGCGCAGGGCCTCAGGCGCGAGCTGGCCCTGCCGCCGGTGTCGGTGCGCCCGGCCGAGACCGTGGACGCCGTGGAGCCGGGCCGGATGACCCCGAAGGACATCGCCGCCCGCGCACTGTCCGAGGACGACCCCCAGGTCCTCGACCAGTTGCTGGCGCTGCCGCAGGCGCATCTCGTGGTCGACGGCTACAACGTCACCAAGACCGGCTATCCGCAGATGCCGCTGGAGAAGCAGCGCCTGAGACTGCTCGGCCAGCTCGCGCAGCTCGCCGCGCAGACCGGCGCCGAGGTGACGTGCGTCTTCGACGGGGCCGAGCTGGCCGCGCCGGTGCTGCTCGCGCCGCCGCGCGGGGTGCGGGTGCTGTTCTCCAAGCCGGGCGTCACCGCCGACGAGCTGATCCGCCAGCTGGTGCGCGCCGAGCCACCCGGCCGCCCGGTCATCGTCGCCTCGACCGACCGCGAGGTCGCCGACGGCGTCGCCCGCGCGGGCGCCCGCCCGGTGCCGTCCGCGCTGCTCCTCAGGCGCCTTTCGCGGGGCTAGGAGGCGTTCGCGGCATGCGTAACGTCCGGGCGTGATGCCCGAATTGAGGGCCTCTCTGCGTGGCCCAGCGTCAAGTATGCGTCACTGCATGTGAATCCAGTGCAAAGAATGACCACCGTGGTGAAAATATTCAGCTGAGGATTTGAACTGATCACAAGAAGGTCACTAGGGTCTGGCGTCGAACCTCCGCTCGGGTGATCGCTCATGGGGAGCGACGGCGGAGGGGCCAGAAGGAGCTCGTCACCCGTGGCGTCCCACCGTCGTCCCAAGCAGCCGAGCCGTGCGCGCGTGACCGTGCTGACCACCGCCGCTGCCGCTGCCGTCGCTTTCACCTCGCAGGCCGCCAACGCCGCACCCAGCGAAAAGCCGAGCACGGACGAGGTCAAGGCCAAGGTCGACAAGCTCTACGAAGAGGCGGAGCAGGCCACCGAGAAGTACAACGGGGCCAAGGAGAAGCAGGAGAAGCTCCAGAAGGAGATCTCCACCATCCAGGACAACGTCGCCCGCGGCCAGGAGGAGCTCAACGAGCTGCGCGACAGCCTCGGTCTGGCCGCCGCCTCCCAGTACCGCACGGGCAACCTCGACCCGTCCTTGCAGTTGTTCCTCTCCTCCAACCCGAACGACTACCTCGACAAGGCCTCCACGCTCGACCAGTTGAGCGCCCAGCAGGTCGAGGCGCTGAAGAAGGTCCAGGAGAAGCAGCGCGAACTCGCCCAGGAGCGCGCCGAGGCCACCGAGAAGCTCAAGGACCTCGCCTCCACCCGCACCGAACTGGGCAACAAGAAGAAGGAAGTCCAGGGCAAGCTCGCCTCCGCGCAGAAGCTGCTCAACTCCCTCACGGCCAAGGAGAAGGCGGCCCTCGCCGCCGAGCAGACCCGCGCCAGCCGCAGCAGCGAGCGCGAGGCCCTCACCAACGTCCCGCCGGGCTCCGGCCGGGCCGCGGCGGCCTACGCCGCCGCCCAGAGCAAGCTCGGCTCGCCCTACGTCTACGGCGCCACCGGCCCGTCCTCCTTCGACTGCTCGGGCCTGACCTCGTGGGCGTACGCCCAGGCCGGCGTCTCCATCCCGCGCACCTCCGAGGCGCAGGCCCAGATCGGCACGAAGATCTACTCGGAGAGCCAGCTCAAGGTCGGTGACCTGGTCTTCTTCTTCAACGACCTGCACCACGTGGCCCTGTACGCGGGCAACGGCCAGGTCCTGCACGCCCCGCGTACCGGCACGGTCGTCCGCTACGAGTCGATGAGCACCATCGGCGGTCCGTTCATGTTCGGTGTCCGCGTCTGACCATCGGCCTTCCGCGCACGACGATCAACCGTCGAGTCTGAATCGTCGGCAGCCGGGTCTGAGCATCATCAGAACCCGGACGCCACACCGCCCGAACGGGCGAATTCCGGCAACGCCACCTGGCCCCACGCCCCGCCTGTGACCTGCGTCAGCGGCGGGGCGTCACTGTGCGTGGCCGCGGATGTCGTTGGTCGGCACCCCGGTACGGGGCTACTGTCTGCCGCGTTTCCTCGTCTGTCAGTGGTCCGCCAGTGGAGAGGAGCGCGGCTTCCTGTGGGGTCCCATCGCCGCCTTGCACCGTCCGGGTCCGACCGGGGCGCCAGTGTCGCGGTCGTCCTGTCCGCCGCCGCCGCGGCCCTCGCCGCCGTACCCGCCGCGGCCACGCCGCACGACGACACCCGCACCAAGGTGGACCGCCTCTACGAGGAGGCCGAGAACGCGACCGAGGCCTACAACAAGGCCGATGAGCGCGCCGACGCGCTGCGCGAGCAGGTCGGCACGGCGCAGGACCGGATCGCCCGGCAGCAGGAGCGCATCAACTCCATGCGGGAGGCGCTCGGTTCGCTGGCCGGCGCCCAGTACCGCTCCGGCGGCCTCGCCCCGTCCTTCGCCCTGCTGTTCTCCGACGACCCGGACGACTACCTCGACAAGGCCGCCGTGCTCGACCGGATCACCGCCCACCAGGCCGGTGAGCTGAAGGGCCTTCAGGAGGCCCTGCGCGAACTCGCCCAGGAGCGCGCCGAGGCGGCCCGGAAGCTGGGCGAACTGGACCGGAGCCGCAAGGCCGTCGCAACCCACAAGAAGACCGTCGAGCACAAGCTCGCCCAGGCCCGGCGGCTGCTCAACGCCCTGCCGGACGACGAGCGCGCCGTCTACGACCGCGCCTCCCGCTCCGGCCGCACCGACCTGCCCGACCTCGGCGCCGCCGCCCCGGCGTCCGGGCGCGCGGCGGCTGCCGTGGCCGCGGCCCGCTCCGCGCTCGGCAAGCCGTACCTATGGGGCGCCAGCGGGCCCTCCGGATTCGACTGCTCGGGCCTTATGCAGTGGTCGTACGCCCAGGCCGGGGTCTCCCTGCCGCGCACCTCACAGGCCCAGCGGTACGCGGGCCGGCAGGTCCCGCTGTCCCAGGCGCAGCCCGGCGACCTGGTGATCTACCGGTCCGATGCCAGCCACGTCGGGATGTACATGGGAGGCGGCCAGGTCATCCACGCCCCCTACCCCGGCGCACCGGTGCGCTACGACCCGGTCGGCATGATGCCGGTCTCGTCCGTGACCAGGGTCTGACCCCCGCGCCCCCGCGCCCGTACGATCGGGAAGGTGGCAAGGACCCCTGAGCGCACTCGCACTTCTCCGGCGCCGCTTGGGCGAAGGCGGGCGTCGGGTTCCTCGGTGGTGGTGCTGTGTCTGCTGCTCGTCTCCCTGGTGGCGTGCGGCGGGCGGCCCGTCGGCGACGCCGCGCGGGCAGACGTGGAGCGGCTTCTCGACAGGCGGGCCGACGCGGTGCTCGCCCACGACGAGACGGCGTTCGAGGGGACGGGCGCCGGAGCCGGGTTCGGCCGGCTGCGCGCGGTGCCCCTGGCCGACTGGTCGTACCGCGTGAAAGACCTGCATCGCACCGGCGACACGGCCACCGCGGACGTCGACCTGCGCTACCGGATCGAGGGCTACGACCGCGCCCCCGTCACCGCGGGCCGCACCCTCGCCCTGAGCCGGGACAGGGTCGGGCACTGGTCCGTCACCTCCGACCGGCCCGCCCGGAAGTCCGCCCAGCAGCTGTGGGACCAGGGCACGGTGAGCGTCGTGCGCGGCGAGCGCAGCCTCGTCCTCGGCGTCGGCCAGTCCGGCGAGACCCTGCGCAAATACGCCGGCCTGGCCGACCGGGCCGTGCCCGCGGTGTCGGACGCGTGGGGCACGGACTGGAGTCGGCGCGTCGTCGTGCTCGTACCGAAGTCCCTGGAGGGGATGGCGGGGCTGCTCGGCTCGCCGGCCTCCTCCTACCGGGGCATCGCGGCCGTCACCACCGGCGAGGTCGGCGCCCCGGCGCGGGCGCCCGCGGACCGGGTCATCGTCAACCCGGACGCGTACGGCCTGCTCGGCGCCTTCGGCCGGCAGGTCGTGCTGACCCACGAGACGACCCATGTCGCCACCCGCACCCACACCACGCCCGCGACCCCGCTGTGGCTGTCCGAGGGCTACGCGGACTGGGTCGGCTACCGAACCAGCGGCCGCACCCCGGCCGAGGCCGCGCCGGAACTGGCCCGCGCGGTCACCGAGGGCCGGGTGCCGCAGTCGCTGCCCGACGACGATGACTTCGGCTTCTCCGGCGGCGCGAACGGCCTGGCGCAGGCCTACGAGTCCGGCTGGCTGGCCTGCCGTCTGATCGCCGAGCGCTGGGGCGAGGACCGGCTCGGCGAGTTCTACCGGACCGTGGGGGCCCACCAGAAGCGTCCGGGCGCGGTCGAGAACGCGATGCGCGAGGTGCTGGGAACGAACGTGCAGGACTTCACCGCGCAGTGGCGGGACTATCTGCGGGCGCAGCTGGACGTGCGCTGACTCAGCTGCCCACGGCGGTTTCGCCGGTGCGGGCCGGCTGAGCGGGCAGCGGGGCCAGGGGCCGCGGCGTGACCGTGGCGCGCCACAGGCTGCGCGCCCCGATGAGAGAGGCCGCCACGAGCAGGCCGTTGCGCAGGAACAGCAGTGCGACGCCCAGCGGGTCGCTGGCCACGACGTGGGCGAACCAGTACGGGAACTCCAGGACCGTGAAGAAGGCCGCCGCCAGGACCAGGGCGGCCGGCCGTCCCATCCGGCTGCCGCCAAAGCACAGGCAGACCGCCGCCAGGCCCACCAGCCACACCATGTACTGCGGGCTGATCACCCGGCTCGTGGTGGTGAACAGCAGGACGGCGACGAACGCCGCGTCCGCCAGGGTGTGCGGCTCGAAGCGCACCGCCAGCAGGCGCCACAGCAGCAGCCAGCCCAGCGCCAGCCCGGTCAGCGCCAGCGCGGCCATGCTCACCACGTCCACGTACGGGCCGAGGAACTCCATCGAGCCGTAGTTCAGCAGCACCTCGCCGCTCCAGCCGAAGTGCCGGGCCACATGGAAGACCAGGGCGCCCAGCGACTCCACCTCGGTGCCCCGGTCGCGCTGGGAGGTCAGGAAGGCGAACGCGCCGGGCATGACCACCGCGAACCCGGCCGCCAGCGCGACACCGGTCACCGCCGCCGCACCCCAGGTGCTGCGCCGGCGGGCGGCGAGGAGCAGCAGCGCCGGCCACACCTTCAGCAGCGCCCCGAACGCCGCCAGCGCCCCCATCGCCCGGGGACGCCGGGCGCCCGCGAGGAGCGCGGCCACGGCGACCGCGGTGACCATCACGTCGTAGCGCGCGTACACCGTCGGACCGAGCAGCGGGACGCCCGCCACCCATACCCACGCGCCGCGCAGCGTCCGGCCGGAGCGCAGGCCCGCGTACAGCAGCAGGGCGAGGACGGCGAAGTCGGCGAGGAAGGCCAGGACGAAGAACGCCGTCGCGTAGTCGAGGAACGGCAGCAGGGCGGGGGAGAGGATCGCCAGCGCGGCGGCGGGCGGGTACTGCCAGGTGACGTCGCCGCGTGGGAACGTCCCGGTGCGCAGGACGTCGTACCAGCCGTGGTAGATCACGGACACGTCGCTCGTGACGTCCGGGCCGGGGAAGACGTACACCTTGAGCACGAACAAGAGCAGCACCAGTCTCGTCGCACCCCAGACCAGCGGCAGCCCGGCCAGGGAACGCCTCGCGCCCGTCGTCTCCACGTGCTCCCTGCCCGTCCGTGTACCGCACCGACCCTGCCATGATGTCCCGGACGCCTGTGAGCGGGCCATCGACACGGCCGTGCACCCGGGGTTCGGTAGGGTCGGCGGCGATGCACAAGACCCTGATCGTGACCAACGACTTCCCGCCCCGGCCCGGCGGCATCCAGGCCTTCCTGCACAACATGGCCCTGCGGCTCGACCCGGACCGCATCGTCGTCTACGCCTCCACGTGGAAGCGCGGCCGCGAGGGCATCAGGGCCACGGCCGCCTTCGACGCCGAGCAGCCCTTCACGGTCGTACGCGACCGTACGACGATGCTGCTGCCGACCCCGCAGGCCACCCGGCGGGCGGTCGGACTGCTGCGCGAGCACGGGTGCACGTCGGTGTGGTTCGGTGCGGCGGCCCCGCTCGGCCTGATGGCACCGGCACTGCGCGGGGCGGGCGCCGAACGACTCGTGGCCACGACCCACGGGCACGAGGCCGGCTGGGCCCAGCTGCCCGCCGCCCGGCAGTTGCTGCGCCGGATCGGGGAGACGACGGACACGATCACCTACCTCGGCGAGTACACCCGCTCACGCATCGCGGGCGCGCTGACGCCTGAGGGGGCCTCGCGCATGGTGCAACTGCCGCCCGGCGTCGACGAGAAGACCTTCCACCCGGGATCCGGCGGCGACGAGATCCGGGCGCGGCTGGGCCTGACGGACCGGCCGGTCGTCGTGTGTGTGTCCCGGCTGGTGCGGCGCAAGGGCCAGGACACGCTCATCCGGGCCCTGCCCCGGATCCTGGCCAAGGAGCCCGGCACCGTCCTGCTGATCGTCGGCGGCGGCCCCTACGAGAAGGACCTGCGCCGACTCGCGCACGAGACCGGCGTCGCCGCCTCCGTCCACTTCACCGGCGCCGTCCCCTGGTCCGAACTGCCCGCCCACTACGGCGCCGGCGACGTCTTCGCCATGCCCTGCCGTACCCGCCGCGGCGGCCTCGACGTAGAGGGCCTCGGCATCGTCTACCTGGAAGCCTCCGCAACGGGCCTCCCCGTAGTCGCCGGCGACTCCGGCGGTGCCCCCGACGCGGTACTGGACGGCGAAACGGGCTGGGTGGTGCGCGGCGGCTCTCCGGAGGAGGCAGCCGACCGCATCATCACCCTCCTCGCAGACGCGGAACTACGCAGCCGGATGGGCGAGCGCGGCCGAGCCTGGGTCGAGGAGAAATGGCGCTGGGACCTACTGGCGGAACACTTGAGAACACTCCTGTAGCCAAGCGTGCCCCAAAGGGGCGCGGGGCTGTATCAATATGCGGCCCCCGGCGCCATGAGCCTTTGACGTAGGTGCCTACTTCGCGTAGATCGCCTCGATCTCGTGCGCGTAGTCCTTCGCCACCGCGTTCCGCTTCAGCTTCAGCGACGGCGTCAGGTGGCCCGACTCCTCCGTGAACTGGGAGCACAGAATGCGGAACTTCCGCACCGATTCCGCCTTCGACACCGCGGCGTTGCCGTCGTCGACCGCGTCCTGGATCGCCGCGAGCAGATCCGGGTCGTCGCGCAGCGACGCCGCAGTGGCATCCGCCGGCTTGCCGTGCTCGGTGGCCCAGCGGCCCAGGAACTCCTCGTCGAGGGTGACCAGCGCGCCCACGAACGGACGCCCGTCGCCGACCACCATGCACTCCGCGACCAGCGCGTGCGCCCGGATCCGGTCCTCGATCACGGCCGGGGCGACGTTCTTGCCGCCCGCGGTGACGATGATCTCCTTCTTGCGGCCGGTGATCCTGAGGTAGCCGTCCTCGTCGAGGGTGCCGATGTCACCGGAGTGGAACCAGCCGTCGGCCAGCACCTCGCCGGTCGCGCCCGGGTTGTTCCAGTACTCCTTGAACAGGTGCTCGCCGTGCAGCAGCACCTCGCCGTCGTCCGCTATGCGGATCACCGAGCCGGGCAGTGGCTGGCCGACCGTGCCGATCTTCTGCCGGTCCCACGGGTTGAACGCGGTGGCCGCGCAGGACTCGGTCAGGCCGTAGCCCTCCAGGACCGTGAAGCCGATGCCGCGGAAGAAGTGCCCCAGGCGCTCGCCCAGCGGGGCGCCGCCGGAGATGGCGTACTCGCCCTTGCCGCCCAGGACCGCGCGCAGCTTGCTGTAGACCAGCTTGTCGAACGTCTTGTGCTTGATCTTCAGGCCGAGGGGCGGGCCCGACGGGGTGTCCAGCGCCTTGCTGTAGGCGATCGCGGTGTCGGCCGCCTTGTCGAAGATCTTGCCCTTGCCGTCCGCCTGCGCCTTGGCGCGCGCCGAGTTGTAGACCTTCTCGAAGACGCGCGGCACGCCCAGGATGAGCGTGGGCCGGAAGGAGGCCAGCTCGTCGGTGAGGTTCTTGATGTCCGGGACGAGGCCGAGCTTGATCGGTGCCAGCATCGGCGCGACCTGCACGAGCCGCCCGAAGACGTGCGCGAGCGGCAGGAAGAGCAGGACCGAGCACTCACCCGTCCGGAACAGGGGGCGCATCCGCTCCACCACGTTCCCGCACTCGGCGAAGAAGCTGCGGTGGGTGAGCACACAGCCCTTGGGGCGGCCGGTGGTGCCGGAGGTATAGACGATGGTCGCCGGGTCGTCGGCCTTCGCCAGCGTGCTGCGCTCCTCGACCGCAGCGTCGGTCACGTCGCGCCCGAGGCGGCCCAGCTCCGCCACCCCGCCGGCCTCGATCTGCCAGACGTGCTTGAGGGCGGGCAGCCGGTCGCGCACGGACTCGACGGCGGCGACGTGGTTGTCCATCTCCACGATGCACGCCGTGGCCCCCGAGTCGCTGAGGATCCACTGCACCTGCTCCGGCGAGCTGGTCTCGTACACCGGCACGGTGACCGCGCCCGCGCTCCAGATCGCGAAGTCCAGCAGGGTCCACTCGTAGCGGGTGCGGGACATCAGGCCCACCCGGTCGCCCTGCTGCACCCCGGAGGCGATCAGTCCCTTCGCGGCCGCGCGCACCTCGGCGAGGAACGCGGCCGCCGTCACGTCCCGCCAGCTGTCTCCGGCCTTGCGGGCGATGACGGCGACGTCCGGGTGCTGCGCGGCATTTCTGCGGACGATGTCCGTCAGGTTGCCGCCCGCAGGGACCTCGTACAAAGCCGGAAGGCTGAACTCGCGCAAGACTGCTGCTCCTCATAGGGCGCCGGCGCCACGACGTTGTGCGATGCGACGGTGCGGTCCAAGGCTCGGGCAGGTGCTCGGGATCTCCACCAGGGGCCGTGGGACCACTGGTTGAATTCCTGAGCACGACTGGACTGCCCGGACGTTACCCGCCGGTATGGCTGCTGCGACAGGGGGTCCCGGCGAGATGTTCGCTGCGTCACACACCTTTGTGCTCCTTCGCGCACAGTAGTCCAAGGCGTTAATACTGGCCAGTAATCAGCGGTTCTGACGCCACTGTTCACGTTTGCCGCACAGCCTTACCCTTGATCGTCATGGCACCCACACCAGCCGTCAACCACAGAACGCGCGTCCATGTGGTCAGCGACGTGCACGGCAACGCCCGTGACCTGGCGAGAGCCGGCGAGGGTGCGGACGCCCTGATCTGCCTGGGTGATCTGGTGCTGTTCCTGGACTACGCCGACCATTCGCGCGGCATCTTCCCCGACCTGTTCGGCGTGGAGAACGCCGACCGCATCGTCGCGCTGCGCACCGCCCGCCGCTTCGCGGAGGCACGTGAGTTCGGCGCCCGGCTGTGGGCCGGCATCGGCGGCGACCGGGCCGCCGCGATCGAGAAGGCGGTGCGCCGGCAGTACGCCGAGCTGTTCGCCGCGTTCCCCACGCCGACGTACGCCACCTACGGCAATGTCGACATGCCGATGCTCTGGCAGGAGTACGCCGGTCCCGGTACGACCGTGCTCGACGGGGAGCGGGTGGAGATCGGCGGCCGGGTCTTCGGGTTCGTCGGCGGCGGGCTGCGTACGCCGATGCGCACGCCGTACGAGATCAGCGACGAGGAGTACGCGGCGAAGATCGAGGCGGTGGGCGAGGTGGACGTGCTGTGCACGCACATCCCGCCGGAGGTGCCCGAGCTGGTCTACGACACCGTCGCGCGGCGCTTCGAGCGGGGCAGCCGGGCGCTGCTGGACGCGATCCGCCGGACCCGGCCGCGGTACGCGCTGTTCGGGCATGTGCACCAGCCGCTGGTGCGGCGGATGCGGATCGGGGCGACCGAGTGCGTGAACGTGGGGCACTTCGCCGGGACGGGGAAGCCGTGGGCGCTGGAGTGGGGGTGACGTCGGCCGGTCGCGTGCGCGGTAGCCTTCACGCTGCACGCAAGTGCGCACGACGATCTCTTACCGGCCCGCATCTGGAGGAGCCACGGCGATGGCGGAACACACCAGCTCGACGATCACGATCGAGGCGGCACCGGCCGACGTCATGGCGGTGATCGCCGACTTCGCGCGCTATCCGGAGTGGACCGGCGAGGTGAAGGAGACGGAGGTCATCAAGACCGACGACCAGGGCCGTGCCGAGCAGGTCCGGCTCGTCATGGACGCCGGTGCGATCAAGGACGACCAGACGCTGGCGTACACGTGGACCGGCGATCACGAGGTGTCCTGGACGCTGGTCAAGTCCCAGATGCTGCGGTCGCTGGACGGGTCGTACATCCTGAAGCCGGCCGCCGGGTCCGGGACGACCGAGGTGACGTACCGCCTGACGGTCGACGTCAAGATCCCCATGCTCGGCATGATCAAACGCAAGGCGGAGAAGGTCATCATCGACCGGGCGTTGGCGGGCCTGAAGAAGCGGGTGGAGTCGGGGCAGTAGTTTGCCCACCCGCCCACCCGCCCACCCGTTTCCAGTCGGCCGAGAGACGACCGTTTTCCGACCGGCCGGAAGACGCCGCGTCCCCGGCAGACCGCACACACGCGCGCCCCACCCCACCCACCGCACGCGACAACAGCACACAACCGCTACCCACAGGCCACGCAACCACGACACCACCCCGGCAACGGCGCGCAACCTGCTCCCAAGCCGCGCGCCCAGGGTGCCGCACTTGGCAGTGGTGGCCCGCCCTGCCGTGCGCACGCGGCGCCGCGGTCGGCGACGGCGCGTAACGTCTCGCAAGCCGCAGGTGTGCGTGCCGTACCCCACTCGCCCGCACCTGGCGACGGCGCGCAACCGTGCTCGCAAGCCGCGGGCATGCGTGCCTCCCCCAGTGCCTTGAGGGCCTGGGAGGTACCCCAGGGCGGCACGGGTGGGCGCGGGCGGCACCCCGTAGCGCCGGTTTGCGCACCCGCCCCCGGCCAGCGGCAACGCCGGGCACCTGGCAAGCGGGGTCCAGCTGACGCAGTCAACCCGCGGCAGCCCGCCCGCGCCGGGCTGCGCGCCAACCCCCGGCCCACAGCAACGCCGGGCAACGGTGAGGCAGGGCCCAGCGCCGATGTCCGTTACGGTTCACCCCCATGCGCACCATCCTGATCACCGGCCCCGGCGGCAGCGGCCGTACCACCCTCGCCGCCGCCACCGCGCTCGCCGCCGCCCGTGCCGGCTCCCGCACGCTCGTGCTGAGCGGCGACCGTACGGACACCCTCGGCGTCGCACTCGGCGTCCGGACGGGAGCCGAGCCGGTGGACGCCGGTGCGCGGCTCACCGCGTGGCGGCCCGACGCGGCCCGGCGCTTCCGGGACGACCTCGCCGCCCTCCAGGAACGCACCGCCTCCGCCCTCGACCTCCTCGGCGCCGCCCGCCTCGACCCCGAGGAGCTCACCCCCCTACCCGGCGCCGAGGAACTCGCCCTCCTGCGTGCCCTGCGCGACGCGGCCCTCGCCGAGCAGCACGATCTGCTCGTCGTCGACCTCCCGCCCACCCCGCACGCCCTCGCCCTGCTCTCCCTCCCCGAGGAACTGCGCCGCTACCTGCGCCGGCTGCTTCCGCCCGAACGGCAGGCCGCCCGCGCCCTGCGCCCCGTCCTGGGACGGCTCGCGGGCGTGCCCATGCCCGCGGAATCCCTGTACGACACGGCCGCCCACTGGGACGTGGAGCTGGCCGCCGTCGACGCGGTCCTCGCCGACCGCGACACCGTCGTACGGCTCGTCGCCGAGCCCGGACCCTCCGGCGCCGACGCCGTCCGCACCACCACTCTCGGCCTCGCCCTGCGCGGCCTGCGCACCGACGTCCTGGTAGCCAACCGCGTACTGCCCGAGGCATCCGGCGACACCTGGCTCGCCGGGCCCGTCGCCCAGCAGCGCAAGACGCTGGAGGAGTGGCGGGAGGCGTACGAGGTACGCCCCGTCACCCACCTCGGCCGCGACCCCCGCGGCCCCGACGACCTCGCGGCGCTGGCCGTGCCGGACGCCGAGGCGGGATCGTCCTGCGCGGTCGAGTGGCCCGTGACCGACCGGCTCGCCGACGACGGGGTACTCGTGTGGCACATCCCCCTGCCCGGCGCCCTGCGCGACGAGCTGGACCTCGTACGGCGCGGCGACGAAATCGTCGTCGCCGCGGGGCAGTTCCGCCGGATCCTGCCGCTGCCCTCCGTCCTGCGCCGCTGCACCGTCGACGGGGCCGCCCTGCGCGACGGCGAGCTGCGCATCCGATTCGCGCCGGATCCGCAGCTGTGGCCGCGCACACGGTGAACCACCTGCGGCCGTTCGGGTAACGTCGGAGAGACGAACCGTAGTCAGGAGTCCGTCATGAGCGAAGAGCTCCCCCCGTCCGACGCCGCCGAGCGCCCGGCGGGCGACGAGGTGCGGGCGAGCGACGCCGACGCCTGGGCCACGGCGTGCGCCGAGGACCTGGAGGCGGAGAAGGCCCGCCGCCACGCACAGTACGGCCCGCCGTCGGGCTCCGCCGCCGAGGAACTGCGCAAGCTCGTCGACGTCGTCGCCGACAAGCTGTCCGGCCTGCAGTCGCCGCTGTTCGGCGCGGTCGCCGGCCCCGCCGCGCAGCAGGCGGTCCGGCAGGTCGTGGAACAGGCCAAGGCCGCCGTCGAGCCCGTCATCGAACGCAACCCGGACGTCTTCGACCACCTCGCCGCGGCCGGCAACGAGCTCCTCGCCGCGTACCGCTCCGCGGTCCAGGCCCAGGAGCGGCGCTGGACGGGCCGTCCGGACGAGCTGGACGAACTGGACGACCCCGACGACCGGGACGAGGGCACCGGCCCCGGCCAGCGCATCGACTTGGACTGACACTCCCCTCGGGTACGGTTGGCCGTAGCGGGGCTCGACCGAAACTGAGGGATTCATGGGACTCACCATCGGCGTCGACATCGGCGGCACGAAGATCGCGGCCGGCGTGGTCGACGAGGAAGGCACCATCCTCTCGACCCACAAGGTGCCGACCCCCAGCACGCCCGAGGCCATCGTGGACGCCATCGCCTCGGCAGTGGAGGGCGCGCGCGCCGGGCACGAGATCGTGGGCGTGGGTATCGGCGCCGCCGGATACGTCAACCGTCAGCGTTCCACGGTCTACTTCGCGCCCAACATCGACTGGCGCCAGGAGCCGCTGAAGGAGAAGGTCGAGGCCCGCGTGGGCCTCCCGGTTGTCGTCGAGAACGACGCCAACGCGGCCGCGTGGGGCGAGTACAAGTTCGGCGCCGGCAAGGGCCACCGCAACGTCATCTGCATCACGCTCGGCACCGGTCTGGGCGGCGGCATCATCATCGGCAACGAGCTGCGCCGCGGGCACTTCGGTGTGGCCGCCGAGTTCGGGCACATCCGCGTGGTGCCCGACGGCCTGCTGTGCGGCTGTGGCTCCCAGGGCTGCTGGGAGCAGTACGCCTCCGGGCGGGCCCTGGTCAGATACGCCAAGCAGCGCGCCAACGCCACCCCCGAGAACGCCGAGATCCTGCTCGGTCTCGGTGACGGCAGTGCCGACGGCATCGAGGGCAAGCACATCTCCGTGGCCGCCCGGCAGGGCGACCCGGTCGCCGTCGACTCCTACCGTGAGCTGGCCCGCTGGGTCGGCGCCGGCCTCGCCGACCTCGCCTCCCTCTTCGACCCCTCCGCCTTCATCGTCGGCGGCGGCCTCTCCGACGAGGGCGAACTGGTCCTGGAGCCCATCCGCAAGTCCTACAAACGCTGGCTGGTAGGCGGCAACTGGCGCCCGGTCGCCGACGTCCTCGCCGCCCAACTCGGCAACAAAGCGGGCCTGGTAGGCGCAGCCGACCTGGCCAGGGAGCCGGACCCGATCATGTGACGCCGGGCGAGATCTTCCAGCCCGTCTGGGGGTACGCCCTGCTCGAAGAGCTTGGGGGAAGTTCGAGGACGGGGCCGTTCAGGGAAGCGGGGTCTGGGGGCCGCAAGCCCCCAGCACGCCCCGCACTCGACGACGGCGCGCAACGGCACTCACAAGCCACGCCTGCGTGGCGCCGCAGTCGGCGACGGCGTACAACGGCACTCGCAAGCCGCGGGCATGCGTGCTTCCCCCAGTGCCGTGCCGCCCTGGGAGGTACCCCCAGGGCGGCACGGGTGGCCGCGGGCGGCGCACCGCTCGCGCCGGGCTGCGCACCCAACCCGCGGCCCGGACCAAACCCGGCGACCAGCAGACGCCGGACCGCGCACCCCACTCCAACACCGGGCCACGCTCCCACAACCTCGCGTGGCCCGGCGTAAATTTGGCCGTATGGCGTCCACCCCCCGGCTCCCCAACTCCCGTACCGAACCCGACGGTTCCGTCTTCATCCGCGTCCTCACCTACAACATCCGCTCGATGCGCGACGACACCACCGCCCTCGCCCGCGTCGTCAGGGCCTGCACGCCCGACCTGGTCCTGATCCAGGAAGCCCCCCGCTTCTTCCGCTGGCGCAAGAAGCTCGCCCGGCTGGCCCGCGCCACCGACCTGGTGCTGCTCACCGGCGGAGCCACCGTCGCGGGACCGGCGATCCTGTGTTCCCTGCGCGCCACCGTCGAGCGCACCGAGGACGTCCTGCTGCCCCTCACCCCTGGCCTGCACCGCCGCGGCTTCGCGACCGCGGTCGTCCGCGTCGGCGGCACCCGTCTCGGCGTCCTCAGCTGCCATCTGAGCCTGCAGAAGGACGAGCGCTACGAGCAGGGCGGCATGCTCCTCGACCGCCTCGCCGGCATGGGCGTGGAGCACGCCGTCGCGGGCGGCGATCTCAACGAACGCCCCGGCGGCCGCACCTTTCGCCGCCTCGCCGACGGCCTCCAGGACTGCTGGGCCATCGCCCCGCACGGCGGCGAGTACACCTCGACGCCCACCGACCCCCGCCAGCGCATCGACGCGATCTTCGCGACGAAGGGCATCGAGGTCCTGGGCTGCGGCGTACCGCTCGGACACCCCGGCGTGAGCGAACACGACCTGAGGGCGGCCACGGACCACCTCCCGGTCCTGGCCGCCCTCAAGATCCCCGCTGTATGACGGGGCTCAGACCACCGCACCCCGCCCCGGATCGTCGTCGTCCTCGTCGTCCGTCCGCATCCGCATCACCAGCGTGACGAACCCGCCGACGAACCCGCCGATGCCCAGCGTGGCCAGCCACCACGTCATCTCCCAGCCCAGCAGCACCGCCAGCAACAGCAGCACCGGCCCGCCGAGCACCCCCAGCCAGGCGAACTTGGCGGTCACGTCCGCCTCCGGCAGCGGCGGCGGTTCCGGCGGCACGAAGTGCCCCTCGTCGTCCTCGTCGAAGTCCTCCTCGGAGGGCTCGGGCGCGCTGTAGTCGCGCGGCCCGACGCCGGGCGCGAAGGACACCGAGCCGCCCAGCGGCCTGGGGGGCTCGTCCTTGGACTCCGCTTTCCTGGCGTCCGCGGGCTTGTCGACCCCCTCGGTCCCGTCGGCCCTGTCGGCCCGCTCGCCGGGGTCGTCGTTCGTCCCGGACTCCAGCCGTGCCAGGTCCTCGACCGACTTGAACGGCTTGGCGCCCGGCGGGTCCGGCGGCTCGTCGCCGTACCCGGCGACGATCGCCGCCCAGGCGGCATCCTCGTCGATCGGGACCCCCTTCTCGTCGGGCTCGCGGCCCTCGCGGTCGGAGTCGTGTTCAGCCACCTGCGGTCGTCCCTTCCATGCCGAGACCGGGAACCTTGTCGAGCCCCGGCTCGGATACGCCGCCGGGTGCGAGCCGGCCGATGAATCCGAGGCTCTCCTCGAAGATCCGGTCCGCATCGTGGTCCAACGTCGCCACGTGGTAGCTCTGTTCCAGCAGGATCTCCGTCACGTCCGTCGACGACACCCGGCTGAGGACACGGGCCGAGTCGGCCGGCGGCACGACATGGTCCCGCGGGCTGCGCAGGAGCAGCAGCGGCTGGGTGACCTGCGGCAGCTCGCGGTCGCCGATCCGGAAGAAGTTCCGCAGCGAGTGGGCCGCGTGCAGCGGCACCCGGTCGTAGCCCAGCTCAGCGCTGCCCGGCTTCGCGATGTCGCTGGCGATTCCCCGCGTCGTACGGACCACGTGCCGGGCCATCGGCAGGGCGTACGCCGCCAGGCCGTGCACTCTGTTCGCCGGGTTGACGACCATGACGCCGCTGACCGCATCCCCGTGCTTCGCCGCGAGCCGCAAGGCCAGCGCGCCGCCCATGGACAGGCCGGCCACGAACACGCGCGCGTGGCGCTCGCGCAGGGCGCGCAGCTCGCGGTCCACCTCCGCGTACCAGTCCTGCCAGCCGGTGAGCTGCATGTCCTCCCAGCGCGTGCCGTGCCCGGGCAGCAGCGGCAGCGAGACGGTCAGGCCGCGCGCGGCGAGGAACTCCGCCCAGGGGCGCAGCGACTGCGGGGAACCGGTGAAACCGTGGCAGAGGAGGACGGCGACCTCCCCGCCCTCGTGGCGGAACGGCTCGGCTCCGGGGAGGACCGGCACCTTCGGTCTCCTGTTCGTGAAAGGGGCTGGCACGTCTGTTCGTGAAGAGGTGTTCGTGAAGAGCTGGCGCGTCATTTGCAGGTACCTCACCGTACGCGACGGCACTGACATTGATGCTGATACTCAGGTTCCGGTGATCGTGGCCCAGCCACTGACTGACGCCCTGCTGGGTTGTCTTCCCGCTGTTCTG
>NZ_JACTVI010000054.1 GCF_014495685.1 Streptomyces sp. TRM68367 | reverse complement strand
AACGGACACTTCCTTTGTACTCACCGCCAGAGACTATCTCGCGGCTTTCCTCCGGGCGCTTCCCTTCGGTGTTTCCGACTCTATCAGACCTTTTCCCGATCCGATTTCCTCGATGCTTTCCAGGTTCCCGCTTCCGCGTTTCCCTTTCCGGCGATCCGACTTTATCAGAAGTTCCGGGCCGGACTGACCGGCCATCCGTTTCCGAAACCGTCGGAGGGGGGCTTCTTTGAAATCAACGTTTCAAGAAGCTGACAGACATTCACTGTCACCTTCGTGGGCTGAGCCCACCTCCAGGCAACTGTTCAAATCTACCTCCCCGCGCCTCCCGTGTCAACGGCTCTTGCGGGGCGAAGAGGAGACTAGCAGTCCGAGGCGCGCGTCCGCACATCAGGCCGCCGTGGGGGCGGCGGCGCTGCGCTCGGCCGGCTCGACGTCGCCGGTCTCTCCGGTGCGGGCAGCACGACCGCCCAGGACGTAGACGTACGCGAGGAACGCCACCTCGGCGGCGACTCCGATGGCTATGCGGGCCCAGGTGGGCAGGCCGGACGGGGTGACGAAGCCTTCGATCGCGCCGGAGACGAAGAGGACCAGGGCCAGACCGATCGCCATGCCGATGGCGGCTCGCCCCTCCTCGGCGAGGGCCGAGCGTCGGGTGCGTGGGCCCGGGTCGATGAGGGTCCAGCCGAGGCGTAGACCGGTGCCCGCGGCCACGAAGACCGCGGTCAGTTCGAGGAGACCGTGCGGGAGGACGAGGCCCAGGAAGGTGTCGAGGCGGCCGGCCGAGGACATCAGGCCGATGCCGACGCCGAGGTTGAGCATGTTCTGGAAGAGGATCCAGAGGACGGGCAGGCCCAGGAAGACCCCCAGGATCAGGCACAGTGCGGCGGCCCAGGCGTTGTTCGTCCAGACCTGGGCGGCGAAGGACGCCGCGGGGTGGCTGGAATAGTAGGTCTCGTACTGGCCGCCGGGGCGGGTGAGCTCACGCAGTTCGCCGGGGGCAGCGATGGTGGCCTGTACTTCGGGGTGGGTGCCTATCCACCAGCCGAGCAGGGCGGCTACGGCGGTGGACAGGAGGGCGGTGGGTACCCACCAGTGGCGTGACCGGTAGACCGCTGCGGGGAAGCCGTGGGCCAGGAAGCGTGTGACGTCGCGCCAGGAGGCGCGTCGAGTGCCAGTGACGGCACTACGCGCGCGTGCGACGAGCTGGCTGAGCCGGCCCGTCAGCTGCGGGTCGGGGGCGCTGGACTGGATCAGGGAGAGATGGGTGGCGGTCCGTTGGTAGAGACCTACGAGTTCGTCGGTTTCGGCGCCCGTGAGGCGGCGCTGGCGGCGGAGCAGGGCGTCCAGGCGATCCCACTCGGCTCGGTGGGCGGAGACGAAGACGTCGAGGTCCATCTGTGTGCCTGCTCCTGGGCTGTTCGTCGGCGGCTCGTCGCGGATCAGCTTGTCGTACTGCGACGCGATGCGCCCTCAGCTTGGCAGACTGGCCGTGTTCGAGGCAGGTCAGGGGAAGGACGGCGGCGTGAGTGATCTCGTGACGGGCGAGGCGGTGGCGCTGGAGCTGCGCCCCGCGAAGTTGCCCAGCAGGGCGCTGGCCGTGCTGCTCGATCTGGCAGCGGCCGTGGCCGTCTACGTGGTGGTGACCATCGTGCTGGTGGCCTCGACGGCTTCCCTGGACGAGGCGGCGCAGACTGCGCTGTCGATCGCGACGTTCGTACTCCTGCTGGTAGGCGGGCCGATCGCGGTCGAGACGCTCAGCCACGGCCGGTCGCTGGGGAAGGTGGCGTGCGGGCTGCGGGTGGTGCGGGACGACGGTGGGCCGATCCGGTTCCGGCATGCGCTGGTGCGAGGACTGATCGGGGTGATCGAGATCCTGATGACCTTCGGAGTCGTCGCCTGTATCGCCTCGCTCGTGTCGGCACGCGGCCGGCGGCTCGGGGATGTGTTCGCGGGGACGCTCGTCGTGCGTGAGCGGGTGCCTGTCGCGCCGGCCGGCTTTGTGCCGCCGCCTCCGCCATGGCTGGCCGGGCGGTTCTCGGAGCTGGATCTGTCGGCCGTGCCCGATGGGCTGTGGCTGGCCATTCGGCAGTACCTGACGCGGATGCGGCAGCTGGATCCGCAGGTCGGCTGGTCGATGGCGGAGCGGCTGGCGGCCGAGCTCGCGGCCCGTACGGGGGCTCCGGCACCGGAGGGTGTGCCGCCGGCGGCGTATCTGGCGGCGGTGGTGCAGGAGCGGCAGGCCCGGGAGGCTCGGCGGGCCTTCGGGAGCGGCGCGGCGGCGCGTGCGGAGCAGCAGTCCGACGGAGGGGCTGTGCCCGGTGAGCTGGGTGCGTACGGGTTCCCGGCGGCACAGTCGCCGACGGCGGCCGGATACGGGGCCGGGTCCGCCTGGACCGAACGGCAGGGGGATGTTCCGTCGGCGGAGGGTCCCCGGAGCGATGTTCCGCAAGCCGGAGTTCCGCGGACTGATCCTCCGCGAGCCGACGTTCCACGGACCGACGCTCCGCAGGCCCACGTTCCAGCGGATGAGCGGCAGGCCGCCGCATCACCGGACGCGCAGGCGGACGAGCGGCCTGCCACCAGGTTCGTCCCGCCTGCTTGAGTGCGCGTTCGTACGGGAGACGCTCCGCCGGCACGGCGGACTCCGGCGAACGCCGGTCAAGGGAACACGGACGGCGGTGACTCCAGGTCCTCCAGCTCGATGCCGGGTGCTGCGAGGACCACGTCGCCGGCGATGTGCACGGTGTGCTGCTCGCCCGTGTCCAGGGCTGTGACCTGGTATTCGTCCACGATCAGAGGGGCGTTGTCAGTGGCGTGTGCTTCTCTTTTCAGCAAGGCCCAGGACTGGTCCACGGTGCGCGGGGCGAGGACCGGGTCCGTGAAGGCCACGAGGCGTACGCGGGTAGCTGTGGAGGAAGGGGTGAGGCGCAGGAGACGGGTGGTGGCGATGAGGAACGCGGGGGATGTGCCGGTGAAGGCATGGGCGCGCACGCTGCCTTCCGTGGCATGAGTCCCCGTGGGGTCGGTGCGGACCCAGGTGACGCCGTCGAGGGCGGCGCCCCGCACCTGCCAGCTCGTGGCGTGGAGTTCGAGGCGGATAGGGCGGCCGAGTTCGTCGAGGGTGAGGTCGACGGAGCCGCTGTGCTCGCCCGCGGGGCTGGTCAGCTGGGAGACGTAGCGCCAGCCGGAGGGTCCGACGGCGCAGTGGAAGTGTTCGTCTGCGAGGGAGGTGTGATCGTGCGGATCGTGGAGCGAATAACGGCCGCGGGGCATGGAGGTCCTGGGTCTTGACGGGCTGGGCCGGCCGCCGGTCCGCCAACGGGGCAGGCCCCCGGCACGGGGGTGCGGGGGCCTGCCTCGGAGGACCTGCTGCTGAGGGGCGCGTCAGTGCACGGACGCGCTCACCACGAGCCTCGGGGTGATCTCAGTAGCGGTAGTGGTCCGGCTTGTACGGGCCCTCCACCGGCACACCGATGTACTCGGCCTGATCCGGGCGCAGCGTGGTCAGCTTCACGCCGAGGGCGTCGAGGTGGAGACGGGCGACCTTCTCGTCGAGGTGCTTGGGCAGCACGTAGACGCCGATCGGGTACGCGTCGGTCTTCGTGAACAGCTCGATCTGCGCGATCGTCTGGTTCGCGAAGGAGTTGGACATCACGAACGACGGGTGACCGGTGGCGTTGCCCAGGTTCAGCAGACGGCCCTCCGACAGAACGATGATCTTCTTGCCGTCGGGGAAGGCCCAGGTGTGGACCTGCGGCTTGACCTCGTCCTTGACGATGCCCGGGATCTTCGCCAGGCCGGCCATGTCGATCTCGTTGTCGAAGTGGCCGATGTTCCCCACGATCGCCTGGTGCTTCATCCTGGCCATGTCGCCGGCCATGATGATGTCCTTGTTGCCGGTCGTGGTGATGAAGATGTCAGCCGTCTCGACGACCTCGTCCAGCGTCGTGACCTGGTAACCGTCCATCGCCGCCTGCAGCGCGCAGATCGGGTCGACCTCAGTGATGATCACCCGGGCGCCCTGGGCACGCAGCGACTCCGCGCAGCCCTTGCCCACATCGCCGTAACCGCACACCACCGCGGTCTTGCCGCCGATCAGCACGTCCGTGGCCCGGTTGATGCCGTCGACCAGCGAGTGGCGGCAGCCGTACTTGTTGTCGAACTTCGACTTGGTGACCGCGTCGTTGACGTTGATCGCCGGGAACAGGAGGACGCCGTCGCGCTGCATCTCGTACAGGCGGTGAACGCCGGTCGTGGTCTCCTCGGTGACGCCGCGGATCTCGGACGCCAGCTGGGTCCACTTCTGGGGCGTCTCGGCCACCGTGCGGGTCAGCAGTTCGAGGATGACTCGGTGCTCGTCGGACTCGGCGGTGTCGGGCGAGGGGACCTTGCCGTCCTTCTCGTACTCGACGCCCTTGTGGACGAGGAGGGTGGCGTCGCCGCCGTCGTCCAGGATCATGTTCGGGCCGCCGGTGGAGCTGTCCGGCCAGGTCAGCGCCTGCTCGGTGCACCACCAGTACTCCTCCAGGGTCTCGCCCTTCCACGCGAAGACCGGAATGCCCTGGGGGTTGTCGGGGGTGCCGTTCGGACCGACGGCGATGGCGGCCGCGGCGTGGTCCTGGGTGGAGAAGATGTTGCAGGAGGCCCAGCGGACCTGCGCGCCCAGGGCCGCGAGGGTCTCGATGAGGACGGCGGTCTGCACGGTCATGTGCAGGGAGCCGGTGATGCGGGCCCCGGCGAGGGGCTGGGCCTCGGCGTACTCCTTGCGGATCGCCATCAGGCCCGGCATCTCGTGCTCGGCGAGGCTGATCTCCTTGCGGCCGAACTCGGCCAGGGAGAGGTCGGCGACCTTGAAGTCCTGTCGGTTGTCGACAGTCGTCATTACGGGCTGCTCCTCGGGTTGGGTCGAGGTGGGTACGGCTGATCTGCGCGGCGGCGGGCACAGGAATGCCCGAAGAGGACACTGGCATGCCCGCGTACGCGCAGCGCAGTCCGTCGGAGGCCCTCTCTCCCTCGGCCGGTCCGTCACGGGACCGCCCGACCGCCATCAGCAGCGACGTCTGGCTCCGTCCCAAGCTACACCGGTCGGCCCGGCCGACCCCAGCCCACCCGCGAACAGTTCACGCCGACCACGAACGGTAATCGGGCCGCCGGCCGGGACCCCAGGTCGAGCGGACGTGCTCAGGCGGCCGCTACTCTCTGCGGCCGCGGAGGTTCCGTGGGAGAGGGAGGGGCGATGGGCACGGTGCGAAGACTCGCGGTCGCGGCGTGGGTGCTGGGGCTGTCGGGGCTGGCGTTGGCGGCCGCGTGCGTGGTCGGTGTGCGGGCGGGCTACCAGGCGAACACGGTGGCGAGCGACAGCATGGCGCCGACGTACGCCGCCGGGGACCGGGTCGTCTTCGAGCGGATCGGCGGGGAGGAGGTCCGGCGGGGTGATGTGGTGGTGTACGCGGCGCCGGAGCGGTACGGCTTCGACGCCGGTGTCATGGGCCGGGTCGTCGCGGTGGGCGGCGACCATGTCGTGTGCTGTACGGGCCAGGGGGCGAAGGAGCGGATCACCGTCAATGGCAGGCCGCTGGACGAGCCGTATGTGAAGGACGGTGTGGTGGACGGGCTGCACCGGCCGTACGACGTGCACGTGCCCGAGGGGCGGATGTTCGTCCTCGGCGACCACCGGGTGAACTCGCGCGACTCCCGGTTCTTCGCGGGCGACCACGGCGGGACGGTGCCCGTGGAGGCGGTGCGGGGCCGGGCGACGGACAACTGGACGGTGCCGGTGCTGCTGGGTGTGGCGGCGCTGCTCGGGCTGGTCGCCGCGCTGGCCGGGCTGGGCTTGGCGATCGCCGCCGTGGCCGTACGGCGGCGGAGGGCTGCGTCGGCGCCGCCGTGGCCGGTGCGGGCCTAGAACGGCCGCGCCTGCTCGTGCCCCGGGGCGCGGCCGGGGTGCGGCAGCGTCTGCCGTCGTCGGTCGGACCGGCCCCGGGCACGCGCGGACCGACGCCGGTGAGGGTCTGGAGACGGCCTGCGGGGCCCGCCGAACGGCTCGGCGGGCCCCGTGACGCATGGGTGAGGTCAGTGGTCGGAGCCGTGCGAGGCCGGGCCGCCGGGGGCTGCCTCGCGGTCGGGGCCCTTGGCGGCCTCGGACTTGCTGTAGATGTCGGGCTCCAGGTAGATCACCCGGGCGATCGGGACGGCCTCGCGGATGCGGGCCTCGGCGGCGTTGATCGCGGAGGCGATCTCGGTGGCCGAGTCGTCGTGCTGGACGGCGATCTTGGCGGCGACCAGCAGTTCCTCGGGGCCGAGGTGGAGCGTGCGCATGTGGATGAGGCCGGTGACTGTGTCGCCGTCGACGATCGCGGCGTCGATCTTCTGGACCTCCTCGACGCCCGCGGCCTCGCCGAGCAGCAGGGACTTGGTCTCCACGGCGAGGACGAGCGCGATCAGGATGAGCAGGACACCGATGCAGATGGTGCCGATGCCGTCCCAGACGGCGTCGCCGGTCATCAGGGCGAGGCCGACACCGCCGAGAGCGAGGATCAGGCCGACGAGCGCGCCGAGGTCCTCCAGGAGGACGACCGGCAGCTCGGGAGCCTTGGCGTGGCGGACGAACTCCTTCCAGGAGTGCTTGCCGCGCAGGACGTTGGACTCCTTGATGGCCATTCGGAAGGAGAAGGTCTCGGCGATGATCGCGAAGACGAGGACGCCGACCGGCCAGTACCAGTGCTCCAGTTCGTGCGGGTGCTTGATCTTCTCGTAGCCCTCGTAGAGGGCGAACATGCCGCCGACCGAGAAGAGCACGATCGAGACGAGGAAGGCGTAGATGTAGCGCTCGCGGCCGTAGCCGAAGGGGTGCTGCGGGGTGGCCGCGCGCTGCGCCCGCTTGCCGCCGACCAGCAGCAGGGCCTGGTTGCCGGAGTCGGCGAGCGAGTGCACGCCCTCGGCGAGCATCGACGACGAGCCGCTGAACGCGAACGCCACGAACTTCGCTGCAGCGATCGCGAGGTTGGCGGCGAGTGCCGCCACGATCGCCTTGGTACCGCCTGACGCGCTCATGTGTTCGCGTTGTCCCTTCGTACGCCGTTCCCGGGTCGCGCCGCACGCGCGCGTACGGCGTCCCGGACTTTGCCCTTGCTTGACGGTGGGCCATTGTTGCAGCCCGGTCCGACAGCGGGTTGCCGGACCGCCAGGTGGTTGCCGTCAGGCGGCGACAGTGGCTCTGAACAGGGTGCCGGTGCCGGACACTTCGGCCCTTTCGCCCGCCGGTACGAAGACGGACCGGCCGGGGGCCAGCTCGTGCTCCCCGGCGCGTACGTTGCCCGCCGTGCAGAGCAGGATCTGCGGGGTCGCGCGCGTGAGGTCGTGGGCGGCGCCGCCCTCCGGGAGGACGTACCGGGACAGCCGGAACTCGTCGATGGGGGTCTCGTAGACCTCCTCGCCGTCGGGGGGCGCCTCGGGGCGCAGTACGCCGGGGTCGCCGGCCTCGAAGCGGACGATGCGCAGGAGTTCGGGCACGTCGACGTGCTTGGGCGTCAGGCCGCAGCGCAGGACGTTGTCGGAGTTGGCCATGATCTCGACGCCGAGGCCGCTGAGGTAGGCGTGCGGGATACCGGCGCCGAGGAAGAGGGCCTCGCCGGGCTGGAGCCGGACGTGGTTGAGGAGCATCGCGGCGATGACGCCGGGGTCGCCCGGGTAGTGCTGGGCGATGTCGGCGTAGGGGGCGTGGGCGCCGCGGAGGCGGGCGCAGGAGCCCGCGGCCTCCGTGACCGTGCGGGACATCTCCTCGGGGTCGGCGGTGAGGATCGCGGTCAGGACCTCGCGCAGGGCGGCGTCCTCGGGGCGGGCGTGCAGCAGGTCGACGTACGGCTTGAGGGAGTCGACGCCGAGGGCGTCGAGCAGGCCGGCGGCCTCGTTCGGGTCGCGGAAGCCGCACAGGCCGTCGAACTCGGTGAGGGCGCAGATCAGTTCGGGCTTGTGGTTGGCGTCCTTGTAGTTGCGGTGCGGGGCGTCGACCGGGATGCCGCGGCGCTCCTCGTCCTCGTAGCCCTGTTTTGCCTGCTCCAGGTCGGGGTGCACCTGGAGAGAGAGGGGGGCGCCGGCGGCGAGGATCTTGAGGAGGAAGGGCAGGCGGGGGCCGAACTTGGCGACCGACGCCGGTCCGAGTTCCTTCTCCGGGTCGGCGTCGACGACCTCGACGAGCGTGCCGCGCTCGGTGCGCGAGGGGGCGCCCGGGTGGGCGCCCATCCACATCTCCGCCTGCGGCTCGCCGGTCGGCTCGACGCCGAGCAGCCGCGGGATGGCAGTGGTGGAACCCCAGGCGTAGGGGCGGATGGTGTTGTCGAGGCGGTCCATGGGGTTCTCTCTGCCGGTTCTCGGTACGTTACGACGTTTCAGTGCGCTGCGGCTTCGCCGTCGATACGACGCGGCCGGTCTTCGCGTACGCCGGTCAGGGCGTCCTGGGCAAGGTCAGGCGCCCGAGGCGAGCGCGAGGTAAACGGCGGCGAAATCCGTGATGGCGATCAGTTCCGCGAGGGTCTCCAGGTCGCCGCCCGGTTCCGGCTCCAGTTCGCTGATCGGCGTGTCGTGGCTCAGGGCCAGGTCACGGGCGGCCGGAGCGGCGGTGAGGCCGCCGATCGGGCGGTCCCGCAGCAGCACCACGCGCGCGTGCAGGGCGGGCGGCTCCTCGACGCGGTCCCGGAAGAAGTCGTCCGGGTCGGCACTCGCGGCGAGCGGGCCGGCGAGCAGGGCGCTGTGCGCGGCGAGTGCCTCGGGCAGTTCGGCGACGACGGCGGGGTGGCCGGACAGTTCGGCGAGGGCGGCCGCGAACCGGCGGCCCGCCGCGCCGGCCGAGATGCCCTCCGTCCAGACCACCGGGAGCGCGTCGGCGAGTTCGGCGGCCAAGGTCTTGGCGGGGTTGCTGTACGTCGCGATCGCGGGCCCGCAGCGCTCGGCGATGGTGTCGAGGCGGTCGGCGACCTTTCCGAGGGCGTCGGGCGGGGCGGCGAGCAGGCCGATGCGGTCGAGGAGCACGAGGAGGGGCGTGAGCAGGGCCCACAGGACGCCGGGGGCGGAGGCGGCGAGTGGTTCGTCCTGGTCGTACGGGGCGGTCGCCATCGGGATGAACATGCCGTGGGAGCCCTGCACCACCTCGTTCAGCGGGGAGCCGGCGGGGGTGACGGCGACGACGCTGCAGCCGCGGCGGTAGGCCTGCTCGGCGAGCAGGGACAGGCCCGGCTCGCTGCCGTCCGGGGTGGCGATCAGCAGCAGGTCAACGGAGCCGACCCAGCCGGGCAGTTCCCAGCGCAGGGCGCCGGCTGCGGGGGCGACGCCGGTGGGGGCCAGACGGGTGACGGGGCTGCCGGCGCCGGCGAGCGCGCCCAGGAGGTCGGCGGCGTGGGTGGCGGCGGCGCCCGGCCCGGCGATCAGGACGGCGCGGGGGCGGCCGTCGGGCTTGAGGTCGCTGACGCCGGCCTCGGTGGAGTGCCGGGCGGAGGTGCGGACACGGGCGCCGGCCTCGGCGGCGCCGCGGAGCAGGCCGCGGTGGTCGGCCTCGGCGAGGCCCTCCGGGGTGTCGAGCAGCGATTCGTCGAGCATGAGCGGCAGTCTCCGATCGCCGGGGCGTTGGGTGCGCGGGGGCGCGTCGTCTGCGGTGCGCGGGACGCGGGTCGCCGGGTCGTCGGTTTTTCTCCGTGCGCCGGATCTCTGCTCACCGGCTGGCGGGATTTCTCTGTACGTCGGTCTGCGTCTCCGTACGTCGGTTTTTTACGCCGGGCGGCGGGCTTCGTCGACCAGGAGGACGGGGATGCCGTCGCGGACGGGGTAGGCCAGGCCGCAGTCCTGGCTGGTGCAGATCAGCTCGGTGTCCTGCTCCTTGAGGGGGGCGTGGCAGGCCGGGCAGGCGAGGATCTCCAGGAGGCCGGCTTCGAGCGGCATGGGGGCGGGTCCCTTCGGGCGGAGTGGGTACGTGCGGGTATGCGGATGTGCCTGGTCAGGGTACCGCCGGTGGGGGGTGGGGTGGCGGGGTTGGGCGGGGTCCGGTGGGTGGGCGGCGTTGCGGTTGCCGTGGCGGTGTTTCGCCCCCGCCGCCCCTACCCGTCCCGTCCTGAAGGGGCTGCGCCCCTTCGACCCCGCCCGGGGACTCCGCCCCCTGGATCCCCGCCGGGGCTCCGCCCCGGACCCCGGCCTTTGCCCACCCACCACCCGACACTGTCGGCCAAGGGGTGGGCGTGGACCGGCAGACCGCACGGTCGACCGAGAAGTGACCGTTGTCCGGCCGGTCGGACGCGGGGTGGCCATCGCCAGGTCGGCCGGACGCGAGGTGGCCATCGCCAGCCGGCCGGACTCGAGGTGGCCGTCACCCAGGCCGTGTCAGCCCCTGATGATCGACAGGGCCTCGTCCCTCACCTTGGTCATCGTCGTTTCGTCGCGGGCCTCGGCGTTCAGGCGGAGGAGAGGCTCCGTGTTGGAGGGGCGGACGTTGAACCACCAGTCGGCGGAGGAGACGGTGAGGCCGTCGAGGTCATCGACGGTGACGCCCTCGCGTCCCTCGTACGCGGCGCGGATCGCGGCGAGGCGGTCCGTCTGGTCGTCGACGGTGGAGTTGATCTCGCCGGAGCCGGCGTAGCGGTCGTACTGGGCGACCAGGGCGGAGAGCGGGCCGTCCTGGCCGCCGAGGGCGGACAGGACGTGCAGGGCGGCCAGCATGCCCGTGTCGGCGTTCCAGAAGTCGCGGAAGTAGTAGTGCGCGGAGTGCTCGCCGCCGAAGATCGCGCCGGTGCGAGCCATCTCGGCCTTGATGAAGGAGTGGCCCACGCGCGTGCGCACCGGCGTGCCGCCGTTCTCCTTCACGACCTCCGGGACCGACCAGGACGTGATCAGGTTGTGGATGACCGTGCCCTTGCCGCCGTGCTTGGCGAGCTCGCGGGAGGCGACCAGGGCGGTGATCGCCGACGGGGAGATCGGAGCGCCGTGCTCGTCGACGACGAAGCATCGGTCGGCGTCGCCGTCGAAGGCGATGCCGAGGTCGGCGCCCTCCTCGCGTACTCGCTTCTGGAGGTCCACGATGTTGGCCGGGTCGAGGGGGTTGGCCTCGTGGTTGGGGAAGGTGCCGTCCAGCTCGAAGTACATCGGGACGAGGGTGAGGGGCAGGCCGGCGAAGACAGTGGGCACCGTGTGGCCGCCCATGCCGTTGCCCGCGTCGACGACGACCTTCAGGGGGCGGATGGCGGCCAGGTCGACGAGGGAGCGCAGGTGTGCCGCGTAGTCGTTCAACGTGTCGCGCTGCGTGATCGTTCCCGCGTGGGTGGCGGGCTCTGGAGCTCCCGACTCGCTCCACTGCTCGACGAGTTCGCGGATGTCCGCGAGCCCCGTGTCCTGGCCGATCGGGGCGGCGCCCATGCGGCACATCTTGATGCCGTTGTACTGCGCCGGGTTGTGCGAGGCGGTGAACATCGCGCCCGGCAGGTTCAGCGCGCCCGAGGCGTAGTAGAGCTGGTCGGTGGAGCACAGCCCGATCTCGGTGACGTCGGCGCCCCGGGCCGCCGCCCCGTGCGCGAAGGCCCGCGCCAGGCCTGGGGACGAGGGCCGCATGTCGTGCCCGGTCACGATGGCGCTCGCGCCTGTGACCTGCACGAAGGCCGCCCCGAAGAGCTCGGCCAGCGACTCGTCCCACTGGTCGGGGACGACCCCGCGTACGTCGTACGCCTTCACGATCTGCGACAGATCAGCAGCCACGGACAACCCTCCTGAAAGTCCAATCGGTGACCCCAAACTACCCGCCCGCGCTGACAGTCCGCTGTGAACGTCGAGTGGACTTTCCGACGACACATGAGGTCAGGGCAGCATCCAGTCCAGGACCGGGGTGCTCTGCCCGACCACGATCACGCACATCACGAGCAGCGGTCCCAGGCTCCACGGCGGCACTTTGCGCAGCAAGTCACCCTCGCGGCCGCCAGTCCGACGGCCGCGCAGGCAATGGTGAGGTTCTGCGGGGAGTGCCGTGTGCGGACGGTCATCCGGTACACCCAGAGGGCGTTGACGACGATCCACAGGGTGGGGAAGAGGCCGAAGAAGGCTCCCTGAGCGGCGCTGGGGAGCGTCTGGTCCAGGGGCATGCGGTAGGCGAGCCAGGCGACGAGTACGGCGCCCAGAAGGCCGGTGAGGCCCGCCGGGTGCGCCTTCATGCGGACGCCGCCGTGCAGGACGAGGACGATCACGAGGGGCAGGGCCGCCACTGAGGCGGACAGGCCGAGCGAACCGGCGACGGTTCCAGTTCCTGGACGTACACGGGGACGCCTCCCCGGATTCCGCCATGCGAAAGCAATTTCTCGCCACCGAAGACCGGGCGGCCGGATCGCCGGCTGCCCGGGCCGTCAGTTGTCGGGCGACCGCAGCACCCGCAGATGCCCGCGCCGCGCGACCTCCATCGGGTCGGCGCCACGCCCACCGCCGCCCGCCCCCGCGGCCCGTTCCTGAGGACGGGCCGCCTCGCGTACGGCGTTGGCAAGCGCTTCCAGGTCGTCGCCGCTTGGACGGGCCGGGGCCGAGCCGTCGAGGAGCCGGACGACCTCCCAGCCGCGCGGGGCGGTGAGGCGCTCGGAGTGCTCGGCGCACAGGTCGTAGCAGTGGGGTTCGGCGTAGGTGGCGAGCGGGCCGAGGACCGCGGTCGAGTCGGCGTAGACGTACGTCAGCGTCGCGACGGCGGGTCGGCCGCAGGCGGTGCGCGAACAACGACGTACAGGGCTCACGACGTTGGACGGTACCGCACTCTTGAGCGGGCCGCGACGACTCTCCACCAGGTCACTCCACCGTGTCGTGCTGTGAAACGCCCCACACGCCCCTCCGGGCACACCTAGCTGACCTGCATGGACACCGCTTTCCGGGATCCCGAACCGGGCGGGAACCGATCACTATCCGCTACAAACCACACCAATTGCCTTGCTATCGCCAGTCTCGGAGAGATATGGAAACGAGCCCAACCTTGGCTGGAATGGTCATGTAACGACATGCCGTAACGGTCCACCAGGTGCTGTCCGGGATGCCGCGTGGGGGTCGGGCGCGCGGACCCGGCGGGGACTACCCTTCAGCAGTGATGGACAACCCCGTGACCCCCCGCGCCGCCGGCCCAGGGCCCCGCCGACGTGATCGGCACGGCCGGGGCATGCGCGGTCCGATCGCACCGCCGCAGGTACCGCTCGCCGCGAGCCGCGCAGAGGTGTTCGCGGATCTGGTGCAGGATTCCGTGGAGCGCCTGGAGCGGCGGTGGCCGCAGCTGGCCGACATCGATTTCCTGGTGCTTGAGGTGCCGCGGCTGGACGGGCCGGGGCGGGGGTGGAGCGACGAGGCGGTTCCGCTGGGCGGGACGGTGTCGGCGCGGGAGGGACGACCTGCGCGGGTCGTCGTCTATCGGCGGCCCGTGGAGATTCGCACCAAGGGGCGCGATGAGCGGGCGGCGCTGGTGCACGAGGTTGTGGTCGAGCAGGTCGCTGAGCTGCTGGGTTTGACGCCGGAGACTGTTGATCCGCGGTACGGGGAGGACTGAGCGGCGGGGTTGGTGTGCGGGGGTTCGTGGTCCGGCGTTGCTGGGTGACTGCCGTTTGGCGTGGGCCGGAGGTGGGTGCGCTCACCCGCGCCAAGGCACTGGCGGAGGCACGCATGCCCGCAGCTACGACGACGGCTGCGCGTGACTGCAGCTGCGTTGGCCGGTTTGTACGCGTACCCCACCGGCCCGCGGTCGCCGGCGGCGGGAAGGGGACGTGTCGGGGCGTGTCCGCCGCAGCGGCCGGCGTCAGCACACGACCACCCCCGTAGCCCACCACTTCGCCGGACCGAGGACGGACACCCCCCGGCACGGCCCCGACCCACAACGCGACCGCAGGCGCTACGCGCACCCCCGCCCCACCCGCGCAGGCCGCCGCAGGCAGACAACACAAACCCGCACCGACCCACTCACCGGACTACTTCTGCAGGACCGACAAGTCCTCGTCCGCCTGCGGTACCGACACCATTCCGCGGTCGTCGGGGAGGGTTTGGGTGGTGAAGGCGGGGACTCCGTTCTGGGTGGTTGTGAGGGTTCGGGAGGCGTAGACGGGCCCGCCGGAGACGGGCTCGATCGTCAGGGCGTAGGTGCCCTTCAGGGCGGACGGGACCGGGGCGGCAATGTCCTGGGTCGTGCCGGACTTGATCGTGAACGTCTTCGACGCCGGCGTACCGCCCTCGCTCCCGGCCGACGCCGTGACCTTCACCCGGGCCGTGCGGGTCGGCGCGGTCAGGGACAGCGTCGTGCCCTTGGCCCTGTTGTCCACCGCGGTCGCGCGCGTGCCGACAGGACGCGTGGCCGGGATGAACGCCGTCTCCTGTTTGCCGCCCTTGCCCCGCACGACCCGCAATGCCGCGACGACCGGCACCGACTGGTCCGTCGGCGTCAGCACCAATGACCCCGGCTCGCCGCGCGTGACGTCGGCGAGGTCGACGGCGGTCGTCATACCTGCCTTGACGTGCACAGTCTCATGCCCGGCCGGCGTGATCAGCCCCGAGGGAGACGCCAGCCGCACCTTAAGATCCGCGTCGGCGTCACCCGGCGTGAACGCGATCAGACGTACGTCCGTCGCGTCCTTCGGGATGCCCGGCAGCACGAGGCTGCCCGACGGATCCGTGGACGCCGCCAGCCAGTCACCCCCGGCCTTGTCGTCCAGGGCCTGCACCGCGGCACCCACCCGCCCGCTGCGCACACTCACATGCACGGTCAGGTTCGTCTGCTGCTCATCGGTGAGCGTGGACAGCAGGATTGGCTCGCTGGCATGCGGCTGGACCGTGAGGCCCTCCCCCGCCGTGGACTCCAGCGCCCCGTCCTTGCCGTACAGCTCGATGTCGACGACGGCGGCCGAGTCGTCGGGATTGGTCAGGTGCACATAGTCCGTGCGGTCGGCCGCTGTACTGGCGCCGGGGAACCAGAACTCCGTGTCCGGCGCGGAACAATTGACCCCTTGCAGCCCACGGCCCGTGCCCGCGGCGACCTCCGTGGTCTCCTGCACGGTCCAGCCGGGCGCGAACCTCCCCCCGGCGGTCCCCACGAGCGCCGGCGCGTCGGCACCGGTACTGTCCCCGGTGACCGGCGTGCCGGGCTCCTTGGGTTCGAGGACGGGCTTGTCGGCCTTCTTCCCCTTCCCCGCGTTGCCGGCCTTCTTCCCGTCGCCCGACTGCTGCGCCGCGGCCCGGAGTTCGGCATTGCCGCCGCTGCCCGTGCCCTTCGTGACCGGCGTGAAGGACGTGTACGACGTCTCGGCGAGGTCGGAGTCGCTGGGCGCCGGGCACAGCAGGCTCGTGCGCTCCACGGGGAGTTGGGCGGCGGCCTTGGCACCCGCACCGGCGGCGTCCGGCGAGGACAGCGCGGCGAATCCGGTGACGGCGGCGAGCGCGGTCACACCGGCGATCAGGGACATGGTGGTGCGGTTCACTGCTGGCTCCCGTCGGGACGCTCACTGCCCGTGCCGTGGGGGTCGTGCGGTTGCGCCGGTTCGTGCGGTTGCGCCGGGTCGTACGGCGTTTCGTAGCCCTGGCCGTACGCCTGGTTGTACGTCTGGTCGTACATCTGGTCGTACGTCGACGGGTCGTAGCCGTTGTCGTACGACACCTGGTGGGACTGTGCGCCGTACGCGTACGGGTCGTACTGGCCGCCCTGGTAGGGATCCGCCTGGTACGGCTGGCCGTACCCGCCACCCGCGTACTGCTGCTGGCCGCCCTGGTACTGCTCGCCGCCGTACTCCCCGTACCCGGCGCCCTCGTAGCCGCCCCACTCGCCGTAGACCTGCTGCGCAGCCGCCGCCGGTGTCTCGGGCGGGCCGGCCGCGGGAGCGGGCGGGGCCGGGAACTCGCCCGCCTGGCCGGCCCCTTCGGCCTCGGCCTGGGCGCGCAGGCGGCGCGCGCGGCGGCCCTCGCCGGCGACGGCCTGGGCGGGGATCACCGGCTCCTCGGGCATGTCGTCGTCGATGTCGCGGCGCCGGCCGGGCAGGGCGAGCACGACGAGGACGACGGCGAACAGACCCTGCGCCCACAGCCAGGCGGTGTGGGTGACGGGGTCGTCGTAGGTGACGTCCAGTTTTCCGCCGGAGGCGGGGAGCTCGAAGCCCTGCGCCCAGCCGTCGACCGTGGTGCGGGTCAGCGGCTTGCCGTCCAGGGTGGCGGTCCAGCCGTCGGCGGCGGAGTCGGCGAGGCGCAGGATGCGCCCCTCGGCACCGGACGGGATCGTGGTGTGGATCTCCACGGGCCCGGCGGCGACCGGCCGAGGCGCAGCAGAACCGGCACCGGCACCGGCCCCCGGCACGATCGTCGCCCGAGCCACCTCGTGGTCGACCCGCCACAGCGCCCCGCCGGCCTGCTGGCTGAGCCGCTCCATCCCGGGCGTGGCGTCCAGGACGCGGGTGACCTCACGTGGCGCGCCCTTGTGGACGAGGACATAGCGCACGGCGAAGCCACCGAGCTGGTCGGCCTGGTCGGCGCCGGAACCGGCGACAAGGTTGGCGACGACCTTGTCGAGCCTGCTGTTCTCGCCGTCGCCGACGGCGATCTCGGCGTCGCCGAGGCGGGCACCGGAACCTCGGACCAGCATGTAGCCGACGTGAGCGGCGGAGTCGCTGTTGAGAACGAGGGTGCGTGCCTGGTCGCTGGTGCCGCTCTCCTCGGCGACGAACGCGGGCACCTGCGTCGGATCGCGCCGCTCCAGCGGCCCGTCGGCGCCGCGGACCATCCAGCCGACGGCGATGAACAGCGGGCCTGCGGCGGAGGCGAAGGCGATGAACACGGCGACCGGCTGGCGCCAGCCGAAGCTCTGCTCGGCCACACGCGCGCGTGCCCCGTCCGCGCCGAGCACGGCGGCGGCCAGCAGGGCGATGCCGTACACGAGGGTCGCGGGCCCGGCCCAGGCGGAGTCGTTGGACAGGACCGCGAAGACGAGTCCGGTCAGGGCGACCGCCCAGGCCGTCCGGATGCCCAGCTGGCGCTCGGAGCGCAGCAGGGCGGCGAGCGCGGCCAGCACGATGCCGATGAGCATCAGCCCGTCGACCGTGCCCGGGCCACCGGGGCTGGCGCCGAGCAGGTCGAGGGCAGAGGCGGCCGAGGGGCCGTAGTCCAGGCCGGCTTCCGCGAAGAAGCCGAACGGGAACAGCGACAGCGACCAGGGCGCGAGGACCAGCAGGGGCGTGCCGAGCTGGGCCAGCAGCCGCAGCCCGGACGCCGTGAGGTCGGCGCGCCGCAGCGCCAGGACGGCCAGGCCGAGCAGCAGCGCGATCGGCCACACGATCGGTGTGAACGCGGTGGTGATGGTCAGCAGCAGCGCGTACGCCCAGGTGGCGCGCCAACTGCCGCGCGCGCCCGAGGCGCTTGCCAGGCCGCTGGCGGCGAGACCCGCGCGCGCGATGAGCGGCAGCAGTACGGCCAGCACGGCGGTGCCGATACGGCCGCCGGCGAGCGCGCCGGTGGCGGCGGGCAGGAAGGCGTAGACGACGGCCGCCCACGCGCGCAGCAGCCGCGACTCGACCAGCGGGCGGGAGGCGAAGTAGGCGGTGACGCCGGCCAGCGCCACCGAGCAGACGAGCAGGAGCGTGACCGCGAGTCCCGTCGAGCCGAGCAGCACCGAGGCCAGCAGCGCGACGAGTGCGACGTACGGCGGTGCGGAGGCGGTGCCGCCGGCGCCCACCGGATGCCAGGCGTCCGCGTAGCGCGACCACAGCTCGCCGGCGTCGGCCGGGGCGGGCAGCAGGGCTCCGCCCGCGAGCGCGCCGCCGCCGAGGAGTTCACGGCAGGCGAGCAGGGAGACGAACAGCAGCACCAGGAAGAGCACCGGTCCGGGCTTGCGGGCGATGCGCTTGAGGCGGGCGAACTGCTCGATCTCCAGGAAGTCCGCGTCGTCCCCGCCGGGCCCGGACTCGACGGCCCCGCCGTGCCGTCCCGCGCCGACGGCGACCTCGGGGTCGGAGCGGCCGACGAGGTTGCTCGCGACCTGTTCGACGGTGGCGCGGACGGTCGCCCCGGGCGGCGGGAACAGCGGTCGCAGCTCGCCCTTGTCGACCTGCGGGCGGCCTCTGCTGCGCCGCCCGGCGATGATCCGCTCGGGCCGCAGCAACGTGCCCATGAGACCGCGGATCTCGTCGAGGGCCTGTCCGGGAACCTTGCCGACGAGATAGGCGAGGGTGCGCAGGAGCGTGCCGAGGACCACGCGCAGCAGCACCCAGGGCAGCACGGCCGTACGCGTGTTGACGAGCAGGGTGTAGACGGCGCCGGCCTTGTCGACCTTGTGCGGGGAGGCGGTGGTGCGGCCCGCGCAGTCGACGGTGCGGCGCTCGCGGGAGGCGGCCTCGGCGTGTCGTACGACGGCCTCGGGGGCGACGAGGACGCGGTGACCGGCGGCCTGCGCGCGCCAGCACAGGTCGACGTCGTCGCGCATGAGGGGCAGGCGGCGGTCGAAGCCGCCTAGCTGGTCGAAGACGTCGCGGCGGATCAGCATGCCGGCGGTGGACACGGACAGCACGGGCCGGACGTGGTCGTGCTGGCCCTGGTCCTGTTCGCGGCGGTCCAGGCCGGTCCAACGGCGGCCGGAGTGGGCGATGCTGACGCCGACTTCGAGGAGCTGCCGGCGGTCGTACCAGCCGCGGAGCTTGGGGCCCACGACGGCCACGTCCTCGCGGCCGAGCTCGTACTCGTTTTCCACGACCCGCAGCAGCTGGGCCAGGGCGTCGGGTTCGGGGGCGCAGTCGTCGTGCAGCAGCCACAGCCACTGCACCGGCTCCCCGTGCGGGAGCTCGGGCATGTCGTACGCGTCGTCGCGCCAGGTGCGCGTGACCGGGTCCCAACCGCTGGGCCGCTTCAGGTAGGGCAGGTCGTCCGGGGTGAGGACGGGGGCGGTGCGGCTGCACTCCTCGACGGCCTGGCCGAAGCCGGTGCGCCGGGCGAGGTGCAGCACGCGGTCGTCGCGGAGGGCCTCGCTGACCAGCCGGGCGGAGTCGTCCGCACTGCCGGTGTCGGCGGCCATGGCGAACTGCGCCGGGCGCTCCTGGCCGAGCAGTCCGGCTAGCGCGTCGGGCAGCCAGCGGGCGCCGTCGTGGGAGACGAGGACCGCGGTCACCACATGACGCGGGAACTCAGGTGTGGCAGCGGTGTCGTGATGCGCTGCCGTGTGGCTGTGCACGGACATCGAGGTACGGGCCCCGGTTCGGTGGACTGCGGTGGACGCCTGTGCTCCGCGGGAGCAGCGGGGCGTCTCGGACGAGCGACCACACTATCGGCTGGGCAACACGGCGGCCCGCCGCCTGTGGACAGCCCACCGGCGACGGGCCGCAAGAGACATATGTGCGCGGAGATCGAGACGCATGGACGCAGGATCCGTACCACCTCTTGCGACTGCTCAGACTGCGGCCTTCTTCAGCCGGCGGCGCTCCCGTTCGGACAGACCGCCCCAGATGCCGAAGCGCTCGTCGTTGGCGAGGGCGTATTCGAGGCACTCGGAGCGGACCTCGCACGCGAGGCAGACCTTCTTGGCCTCGCGGGTGGAGCCGCCCTTCTCGGGGAAGAAGGACTCGGGGTCGGTCTGGGCGCACAGCGCGCGCTCCTGCCAGCCGAGTTCCTCGTCCGCGTCGTCGACCAGCAGTTGCTGCACCAGCTCGGTCATGCTGCGCCCCTCGTCTGTCTTTCACGTCCCCGTGATGTTGCCGTTACCGATTCCGGCTGAACGACACGAGTGAAATTACAAGTGTGCTGCTCCGGGCGAGTCAAGCCGAGATCTGCTATTGAGCCCCTTATTCACTCTGCGGAACCAAGGCGATGCGAAAAGTGTTCAAATCGCCATAAACCCTGACACGCAGACGAGACCCGAAGGGCATCCGACCCCGCCCAGAGTCTGCACGGAGAAGGACGCCCGGGAGTTCGATCTCGTTGCGACCCGCATGCCGAAGCGGTCCTGATCACATTCGGATCACGGGTTCGCAACGGGGCTTGTGCGCCCGGTTGTGCGCCATGTGTCCCGGCCGACAGGTGAACAAACCTTTCATCGGAGAGATGAACCGGATGAGGTGAACCATGTCCCACATACCGGGCGGCGAGTTGACAGCGGAGGTGTGAACCGCTGTCCTTGTGGGCATGCTCGCGAACTTGGCACTGACCTCGACCCGCACTGCCGGGTCCCACGGTGCTGCCCGCGCTCGCTGTAGCTGTCGCTGTTCCAGCTGTTGAGCCCATCCCGCTCCAGCTGCTCCTGAGTCGAATCCACTCGACCTCGACTCGGCGTGCTGTTCCCTCCCCCCTTGTTACGTCTTCGCTTCTTCCGATCTTCATTCCGAGGAACCACCGCACTCATGAACAGCGACAGCGACCTCCAGATCGCCGGCGACATCCTCGAAGTCCCGCACCTGCTCCAGCCCCCGCGCGAGCACCCGGCCACGGTGGCCGAGTTCGCCGGCCTCGCCCGCGCCATCGCCGCCGACCGCGCACAGTGGGAGCACCTCGTCCGGTACGACGCGACGACACGCTGGTACCACCGGCTGCGCACCGGCCCCGGCTACGAGGGGTGGCTGCTGTCCTGGGTGCCCGGGCAGCGCAGCGGGCCGCACGACCACGGCCGGTCCTCCGGCGTTCTGACCGTCCTGGACGGCACGCTGACCGAGCGCACGGAGCGGGGCACGCGCGCGTTGGGGGCGGGCACGCAGCGGGTGTTCGCGCCGGGGTACGTCCACGAGGTCGCCAACGACGCGCTGGAGCCGGCGGTCAGCCTGCACGTCTACTACCCGGGCCTGACCGAGATGCCGATGCTCCCCCAGTCTCAACTTCGTTCGACCGGGGGGACCCCCATCGCGCCGCACTGCGAGAGCCGTACCGCACCGCGCACCGTGACTGCCTGACGCGTTGTCGTACCCGCCTGCAAGACTTGGCCCATGCGCATTGTGGTTCTGGCAGGCGGCATCGGTGGTGCCCGGTTCCTGCGCGGTCTGAAGCAGGCCGTGCCGGCGGCGGACGTCACGGTCATCGGCAACACCGGCGACGACATCCACCTCTTCGGGCTGAAGGTCTGCCCGGACCTCGACACGGTGATGTACACACTCGGCGGCGGCATCAACGAGGAGCAGGGCTGGGGGCGGGCCGACGAGACCTTCCACCTCAAGGAGGAGCTCGCGGCGTACGGCGTGGGGCCGGAGTGGTTCGGGCTCGGCGACCGGGACTTCGCCACGCACATCGTGCGGACGCAGATGCTCGGCGCCGGGTATCCGCTGAGCGCGGTGACGGAGGCGCTGTGCGACCGCTGGAAGCCGGGCGTACGGCTGATCCCGATGACCGACGACCGCGTCGAGACCCACGTCGCGGTCACTCTGCCCGACAGCGGCTCCGCCGCGGGCTCCGGCGAACGCAAGGCGATCCACTTCCAGGAGTACTGGGTGCGGCTGCGGGCCTCCGTCCCGGCCGAGGCGATCGTGCCGGTCGGCGCGGACCAGGCCAAGCCCGCGCCGGGTGTCCTGGAGGCCATCGCCGAGGCGGACGTGATCCTCTTCCCGCCGTCCAACCCGGTCGTCTCGGTCGGCGCGATCCTCGCCGTGCCCGGCATCCGCGAGGCGATCGCCGACGCCGGGGTGCCCGTCGTCGGCCTCTCCCCCATCGTCGGTGACGCGCCGGTGCGGGGCATGGCCGACAAGGTGCTCGCTGCGGTCGGCGTGGAGTCCACGGCGGCGGCGGTGGCCGAGCACTACGGCTCGGGGCTGCTGGACGGCTGGCTGGTCGACACCGTGGACGCGGGCGCGGTCGGGCGGGTCGAGGGGGCCGGCATCCGCTGCCGGGCCGTACCGCTGATGATGACGGACCTCGACGCGGCCGCGCAGATGGCCCGGGAGGCGCTGACGCTGGCGGAGGAGGTGCGGGGGGTTTGAGCGGCGAGAACGACAAGGGGGCGCAGGGCGGCGGGCAGCCGAAGAGCACTGGCACAGCAGTGGACAGAGGTCTACCGAACGGCGGCAGCGCAGCTCAGCAGTGCCCGGCGGCAGCCGCGGCCCCCGGTTACCGGGTCTGGGCGGTGGGCGGGATTCCCGAGGTGGTGGCCGGGGACGAGCTGGCGAAGGTGATCGCGGCCGCCGAGCCCGGGCTGGCCGACGGGGACGTGGTGCTGGTCACCTCGAAGATCGTGTCCAAGGCGGAGGGGCGGCTGGTCCGGGCGGCCGACCGGGAGGCCGCGATCGACGCCGAGACGATACGGGTCGTGGCCCGGCGCGGCGCGCTGCGCATCGTGGAGAACCGGCAGGGGCTGGTCATGGCCGCCGCCGGGGTGGACGCGTCGAACACGGCGCCCGGGACGGTGCTGCTGCTCCCCGAGGACCCGGACGCGTCCGCGCGTGCGATCCGGGACGGGCTGCGGGAGGCCCTTGGCGTCACCGTCGGGGTCGTGGTCACCGACACGTTCGGGCGGCCGTGGCGCTCGGGGCTCACGGATGTCGCGATCGGCGCCGCCGGGGTGCGCGTGCTGGACGATCTGCGCGGGGGAACGGACACGTACGGCAACGCACTCGACGCGACCGTCGTCGCCACGGCCGACGAACTCGCCGCCGCGGGCGACCTGGTCAAGGGCAAGGCCGCCGGGCTGCCCGTCGCCGTGCTGCGCGGGCTGGCGCACGTGGTGGCGGACGGCGACGGGGAGGGGGCGCGGGCCATGGTGCGCGGTGCGCGTGACGACATGTTCCGGCTGGGCACGTCCGAGGCGGTACGGCAGGCGGTGAGCCAGCGGCGTACGGTGCGGGCGTTCACGGACGAGCCGGTCGACGCCGGGGCGGTGCGCCGGGCGGTGGCCGCGGCGGTGACGGCGCCGGCGCCGCACCACACGACGCCGTGGCGCTTCGTCCTGCTGGAGTCGCCGGAGTCACGCGCGCGTCTGCTGGACGCGATGCGGGACGCGTGGATCGCGGACCTGCGGCGGGACGGCAAGACGGAGGAGTCCATCGCCAAGCGCGTGCGGCGCGGGGACGTGCTGCGCAACGCCCCCTACCTCGTGGTGCCCTGCCTGGTCATGGACGGCTCGCACACCTACGGGGACGCGCGGCGGGACGGGGCCGAGCGGGAGATGTTCGTGGTCGCGGCGGGGGCAGGCGTACAGAACTTCCTGGTCGCGCTGGCCGGGGAGCGGCTGGGTTCGGCGTGGGTGTCGTCGACGATGTTCTGCCGGGACGTGGTGCGCGAGGTGCTGGGGCTGGCGGCGGAGTGGGACCCGATGGGCGCGGTGGCGATCGGACATGCGGCGGAGGAACCGAGACCGCGTCCGGACCGGGATGCGGGGGCGTTCATAGAGGTGCGGTGACCGTGCCGCACAAGGGTCTACCCTCATAGAGTTCGCAAACCCCTCCCCTTCTCTCCTGGACATCATTCGTGGCCGGACGTTTCGCTCCCCGGCCCACGCTCCCGCACAGCCTTGAGGGCGTGGGAGGGACCCCCATGACGGTGCCCGCCGGGGTGCCGCGGCAGGCGGCGCGGGCGCCGGCGCGGGTGCGTACGTGGGTGCCGGAGGGGCCGCTCGATCTGGGGCTGGTACTGGGGCCGCTGCGGCGTGGGCCGGGGGATCCGACGTTCCGGGCGATGCCGGACGGGTCCGTGTGGCGGGCCAGCCGGACACCGGCCGGGCCGGGGACGCTGCGGGTGGTGTCGTACGGCGATGGGGTGCGGGGTGAGGCGTGGGGGCCGGGGGCCGAGTGGCTGCTGGAGCAGTTGCCGGAGCTGTTGGGTGCCGCCGATGATCCGTCGGCGTTCGCGCCGCGGCACAAGGTGGTGGCGTTCACGCGGCACCGGCGGCCCGGGCTACGGCTGACGCGTACCGGGCTGGTGCTGGAGTCTTTGATCCCGTCGATTCTGGAGCAGAAGGTCACGACGGGTGAGGCGTACCGGGCGTGGCGGTTGCTGGTACGGAAGTACGGCGAGCCGGCGCCGGGGCCCGCGCCCGGGCGGATGTGTGTGATGCCGGACGCGCGGACCTGGGCGCTCATCCCTTCCTGGGAGTGGCACCGGGCCGGGGTGGACAACAAGCGGGCGTCGACGATTCTGCGGGCCGTCCGGGTTGCTGCGCGGCTGGAGGAGGCGGTTCGGATGCCGGCTGCGGTGGCTCAGGCTCGGTTGGAGGTGGTGCCCGGGGTGGGGCCGTGGACGTCGGCGGAGACTGTGCAGCGCAGTCATGGGGCGCCGGATGCGGTGACGGTCGGGGACCTGCATCTGCCGGGGATCGTGGGGTGGGCGCTGGCTGGGGATCGGCATGCGGACGACTCCGTGATGCTGTCGCTGCTGGAGCCGTATGCGGGGCAGCGGCATCGGGCGGCTCGGTTGATTCTGCTGAGCGGGCGCGTGCCGCCGCGGAGGGCGCCGCGGATGTCTCGGGGGGATATCGGGCGGTTGTGAGGCGGGTTTGACTGCGTCAGCTGCACCACGTTTGCCAGGCGCCCGGAGTTGCCGCCGGCCGGGGATGGGTCGTGCAGCCCGTCGGTGGGGACGGCCGTGTGTCGGGGCGTGTCCGCCCGCAGCGGCCGGCGTCAACACACGACCACCCTCGTAGCCGACCACATCGCCGGACCGAGGACGGACCCCCCGGCGCGGCCCCGACCCACAACCCCACCGCAGGCGCTACGCGCACCCCCCGCCCCACCCACGCAGGCCGCCGCAGGCATACAACACAAACCCGCACCCGACCCACCCACCGGCCTACTCGTCGGACGAGAAGCGCACCGCTCCCGGTGGGATCTGGGCGTCGCACCAGATTCGGGCGCCGTTTCGTAGCTCGTTGTCGGGGCCGATGGTCGCGCCGTCGCCGATGACCGTGCCGGTGATGATGGTGCGTTCGCCGATGCGGGCGCGGGTGCCTATGAGGGAGTCGGTGATGACGGCGCCCGGTTCGATGACGGCGCCGGGGAGGATCGTGCTGCCGAAGACTCGGGCGCCCTCCGCCACAAGCGCGCCCTCGCCCACCACCGTGCCGCCCGCCAGCTTGGCGTCGGGGGCGACCCTCGCCGTCGGCAGGATCAGACGGTCGCCGCACCGGCCGGGGACGGCAGGGGACGGGGCCCGGCCCAGGACCAGGTCCGCCGAGCCGCGGACGAAGGCGGCCGGCGTGCCCAGGTCCAGCCAGTACGTGGAGTCGACCATGCCCTGGAGGTGGACCCCGGCGGAGAGGAGGCCGGGGAAGGTTTCGCGTTCGACCGAGACCGGGCGGCCCGTGGGGATCGTGTCGATGAGCGAGCGGCGGAAGACGTATGCGCCTGCGTTGATCTGGTCGGTGACTATCTCATCGGAGGTTTGGGGCTTTTCGAGGAATGCCAGGACGCGGCCCGTGTCGTCGGTGGGGACCAGGCCGTACGCCCGAGGGTCCGTCACCTTCGTCAGGTGGAGCGAGACGTCCGCGCCCGTCGTCTCGTGCGTGCGGATCAGCGCCCGGATGTCCAGGCCCGTCAGGATGTCGCCGTTGAAGATCAGCACCGGGTCGTCGGGGCCGGAGTGGAGACGGGAGGCCACGTTGCGGATCGCGCCGCCCGTGCCGAGGGGCTCCTCCTCCGTGACGTACTCCAGGTGGAGCCCCAGCGCCGACCCGTCGCCGAAGTACGGCTCGAAGACCTCGGCCAGATAGGACGTCGCCAGGACGATGTGCTCGACGCCCGCGGCTCTCGCTCTCGCCAGCTGGTGCGTGAGAAAGGGCACCCCGGCCGCCCGCACCATCGGCTTCGGCGTGTGCACGGTGAGCGGCCGCAGCCGGGTTCCCTTACCGCCGACCAGGAGGATCGCTTCTGTCACCTGTCGTCTCTGCTTCCTGCCGGGACCACCCGAACGACCCTTCGATCTTTCGAGCGGCCAGTGTATGCAGACCGTTCCAAGACGCCCTCGATGGTCGTGCGGTGACCCGCCCCTGCCCCCGACGGCGGTGAATGTGACTCCGGCAGGACGGTTCCCGGTTCCGGCTCAGCGCCCCTGAAAGCGGGCCGCCTTCGAACGGGCCGAGCCGAGCTTGCCGTAGAGCCGCCGCCCCGGACACTCCGTGGCGAAGCCGTCCCGGTGCCCCGAGATCACATTCAGTCGCACCTTCTTGCCTTTTCGGTAGAGATTGCTACCAGCGGACTTCAGGTATGTCTTGCTCCGCGGATTCATCCCGTGCAGGCCGAGCTTCCAGGCGGTGAGCCGTGCGACGGCCTTCACAGCGGCGGCGGACGGCTTGGTGGCGCCGTAGGAGCCGAGGACCGCGATTCCCATGCTCTTGGTGTTGAAGCCGAGGGTGTGCGCACCCATGACCGGCTTCGCCACGCCCCCGGCGCGCCCCTCGTAGATGTTTCCGCACTTGTCGACGAGGAAGTTGTAGCCGATGTCGCGCCAGCCCATGCTCTTGACGTGGTAGCGGTAGATACTGCGGATGAGCGACGGGGCCTGCGAGCACGAGTAGTTGTTGCCGGAGGCCGAGTGGTGGACGAAGGCCACCTTGACCTTCTTCGTGTACACGAACCTCTTCTCGCGCAGCTTCTCGTCCGCGCCCCAGCCGCGCCGGGTGACGATGCGCGGGCGCGGGCCGATGTACGGCTTCGCCTTCTGCTGCTCCGTCAGTTCCGCGCTGCGCAGGGTGAGCAGTTCCTGTTCGGTCTGGCGGCGGCTCAGCGCCGGGATCTCGGTGACGCCGACGGGCGCGAGGCCGGCGTTGTCGGCGGACGCGGCCGAGGCGGCGGACGCCTCCGCGCCGAGCGTGCCCCCGCGGGCGGCGTCGACGGGGAGGGACGGGGGCGGCGGGGCGGCGTCGCCGGGGTCGACGAGTTCCAGGCGCAGTCCGGAGGGGAGCGGGGCGGGGGCCGGTACGGCGGACCGGCCGGCCGGGTCGTACGTCACCGCCCGGACGCGCACCTCGACGCCGTCCGAGTCGCCGACCCACAGCGGTGCCGTGGCGCCGCGCACGTGGTCCGAGGTGCGCTCGGCCATGCCACGGTCGGCGCCGTGGTCGGCGTTGTGCGTCTCGATGTCCTGCCAGCCGGACCAGGTACGGGTGCCGACGGCGCGGGTGCGGACCTGGACGCGGCCGTGCAGTTCGGTGTCGGGGTCGTCCCAGACGACGCCGACGAGGGAGAAGTGCCGTACGGCGCGGCGGGGCAGGCGGAGTTCGGCGGCGGAGGTGGGGGCGGCGGAGCGGTCGCGGGCGCGGGGGGCGAGGGGGTCGAGGGGGAGGGACTGGGTGCGGCCGGAGAGGGGGGCCGGATCCGTCGGGTGAGCCGCCCCTTCCGCTGCCGGCGCCGGTCTCGCGGTCGCCGCGGTGGCGGGCGGGGTGAGGGGCAGGGCGAGGGCCGCCGCGCAGGTGACACCAATCGAGGAAGCAAGGAATCCACGCATGCCCCTGATGTTGGACATAGTCATATAATTCTGTCCATCCGGGAGTTGACGGGCCGTCGGTGATCGTTCGGCCGAACCGGTGGCGGATCGGGGGTGATCCGGTGGGCCGGGCGCTCGGTGCCGGGGCGGGGGCCGCGTACGCTTGTGCGGGTGAACGCCACCGATCGCACCCCTGCCGACCTGCTGGGTTCCGCGCTGGCCGCGGATCCCGGGCGCCCGCTGGTGACCTTCTACGACGACGCCACGGGTGAACGCGTCGAATTGTCCGTGGCCACCTTCGCCAATTGGGTGGCCAAGACCGCGAATCTGCTCCAGGACGAGCTGTCCGCCGAGCCCGGTGACCGGGTGGCGCTGCTGCTGCCCGCGCACTGGCAGACCGCGGTGTGGCTGCTCGCGTGTGCGTCGGTGGGGGTGATCGCCGACGTCGGCGGGGAGCCGGGGGTGGCGGACGTGGTGGTGAGCGGGCCGGACACGCTGGAGGCGGCGCGGGCCTGTGGTGGGGCGCGGGTGGCGATGGCGTTGCGGCCGCTCGGGGGGCGGTTTGCGCAGCGGCCGGAGGGGTTTGCCGACTATGCGGTGGAGGTGCCGGGGCAGGGGGACCGGTTCGTGCCGTACGCGCCGGTGGATCCGGAGGAGCCGGGGCTGATCGTGGCCGGGCGTGAGTTCAGCGGGGCGGAGGTCGTGGAGCGGGCGCGGGCGGAGGCGACGGGGCTGGGGTTGATCGGGCCGGGGTCACGGATTCTGTCCGGGTTGCCGTACGACACGTGGGAGGGGTTGAACGCGGGGTTGTACGGGCCGTTGGCCACCGGGGGGTCGGTGGTGTTGTGCCGGCATCTGGGGCGGCTGGCGGGCGAGGCGTTGGACAAGCGGATCGAGAGTGAGCGGGTTACGGCGGTTGCGCGGTGACCGTTGGCCGGTGCGGGGTCCGGCGTTGACTGGGTGACTGTCGGTTGGTGCGAGCCGGGGGTGGGTTTGGCTCGCCCACGCCGGCGAGGCGCCGCTGCGCCCACGGCGAGACGGCGTCAGCTGCACCACGATTGCCAGGCACCCGGAGTTGCCGCCGGCCAGGGGTAGGTGCGCTCGCCCACGCCGGCGGGGTGCCTCCCCCACGCTCGAACGAGCTCGCGCGGGGGCACCCCCATCGCCCGCCCGTGCCGCCCCGGGCAGCACGCATGCCCGCAGCCGTGTCGGCTGCGCCGGGCGCCGTCGTCGGGTGCGGCTCGGTGGGGGCGGGCGTGGCACACCCCTGTGGGTGCGAGCAGGCTGCGATGTGTCGCCGGTGCCCAGAGGCTCCCGTCGATGTCGAGGTGTGTGTCACCTCGGGTGCGTGCCGTTTCGTCCCCCGTTCGGCCTACATCACCCTGCCCCCGGCCTCCGCCCACGTCATGGTCGTAGGAGCAGCTCGTGTGGTGACCTTCGTCGTACCGCTTGAGGGGTGGACGCAGAGTGATCGGGTCCGTGGGAGGTGAAGCGCTTGGGCCGGGGGTGGGGGCGTCGGCGAGTGGGGACGGGTTGGTGCGGCGGAGGCGGCGGCGGTGGGTGCGGGGAGTTGCCGTCGGGGTCGCCGGGGTCATGGTCGGGGCGGGTGCCGTCGGCGGGGCCGTGTACGTGAAGCTCGATGGGAACATCACGCCTGACGAAGCGGCTGCGGCCGAGCTTGCGCGGTTTGAGAAGGAGCGGCCCACTGCGCTCGTCAAGGACGCGCGGAATATTCTGCTCATCGGGTCGGACACCCGGCAGGGCAACGGGAACGCCCGGTACGGGCGGGATCCGGGGACCGAGCGGTCGGACACTACGATCCTGCTGCACCTGTCCGCGGGGCGGCGCACCGCGACCGCCGTCTCGCTGCCCCGGGATCTGATGGTGGACGTGCCGGGCTGTCTGCGTCGGGACGGCACCCGCACCGAGCCGATGTTCGCGATGTTCAACTACGCCTTCCAGGTGGGCGGCTCGGCCTGCACGATCCGGACCGTGGAGAGGCTCACGAACATCCGCGTCGACCATCACGTCGTCGTCGACTTCCGGGGCTTCAAGGAGATGGTGGACGCCGTCGACGGAGTGCGGATCTGCCTGAGGGAGCCGATCCGCGACAAGGACGCCAAGCTTCGGCTGCCCGCGGGACGCGTGAGCCTGAACGGCGAGCAGGCCCTCGGCTACGTCCGCGCCCGCAAGTCCCTCGGCAACGGCAGCGACACCGACCGGATGGAACGGCAGCAACGCTTCCTCGGCGCGCTCGTCAACAAGGTGCAGAGCAATGACGTACTGCTGAATCCGGTGAAGCTGTATCCCGTGCTGGACGCCGCCACGTCGTCCCTCACCACCGACCCGGAACTGGCGAATCTGCGTGGTTTGTACGAACTCGTTCGCGGCCTGCGCGACATCCCCACTGAACGTGTGCAATTTCTGACCGTTCCACGAGAGTCGTATGTCTACGACGCGAATCGCGACCAGCTCGTGGAACCCGAGGCACAGAGGCTGTTCGGGCGGCTGCGCACGGATGCGCCCTTGGTTGTCACGAAGGAAGCCTCCCAGGGGGCGGCGACAAAGGGGCGTAATTCGGAATCCCGTGAGGACGCGGACGCGGACGAGGGGCCGAACGATTCAGGTGCGGAGTCATTCGACTACCGCGGGTACGGATCCGACGGCGGCCGCGGCGGATACCGGGACGGAAAGGGCGGGGAAAAGCGGCCCGCCGGACCCGGCGCCGACGTTTCCCCGGCGCCGACGTTCCGCGGGAACACCGCCGCCGAGGACGGCTGCGCGTAAAGCATTTGCCAAGGCGGCGCACACGCGATCAGAGAAATGGGCGGATTGCCCAGTTGTAGGGACGTGGAATTTGTCACCAACGTCGCTACACGTTGAACTGGCCGGATAGTGTGAGCGATCCGGTGCATCCGGCCAGAGGTCCTTCCTGGGGTCGTGCACTGTGAAACCGAGACCCGAGCGCCTTTGGGGGGAGGCGCCGCGTGGCCCCGACGGAGGATTCGGACAACCGTGGACGCGCAAGGCCGTGGGCGGGCGGACAACATCGACCCCGCAGACCAGTGGGTGCTCAATCCGAACACCGGCGAATACGAACTGCGACTGAGTCCTTCCGCACCGCAGTCGGCGGTCCCCAGTCCCCGTAGAGCCCCCTCCCCCTCCCCCGCCCCCGCCGCGGGTACGCCCGCGCGCAGCCGTCGGGCGTCCCCCGAGGCCCCCGGCCGCGACGTGCCGGCTCCGCGCAGGCGCCGCGGCGCGCCCGCCGAGCCGCCGCCGGGGCGGCGCGGGCACCGACCGGTGAAGAAGGCCTCGAAGCGGAGGAAGATCGCGCTGTGGACCGGCGCCACGATGGCGTTCGTGCTGGTCGCCGGGGCGGGAGCCGCCTACCTGTACATCGAGCACCTCAACGACAACATCACGGCCGTCTCCGACGACGGCGCGAGCACCGGTGGCTTCGAGAAGGACAAGCCGATCAACATCCTGCTGATCGGCACGGACAAGCGCACCGGCAAGGGCAACACGAGCTACGGCGACTCGGGCAGCGTCGGGCACGCCGACACCACGATCCTGCTGCACGTCTCCAAGGACCGGACGAACGCGACCGCGCTGAGCATCCCGCGTGACCTGATAGTGGACGTCCCGGACTGTCCGACCACGCAGGAGGACGGCAGTCAGAAGGTGATCCCGGGCACGCAGGACGTCCGTTTCAACACGAGCCTCGGCCAGGACGGCCGGACGCCCAGCTGCAGCATGCGCACGGTCACCGAGCTGACCGGGATCACGCCGGACAACTTCATGGTGGCCGACTTCAACGCGGTCAAGACGCTGACCACAGCGGTCGGCGGCGTCGAGGTGTGCCTGGCCAAGGACATCAACGACCCGGAGTCGCACCTGAATCTGCCGAAGGGCACGCACACCATCGAGGGCGAGCAGGCGCTCGCCTACGTGCGCACCCGGCACTCCGTGGGCACGGGCGGCGACCTGAGCCGGATCAACCTGCAACAGCAGTTCCTGAGCGCGCTGATGCGCAAGCTCAAGTCGGACGACACGCTCACCAACCCGTCGAAGATGATCAAACTGGCGGAGGCGGGCACGAAGGCGCTCACCGTCGACTCCCAGCTCGACAGCATCACCAAGCTGAAGGACCTCGGTCTGGAGCTGGGCAAGCTCAACATCAAGAATCTGACGTTCACCACGATCCCCGTGCTGGACAACCCGACGGAGAAGGTCAAGGCGACGGTCATCCCTGACCCGTCGAAGGCTCCCCAGGTCTTCCAGGCCATCAAGGACGACGTGTCCTTCACCGAGGTCAAGCAGCAGGAGAAGGCGAAGAAGGCGAAGCAGAAGGACGCCGAGGCCGCCCGTCTCAAGGGGACCAAGGCCGCCCCCCCGGAGGTGCGGGTGCGGATCCTCAACGGTGGGGCGCCGGCCGGTTCCGCGCAGCAGATGCTCAACTACCTGCAGAACCAGGAGGGTGTCACCAAGTCCGAGAACTCCGGCAACGCGCCGGCGGAACTGAGCAAGACCACGCTCGAGTACGCGCCCGACCAGGCGGACCAGGCGCGCAGGCTGGCCGACATCATGGGGCTGGCCGGCTCGGCGCTGAAGCCGGGCGAGAGCGTGACCAACTCCCAGGGTATGCCGGCGATGACGCTGACCCTGGGCAAGGACTTCAAGGGTGCGGGCTCGTCCGTGACCGGTCCGGCAACGGCGCCGGATGTCGAGAAGTCCACGGCAGACAAGGTTCAGTGCGCGAGCTAGGGACTGTCGCGACCTGCCCGGCGTCCGCCCCAGGGGCGGGCGCCGCGGTGTAGCGGAATCCGGTGGCAGGACCTCGCACGCCTCCAAGTGTGACCTGACGGGTCTGTCGTGCGTCTGACAGAGCGCACGGCAGGCCCGTCAGTGGCGCAAAGGGTGGGAGGACGGTGGGAGATGACGAAGAGCAGCGTGCGGGGGGCGGAGCCTCGACCGGGGACGCGGCGGGCCCGGGAGGGCGGCCGCCGCGGTGGGCCGTACGACGGTGAACGCGCCGCCGGCGCGGGCGACTCCGGCGCGGGCGGCTCCGGAAGACGCGGGTCCGGAGGACCGGGGTCCGGAGGACCGGGGTCCGGAGGACGGGGGTCCGGAAGACGGGGGTCCGGAAGACGGGGGTCCGGAAGACGCGGGTCCGGGAGAGGCAGAGGCGGCGGGCGGCGGGCGCTGCGCTGGTCGGCGTCGACCCTCGCGGTGCTGATACTCGGCACGGCCGGCGCCGGATACCTCTACTACCAGCAGCTGAACGGCAACATCCAGAAGGGCGAGCGCAGCAGCGGCGACTCCAAGGCCAGGAAGGCGGAGCCGAACGCGGCCGGGCAGACGCCGCTGAACATCCTGCTGGTCGGCTCCGACAGCCGTAACTCCGACGAGAACGTCAGGCTGGGCGGCAGCCGGGACACCCGCGGCAATCCGCCGCTGGGCGACGTGCAGATGCTGATCCACCTGGCCTCGGACCGCAAGAGCGCGGCGGTGGTGAGCATTCCGCGCGACACCCGGGTCGACATACCCAAGTGCACGAACCCGGAGTCCGGCGAGACGTACAAGGCGACGAACACCATCATCAACGCCTCGCTGGCCCGCGGCGGGGCCGGCTGCACCCTCGCCACCTGGGAGAACCTCACCGGAGTCTATATCGACCACTGGATGACGATCGACTTCGCGGGCGTGGTGAAGATGGCGGACGCCGTCGGCGGGGTCGAGGTCTGTGTGAAGCAGAACGTGTGGGACCGGCCCCTGCCCAACGCGCGCGGCGGCTCCGGTCTGAAGCTGACGGCCGGCACCCACAAGATCCAGGGCCAGCAGGCGTTGCAGTGGCTGCGCACCCGGCACGCCTGGGGCAGCGACCTGCTGCGGGCCAAGGGCCAGCACATGTACATGAACTCGATGATCCGTACGCTGCGGGGGCAGAACGTCTTCACCGACACCGGCCGGCTGATGAACCTGGCCGAGGCCGCCACGAACTCCCTGAAGGTCTCCGAGGAGCTGGGCTCGGTCAGGAAGCTGTACGACCTGGGCACGCAGCTCAAGACGGTGCCGACGGACCGCATCACCATGATGACCATGCCGACCGACACCGACCCGATGGACGCCAACCATCTGGTGCCGGGCGCGGACGCCGAGAAGATCTGGTCGATGCTCCGCGACGACGTGGCCTTCGACGACAACGGCAGCGCGAAGGACACGGCCAAGGCGGCCGAGAGGGCGAAGAAGGCCGAGGAGAAGCCCTCCGAGGACCCCTCGGCCGCGGACGACCAGATCGGGGTGCTGGTTCAGAACGGCACCCGATCCGACACCCTCGGCGTGGTCAACGGCCGCGCGAGCACGGTCGTCGGGACGCTGGTGAACAAGGGCTTCACGCGGGCCTCGGCGGACACCTCCGGGTCGTACGCCGAAGCGAAGACGCTGGTGCGCTATCCGAGCGCCGAGCTGGCGGGCGATGCGCAGCGGGTCGCCAAGTCGCTGGGGATTCCGCTGAGTTCGGTGCAGAGGTCGACCGACGTGTCCGGTGTCACGCTCGTCGTGGGCGGCGACTGGCGCTCGGGCACGACGTACCCGAAGCAGTCGGCGCCGAAGGCCGGTGACGTCCCCGAGTCGGCCGACGCCCTCAACGGCTCGGACAGCAAGCAGTGCATGGACGTGTACGCGCCCTACCGCTGGTAGCGGAGCGGGGGCGGGTTCACCGGCGGCAGCCCCCGACGTCACGCGGTCGCGGAGTCCCGTACCGCCGGGCGCCGTGACGCGATGACCTTCCTCGCCAGGGACTTCGGGCTGGTCAGGAAGCCCCAGCCCCACGACATGTGCATCGTGGCCAGCGAGACGGGGATCTGCAGCCGTGCCTTCAGCGGCAGGCCCCGGCCCGCGGGGAGGGAGCCGGCGAGGATCACCGCCAGGTAGCCGCCGGGGATCAGGAAGCCCCACGGGGTCAGTACGGCGCCCACGACGAGGCCGGCCGCGATCGCGCACACCGCGGTCGGCGGGGCGAGGTAGCGCAGGTTGATGGAGCCCTCGTGGTAGCGGGCGACGACGTGCCGCCAGCGGCCGTAGTCCCTGTACTGCCTGGCGAGCGCGCGCACGCTCGGCCGCGGCCGGTACGACACCTTCAGCTCGGGCGAGAACCAGACCAGCCCGCCCGCCTCGCGGATCCGGAAGTTCAGCTCCCAGTCCTGGGCGCGGATGAACTCCTCGTTGTAGCCGCCCTGTTGCTCCAGCGCCTCGCGCCGGAACACGCCGAGGTACACGGTCTCGGCGGGCCCGGCCTCACCCCCCGTATGGAAGGAGGCGTTGCCGACCCCGATCTTCGACGTCATGGCCGCGGCGACGGCGTGCTCCCAGTCGTTCTCGCCCTCGGCGTGCATGATGCCGCCGACGTTCTGCGCGCCGGTCTCGTTCAGCAGCCGTACGGCGGTCGCGATGTAGTTCGGCGAGAGCATGCCGTGTCCGTCGACGCGGACCACGACCGGATGGCGGGAGGCCTTGATCGCGGCGTTCAGGGCGGCGGGTGTACGGCCCGTCGGGTTCGGCACCGTGTGCACACGCGGGTCTTCGGCCACGAGTTCGGCTGCGATCTCGTCCGTGCGGTCCGTGGACGGACCGAGGGCGATCACCACCTCCAACTCGCCGGCGTACTCCTGCGCGAGGATCGCTTGGACGGCGCCGCGCAGATGCCGCTCCTCGTTGAGGACGGGCATGATCACGGACACGGCGGGGTGCTGCACGTCGGGATTGGCGTTCATAGGGGGTTCACGTTACCGCGAACGGGGGACACCGGTGCGCGCCGCCAGGGCGTTGGCGCGGGCCTGGCGATCGTATGGGCCTACGGTGCTCACGGATCCCACGCTCGGCCCTCGCCCGGAGGTGTCCCCTTGCCCACGCCGCCCCGGTCCCCCGCCAGACAGCCGAAGCGCCGCCCACGGCAGCAGGCGCCGCAGCCGTCGTCTCGCGCGCAGCAGCCGTCGCCGCGCCCCGCGCGCCGGGCACCCGCGCGGGCGCCCGAACGGCGGAAGAAGCCGCGCTGGGCCATGCGGGCGGTCACCACGCTCTCCGTGGTCGTCCTCGCCTCCGCCGGGATCGGCCACACGGTGATCACCAGCCTCGACCGGGACATCGCCCGGGTCGACCCCTTCAAGGACATGAAGAACCGCCCGCAGGCGGGCCACGGCATGAACGTCCTGCTGGTCGGCACCGACGGCCGCGACCGGATCAGCGACGAGGAGCGGCGCAGGTACCGGCTGGGCGGCGCGCCCTGCCACTGCACCGACACGATCATGATCGTGCACATCTCGGAGGACCGGGAGCGGGCCAGCGTGGTGAGCCTGCCGCGCGACTCGTACGCCGTGCCGCCCGCGCACACCGACGCCACCACCGGCAAGCGGCACGGCGGGCACCCGATCAAGCTGAACGCGGCGTACGCGGAGGGCGGGCCGCAGTTGACCGTGCGCACGGTCGAGCACATGACCCATGTGAAGATCGACCACTATCTGGAGGTCGACTTCACCAGCTTCATGAAGACCGTCGACGTGGTCGGCGGCGTGCAGATCTGCACCGTCGAGCCGCTCAAGGACAGCTACACGGGTCTCGACCTGCCCGCGGGCCGGCACCAGCTCAACGGCGGCCAGGCGCTGCAGTACGTCCGTGCCCGGCACGTCGACGGCGCCTCCGACCTGAGCCGGATGGAACGCCAGCAGCGCTTCCTCGCGGCGCTGGTCGACCGGGTCACCTCCTCCGGGATCCTGCTCAACCCGATGAAGTTCCGGGACGTGACGCGGGCGGTGCTCGGCTCGGTGCGGGCCGACAAGGGCTTCGGCACGGACGAGCTGCTCGACCTGGGCCGCGCGATGCGGAACTTCTCGCCCTCCTCCTCGGAGTTCACGACCGTGCCGATCGGGCGGATGGGCTACGCCGTCAAGGGCGTCGGCTCGACCCTGAAGTGGGACCCGGTCAAGTCGGAGCGCCTCTTCACGGCTCTGCGGGAGGACCGTCCGCTGACCGCGCACCGGCCGCGCAGCACGGTGGTGCGCGTCCCGGTGGCCCCGCAGCAGATCCGCGTCCAGGTCGAGAACGGCACGGGGACGGCGGGCCTGGGCCGCCGGGTGGACGCGGCGCTGGCGGCCACCGGCTTCCGCACCACCCGGGCCCCGGTCAACGCGGCCGACCGCTCCGTGCGCCGTACGATCGTCGCCCACGACCCCCGCTGGGACCGCTCCGCCCGCTCCCTCGCGGCGGCCCTGCCCGGCAGCCAGTTGCGCGCGGTCAAGGGTCTCGGCCCGACGCTGAAGGTGATCGCCGGCTCGGACTTCGAGAAGGTACGGCGGGTGAAGGCGGACGATCCGGGCCAGAGGGAGTCCGGGGTGGTGCGCGGTGACGAGGTGGGGTGCCCGTAGGGCGAGGTGATCGCTTACGGGCAGAGTTGGCCAAGTGCCCGTCATTCCTGAGGACTTGTGTCTAGGTTGAGGCATGTCCCGACCGGTTCCGTCCGAAGGAGGCCCCACGCCGTGTCCGATCCCTCCGCTACCCGCGACGAAGGCGTCGCCCGCATGGCACGGATGCGGGCCGACGTCTCCCACTCGGCCCGCATCTGGAACTACTGGCTGGGCGGCAAGGACCACTACCCGGTCGACGAGGAGGTCGGCGACCAGATCCTCTCGTTCGTGCCGGCGCTGCCCCGCTCCGCCGTCGCCGACCGGCGCTTCCTGGCGCGCGCGGTGCGGTACCTGGCCGGGGAGGCGGGCGTACGGCAGTTCCTGGACATCGGCACCGGGCTGCCGACCGCCGACAACACCCACGAGGTCGCCCAGGGCGTCGACCCGTCCTGCCGGATCGTGTGTACGTCGACAACGACCCGCTGGTCCTCAGCCACGCGCACGCCCTGCTCACCAGCGCGCGCGAGGGCGCCACGGACTACATCGAGGCCGATGTGCACGATCCCGGCGCGATCGTCGAGGGCGCTGCGCGCACCCTGGACTTCGGCCGGCCCGTCGCGATCACGATGCTGGGCATCCTGAACTTCGTGCTGGACACCGACGAGGCCGTCTCGATCGTGCGCCGGCTGCTGGACGCCGTACAGTCCGGCAGTCACGTGGTGATCTCCCACCCCACCACGGAGGTCGACGGCGAGGCGATGACCACGGCCGTCGACTACTGGAACGGCCAGGGGTCCGCCCCGATGACCCTGCGCAGCCGCGCCGAGGTCCTCCGCCTCTTCGCCGGGACCGACCTGCTCGAACCCGGCGTCGTCTCCTGCTCCCGCTGGCGGCCCGACGCCGCCGGGCAGGACATCACCGACGTCACGCACTTCGGCGGCGTGGGCCGGAAGCCGTAAGGCTGCGTCGTAAGCCGTGAGGCTTGGGCCGGACGCCGTGAGGCTTGGGCCGGACGCCGTAACCGGAGCCCGTCCGGCGGATCCCCTGCGTCCGCCCCATGGCGGGCGCCGCCGGGCAGGCGTACCACGGAGTGACGAGGGGTCCGACTCAGCGGAGCCCCCGCCCCGTCCCCGGGAGGAATCATGACCCAGCAGCAGCCCGCAGCGGCGACGCCGATGAGCCAGGAGATGCAGGACTGCGTGCAGGCGTGCATGTCCTGTCACAGCATGTGCGAGGAGACGATGAGCTCCTGTATGGAGATGGGCGGCCAGGCCCAGATGCAGATCATGCGCGCGCTGATCGACTGCTCCGAGATGACCCGAATGTGCGCGGACATGATGATGCGCCGCTCTCCGCTGTCGGCCGAGATGTGCGCGATGTGCGCCCGGGCCTGTGACATGTGCGCCGAGGCGTGCATGTCGATGCCGGACGACGCCCAGATGATGCGCTGCGCCGAGGCCTGCCGCCGCTGCGCCGAGATGTGCCGCTCGATGGCGGGCGCCACGATGTGAGCCACTGCCCGACCGGCGGCTGACGGCTTCGAGGGCACCTGCGGGGTGCCCTCGGTCCGGCGCGGGGCGGGTCGGGTCGGCGCTCAGGCAAGCAGCGGCTGCAGCGCCCGTTCCAGGTCGGCGGGTTCGCGGTAGTGCAGCGGGGTCATGCCGAGGGCGGCGGCCGCGTCGACGTTCTCCAGGGTGTCGTCGACGAAGAGGCAGCGGTCGGAAGCCGTGCCGGCCAGGGAGGCGGCGTGGCGGTAGATGCGGGGGTCCGGCTTGACGAGGCCGACGCGGGCGCTGTTGACGACGTGGTCCGCGAGGTCGGCCAGGCCCAGCGAAGCGAGGTCCTCCTCCAGGCGGAGCGTGGCGTTGCTGACCAGGACCAGGGGGACACGGGCGCGCGCCCGGCGCAGCAGCGACACCACCGTCTCCTCGGCCCGGAAGGGCGACTCCAGCAGGGCCGTGCCCAGCTCCCACGCCGTCGCCTCGGGCACCAGGCCGGACAGGCCCGCCGCGATCGAGCGCACCCACTCCTGGTCGTCGATCCGGCCCAGCAGCAGCGGCAGGTCGGTCTCCGGTGCGAAGGCCACCTTCTTCGTCGTGCCCTCGGCCAGCCCGGCGGCGCGCTCCAGCGCGTGCAACCCGGACGAGTCGAAGTGGCGGATGACGTTGTCGACATCGCAGAGCACCGCGCCGAACGGCGCCCCGCCGCGGCGGTCACTCACTCGAGACCGTGACCTTGTCGTCGTTCTTCAGCTCGTTGACCAACTGCTTCACCTTGGCGGTGTCCCACTGGAGGTTGCCGTTCGCGGTGTTGCCCGAGATCGGCATGTTCATGGACTTGCCCTCGCCGCCACTGACGCTCTTCATCGCCCAGAACATGGAGGCCAGGTCCCACAGGCCCGTGTCCTTGTCGACGACGAGGGAGTCCAGGCCCGCGCCCATGGTCGGGTACAGCTTGAACGGGTTCATGATCGTGCTCGGGGTGGCCACCTGGTTGGCGAGGGCCGAGAGGAACCTCTGCTGGTTCTTCGTGCGGTCCAGGTCGGAGCCGGCCAGCGCGTACCGGGTGCGGACGAAGGCGAGGGCCTGCTCGCCGTTCAGGGTCTGCTTGCCCTTCTTGAGGTCCGCGCCGGACTTGGCGTCCTTGATGTTCTGCGGGATGTCCATCTCGACGCCGCCGACCGCGTCCACGATGTTCGCGAAGCCGGCGAAGCCGATCTCCACGTAGTGGTCGATGTGCAGGCCCGTGTTGGCCTCGACGGTACGGACCAGCAGCTCCGGCCCGTCCTCGGCGTACGCCGCGTTCAGCTTCGTCTGACGGCCGGTGGCCGGGTAGAGCTTGCCGGAGTCGGAGCCCTTGAACGACGGGATCGTGACGTTCGAGTCGCGCGGCAGCGAGAGCAGCGTGTCGCCGTTGCTGCCGGTGTGCAGGATCATCATCGAGTCCGTGCGCTTGCCCTCGGCGGAACCGGTGTGCAGCTTCTTCTTCTGCTCGTCGGACAGCCCGGCGCGGCTGTCGGAGCCGACGATCAGGTAGTTCGTGCCCTCGCCGGTCTCCGGACGGTCGATGACCTTAGAGAGGTCGACGTCACGGTGGAGCTTGGAGTCGGCCCAGAAGTACGTGCCGACGGTCGTCACGACCAGAACCATCACCAGGATGATCGCGGTCCGCTTGAACCGGCGCCGCCAGTTCGGCGCGGGCCGCGGCTCACGCGTCGGCGGGCCGCCCGGGCCGCCGGGACCGCCGCCGCCGTAGACCTGGCCCGTGTTGTAGCCGCTGTCGTACGGCTCGCCGGCGCGGTAGTCATGGCCATCCACGTACGACGGCTGCTGCGGCACACCGCCGCCGTACGGCGGGGCCTGGTGGCCGGGGCCGCCGTAGCCGCCCTGCCCGGGGGGCGCCGCCGGACCGCGGCGCACCTGCCTCATCACCCGCGCGCCCTCGGGCTGCGCGCTCGCGCTGCCGCGTCCGTAGCGGGAGCCGCGGTTGTCGTCGTGCCATCCCTCGGGCCAGTTGTTCATGCGCCCCAGTGTGCAGGGCACGGCAGTGCGGCTTACAAGGTTCGTAGGAAAATAAGGGCACGGCTGTTGCGAAGCTGACACAAATTCCCCAGATGTCTACTCCGCATATGGTGGAGCGTATGACAGACCAGGCCACGGGCGCACAGGCGGATACGCCGGACATCCCCGGCGAGCCGACTTCGGCATGAAGCCGGCCGACGGTGCGGCGGGCGCCGTGGCCGGGCGGCACTCTGGGGGGCCGGCGGTGACCGCGTCCATGGACGCGATGGCATTCTTGGAATCGGTCCGTGTCGGTTACCTGGCGCGTGTGAAGGCGCAGGTCAACTGGACCGGACGGACGTCCATGGAGGTCGGTGTGCGGGTCTTGGCCGAGCGGTGGAACGAGTCGATGCCGCCGACGCCGGCGGGCTCGGCGTACCTGGTCTTCGCGGCAGTGGACGCCGACGGCAAGCCGCGCCGCGTACCGCCGGTACTGCATTTCCCGGGGGACAAGGACAACCCCCGGACACCCAGCAGAAAAGCAGGTCGGCCGGATGACCGGCGTGGACATCGAGAGCAAGCCCGAGTGACAACGGAGACCGAGCGCGACGAGCGCCGCTACCAGGAGGCCCAGATCCGCCGCACCCATCGCCTGGCCCGGCGCCGGGCGATCATGGAGCTGCGGGAGAGGCGGGCGGCGGAGGGCTTCAAGGACTGAGCGTGGATGATGTGGCTCACCCGCCCACCTCGAACCACAGCAGTTTCCCGACGTGGCGGTCGAGCAGACCGTCTCCGAGCGACCAGCCGCCCCAGTTGTCGGCGCACTCCTGCACGAGCCGCAGCCCGCGCCCGCCCTCGCCCTCCACCGGGGCAAGCGGCACCCGGTCCCGGGGCGACCTGCCGAAGGGCGCGGGGACACGCGGGTGACTGTCCCAGACGCCGACCCGCAGACGCCCGTCCGCGAGCGCGGTCAGCCGGAGGGAGGCGGGGCCGTCGGTGTGCCGGTAGGCGTTGCTGACCATCTCGGACGCCATCAGCTCGACGGCGTCCAGGATTTCCGGTCTCCCGTGACTGTCGAGCACCGACCGTACGGTCATACGTGCGACCCGTGCCGCGCGTGGGTCGTGAGGCAGGCGGAGGGCGTACACCCAGGTGTCGGGCAGGGATACGGTGCGCATGAAACCTCCAGAAGTGTCACGGGGAAGGGAGCTTGGGCTCGCACAGCTGCCGCGCCGGGCGGTGGCTCTGCCTGGGTTGGTGCGCTTCCGGCTTATGGGCGGCGGGAGTTGGGCGGCTTGGGTTTCACCATAGACTTCAGGAGCTGAATGTTTTGCAGAATTCAGCAAAACCTTCAGCAATCTCCCTCGTGTGGGTGACCGCGACGCCATGCGTACGAAACGGAGCGAGGACATGACAGCGAGGCCCAGCCCGACGGCACGCCGCCTCCGCATCGGCGTAGAACTACGCCGGCTACGCGAGCGCGCCGGCATGACCGCCGCCGAGGCCGCCAAGGCCCTGGGTACGACTCAGGCGCAGATCAGCAACATCGAGGCCAACCGCTTCGGCGTGAGCGCGGACCGCGTACACACGCTCGCCCACATCTACGGCTGTACGGACCGGCCCCTGGTCGACGCGCTCGCCGCCATGGCCGCCGACCGTACACGTGGCTGGTGGGAGGAGTACCGCGGCACTCTGCCGCCCCGTCTCCTCGACTTGGCGGAGCTGGAGCACCATGCCACGGCGCTGCGCGTGACCCAGGTCATCAACATCCCAGGTCTGCTCCAGACACCCGACCATGCCCGCGCGTTGTTCCGCGAAGCGGTTCCAGCCTTGCGTCCCCATGAGATCGAGTACCGCATCTCGCACCGCATCAAGCGTCAGGCCATCCTCCACCGCGAGCAGCCACCGCCGTACACGGCGATCGTCCACGAGGCCGCCCTGCGCATGCAGTTCGGCGGTCGCGAGGTAGCCAGGGCCCAACTGCATCACCTCACCGAGATCAGCGGCCACCCCACCATCAGCCTCCGCGTGATCCCCTTCGACGGCACCTCGTTCCCCACCACAGGCCACGCCGTCGACTACTTCCATGGCCCGGTGCCCATCCTTGACACCGTCGAGGTGGACACGGCCCATGGCAGTGAACTCGTCGATGCGGTAGGGCAACTGGAGAAGTACCGGTTCGTCCTTGACCGCATGGAGGCCGTCGCCCTGAAGCCCGCCCCCTCACTCGACCTCATCCACCGCATCGCCCAAGAAATCTGAGAGACGAAGTGACCGAACTGTCCTGGCAGAAGTCGACCTACAGCGAAGAAGGCTCCGCCTGTGTCGAGATAGCCACCACGCCCTCGACCATCCACATCCGCGACTCCAAGAACCCTGCTGGCCCGCATCTCACCCTCCAGCCCACGGCCTGGGCGGACTTCCTTTCGCACGCGGCGAACGCGAGGCGCTGAGCACGAGGCACACTCACGCGAGTGATCCGCATGCAAGTTCTCGCAAGTGACTGGCCTCTGCCTGGTGCTGGGCACAATTGCCCTGGGCACCGAGGCCGCCATGAAGGGCTACCGCGTCCGCTACACGCTCGCCACGAAACTGGTAAATGAGTTGGTCAAAGCCGCCGACGAGAAACAGCTGAACAAGGCCATCGCCCGCTACGGACGCGTCGACCTGCTCTGCATCGACGAACAACCGGCACCGACTCCTACTGCCTGGCCAGCACCCGCGCACGAGCCGAAGAACCCGCTTGATGGCTTTGAGCCGTCTCTTCCATAGTTGCGGAGTGGATTCAGGCAGGACGCTACCTACAAGAAGGGCACGCACTCATGCGCACTATTTACGTAGTCACCCACCCGGAGGCGACACACCACGTCGAGGGGGTCGTCGGTGGATGGCATGATTCTCAGCTCACGCCCGCCGGCATCCACGCGGCGGGCTCCATTGCCCAGGCGCTGCGGGCACAGATCCGGGACGGCTCCGAGGTGGAGCTGTTCTCCTCGGATCTACAGCGCACCCGGCAGACGGCCGAAGAGGTTGCCGAGCTGTTCGGCGTGAAACCGATCCTGGACCGCAGGCTTCGGGAGAAGTCATTCGGAGAAGCGGAGGGAAGGCCGCAGGAGTGGCTGGACCAGAGGTTCATTCCGCCGCCAGCCGTCGGCGACCGGATGGGACACGATCAAGGCGTGCCAGGTGCCGAGTCCAATACGGCGCTCGCACAGCGCATCTATGCCGCCGTGGACGAGATTCTACAGAGCCCGTGCGAACACCAGATCATCGTGACACACGGTTTCGCCCTGACGTTCGTCCTGGCGTCTTGGATCAAGATGCCAATCGAATCGCTCGATTATGTCATATTCCAGGCGCGCTCCGGCAGCATCACCACGCTACGCGAGGACGACTTCTATCACAGCCGTCGGCTCGTCAGCCTCGGTGACACCCGCCATCTCGACTCTGCGGCCGGCTGACCTCTGCCTGGCCCGCTCCACGGCCCGCCACCCTCATGAGCGGCGGGCCGCCCCGTGAACTGACGTCATTTCTCGTGAACATCCACGACGCCTCAATACGCCACCTGCCTCCCGAACCCACGTACAAACGCTGCTGCTGGAAGTGAACGAAGCCACCAGACAGAACGCCCGCTCCAGCGTGACTACAGCGCCGTGACCGACACCAACGTACGAATGCGCCAGCACCACACAGAGGCGCATGCGTCATGAGCAGGAGAACGGGCTCACCGCGGACGCTGCGGGCGCTGGCTTCGTCGGTCTCGGGGGCGGTTCCGTCGAAGTCGAGGTCGCGCCAGTCGATCCACTCGCCGCTGGTGGTGCTACGGGTGCGGATCTGGGCGGTGCCGTCGAAGTTCTTCGCGTGGTCCTTCCAGGAGACACCGATCAGCGAGAAGGCGTCGGTGTCGGTGTCGGTGCGGGGAAGGGAGCGGGCGGAGGTGCTGGATCCGGCGAGTGCGAGCGTGTGCGCGCTTGCGGGCCGGGCTTCGTCGGTGTCCTCCGCGTGGTCGGGGCGATGGCGACGGCGGCCGTGGCCAGGCCCGCCCCGCCGAGTACGGTGGCGCCGACGGCCAGCCAGGTTCTGCCCTTGCCGATCAGCGGACGGCGGGCGCGGGATCGTCTGGAGCTCATGGTCTTCCCTTGCGGTTGTCTCGTGCGTGCGGTGCGCAGCATGGGGCGCAGCGCCGGGGACGAGGCACCACGTCAGTTCTCGGGCGCGTCCGGGCGCGGAAGCTGGCCGGCGCAGGTGGCGCGGCCGAACTCCCCGGCTGCGGTGGCGCTTTGGACGTGCTGTCCGCGGATGGCGAGGGCGCAGCGGGCCTGCCCGCCCTGTGCGTCGAGGACGATGCTGACGACCGGGTCCTGGCCGAGGGGCACGTTGACGGTCGCGCGCCATGGCAGCGAGGCCGCCTTCACGACGGCCGCCCTTCCGGTCTCGCTGCGCCCCTGGTAGGTGATGTCGGCGGTGCCCTCACCGGTCACCTCGTAGGTCACCGGCGCGGTGGGAACCTTGGGTTCCGCTTTGTTGTCGCCGTCGTGGGTGTCGAGCACGCCGTAGAGGACCAGCCCGAGGCAGGCGGCCAGCGCGGCCCCGGCCACGACGAGCCCGGCGCGCAGGGAGCGCCGGTCGGCGGAATCGGCTGCCGACCCGTTTGTCGAGTCCGGGGATTCCTCGGGAGTTCCTTCAAGGTTTCCCTTGGCGGTTCCCTCGGAATCCGGCTGATCGGTTGTCGGTTCGGGGGCCGTTGTGCCCATTGCTTCGTCCTCTCGCACATGCCATCGCTGTTGCGTGAGCCGGGCGGTTTATACCTGTCCGCGGGAACGGCTGTCCAGCGAGCGGAAATAGCGGAGATTTTTCAGACCGGTTCGCCCCAGCCCCCGTCTGCCGACATGCAGGGTCAAGTGTCGGCAATGTCTGGTCACTTGACTTCTCGTCATCGAGCTGGCTAGAAACCGGGCGCTGCTGCGCATGACCTTCCGTCACCGCAGGTGGTGGCGGGTTCTCGGCGGCATGTTTCGTACTCGATGCACGAGGAAAGGTTTGATGTGAGACCCAGATGGGGCAGGCTGGTTGCGTGCCTGCTGGTATCCGCGGTGACGAGCACCGCGCTGCCACAGGTCGCGTATGCGGCACCCGCCGATGACGGCGACGGAAAGGGAATCGTCGACACCGTCAAAGGCTGGTTCGCGGATGATAGCAAGGAAAACGAAAAACCGCCGTCGCATGACGAATTGGGAATAGCCGACCGGCAGAAACTGCCGAAGGGCACCAAGGATCCCAAGGCCAGGCGGGTCAAGGAGCTGACCGGACGGCGCACGGCGAACGCGCGGTACTGGCAGCTGTCGGACGGCCGGATCGAGGCGGAGCTGTCGGCGGCGCCCACCTCCTACCGGTCCGGCTCCGGCAAAAAGGCGACCTGGAAGTCGATCGACACCACGGTCCGCGCGAGCGGGGCGAAGGGCTTCGAGTTCGCCAACACCACCAACTCCGGCAAGAGCTGGTTCGGTACGGATGCGGACCGGCTGCTGCGCTTCGCGGCCGGCGACGGCCGGTCCGTCACCCTGGGCCTTCGGGGCGTGACCGGCAAGAGCCTGGATCCGCAAGCAAAGGGCTCCACGGTCACCTACAAGGACGCAGTCCACGGTGCCGACCTGGCCTATGAGGTCGGGCCAGGCCGGGTGAAGGAGAACATCACCCTGGCCGAGCGCCCTAACGGCCCGCTGACGTTCACCTTCACCCTGGACCCCGACGGCCTGACGCCCAAGGCGCGCAAGGACGGCTCGATCGCCCTGTACGGGGAGCTGCCCCACACGCCGGTGATGGTGATCCCGGCGGCGTTCATGACGGACGCACGCAAGGACGCCAACTCCCCCTACGGGTACGCCTACAGCCCGAAGGTCTCGCAGAAGCTGACCCGGGACGGCAAGGACTGGAAGATCACCGTCACGCCGGACGCGACGTGGCTGGCCGCCAAGGAGCGGCAGTACCCCGTGGTGATCGACCCGACGATCACGATCGCGCCGTCCCCGTCCGCCTCGCAGGACACCATGGTCCTGCAGGAGGCGCCGACGACGAACTACAACAGCACCTGGAAGCTGTCGGTCGGCAAGACCACCTCCGGGGCAGCCCGTTCGCTGATCAGGTTCCCGCTGGACGAGATCCCGTCCGGCACGAAGATCGACTCGGCGCGTCTGGAGATGTACTACGACCAGACGCACACCACCAACGGCAACAAGGTCACCCTCGAGGCGCACCGGGCCACCGGCACCTGGGACGAGTCCACGGCGACCTGGAACACCACCAGCTCGCTGGCGGGTGAGCTGTCCGGCACCAGCGTGCAGGTCGACGACGGGGACGCCGGCACAACGGCCGCGAAGGGCACCTGGCCGGCGTCCGGCTCGTCGCTGACCCAGTACGCCATCGGCTCCGACTACCACTACAACAAGGACTCCATCGCCGGGGACACCTACACCTGGCAGCCGAAGATCCCCGAGACCGACGGCTACCGGGTCGACGTGCACTACGTGGCCGCCACCGACCGCGCCACCAACGCCCCGTACACGGTGACCTACGACGGCGGCTCGGCGACGTACACGGTCAACCAGCAGTCCGGCACCAACGGCGTGTGGACGTCGCTGAACAGCGGCACCAAGCTGCCCTTCGCCAAGGGCACGGCCGGCAAGGTGGTTCTCGGCGACGGTCCGGCCTCCACCTCGACGGCGGTGATCGCGGACGCGGCGCGGCTGGTCAACCCCGCCCAGATCGACAAGCCCAAGGGCGCCTACAACCAGTGGCACAAGTTCCCGGTCACCGACACCGTCCAGGCGTGGCTGAACGGCACCTACGCCAACAACGGCTTCGTCCTCAAGGCGGCCGACGAGTCCTCCACCGCCCCGCAGGGCGGCCCGCGCTACGAGGCGGGGGACGGCGACTACGGCGGTGAGACAGCAACCATTCCGCGGCTGACCGTGACCTACGGTGCGGTGGGTACCGAGCTGGACTCGCCGACCGTGGTGCACTCCACCGGCCCGGAGCTGTCGTGGAAGCCGTACACCAACACCAGCGGTGACCCGGGCCGGGACATCGTCGAGTACCAGCTGCACCGCTCCACGCAGCAGGCGTTCACCCCGTCCGCGGCCACCCTCATCGCCCCGATCGACAAGTCGGCCACGGCGTACACGGACACCACCGCGACCCCGTCCCCTCCTTCGCCGACGGTGGAGATCGGGCGGTCGTACTACTACCAGCTCGCGGTGAAGACGGAAGACGGCCAGCTGCTGGGCTCGCCGACGCGGATCGTGGGTATGCCGCAGGCGGGCCGCACGATGCGGCTGATCCAGGGCACGTCAGGGGTGACGGACACGACCCTGTCGTCGGCGCAGCCGACCACCAACCAGGACACCATCAAGTCCTGGGACGTGGGCCAGAAGTGGCTGAGCGTCGGCAACAACTCCTCCACGTACGGCAAGACGCGCGCGGTGATGAAGTTCGGCACCTCCGACATCCCGGACACGGCCACGGTGCTGGAGTCGCGGCTGTTCATGTGGGGCGCGGAGACCACCAACACCGGCGCGGGAAGTGCGACGTACGAACTGCACGGGCTGAACCGGGACTTCGGCGAGACGAGCGCCACCTGGAACAACGCCACGTCCGCCACGGCGTGGACCACGCCGGGCGGCGACTACTCGGCCACCGTCTCGGACATTGTTCCGCAGGTCTCGGAGGTCGGCCGCCACTGGTGGGACGCCACCTCGCTGACCCAGGGCTGGATCAGCACGCCGGCCAGCAACAAGGGTGCGATGGTCAAGCTGAAGGACGAGTCGTCCTCCGGCCCGCAGGAGCGCACTCTGTTCCTGGCCTCGGAGGCGTCCGACTACCAGCTCGGCCCGCTGCTGCGGGTGATCTACGTCGACTCCACGACGCAGGACACCTACTACGCGCCGCAGACCCCGTCCCGGATGACCCCGAACTCCACCTACACGGTGGACTTCACCGTCACCAACACCACGTCCAGCAACTGGGCGGCCGGTGAGCGGGAGCTGTCCTACACCTGGAAGCTCCCCGACGGCACCGACGTCACCACCGGCGGCAACCAGGCCGCCACCGCCATCCCGGCGCTGGCACCGGGCGATTCGGCGACGATCCAGGCCACCGTCAACACGCCGATCAACTCCGACTCCGGCAACAAGCGCACCGACTACGTCCTCGGCTGGGACGTGCACAAGATGGCGGACGGCTCCTGGCTGTCGACCACCAACACCAGCATCCAGCCGCTGAAACAGAACGTGGCGGTGGAGGACCCCACCTCCAACACGCTCGGCTTGGAGAAGTTCTACTCCTACACCGGCAAGAACACCGGCGCCGGCTCCACGGTGATGAACAACCTCGCCTCCGGCAACACCGTCTGGTCCTACAACGCCTTCACCAACCCCGGCCGCGGCCTGACCACGTTCGCACGCTTCGCCTACAACTCCCTCGACACCAGCGACACCGTGTCGGGCGCGGGCTGGTCGGCGCAGCTGGCAGGTCCCATCCGGCTCGGGGCCCCGCTGGACTTCCACCCCAACCCCAACCCGACCGAGATCCGCCTACCGGACGGGGACGGCACCACGCACCTCTTCACCAAGCAGGCCGACGGCAGCTGGAAGGCCCCGGCGGGCGTCCACTACCGCATCACCATGAAAGCGGGCCTGGACTGCACCCCGGACAAGGACCCAGTGCCCGACGCCTGGACACTGCTGCGCCCGGACGGCACCCGCTTCCTCTTCGGCTGCGACGGCTACCTGACCTCGGTGGTCGACAAGAACGGCAACACGCAGACGTACACGTACGAGGAACGCCAGTCCAACAACAAGCCGACCAAGTTCCTCAAGTACATCACCGACCCGGCCAGCCGGCAGTCGCTGACCGTCGACTACTACGAGAAGGGCGATGCGTCCTACGAGTACATCGACGGCACGGGTGCGAAGGTCACCGGTTCGAACCTGACCAACTCGAAGATCTACGACCACATCAAGTCGGTCACGGATATCTCCGGGCGGAAGATCTCCTTCTTCTACACGGCGAAGGGTCTGCTGGGTCAGTTCACCGACGGTGTGGGCTCCGCCCAACCGAAGGACTTCACGTTCACCTACGACGCCACGCAGGGGAACAAGAACGTCAAGCTGGTCCAAGCCACCGACCCGCGCGGTAACGCGACCGGGATGGCGTACTTCACGCCGCAGGCTGGTGACGACCCGTCGTACCACTGGTGGACCAAGACGATCACCGACCGTCTGAACGGCACCACCGGCTTCGTGTACGCGGCCGACGCGGCGAACCCCGAGTTCACCGCGACCAAGGTCACCGACGCTGAGAACAACGCCACGGACTATGTGGCGGACGACTTCGGCCGGCCGGTGCAGACCACGAATGCCAAGTCCCAGACGACGAAGATGTCGTGGGACGCGGACAACAACGTCACATACATCGAGGAGGACAACGGCGCCAAGACCGCGTACTGCTACGACCAGAAGACGGGTTACCCGCTCTGGCAGCGCGACGCGGAGAACAACAAGACCGGCGTCCCGGCGCAGTCCGAGTGTGCCCCGGGCACCTACCCGGTGAACGCGGCGACGTACGAGTACCAGCCCCGCGCCGAGGGCTACTCGGTCGACCTGGTCAGGAAGAGCTCCCCGGAGGGGCGTGCCTGGGAGTTCGGCTACGACGCCTTCGGCAACCTGACGGCGGTCACGGACCCAAAGGGTGTTGCGACCACGACGGTTGACGATGACTACCAGACGGTCTACGAGTACAACTCCTACGGCCAGCTGACCCGGGCCACGGACGCCAACGGCAACGCGTCGACCCACAGCGACTTCGGGCCCACCGGTTACCCGAAGACGATGACCGACGCGCTGGGCAAGTCCACGAAGTTCGTCTACGACGAGCGCGGCCAGGTCACGTCGGTCACCGACGCCCTGCTGAAGACGACCACGCAGACGTACGACACGTTCGGACGTCCGCTGGTCTCGACGGTGCCGAAGGACCAGGACGAGGGTGAGCTGATCACTACCTCCGCCCCCGTCTACGACGCCAACGACAACGTCACCGAGTCGACGGCGCCGAACGGTGCGGTGTCGACGGTCGTCTACGACGCGGCGGACCAGGTCATGGAGGCGACGGCGCCGAAGGACACGGCGACGTCGGACGAGCGGAAGTCGGTCTACACGTACGACAGGACCGGCCATCCGAAGACGGTGACGGAGCCCAAGGGCACGCTGACCACGGCGGACCCGGACGACTATGCCACCACGCACCACTACGACGAGATCTACCAGCTCACGGACGTGGTCAACGCGGCCGGTGACAAGGTCAGCTACGAGTACGACAACGTCGGCAACGTCGTCACGGTCATCGACCCCAAGAAGAACGCGACGACGGACACGACCGACTACTCCAGCAAGACGGCCTATGACCTGAACCACCGGGTCACGCAGGTGACGGACGCCGCCGGGAAGACGACGAAGCGCTCCTACGACAAGGACTCCCTCGTCATCTCGACCACGGATGCGGAGAACAACACCACGACCGTCACCTACGACGAGCGTGGCAAGACCGCCGAGGTCAAGGCTCCGTACGACGGCACCACGTTCCGTATCACCAGGTACGAGTACGACGAGGTCGGCAACGCCACCAAGATCGTCTCGCCGCGGGCTGTGGCGGCTGGTTCAACGGAGGCGTTCACCGCGCGTACCGAGTACGACGCGCTGAACCGTCCGGTCAAGCAGTTCCAGCCGTACGACCCGGCGGACGCCCGCTACAACGACCCGAACGTCTACATGCAGACGGTGTACGACGCTGTCGGGCGGGTGGCGAAGACGTCGCTGCCGCCGTCGGAGGGCCAGACGGGGCGCAACGACACGACGTTCACCTATTTCGACAACGGGTGGGCGAAGTCGTCCACGGATCCGTGGGACATCTCCACCACGTACGACTACAACGACCTGGGCCAGCAGACGGCCCGGACACTCACGTCGGCCGGAGGTTCCTCGAACCGCACCATGAGCTGGTCGTACTTCCCGGACGGCAAGCTCAAGTCGAAGTCCGACGACGGTGTCCCGGTCGGCAAGTCAGTCGTTCTGGCCGACAACTCCGACACCCAGACCACCACGGCCACCGGCACCTGGACGACGGCGGACACCGACGGCCAGCAGGGCTACGACCACGCCACCCATGGGCCGGGCACGGGCACGGACTCCTTCGCCTGGACGCTGAACATCCCCGCAGACGGCACGTACGACGTGTATGTGAAGTACCCGGAGGTGACGGGCGCGGCCACGGCGGCGAAGTACACCCTCACCCACGCCGACGGCACGGTCGACAAGACAGTCGACCAGTCGGCCGGTGCAGGGGCCTGGGTGCCGCTGGGCTCGTACTCCTTCACCCAGGGCAACGCAGCGAAGCTGGAGCTCTTCGAGAACAGCGCCGACACTGTGGTCGCCGACGGTGTGAAGCTGGTGCGGGACAACTCGGCCGACACGGACAACGAGCAGAAGACGTTCACGTACGCCTATGACGTCAACGGCAACCTGACCTCGATCGACGACACCTCCTCCGGTGCGACGGTCGACGCGTACACGGTCACCTACACCGGCCTCAACCAGGTCGGGAAGGTCACCGAGGCGCTGGCCGGGCAGGAGCAGAGGTCGACGTCGTACACGTACGACGCCAACGGCCAGCCGGAGACGGTCACCCACCCCGACCAGTACTCGAAGTACACCTACGACCTGCGGGAACTGGTCAAGACGGTCTCGGTCGGCAAGACCGCGACCGACACCGACCCGAAGGTGTCGTCGTACACGTACACCGACCGCGGCCAGAAGCTGAAGGAGACCAAGGACAACGGCAACACCGTCGACTACACCTACTACCTCGACGGCTCGCTGAAGACCTCGGTGGAGAGCAAGGGCAACGGCACCCTCGTCGCCTCCCACACCTACGCCTACGCCTACGACCCCAACGGGAACAAGGCGCAGGACGTCGCAAAGAAGATGAACGCCGACGACCACGCGTCGTACCTCGAATCCACCACGGACTACACCTACGACCCGGCCGGCCGACTCGCCAAGTCGGTCAAGACCGGTAACGGCGCGAGCACGGACACCTACGTCCACGACGACAACGCCAACGTCGTCAGCCAGACGGTCCAGGGAACGGCCGTCACCTACACCTACGACCGCAACCGGCTGCTCAGCTCCACGACCGATGGGGTGGCGGCCGGCTACACCTACGACCCGTTCGGGCGTCAGGAGTCGGTCACCTCGGGCGGGGAGATCATCTCCCGGAAGGTGTACGACGGCTTCGACCACGTCATCGAGTCCCAGATGATGGATGACGCCGGTGCGATGAAGTCGACCACGTACACCTACGACCCGCTCGACCGGACCTCGTCCAGGACGGCGGACGGCAAGACCACCGACTTCACCTACCTCGGCCTGTCAGGCGAGGTGCTGAACGAGGAGGTCGCCGGCGAGCTGACCAAGTCGTACCAGTACAGCCCGTGGGGCGAGCGCCTGTCGCAGGTCAAGCACAACACCGACGGCACAACGGAGGACGGCTACTACGGCTACAACGGGCACACCGACGTCGAGACGCTGACCGACGGCAACGGTGACACCAAGGCCACCTACGGCTACACCGCCTACGGCAAGGACGACGACGCCGAGTTCACCGGCATCGACAAGCCCGACACGGCCGACCCCACCAAAGAGGCATACAGCCCGTACCGGTTCAACGCCAAGCGCTGGGACGCTCAGTCCGGCACGTACGACATGGGCTTCCGCGACTACGACCCGGGGCTCAACCGCTTCACCACCCGGGACATTTACAACGGCGCCCTTGCCGACATGGGACTCGGCGCAGACCCGTACACCAGCAACCGTTACGCCTTCACCGGTGGAAACCCGATCAGTTTTGTCGAACTGGATGGGCATCTTCCGTGTGTCGACGGGATCAAGGATGTGTGCGGCGGCGGTGACCCGGCAACGGCCGGCTGCCTCATCTGCCTGACAAACTCGAATCCTGGTGCTACGAAACCGCGGGCCAGCATGCCCGAGGTTGAGAGCAAGGAGCTGCGAGGCATCATCGAAGAGCTCTATCTTCGCGAATCCGAGAAGGGCGGGTTCGGTGACGGTCGCACTTCCACCGCGCTGATCCATGAATTCAACACAGGACAGCCGGTCAAGGCGTCGGCCGCGAAGGTGAGCTGGCATCTGGAAAAGGCGTCGAACAAGCTGGCGGGCCTGGCTGACCTGCTGGAGAGGGATCGCAAGAAGCGACTCAAGGGCAATGGAATCCTCTCTGAATCCGACCTGAAAATCGCTCAGCAAGAAGCTGCCGATCTCTACAATGCGCTGAACTCCAACGACGTCGGAGGGGCGCTGACCAAAATGGTGAACGACGATGCCGATTTGCGTCGCACGCTCGCCGTCAACCGGGACACAGTGGTGCAGGCTCAGTCTCTGAGCCACCTCACAGGCCAAGAGTTCAAACCCGTGGGGCGGAACCCTGCTCCCAAGCCGTCAGGTGAACCGACCAAGCTTCGCGGGTTCTACAAGGCCTTCGGAATTGCAGGTGGCGTGACGACCGCTGCGCAAGCACCCAGTTACGTACGGGAGTACGGCTGGGGTGGCGGCGCTTGGGAGATGTTCAAGGATGCGATAGATCCATTTGGCTTCCATGAACTCACGGAACCGCAGCCGCAGCCTTATGTGTAGTTCCCTGCGTGTAAGGTAGAGGTAGGTTGCCAGCTTGGGCGACCCGTCCCTGATCTGAGGATGGGTCGCCCAATCTATTGAAGGATTCAGAGATGGTTGAGGTTCGCCAGCGATCAGATATTCCTGGACTGCTTCTCGATGTGGTCCCTGAATCTCGCACTGCCGTTGAGGAGATGCTGAGAACTCCCGCCGTCAAGATCCTTTCAGAAGGTCCCCCCTGGTATGATCTCTACAACTTCCTCAAAGAGGTCCTCTGGCATGGCGTCATGCTTCCGGAGTTTCGAAGTGATTCGCCGAACAAGGAACTTCTCCGACGTTGCTTCACTTTTGTGGAAGTCCTCATCTCCAGTCCGGTTCAATCGATCAGCGATGCCGGATATTTTCAGGCGATCGAGCCGCTTTTTGCTGACGAAGAGCTCGTTTTGATCTCGTTCCCGCTGATGGGGGAGAAAACGCTGAGTGTAGCCCAGGAGACCCTGGACCCTGAACGCATCTCTCCTGCGGCACGTGAGACTCTCGCGCCCTTCTTGCCCTGACTAAGGCCCCGGCGGAGTTGTGGGCGGCAGCAAACTTCCAGATGTAGGTGGTATGGACGTCATCAAATCGGAATACGTTGTTACCGAGTTCTTGCGGCAGGTTCCGGGAGCCCGGGATGTGCTCGACGAAATCAGGGAGCGCGACCGCGACCTCGGTGATGGCTGGGGGAGGGGAAATGTTCCGGACCTGCTCGAATTCTTTCTGAGTGCCTTCAGTCGGCCCGTACTCCTGCCCTTGTTGCGGAATGAATCGGTGAGCATGGATGATCTCGCGCCCTGCTTCCGTTACCTCGAGGGTCTCTGCTTGAACGAGGAGGCGTACTTTCGGAGTTCGGTCGAGTTCGGCGTCCTTGAACAGTTTCTTGAGGGGCGGGAAATCATCCTCCGCTCATACGCGTGCAGCCTGCCGAAAACCCGGGCAGGCGTTACTGGGATGCTCAGTCAATATCCGGAAACGTATGCCGGAATGCGGGATGACTTGGACAGGATCGACGGCGTACGCGGAGAGGGGCCGCCGAGTAAGCGGTACCCGAGGTGAACCATAGATCTCGGCGAGATCGTTCCATCTCACCTGAATTCGGCGTCAGCCGTCGGCGGCTTGTTCAGCTGACGCCTGAACCCTGATGCTGGGCGGCCTGCCGCCCCCTGCGGATGCGGCAGGCCGCCCAGCGATTTACGATCTCACGAACGGGTGAAAATGAACCTTGCAGCGAAATTCAGTGACGACATCATTGTCAGGATGGGCTTCGCCCCCTTCATGCTGATAGTTGGCCTTCTGATCCTGACTAACTTCAGGGGGCTCATTAATTACGCCTACTTCAAGAGTCAGGGGAAGGCAGCCACCCCTGCCTGGGTAATCCTATTTCGCATAGGCGGCTCCTTTTGGGTGATCGCTGCAATCACCTTGCTCATCGGGATCTGGTGACGGCTGGGCCAATGGTGCGCGCCTCACCCGGCGATGAATGAGCTCTTCCGAACTTGCCCGGATCGGGTGGTGACGCAGGGGCCTGCCGATCAATAACTCTTCGGTTTTCGTGGGCTGTTGGGTCGTAGGATGCGGGAGTGTCGGAGGGGACGAAGGCAGAGCTGGTGGATGCGTTCGGGCTGTTGCTGCCGCATCTCGATGAGCGCCAGCAGCGCCTGGCCTCGATCATTCACGTGCGCGCGCCGGCCTGGGGTGGTCGGTCGGGGTTGAGGATTCGTCCTGGTTCGTCCTTCGGGTGGTGGT
>NZ_JACTVI010000053.1 GCF_014495685.1 Streptomyces sp. TRM68367 | reverse complement strand
ATCACGCTCGTGACATGCGCGAGCAGCCCAACCACCCGTCACGCCAGGGCCGTTGACCTGCACGAATCACGATGAAACTTCCTCATTGGCGTCAATCAGGCAGTTGAGCCCGACGCCGCCTCCTGTTCGTGATCTTCCATCAGGACACTACGTGTCGAATCCGTGGCGAAGTTCTACCGGCCAGCGGCTCAGTTGGGGAACAGTCACAGGCCAAGAGGAGGTCGGGACGCAGCCACAAAGCGCCTTCTAAGCCGTCACTCCAAGTCTGTCGTCCAGAACCTGTTCGCACCAATACGCCGACGGCAGTGACGGCAACGCTGACGGCAACGCGCGCGGACGGCGACGACACCCGGCAACTCGTCACGGAGGTAACGCGGGGCTGCCACGCCCAGCCAGAGGGGCTTGCCCGCATCTTCTAAGCACCTGACCAGCCGCCGGGAAGCGAAGCCCCTGCCAGAGGCGGCCAGGGCCTCCCCCAACGCTCGAGCGCCCTCCCGGGCCGTCCTCGGACCGTGGAAGGGCGCTCAGCGTTGACCAACGTCGACAGCTGCCGACAGCTCAGCAGCTGGTCAGAGCGGTGATCGATTAGACGGCCACAGGTCACGGCCGCCGATGATCAGTTGTGGCTGAGCAGCACCGTTCCTCTCAGGGGCGTTGAGGCGCGACGGGACTACGTCCGCGGCTAGTCGCTACACGCAACACGTCTCGCAGTGCGCTGGTCAGCTGGGCAGCAAGAAGGTTCAGCTCCTCCGGGTCTTTGGTCTCGTCGTCGAGCACCTGACATGAGTGCTCCAGCAGTTGGGACGCCATACCGAGTTGGAACGCCTCGATGTGGTCCGCCAGGCGGGAGACGTAGCCGCCTTGGTCATCGGTGCTCAAGTAGCACGGTTTGCCATCCGGCCCCGCCCACGGGAGAAGCCTCAGTTCGTCCTGTGCCGTCATCCCTGCGTGAGCCTCTCGGTGATCTCGGCGTTCGGTGCCGGCGTGCCGGTGGATGCCGACTCGCTCACCGCGTGACTCCCGGGCCCGGACTGACAAGGCGCCGAGTGACACAGGCAGTCGCAAGCCTCGTAGATCAAAGGCAGGTCGACCGGCGCCGATTCCGGAGAGGACTCCGCGCAGGCGCGGTGCGTGCCGATCTGGCAGGCAGTCGAGCGGTACGAGGTGTCAGTGCCAAGAGTCTGTCGCTGCGAGGGCATCAGTGGACCCCCAGGAGAGTCGACCAGGCGTCGGTCGGCAGATGGGGAGCGATGACAACCGTCGGGTGCCGTCGCGCGCGTTCTTCGTGAACCAGAACGTACGGACGGACAAGTGCGGTGTCCTCACCCCGGAGCGGCTGCCAGTGACCCGCTCCGTCGAGAGCGTGGTCCAGGACGACCGTCGACTCGTCAGCGGATGCAGCAGAAGCGGGAGCACGTGTCGGCCGAGACGGCCGTAAGGGCCGACGGTGCCTGCCCTTGGGGAAGTACCGCGCTCTGGTGAGCGAGGCGGCACGGCGGATACGGTTGAGCACGCTGGTCAGCTCCTATCGCTGATGGCCCGGTCCCCCGACATCGCCCGTCGTGGGGACCGCTTTGCGTACGACCGCCCAGAGGGTGCGGTCGTTCAGGCTGGTGGCGAGGAGTCCGAACCGGTCGGCCTCAGCCACAGCCTTCAGGACCTCCCGCCATAAGTCGGCGGGGAGTGATTCAGGCACCTCCGCCTCGACCGAGGTGTGCCGGTCGTGCTCCTCCAGGCGCGCAGGAAGCCCGAGGTCGCACAGTCGGGCAGCGATGGCTGCCGCGCGGACTCCCGAAGCGGGCACAGGGCAGCCTCCGTTAACCGGCGATCACTTTGAGTGAAGCTAGTTAACTAGATTAGAGCTAGTGGACTAGATTTTCCATATGTCTGAGCAACCGCCCTACCTCCGCATCGCCGACGAACTCCGGCGGCGGATCGCGGAGCACGTGTGGGAGCCGGGGGACCGGCTGCCGTCGCGCGCTCAGATCGGCCAGGAGTTCGGCGTCGGCGAGAACGTGGTCCGCCGGGCGCAGGAACTGCTGATCTCCCAGGGCGTACTGGAAGGCCGCGCCGGGTCGGGGACCTACGTCGCCGAGCCCCGGCAACGAGTGCGGGTTGTCCGGTCCTCCGCTCGCGAGCAGCCCGAGAAGTCGCCCTTCCGTGCGGACATGAAGGCCCTGGGCAAGCAAGGCGACTGGGAGAGCAGGACCGATGCCAAGGTGCCGGCCCCGGCCGACATCGCGGCCCGGCTGGGCATCACCGAGGGCGACCTGTGCGTCAGGACGTCGTACGAGTTCCTGGCCGACGGCAGGCCGGTGCAGCTTTCGACGAGTTGGGAGCCGTACGACCTCACCGCGAGCACGCTCATCGTTCTCCCCGAGGGAGGCCCGCACGCCGGGGCCGGTGTCGTGAACCGCATGGCCACGATCGGTGTCACCGTCAGCCACGCCGTGGAACAGCCGGAGCCGCGACAGGCGACCGCCGAGGAGGCCTCACTTCTGGGCATCCAGAAGGCCGCACTCGTGACGCACATCCGGCGGACGTACTACAGCGACGACGGGCGCCCCGTCGAGACGGCGGACATCGTCGTGCCCGCAGCTCACTGCGAGATCGTCTACGAGATCCCGATCAACCAGTAGGCGCAGGCGTTTGGCCGCCGAGTGACCATCCCTGGGGCGGTGAGCAGCCGGAGCCGCAAGGCCCTTGAGTGTCTAACTGCGTGACAACGCCCACGAACAGCGGCGGACAACCGCGCACACCTGCGCACCATCGCAGCAGGTGAGAGGCGCACCGGCCCAAGGCCAGCCGCACACCCAAGTTGCTTCGGGACGAAGAGGTCGTGGGTTCAAATCCCGCCACCCCGACAGCTGAACACCAGGTCAGGGCCGGTTTCCCTTCATGGGAAACCGGCCCTGACTCGTTCCATAGGGCCCCTGGGGAGTGAATGGGGAGTGGATCAAGGCCCGCGCACGGCGCGGGCGCGCGCCGCCTCTGCGGCGTGGCCTGCCTCCTGCCTTCGTCCCGGCTGGCCGCGCCCGACGGCGCGCTGCGTGCATGCGGGCGAGAAGAGAAACCCCGCTGTGGCTGGGGCGGTCGGCTCCGCGACTTTAGCCAGCCACTTTGGCGCGAGCCTCGAAGATCATGGCCCCAACGTCGTGCTTTACCGGGCAGGTCCACAGACTGCCCGACGCGCCGGAAGCTTACGGGGCCATGATCACTCGCGCCAAAGCAGCTCCCGGCCAAAGTCGCTACGCCGACCGCGTGTCCAAGGCGCAGGTCGTGGCACTGAATTTGCCCTTGGCAGCGGGCGCGTTCGCCTGTCACGATCAGGCGTGATCATCCTTCAAAGATCATGATATGGGCGGACATCCTCCACGACCTGATGGGCCTGGTGGCAGGCGCATTGTTGCTGGCGGTCGGACTCAAGACCTACCGCGACGGAGGTTCCGTGGGCTGGGCCGTCGCGGGAGCAGCGCTGCTGGTCTTGAACAGCCTCGAGGTGGCCCGGCGTCGGCTCGCTCGGCGCAGGAAGGCGGCCCCATCGCCGTAACGGCGCGCAAGCAGCCGTCCGTGCCCCCTACGTGCCCGATAGGGCGGCAACCAGAGGGGAACACCGGGAACTCCGGCGAGGACGCGACCGCGGTCAACGGTCCTTGCCCACAGGCAACCACTTGACCAACCTGGCAGACCTCAGCGACCGCCCCGCCCTTAGTTCGCATCGAGGGCCCCCACTGGGCCGTCTGTGGGCCGTGCGAGGGCGGCCAACGACGACAGACGACGCCAGATGACGACGGCTCTCCCCCTGCTCAGAGGTCGTGCGTCGGGTACCAGGGCAGGTGCCCATCCGTGAACGTAAGTTGAGGAACTTCTGAGGGCCGGGCGCTTGAACTGCCTGCGACAGCGGCGGAAACCTCGCGCAACACGCCGATGGGCATCAGGTTCACCTTGCTTGAGGCTTTTCCGCCCTATAGTTCCCGTTTGCTGCCCATTGTCCGCATCCGGACGACGTCAGCGGTCGGTTCCCTTCTCGTCTGCGAACAAAGGTTCACATGATGATCAAGGCTCGCACTACAGCAGCCGTACTGGCACTCACAGGCGGCGTCTTCGCTGCCGGAATCGGTGTCGCGAGCGCGAACGACGGTCATGGCCACCGGGGGCATGGTGCTCACGACCGCGCTCCTGACTGCGTGATCTACAACTTCGGCAGTGACAACGAGGTCAACGGCTGCCAGCGGGGCATCCCGGTATTTGTGAACAACAACAATAACAACACACCCAACAACAACAATCTCCCAACCTCAAACAACAACAACCAGGCCACCACCAGCATTCTCCAGGCCGTGTCAGAACAGCTCGGCATCGGCGGCGCGACTTCCTCGGCAGGCGGCGGGGGCGGCGGCGCGGGTGGCGGCGGCGCGGCGGGCGGCGGCGCGGCAGCCGCGGACGACGGAGTCTGATCACGGCATCGCGGCCATCACAGCGCCCCTGTCGAGCCCATGCGGTCGGCAGAGGGCGCTGTTCCCTTCTGGTGCCGAGGCAGCCGGTGCGGACGACCCGACAGCCCTTCCCCTGGTCAGCAGCCGGTGCTCTGGACACCGGCACAGGCGCTCATCCGCGAAGGGGTCCGCCTTACTCGGACGGCCGGGCCGCCCCTCGGGTGCTGTGACGAGTAGGGTGACGTTCCGCGCGGCCTTGTCCCTGCGCTGAGCGTACGCGATGGAGCGGCGCAGGATGGCGAGCAGGTCACGCAGGCTTCGCGTCGCGAGGACTTCGGCCCTGTCGTCCAACCAGTCGTCGACATCGTCCGCGCTGAGTTCTTTCAGCTTGGCCTTGTGGGTGAACGGGATCAGGTGCTTGTTCGCCATCGAGCGGTTCTTGCCGATGGTGCCCTTCTCGTCGCGTCCCTTCAGCCCGCGCTCCAACCAGTCGTTCACCGCGTCGGCCACGGTGTAGTTGGCCGGCGCCTTGACGCCCGTCTGCAGCTCCTTCTTCAAGTCCCGGATCTTCTGGCGGACTTCGGTCTTCGTCTTGCCAAAAACCGCTGCCCGGTAGCGGAAGTAGCGCACTTTCCGCGGGGGGTGGGCAGTAGCGCTGCCACGCGTCGTGCAGATCGCTCGCGTAGTAGCCCTTCATGACGCTCCCGCCTGCCTTGATGTTGCGGGCCGCGATGGGAGTGTTGTCCGCGGTCATGTACTCCCGCAGCATCCGGGGGAGCCCGCGGGCAACGAGCGGCTTGCCGCTCATGTCCGCCCACGGCGCCTCTTCGAGGCAGTGCAGCCTGTCGAGGATGGCTACGGTGGGCAGGCGGTCGATGCCGTTGAACACGTAGTCGCGCAGGTCGGTGAGCAGGCGGATGCCGATGCTGCCCTTGTCGCTGGTCTTGGCCGCGTTCACCAGCTCGATGCAGGCAGCGCGGGCCCGCTCCGGCCACGCGCCGCCCGCCGCGTCCCCGATGGCGAGCAGGGGTTGCCACACATCTGCGGGCCGGTCGCTGATGCCCTCCGGCAGTTCCGGGAACACCCCGTCGACCCGGTGGCGCACGGACTGCGCCCAGGTGGCGAGCCGGTCACGCAGCGAGTGTCCCTCCTTCTCGTGGATGCGCTGACGGAACGGCTCGACACGCTCTTTGGGCGCGCGTCGGCGCATGCGGACGATGACCGAGCGGGTGAGGATCGTGTCCGGCAGCGAGCCGAGCCCGGCGACTGCGACTCCGCAGAACGAGGGGAACTCCTGTACCTGCTGATTGGAGCCGTCGCCCACGCAGCGCCACATGACGCCGGAGCGGCGGTGGTGCCGGCAAGTCGAGGTGGCCTTGGACAAGGGGCGGCGGTTGCTGGAAGGGATGCCGTACCCCGAGAACCTTGACAACCACTTCGTGGTGGACCCGGCCAAGTTCGACTTCTACGCGATGGACTGCTACCGCCTCGTCGGCGAAGACAAGCTTGCGCGCACGCTCGCCGAAGAGGTGCTGAGGGCGGGAACAGACTTCGACGGCACCGAGCGTTCACCAATGCGCAACGCGGAAGCGGGTCACGCTCGGAGTCGCGGGGGCGCGTGAGGGCGACTTGGAGCAGGCACCCATCATGGGTGAGCGGGCTCTCGAAGGGGACCGTCAGTCGGTTCCGTCGCTCATCATGACCAGTCGCGAACTCGCTGGCGAGATGCGGCGCCTGTATAGCTCAGAGCCAGGGGCGCAGGACACTAGCGCGGCTTCACTCACTCGCTGAACATAAGCCTGGCTTCATGCCCCGATGAGCGGTCCGCTCGTTGCGGCAGACCAGGAAACTGCCGCAACGAGCCCAAGAGCGCGGTCCGTCAGTCAGCACGACGCGCTTCTGCAGGGACGCTCAGGTTGTCGGCCCGTGCTGCCAGCCGCGCTTCTCAGCCTTGTCACGCAGAGCGCTTGCACGCCTCTGATGCCGACACACCCCGGTAAAGGCGACCGCCCCGGGTCCCGACATCACGAGAACGTGTCCGGGGCTGCGTCGGGCACTCGCGGTGCCCGACGGATCGTGGCTCCCCGAGCCGGTGGCCACGGAGGCCCTCGGTCCCCTCGATGCCGCTGTGCTGCGCGACACCGTGTCGTACGTAAGTGCTGATGGAGCGGCTGTCCCCACCGGGCGTGCTGTTCGTGCCCAGAATTCCCCGCGCAGCTCCCGCGCGGACGGAGCCGCACGAGAGCGCGGGTGGTTCAGCCGGTGAAGCCCGAGGCGGCCACCCAGGCGGCCAGCTCCTTCTGGGCCGCGGCCCGCAGGTCCGGGGACGGCTTCTCCGCACCGTTGGTGACCAGGGCGTAGTGGAGGGCGGAACCGCCCGGCGTGGTGAGCAGGAGACGGCGCGCGTCGGTGCCGCCGGTCTCCGCAGCTGCCGCGATGGGCGTGTCCGAGGAGTACGCGGGCAGGCCTGTGACCGTGCCGAGGTCGGAGACGACGGTGGTGGAAGCGGAGGCGAAGCCGCCCGGGAGATGGAGTTCGGTGGGGGCTTCGGTACCGCTGTCGGAGCGCCACACCAGGACGCCGTACTGCCCTTCGCCCACGAGCTGCGCCACATTGGGCATGCTCGACGGCACGGGGTTCCAGGTCAGTGTCTTGCTGCCGTCCCGCGAGCGGTCCTCGTACGTGAAGGCGAGCGTCCGGCCCGCAACCGCCTCCGGGTAGAGGCGGTCAATCAGCCGGGCGTCCTGCCGCAGCACCGGCGTGCCTGAGTCGTCGAGGGCGACGGAGGACAGGTCCTCGTCGTTCCAGGCATCGTGATCCGTAAGCACCTTGTCGGGGTTGTCGTTCTTCAACTCGTGGTGGCGGCCGCTGTAGATGTCCCACTGCCACTGGGTGGAGGACAGTACGGGGCCGGACTCGGCGGCCTTCTTCCACCAGTCGGCGCCGGACATCCGGGAGTCGAGGGACTGGTACATGCCCTTCAGCACGGTCGGGGCCTTGTCGGCGACCGAGCCGGACAGGTGGTGGCCGAACTCGCTGACGATCGACGCGGTGTTCAGCGCCGTGGACCGGTCGCGGATCTTCCTGAAGTCGTCGACGTACCGCCCGTCGCTGGCCTTGCCGGGCATGAAGATGCCGGACATCGCCGCATGGTCGTAGAAGTGCGTGTTGAAGACATAGCGCGAGCCGAGCGTGCCGATGCCCTGCAGTCCGCCCTCCTGCTTGGCGAAGAAGATGTTGGAGTTCCAGAAGAGGTTGGGCTCGACGAAGGCAGGCTTGTCCTGCCAGCCCGCCGCATCCATACGGGCACGGAAGTTCTGGTAGAAGGGCCACAGCCGGTCCTTCTCCCAGGACTTGCTGGTCTCGCCCGAGTCGTAGGTACCCGCGTGCGGCTCGTTCAGCGGATCGAAACCGGCGACGAGCTTGAAGGACTCGGCGGGCAGATGGCCCTTGATGTACTTCATCGTCTCTTCGGCGGTGTCGAGGAAGGCGTCCTGGATCTTGAAATTCCCCGCCGAGGTGGTCACTTCGCGGTTGCGCCAGAAGTCGCGGTGGGCCGAGGTGACGGCCTTGTTCTGGGTGATGTTCTGGCCCCACTGGACGCAGATGCCGCAGTTCTCCTTGGGGTAACCGCCCGCTTCGACGACCCACTTGGGGGCCCCGTCGCCCTGGTACCAGCTGCCCTTGTTGAACAGATAGCGCGAGTACAGGTCCTGGTGGAAGTCCGGGTAGACCCGTAGCCCGGCGTCGAGGAAGGCCTTGATCTGCGCGGTGGCCGCGGCAAGGTACTTCTCGTCGACCTTGCCCGGCTCGGGGTTCGCCTTCGCCCAGGAGAGCAGGAACCGTACGGAGTTGGCGCCCGCCATCTCGCGCAGCGCCTTGGCGGACTTGCGCGCGTCGGCGGTGCTCGCGAACGGCAGTCCGCCGTTCTCCTCCAGCTTGACCTCGCCGGAGACGTTGAAGCCGCGCAGCACGACCTCCCGCCCGTGTCCGTCGACGAACCGGGTGCCGTCGACCGACACCTCGGCGGCCAGATCGTCGAACCACAGCCCGTCCTTCTTCACAGGCGCGGCATCCGCCGAGTTCGATACCCCGTACGCCCCTACAACTCCTAAAACCATCACCAGCCCGAGAGAGATCCCGAGCGTGCGCTTCTTCACGTGTGCCCCTCTGTAAACCATGGGCGGCACCCTTGCGCTGAACGCGAGCTACCGTCAAGTACATGACATTACAAGCGGGTTACAGTGACGCGGCTGAGCCCGGGGCCGGGTGACAGACCCGTGCCTGCTGTACGAAATCGGATCGGCGTCCCACGGCCACGCCGGCCCTGGGCTGGAATGGGCGAGCCGGGGAGTGCCTCGCTCGCGTGGTCAGCGTTCCGCACCCGCACGACCTTCAGCGCGGGGTCTTCATGGACTGCCAGTCGTGGCTGACGACCCAAGCGTGTATCACTTCGAAAACGGCGGAGCCGGACCAGATCAGCTGAGACAACATCCGGCATCGACAGGCCCAGGACCGAATCAACCGAGATCCCAGCCTCCCCACGTCTCAATTGATCTGGCCGCCGCAGGTCACAGGTCTCGCCCGGGGCCAGATCGTTTGAGACGGGACAGTGCGGGAATCTCGCTCTGCCGGAACAAGACCGGGGGCCAAACGGGGGGCCGAACGAGGTAGCCGCCCCAAGACTATCGCGGACAGTAATGGACTGTGGCGGAGGTGAAGGAGCAGATCAGTTACCCCGGAGCGACGTCAGAAGGGGGTCTGATCGCGTTCGGGACGAAGAGGTCGTGGGTTCAAATCCCGCCACCCCGACAGTGAAGTACCAGGTCAGGGAACTGATCCATTTGGTGGATCAGGCCCCTGAGTGGTTCCTGGAGATCGCTTGGGAGAAATCTGGGAGAAGATCTTGGTCAGCTTCTCCCAAGAGCAGTCTCCAGTACCGCAGGAAGAGCGGCGCTCATGCGCCCTCGGACCTGTGCGTTCACGAATCCAGGGCTCGTAGGAACACCCGTGCGGCCCCCCGACGGTCGTCAGGAACACCGCACATGGCAGGTCATCGCTCAGCGCCTCCCCACGACCACGCCCGTGCGCTCGCCCAGCGAGTACGTGCGTTGCGGGAGGACCGCGGGTGGACACGTGAACGGCTGGCCAAGGAAGCAGGCATCGCCAGTCGGTACGCCGGGCCGTTGGAGAGCGAGGGACCTGATCGCCCCGCTGATCGCGGAAGAGGTGGCCGGGGTCGCTGGCCGAGACGTCTCGATCCTGCTGCAGGACTATGGCCAGCTGGTGTTGGTGCCGTTGCCGGGCCGGCGGCTGATGGTCGGCGAGCCCGAGCCGATCGGGGACTCCCCGCCGACACAGCCTTTCTGCACGCGACCACTGTCGAGGTGCCGCAGGGCGACGGCGTCCGGATGTACCTGCCGTTGCTGGACGGCAGCGACCAGGTGGGCGTGATGGCCCTCACCCTGGACACCGTCGATGACGACGACCGGCGGCTGCTGCGCAGGCTCGCCGGCCTGGTCGCCGACATGCTGGTCACCAAGCACAATTACACCGATCAGTTCTTTCCTCGCCCGGCGCCGCGAACCGATGAGCGTGGCCGCGGAGATCCAGTGGTCCCTGCTGCCGCCGCTGGCGATGTCCGTCCCGCAGGTCGCGGTGGCCGGAATCCTGGAGCCCGCCTACGACGTCGCAGGCGACAGCTTCGACTACGCCCTCAACGAGGACATCCTGCACGTGGCCGCCGGCAGCATCGTGCCCAGGCGCGTGCAGGGCTCCTCCGTGCCGGGGTGGCAGTGCACGGGCTGCCCACTCGGGCGTCTTGAGCGTTTCGCCTCCGAATACCGTGCGGTGCCTCGGACATGGCCGGGCCACCGCGTTTTTTGCACCGTCCATATCCTGGGATTGGGCTGTTTCGGACCGTCCGTCACACGACGCGACGACTACGCTGGTGTGTAGACGTCCCAGACCCCGGCGGCACGCTGTTGCTGAACACAGATGGCTGCGGGGTGCGGACTCTTCGTCTGTCACCCGGCGCATCCCTGGAGGGAACTGGGTGGGTCCTCTGTCCGGCTGCGCAGGCTGTCGGACCGGCCGTTGCTCTGCCTCCGCCGAAAATACGCCCCTGCCGGGAGCGCGCCCAGGGGGCCGGAACTCCGGCTCACCGTGCCGCTGCCGGATGGTCTTCCGAACTGAGGCGTCATGCCCCTCTCACAGCTCACCGTCCACCGCCATGACCGAAGGACACGGGCGTTGATCACCCTGTCCGGTGAGATCGACCTCAAATCCGCGCCGTTGGTGCGCGCGTCCCTGGAGCGGTGCCTGCGGGACGGTATCCGCACCATCGACGTCGACCTCACCCCCGTCACCTTCTGCGACTGCAGCGGACTCAACGCATTCCTCCACGCTGCGCAGCAGACCACCGTGGCCGGTGGGACCCTGCGACTGCACTACCCGCCGACGATGCTGGCTCGGATTCTCGACCTCGCCGACTGCGGGTTCCTGCTCCTCGGCCTTCCACCCGGCCACCTGCCACCTCCCCTCGGGGACACCCCGGCCGCTCCCCTTCCGGCCCCGCCGCACCGGTCCGTTCCGCTTGCACCACCTGTTCTCTCGGGAGATGTGCGATGACGGCCGAACCTGGGCGGGGACAGTCACGGAATCCGGGGGACGGCGAGCCCTCAGCCATGGCTCCGGTGCGGTTGCGTCGGCCGAACCGTTGGCTGGTGGAGGGCCTGTGTGAGGATCTGGCGGATCTGTATGCGGAGTCCCGCGCAACGGCGCCGGGTGATCCATACCGCCGTCCCGGCCGCCAGAACTTCCTGAACCGTCTCACCACGGACGTGCGCCGACCGGGATTCGGCATGGTGATCGCCGAGATGGACGGACTGATGGGATGCGCCTTCGGATTCCCGGTACGCGGCGACGGCTCCTGGTGGTTCGGCTTCGACGGAGCATTGCCGCGCAGCATCGGTCAACTCACGGTGTCCGACAGGGCCTTCGCGTTCGGTGACATCCTGATCCGGCCGCACCCGCAGGACCGGGGCCTCGCCCGTCGTGTGCAGGAGCGGCTGCTGACCGACCACCAGGCGTCACTCGGCGCCATGCTGGTGGACCGGGCCGATCGTGCAACCTCCGCTGCGCTCCGCTCCTGGGGGTGGCTGGACATCGGAGAGTTCCGCAGGCCGGCCGGTCCCATCACGTTCCGCGCGCTGGTGTTTCCCGTCGGCGAACGCACCACGGCGAGGCTGGAGGGCCTTGTCACGACGCCTGGAGGCGGTGGCCCGGGTGGGCCCTGACAGCTGGGACAGCCGGTCGACCCGCATTCGGATGCTGGTGGCCGAGGAGGCGGCCCGACGAGGTGCCCGGGTCGGTGTGGTGGACGTGTGCACCGCGGCCGTGGCCGCGCTGCCGGTCGGCGGGGCCGGGCTGTCGGCGATGTCCAAGGCCGCGCCGAGCCACCCGCTGTGCAGCACCGACGACATCAGCGAGCGGTTGGAAGAGCTCCAGCTCACGCTGGGCGAGGGGCCCTGCGTGGACGCCTTCCTGCACGGCTCGGCCGTACTGACACCCGATCTGCTCACCCGTGGCCTGCAGGACCGTTGGATGGTGTTCGCCGAGGCGGCGCTGGAAGCCGGGGCACGCGCGGTGTTCGCGCTCCCTCTGCAGATGGGAGCGATCAGCCCGGGAGTTCTGGACCTGTACGCCCACGTTCCGGTCCGGTTGAACGCAGAGGAACTGGCGGACGCGTTGGCGTTCGCTGATCTCGCGACTCTGGTGCTGCTCGCCGCGGGAATCGACGAGACGGGCGGACCGCGCCGTGGCCCCGTCGAGGACCTTGGCGCGTACCGAGCGGAGATCGACCAAGCCAGCGGCATCCTGACCGTCCAGCTCGGCGTCGGCATCGAAGAAGCCTTCGTCCGGCTCCGCGCGTACGCCTATGCGCAGGGACGCCAGCTCGACGACGTGGCCGCGGACGTGGTGGCCCGTCGGCTCCGTTTCTCACCGGACGCGGAGCCGGACCAGGCCGATGAGGAAACCTGACCGATCGGTGCCGACCGAGAAACGTGCCGTACTTCCCGCCCCTTCAGGCAGGGACTAGTCTCAATCGAGGGTGCCCACGATGGATCAACAGTTTCTGGCCAAGACCTTCGTCGAGCTGGCCGACAATCTGGTCGCCGACTTCGACCTTATCGACTTCCTGCGCCTGCTGACCGACCGCTGCGTCGGCATGCTCGACGCGAGCGCCGCCGGGGTGCTGCTCGCCGACCGGGACGGCAAACTCCGCGTCATGGCCGCCTCCGACGAACAGGTGCGCCTGCTGGAGCTCTTCCAGCTCCAGAACGACGAAGGCCCCTGCCTCGATTGCTTCCGCACCGGCGCGCCGGTGGTCATCCACGACCTGACCCGGGAGGTCGATCGCTGGCCGCGCTTCGTCACGGTGGCCCACCGCAGCGGATTCGGGGCCGTCCAGGCCCTGCCCATGCGCCTGCGGGACGAGACCGTGGGCGCCCTGAACCTTTTCCGCGCCGCGCCCGGCCCCTTCGACCCGCCCGCCACACTCATCGCTCAGGCGCTGGCCGACGTCGCCACCATCAGCCTGCTGCAACAACGCACCGCCCACCGCAGCACGGTGCTCAACGAACAACTGCAGACGGCGCTGAACAGCCGGGTGCTGATCGAACAGGCCAAGGGCAAACTCGCCGAACGCCAGGGCATCGACATGGAACAGGCGTTCAGCGCGCTGCGCGGCTACGCCCGCGCCCACAACCGGCGCCTGGCCGACGTGGCCCGCGCCTTCATCGACGACTCCGAACCCCTCGCCGGGCTGGGGTCCTGACCCACGCCCTGGCGGGGGGGCCGTTACTGCGCTGCACCGTCCTCGATCAGACGATGGTGCAGCCGCCCCGAGTTCCGGTCATGACGTGGATCGCTCGCGTCAGCTCGGTGTTGGTCTTGGTCCAACTCCTGCTCGATGAACGGCGTCCGCAGAGCGAAGGCGATCGTCTGGATGTGGACGAACGGCATCGCCCCTGTCCGCAGGGCACCGCCGGCGACAGGGAACGGCCCACACCGCGCCCTGGCCGTACGGCGCCCCCGTGCACCCGGGACGTCGTCACACGGTCCTTCTGCGATCGTGGGCCTCGGCCATCACCTGGTCGCGCAGGCGCGCACAGGTGCGGGTGATCAGACGGGAGACGTGCATCTGCGAGAGACCGAACTGCCGGCCGATGCGATCCTGCGTCATCTCGCAGAAGAACCTCATGTAGAGGATCTGCCGTTCGCGTTCGGGCAGCGCCCGCAGCAGCGGGCGGAGCGCCTCACGGTTGACAATCACGTCGAAGCCGGGCTCCGTGCCACCGAGAGTATCGGTCAGTGGGTAGCTGTGCTCGGAGCGGCCGGGTACGGCGTCCAGGGACACCGCGGTGAAGCTCTCCCGCGCCCCCTCGCCCAGCCGTACCTCCGCCTCGGTGAGGCCGGTGTGCGCGGCGATCTCGCGGACGGAGGGTTCACGACCGTAGAGCGAAGCGCACTCATTGCCGGCGGTGCGCACCCGGCCGCGCAGCTCCTGTACGCGTCGCGGCACGTGCACGCCCCAGAGGTGGTCCCGGAAGTGCCGTTTCACCTCGCCGACGATCGTCGGTACGGCAAAGCTCGGGAAGGCGGTGCCGCGGCTCGGGTCGAAGCGGGTCACCGCCCTGACCAGGCCGAGTCGGGCGACCTGCTTGAGGTCCTCGAAGGACTCACCGCGGTGACGGAAGCGCCGGGCGAGCCGCACGGCCATCGGCGCCCAGGCGCACACCACCTCCTGCCGCAGCGCGGTCCTCTCCGGGCCGTCCGGCAGGGCGGCGATACGGCGGAACGCGGCATCAGTGTCCGGGGCGTCGTCGTAGGGGGATGTGCTTCGTGGGCTCTGTGTGCGTGCGTACGGCATGGGCACGTGTCTCCCTCATCGGTGGCGTCGCTCACCATGGGAGCCGTCGGACCGCAGCGCACTGGGAGCAGCGACAGCTGCTCCCACGGGCGTGCCTCCGGTCTGAAGCACATCTGGCGGGTTCCCGCAGCGCCCCCTTTCAAACAGGGCTTGGGTGTTTGAGATCCCGAGGCGGGCTACACGACAGAGGCGTCCGACGGCCGTCCTGGACGAAGGCACGGGAGAGTTGAGCTCACAGCTCCCGGTGCCGTCCGCTGGGCGCGTGCGCCGTCATCTCCGGTCCGCCGCATGGAGGCGCGTCAGTGCTCGGCGCAGCTCCCGCTGTATCGGTTCCGGGAGCGTCCGGTCCTTCGTCGTGGCGACCAGGGCCGCGGCCACGTCACGGAGCTTGATGTTGCAGTGCTGCGACACGTCCACCATGAGGTCCCAGGCCCGGTCGTTGGAACACGGCGCCAGGGCCATCACCATGCCGCGTGCCTGGTCGATCACCGCACGGCTCGCCAGCGCCCGCCCCAATTGCTCGTTTCTGACGCGCAGTTCGACGACCTCGGCCAGCAGAGCCGCGTCCTCCGCCGGAGGCACAGCCGTCAACAGCCGCTGTTCTTCACGGGGCGTGGTCACCTGGTCCATGGTCCGTACCTCACAGGGCAGTCATCCCGTCCATAGGTGGTCAGCGGCGCGCCAGTTGCCGTTCTCCGGCCGCACCGGGCTTGTAGGCCAGTCCGTAGTGCTTGAAGATCGCTTCCTCCTGCTCGACGGGCAGGACGTCGTCGGTGCCGATCGAAGGGGCCTGCTTCACCAGCGTTCTGACATAACCGACCCTGAGATAGTCCGGCCCGGCGATCGCGTCATCGAGAGGTACGAAGACCAGACGGTGCCGGGTGGGCAGTCCGGTCCGTACCGTGGCCATGGCCGGCTCATCGGTGGTGGTGTCCACATAGACCGCCTCCAGGACACCGATCTTGTGCGACTCGGCGTCGACGACATCGCGGTTGCGCCATTCTCGGACGTCGGCTGCGTGCATCATGGCCTCTCCCTACCTGGACGACTGGCCTGAGGGTCGTGAGTCGCACCCCTGGTTCTCCGCGTGAAATCGCCGCAGCGTACGACGTAGCGCCCGCTGCATCCGCTCCGGGAGCGGCTTGCCCTCCCAGGCGGCGACCAGGGCCGCGGCCACCTCCGGCAGTCCGGCGTCGCACTGCCGTGAGACATCCACCAGCAGGTTCCTGGCCGCCCCGCGGCGGCAGGGGGTCAGGACCATCATGATGCCGCCAGCCTGGTCGATGACCGTACAGCCCGCCGACGCCTGCCGCAGCTGATCGTTCTCGGCGCGCAGTGCGACGACGTCCTCTCCCGCAGGCGCGTTCCCCCACGTGGCCGCGGCCCGCAGATCCCGCCACGCCTGTTGGATCACGGTTGTGCGTTGCATGGCATGCACCTCTCGACGATCTCGACGTCCGGCCTGGCTGGAGCCGTCCCGGAGCCGGTGGCTGCCGGTCCGCTCCACAGGTCACCTGCGGTGTTCGTGGTCCCGACGGTCCTCGCGCCGCCAGCGCGCCCGGTTCTGACGGCTGTAGCGGCGGTCCCAGCGTTCCCGACGATCCCGGCGCTCCCGGTAGTCCCGGTAGTCCCCGAGATCGGAACTGCCGCTACGGCTCCGGCCTCCGCCACGATCACGGCCGTGGCGGGTGACGGCGTAGACCAGCGCCGCCACGGCCACCCACCAGATGGGATTGAGGAAGCCGAAGCCGAACAGGACCGCGATGAGGACGAGAAGCAGGACGAACACGGAGGGCCTCCCCGGGAGCGGGATACAGCATCGAAACCGGGGACTGGGGCCTCACCCCACAGCGTAGTGCTCCCCGAAGATTGCGTATACCGTGCGACGTCAGCGCTCCTGCCCGGCATGGATGGCTACTTGACACCTGTCGGGGAACTGCTGCGAGGGCTAGCGTGGGACATGCCGCCCCTGCCCCCGGCAGCGTCGCACCGCCAACGCGCTCCCCAGAGGGCGCACCCTGCGCATCGGTGCCGGAACCCGCCGCGTCACGAGCGAGGCCGTTCCCGCACACGCCCATCGTCACGCGATCCCGGCACACCCGATGCACCCCGGGCGGGCACCGATCTGCTGCCCGCCGCGTCGCGCACATCCCACACCAGGCGGTACACATGTACGCGCTGATCGTTCCCGCTTCGACCCCCTTCGTCCTGCTCGCCACCGTGCTGGGCCTGTCCTGGTGGGAGGACCACATCCTGCCGACAGCGCCGGCCGGGCCGGTCGAAGCCCTCGCCGAGGTTGGTTCACCCAGCGGCCCCTGCCCAACTCCAAGACCTCGCCAGTGTCGACGCTGCGTTGACAAGGGAGGATGCCGGGCGTTGACTGGCAGCACGGCGTAGGGCTATGCCACTCCGGATCATTCGGGCGCAGCATTCCACCTTCCCGCTTCGCCCGGACCCCGCGGAATCAAGGAAATCCCCGCGAACTGGAGGTCCGGCGATGTTCTGGTTTCTTCTCCTTCTGCTGATCCTGGTGGTCTTCGGGTTCGGCTTCACGATGCAGATCCTGTGGTGGGTCGCGGCCGTCCTGCTGGTCCTCTGGATCGTCGGCTTCGCCATGCGCGGGCGCAGCGGTGGCCGCCGGTACAGCCGCGGGCGCAGGTAATCCACTCCACGCCCGATCTCACCCCGCGTAAACGACGGGCCTGTACGGCGATCACGCCCGGGAGCCCCTCCAACCGACACACAGAGGACAGTCATGAGCGTCGCACAGACGATCAAGCACAAGACACAGGAATTCAAGGGCCGGATCACCGAAGGCATCGGCCGGACCACCCGCAATCGGCGACTGCAGCGCGAAGGCAGGACCGACCGGGTCTCCGGAAGCCTGAAGCGGGCCGTAGACAAGGCCAAGGACGCTTTCAGGCGCTGACCGCAAACGCCCCGGGTGGTACCCACGTCGCGCGGACACCACCCGGTCGGCCTCAACGCTCAATGAACCGACAGGAATTGACGGAAATGAAGCAGACCAACGTGCGAACCGAGAGCCAAAGAAAGCAGCCATGTTCACCGTCGTGATCAGCGAGGCCACGACCCCACCTGCCAGGGTTCGCGCCGCAGCGTGGTGGTGGCGGAGACGAAGAGGCGCCGCCCTCGCCGTGTTCGGCCTGCCCTTGGTGTGGCTCGGCATCCTCACCGGCGGTCGAAACCCTTGCCGCGAGGGCGCGACGCAGAGATTCCTGGATAACCTGGAAGAACAAGAGGCTACCGAGCTCAGTGGGCTGCGACTGTCCACGGGGGGCGGCTCGCACCGGCCCTGATCAACGGCTCAGGAGGCAGACCATGATCCATGCAGCCGATATCCGCGAGTGGCGCAACCGCAGCGTCGTCGACCCGAAGGGCCACAAGATCGGCGTACTCGAAGCGGTCTACGTCGACACCACCACCGACGAACCGGCCATGGCCACGATCCGCACCGGACTCCCCACCCGCCGCCACCTGGCCTTCGTACCCCTCGACGAGGCGATCCTCGGGCCCGGCTACGTCAAGGTCTCCCACACCAAGACGCTGGTGAAGAAAGCACCCTCACTCGGTATGGACGACATCCTGCCCGCCGAGTCAGAGGAAGCGATCTTCCAGCACTACGACATGCCCTACCAAACGGGCGCAGGCGGCGAGCGGCAGCTCGCGCGCCGCTAGATCGCCCGCGCTCAGCCGCCCAAGGAAGGCATACGCGTCATGGCCCTCTTGCTGTTTCTCGTTCTGGTCGCCGTCGTGCTGGGAATCATCGGAGTGGTGGTGGAGGGGTTGGGTTACTTGTTGATCATCGGCATCGTGGTCCTTGTGGCTGCGCTGGGCCTCGTCGCCGTGCGCTGGTCCCAGCGCACCGGTCGCCGCCCCATCCGATAACGAACGACACCCGGTACTCCGTGGAGGCCCAGAGAGCCGCCAGGCAGCTCCTCCCCCACAGCCGCTGATGCGGCCCCCGACGGTCAACTCGCCGGCCAGGACAGCTCCACGCTCCGCGCATCAGCCGGGGTGTGGCTCGTCCACCACGTACCCTCGCCGCTTGTCGACGACGTTGCGCAGCGGGCGACCCTCGCTGTGGCGGGTGAGGTTGTCGAGGAACACTTCGATGAGCGCCTCCCTCTCGCCGGTGGTCTCGCCCGCCGTGTGCGGGGAGACGATCACACCGGGCATGTCCCACAGGGGTGACTGGACGGGCAGCGGCTCCTGGTTGAAGACGTCCAGGGCGGCACCGGCGAGCCGGCCGTCGGCGAGGTGGCCGATGAGCGCCTTCTCGTCGACGAGGGCGCCCCGGCCGACGTTGATCAGCCGTGCCCCGGGCTTCATCGCCGCCAGCACGGACGCGTCGACCATGCCCCGGGTGTCCTTGGTGAGGGGCGCGGCGAGGACGACGTAGTCGGCCTCGGCCAGGGCGGAAGCCAGCGTGGCGGGGCCGTGCACCGTTGTGAAGTCGGGGTGTTCGGTGCGGGCCGAGCGCCCGGCACCGCGGACCCGCATGCCGGCGGCGCGCAGCAGTCCGGCGATGGCGCGGCCGACGGGCCCCGTGCCCCAGACCAGAACGGTGCGCTCGGTGATGGTGTCACTGGGACGTGGACGCCATTCGCGGCGGCGCTGGTGTTCCCAGGTGCCGGGGAAGTCCTTGGCCAGGGCGAGGATCAGGCCGAGTACGTATTCGGCGGCCGCCCGGTCGTAGACGCCGCGCGCGTTGGTCAACGTGACGCCCGGGTCGTCGACGAGGGCGGGGAAGAGGAAGGAGTCCACGCCCGCGGCGGCCGCGTGGACCCAGCGGGGGGCCTTCTGCGGGTCGTCGGGCCACGACTCGCGGACGGCCGGGGTGATCGTGACCCAGGCCAGGAGGGCGTCGGCGCCCGGGAGGAGCAGGGGCAGCTCCTCCTCGGTCGCGTACACCGTGTCCGCGAGCCGTTCGATGAGTCCTGTGGCGGGAGGCAGATTGCCGCGGTACAGGACGACGAGTCGGTCGGGCATGTCAGGCTCCGGTCGGGATGGCGAGGTACTTGTGTTCCAGGAATCCGTCCATGCCGACGCGGCCGCCCTCCCGGCCCAGGCCGGACTGCTTGACGCCGCCGAAGGGCGCGGCCGGGTTGGAGACGAGTCCGGTGTTGAGGCCGACCATGCCGGTCTCCATGCGCTCGCTGACGCGCAGGGCGCGGTCGAGGCCGCGGGTGAAGACGTAGCCGACCAGCCCCCAGTCGGTGTCGTTGGCGGCGGCGACGACTTCGTCCTCGTCCTCGAAGGTGAGGACGCCGTCCGGGAGCCCGGCCTCGGCGAGGATCGAGGCGAGGGCGAGGGTGGACAGCGGGGTCTGCGGGGCGGGCTTGAGGACCATGGTGCACCCGGCGGCGACGGCCGGGCCGATCTTGCGGGTGCCCATGGCCAGCGGGAAGTTCCAGGGGGTGATCAGCAGGCAGGGGCCGACGGGCTGGCGTGTCACCACGATGCGGTTCCTGCCGTCGGGGGCGAGCGCCATACCGCCGTCGACGCGAACGGCTTCCTCGGAGAACCAGCGGAAGAACTCGGCGGCGTAGGCCACCTCTCCGCGGGCCTCGGCCAGGGGCTTGCCCATCTCCAGGGTCATGAGCAGGGCGAGTTCCTCGGTGCGGGAGATGATGATCTCGTAGGCGCGGCGCAGGATCTCGCTGCGTTCTCGGGGCGGTGTCGCGGCCCAGGCCGGCTGGGCGGCGACCGCCGTTTCCGCCGCCCGCAGGCCGTCGGCGGGGGTGGCGTCGGCGACCGGGCACAACTCTTCTCCGGTCGCCGGATTGTCGACGGGCAGGGTGCGGCCGGACTCCGCGTCCTGCCAGGTCCCGGCGATGTGGAGCTGCTTGGGAACGTCCTGGATGACGGTGGCGGTCATGATGGGTGCTCCTTGGCATCGGGATGCGGAAGGGTGCGGTGACGGTCACGGCAGCCGCCCCGGGCCACGGCGCGTGGCCCTCCGCCTGTCGCCGCCCGGCTGGGGCGGACAGTCTCGCCGGTCGGAGATGCGGGCCGCGGGCGCCGACGGCTGCGGCGCCTGGGGCGTGGGCCGGCAGGCCATGGGCCGGCGGCCGTGCGCCACGACGACCGGCGCGATGCCGGCCTGCCCGGCGTGGAGTGCCGCCGCTCGTGGCTGACAGCCGCCATGGGGGTCGCGGTGTGCGGCGGGCTCGGTGGTGTGCCGGACTCGGACGGCCGGGGGTGACTCGGACGGCCGGGGGTGAAGGGGGGCGTGTCAGCGGATACGGTCCAGCGTCCGGTAGTAGACGCCCGCGAAGGGAAGGAACCACGCGGTGCCGTTGTAGAGGGGGATGCGGGGGGCGGCCAGCCCGCGGACCGGGTTGACATCAGGGTGCCCGTCCATCACCTCTGCCATGACGCGCCCCATGTGCGTGGCCATCTGCACGCCGTGTCCCGCGTAACCCATCGAGTAGTACACGCCGTCGTCCGTCTGCCCGGCGTGCGGAATGCGGTCCATGGCGAAGCCGACCGAGCCGCCCCACACGTACTCCACCGTGGTCCGTGCGAGCTGCGGGAAGACCTCGCGCATCTCACGGGCCAGCACGGCTCCGCTCTTCTTGTCCGACGTGGGGTCGGAGGGTGCGAAGCGGGCACGGCCGCCGAACATCAGCCGGTTGTCCGGGGTGAGCCGGAAGTAGTGGCCGATGTTCTTGGAGTCGACGATGAGGCGGCCACGCGGGATGATCTCGCGGGCGAGTTCCTCACCGAGAGGCTCTGTGACGATGATGAAGCTGCCCACACAGACCTGCTTGCGGCGCAGCCAGGGGAAGGACTTGTCGGTGTAGGCGTCGGTGGCCATCATGACCTGCCCGGCGTCGATCGCACCCCGCTCGGTCAGGACCTGGAACCGGCCGCCCGGGCCGCGCCGCACTCCGGTCGCCGCGTTGCGCTCGTGGATCTCGACACCGGTGCGCTCCGCCGCGTCGGCCATGCCGCGTACGTAACGGCCGACGTGCAGTCCGGCACTGAGCGGGTCGAGCAGGGCACCGTGGTAGGCGTGGGAGCCGATCTCGGACCGCAGCTCGGCCTTGCCGATCAGTTCGGTCTCGTGCCCGAAGTAGCGGGCCAGATCGCGCTGCTGGGCCTGCTTGTGGGCGAAGTGTGCGGGGCGGTGGGCGACGCCCAGGCGCCCGACGCGGCGGAACTGGCAGTCGATGGACTCCTCGGCCACCAACTGCTCGACGGTGTCCACCGCCTTCCCGTAGGAGTTGTAGATCTCGCGGGCCCGCTCGAGTCCGTAGCGGCGAATGGCCTGGCGCACACCGATGGTGAAGCCCAGGTTGCACATGCTGCCGTTGCGCGCGGAGGCGCCGGAGCCGACCTGGCCCTTCTCCACCAGGGTGACGCGGGCGCCCTTACGTGCGGCGTGCAGGGCGGTCGACAGGCCGGTGAGGCCGCCACCGATCACCACCAGGTCGCTGTCCTCGGGCAGCGGCTTGCCGGAGCGGTCGGGGAACGGATCGGCGGTGTCGATCCAGAACGGGATCGTCTTCATGCTCGGTCTCCTGCCGGTGCGGTGTAGGGGGTACTGCCGGCCGGGCACCGGAGGGGGTGCCCGGCCGCGGCGTCAGCAGCCCAGCAGCTCGGGCAGCTCGGTCATGTCGCTGAGCTCGTCGTACTGGTAGGCGGGGGAGCCCGGAAGGCCGTTGCGGTTGATCCACACGACACGCTTCAGGCCCAGGTCGCCTGCCGGGATGATGTCGTACTCCCAGCCCTGGGCGACGTGGACGACCTGCGCCGGGTCGATGTCCATCGTCTTGTACGCGTACTCGAAGGTCTGGCGGTCCGGCTTGTACGCGCGGGCCTGCTCGGCGGTGATGACGTGGTCAAACTCGACACCGATCAGCTCGATGTTCTTCTTGATCAGGTGGTCCTGGGTGTTGGAGATGATGGCGATCTCGTAGCGGGACTTCAGCCGTCGCAGCGCGTCGGGCACTTCGGGGAACGGTCCGAACGTGGGGATCTGGGCGACGATGGCGTCACCGTCGGAGTCCTGGTAGCGCAGCCCGTGCCTGCGCATGGCCTTCTCCATGCTGGAGCGCAGCACCTCGTCGTAGGGCCGGTAGTCCTCCAGCACCGCCTGGAAGCGCATGACGTTGAAGGTGCTGAGGAACTCCTGCGTGTCTACGCCGACTTCCGCGATGCGGTCCCGCAGCAGCTCTTCGGTGGGGGCATTGAGGCGGAAGTCGACCAGTGTGCCGTAGGCGTCGAAGGTGACGATCTCTCGCATGGGAGTCTCCGTTTCCGTTGGGGGTGGTGAGGTGGTGGGCGACAGGGCGGGAGGGGTCCGGTCCGCCCGGTCAGGTGCTGACGGTCTCGACGGTCAGCGCGCCCTGGGCATCCCGGGTGCCGCCGAGCCGCCGTGCTGCCGCGACCAGGGCCAGCGCCAGCACCGAGAGGCCGATGAGGACGGAGCTGATCGCTGTGACCGTCGGGTCCACGTCGAACTGCAGGGCGTTGAAGACCACGATCGGCAGCGTCCGGGTGTCGGCCGTCGACAGGAACTGGGCGATGAAGAACTCGTCGAAACTGGTGATGAAGGAGAACACGGTGGCGGCGATGAGGCCGGGCATGGCCAGCGGGAGGGTGATCCGCCGGGCGATGGTCACCCTCCCGGCCCCCATGCTGGCCGCCGCGTCCTCGAGCCGTTCGTCGATACCGCGCAACGTCGCCATCAGGATGAGTACGGCGACGGGCGCGGCCAGGACCGTGTGGCCCAGGGCGATCGCGAGCGGGGTGCCGAGCATCCCGAGGGGCTCGAAGAGCAGGAACAGGCCGAGCGCGATCACCACCTGGGGGATGAGCAGCGGGGCGAGCACCAGCCCGTACACCGCGGAGCGCAGCGGCAGCCGGCCGCGGGCCAGCGCCAGCGCGGCGGTCACTCCGAGCACGAGGGAGAAAGCCGTGGTGAGGGCCGCGACCAGGCAGCTCAGTCCGATCGCGGTCGGCCAGTTGCTGCCGGGCGCCCCGATCTCCTCGTACCAGCGGGTGCTGAGCTGCTGCGGCGGGAAGTCGCCGAGCCCGTCGGCACCGAAGGACGTGACCACGATGACGATGATGGGCAGGGCCAGGAAGAGCAGGACGAGGGTGGCGCTGACCGAGCGGGCGATGCGCCCGGCCCGGGTGGCGGGCAGTTCCATCATGAGGTGCTCCCCCCTCCGGTGGCCCGGCCGCGGCGCAGCTTGAACAGCCCGACGAGTCCGAGGCCGGCGAAGGTGAGCAGCAGCAGGATGACGCCGAACGCGGCGGCCGAGTTCCACTGGTTCTGCTTCATCACCTGCTGGTCGATGAGGGCCGCGACGACCGTCTGGTGCTCACCGCCCATCAGGGCGGGGGTGATGTAGTAGCCGAGGCAGAGGATGAAGCTGAGCAGCCCCGCGGTGGCGACCCCGCCCGCGACGAGCGGAAAGTACACCCGGCGGAAGATGGTGAACCGTCCGGCGCCGAAGGAGGCGGCGGCCGCCAGGAGCCTGCGGTCGACGCCCCGCATCGCGCTCTGCAGGACCAGCACCGTGTACGGGAGCATCACCGAGGTGGTGCCGATGATGACACCGGTCTCGTTGTAGAGCAGCGAGTACGGCGCACCGGGCGCGTGCACGGCGGTCATCAGGGTGTTCACCATGCCGTGTTCGCCGAGCAGGATGATCCATCCGTAGGTGCGGACCAGTGCGCTGATGAAGTGCGGTACCACCACGATCAGCATGGCCAGTGTGGCGAACACCGGCCGCATCCGGGCGATGGCATGGGCGAGTACGAAGCCCACCACCAGGCTGGCGAGGGCCGTCTCCGCGGAGATCCGCAGCGTGGTGAGCAGCACCGACAGGTTGACGCCGCTCAGCGCGTCGGCGTACCAGTGCAGCGTGAATCCGCCCGTGTCGTCTTCCAGGCTGAGCGAGAGGATGCCGATGATCGGATAGACGAAGAGGACGAGCAGGAAGACGGTCACCGGGACGGCGTTGAGCAGTGCGACGCGTACCCGTTGCCCGCGCAGGGAAGCCGGCGTGCGGCGGGCCGGGGCCGGGGCGAGAGTGGTGCCGGCCATGGTCATCCCCCTTCCGTGTCCGTGAAGACACTGACGTCGTCGCGGTTCGCGGTCAGAAAGACCCGCTCCCCGGTGCGCGGGGGGTCGGTCGAGGTCGTTTCCACGCGCAGCGGTGGCGTGCCGGGGGCCGCTCCGTCCGGCCGTACGGTGACCCGGACCAGGGTGCCGACGTAGACGACCGTCTCGACGGTGCCGGTGCAACAGCTCTCGTCGGAGGGGCCCAGCCGGAACTTGCCGGGCCGGACGGCGACGCGGACCGGCTGTCCGGGGACGCACGGTCGGTGGCGGGCCGTCAGCAGGCCGCCGGTGTCGAGCCGGATGTCGGCGCACCCGTCGTCACCGGGCGCCTCGACCTTTCCGGTGAGGAAGTTGGCGGCCCCGAGGAAGTCCGCGACGAACGGGGTGCGGGGTTGCTCGAAGAGCCCGCGGGGGGTGTCGAACTGCTCGATACGGCCGTCCTGCATGACAGCGATGCGGTCGGACAGGACCAGGGCCTCTTCCTGGTCGTGGGTGACGTATACGACGGTCAGGCCCAGCTCACGCTGGATGGACTTGATCTCGGTCTGCATCTGGTCGCGGAGCTTCTTGTCGAGCGCGCCGAGCGGTTCGTCCATCAGGACGACCGGCGGCCGGTAGACGAGGACCCGGCACAGGGCGACGCGCTGCTGCTGCCCGCCGGACAGTTCGCGGGGGCGGCGGCGGGCGAAGCCGGAGAGCCCGGTCGCCTCCAGGGTTTCGCCGACCCGGCGCCGTATCTCGGCCTTGGGCAGGCCTCGCAGCTGGAGCGGGAAGGCGACGTTCTCGCCGACGGTCATGTGGGGGAAGAGCAGGTACTGCTGGAAGACGAAACCGAAGTCGCGTTTGGCCGGGTTGAGCCGGGTCACGTCACGGCCGTCCACCGTGACGGTGCCGGAGTCGGGCTCGGTGAAGCCGGCCAGCATCATCAAGGTGGTGGTCTTGCCGGAGCCCGAGGGGCCGAGGAAGGTGACGAACTCGCCCGCCGCGATGTCCATGTCGATGCCGTCGACGACGGTCGTGCCGCGGTAGGCCTTGCGCAGCGCGGCGACGGACAGGGACTGCCCGGTCCGCCGGGTCTGCGGCGTCCCGGCGGACGCGGCGGGGGTGAGAAGTCCTGTGTGCTCACTCATGCGCCCACTCCTGCCAGCGCTTGGCGACGGAGTCCTGGTTCTTGTCCCACCACTCGACATCGAGGTCGAACCCGGTCTTCAGATGCTCGGGCGAGGTGGGCAGCCTGGCCCGGACGTCGTCCGGGAGGGCCTTCACGGCGGCCGGAACGACGGGACCGTGCGGGAAGATCCTGGAGAACGCGGCCTGGACTTCGGGGCGGAGGGAGAAGTCGATCAGCTGGTACGCCGCATCGATCTTGTCCGTACCCTTGGGGATGGCCCACCCGTTGGTGTGCCGGCGGGCGCCGTTCCACTCATAGGCGATCGGTTGGCCCTGCCGGATCAGGTCATCGGCACGGCCGGTCCACAGACTGGTCATGACGACCTCCTTGCGGCCGAGCATCACGGCCGGCAGAGCGCCGGTGTTCCAGAACTTCTTGATGTCGCCGCGCACCCGGGACAGCGAGGCGAAGGCCCTGTCCACGTCGATGGGGTACAGGTCGTCGAGTGCCACGCCGTCGGCGAGCAGGGCGAATTCCAGCTCGGGAATGTCGGCGTCCAGGCTCTGCAGGGAACGCGGGCCGCTGAAGGACTGCGTGTTCCAGAAGTCCGCCCAACTCTTCGGCTCTCGCTGCAGACTGTCGGTGCGGTAGGCCATCAGGCTCGCCCACACGTTCTTGCCGATGGCGTGTTCGGTGAGGAGATGACCGGGGATGCCCGCACCCTTGGCATGCTTCAGCCGGTCGTAGTCCAGGATCTGCAGGGTGTTCGCGCGGACCATCTTCGGGAAGACCAGCATGGAGTTGTCGATCAGGTCGAACTGCGGCCGGCCCTGTTTGATCTGCGCCATGAGCTGCGCGGACTGGTAGTTGACCGTGCTGATCGCGATCCCGGTCTCCTTGGTGAACGGTTCGTAGATCGCCTTCGCGAGGGCTTCGTGGTAGGAGCCACCGCTGTTGCTGACGACCAGCGACTTCTTGCCGCCCGACGAGCCGCGGCTTTCGCCTGTACCGATGAGGGTGCCGCAGCCGGCCACTGACGTGGCGGCGGCCAGAGCACCCGCGGTGCGGAGTATGGTCCTGCGTCCTATCCGGCTGCCTTCCATGGCGGGGCCTCCTGGAGATCGGTGTGGATACGGGGAATCCGAGGTGCAGGGATGTGCGGGTCCGGGGACATGGGTGTCCTGGGACATGTCTCTTGGGGGGACGGGTGTCCGTGGGCGGGGCGTCCGTGGGCGGCGGTGTCCCTGGACGGGCGGGCTGGGGAACGTATCGGGAACCGCGAGTCTCAGGCCGCGCCGAGTCCGGCCGGTGCGAAGAAGCCGATGGGGTGATCCGTGGTGCCGCCCAGCGCAAGGTCGGCGGCGATCTCGCCCATGGCGGGCGAGAGCTTGAAGCCGCTGCCGGAGAATCCGGCCATGACGACGATGTCGTCCTCGCCTGGAAGTTGACCGACGAGCGGGTTTCCGGACTCGGTGTAGCCCTCCATGTAGACCGACAGCCTTATGGGGTCGGGGTTCAGATCGGGCATCAGTTCACGGATGAGCTGGCGGAAGGCGTCGAGTTCCGCCGGGCGGACCGTACGGTCGAGCTGTTCGGGGTCGGGAACCGGCAGATGGCGTGCGGGGGAGAGGCCGAGCTTGACGGAGATGCCGTCGGGCGACGGCAGTCCGTAGCAGTCGTGGGGTGTGCTGCGGACGAAGGCGGGGGCGCCGCCCGCGAACCAGTCGTGGCGGGTGGGGACGTGCCACGAGCTGATCAGCCGGCGGATGTCGACCGTCCGCGGAAGGTCGGGGAGCAGTGTGTTGATCCAGGGGCCCGCGGTCACCACCGCGGCGTCCACATGGTCGGTGCCGTGGTCGGTGACGATGTCCACGCCGCCGCCCGCCGCGGGCACGACCTCCCGGACCGGGGTGTACCGGTGCACACGGGCGCCCAGCTCTTCGGCGCGCCCGGCAGCGGCCTGGACCGACGCCTCGGGCCTGATGATGCAGCCCATCCGGTCGAGTACGGCGGTGTGTCCCTCCGGGAGACGGTGCTGCGGGTAGCGGCTGGCCAGGTCCGCCCGGTCCAGCACCTCGTGATCCAGCTGATGGGTGGCGCTGGAGGAGAGGAGGAGACGCATGGAGGGTGAGGCGGATTCCCCCATCACCAGGCAGCCGCTGCGGCGTCGCAGCGAACGGCCCGTTTCCTGCTGGAGCCCGTCCCACAGGTGATCCGCGAGCCGCAGCAGCGGAATGTACGCGGGCTCACCGAGGTGGACGGCGCGGAAGATGCGGGTCTCGCCCCCTGCCGCGCCACGGTCGTGACCTGGCGCGTACCGGTCGTAACCGATGACCTCGGCGCCGCGGGCGGCCAGTCGCCACATGGCCTGGCTGCCCATGCTGCCGACACCGATCACGGCGACGCGCTTCGGGGTGCTCATGGGCGCTCCTTCTGCCGAGGGCGGCTGGGGGAAATCGTGCGGCCGGCACTCGTGCGGCCGGTGAGATCCGGGCCCTGCTGGGATGACGTTCACTCTCGCCTCGGCCGACATCGCAGGTCAACACACACTCTGTTCCACCACGGGGCCTCCTCGGGACAGTCTGTCGAAGCGGACGGACCGTCTCCGAGAATTAACAGCGCCCCCTTGCCACGGAGACGACCCGGTGCGATGGTGACCCTCGATGTCACGGAGACAAGCACCACATACGCTCCCGAAACACCTCTCGATGAGGCGCTTCATCACCATCAGGGACGTCCTGCGCCTCCCCGTGCTCGTCGAAGGGATGCCACGGGTGCTGGCCGGTGAGTCACGGCTGGACCGTGCGGTGCGGTGGGTGCATGTCACCGAACTGCTCAATCCGGCGAACTTCCTCGAGGGGGGCGAGCTGGTACTGACGACCGGCATGCCGTATCCCGAGGACACCTCGAAGCTGCGTGACTACGTCGACCAACTCGCCGACGTCGGAGCGGCCGGCCTGATCGTGGAACTCGGCTACCGCTACCAGAAGGTGCCCGAGCAACTGGTCGCGGCCTGCCGCGCACGCGATGTGCCGCTGGTCGAGCTCGCCCGCGGCGTCCGGTTCATCGACGTCACCCAGACGGTGCACGCCCTCATCCTCGACGCCCAGGGCGAACTGCTGCGCCGCGGCAGGGACATCCAGGACATCTTCACCGCCCTGACGCTGCGCGGCGCGACTCCCGAGGAAGTGGTGCACACCGCCGCGGAGCTCACCGGAGCCCCCGTGGTGCTCGAGGACCTGGCCCACCGGGTCATGATGTGTGAACTGCTCGGTCGGCCGTACGAGCCGGTGGTGTCGGCCTGGTCGCGGCGTTCCCGAGCTGCACCGACCCTCGAGAAGGTCGCGCCGAGCGGCCCGGAGGGCTGGCTGATAGCCCCGGTGGAGGACCACCAAGGGCTGTGGGGACGGCTGATCCTGCTGGACAGCCGGCAGAGCCCGGATGCCGATCCGGAAGCCGTCCTGGTGCTCGAGCGTGCGGTGGTCGCTCTGACCATGGCCCGCTTGGCCGGACCGGCCTGGTGGGAGCGACGGGCCCACCGCTCCGTGCTGCGGGATCTGTGCGAACGGCGCTTCCGTTCTCCCGCGGACGCCCGAGCCCGCGCCGAGGCGCTGGGGCTGCCTTCCTTCGGGCACCGGCTGTTCGCCGTACTGATCCGCCATACCAGGATCGGCGGCGAGGATGAGCATCTCGACGAACGGATCGCGAAGGAACTGGAGCGGACCGGGGTACGCGCACTCGTCGGTGAGACGGCACCGGGCCGGATCGGTGTCCTCCTCGCGCTGGCGCGGGCCAGCGCCTGGCAGCCGGTCGCCGAGCGGATCGGCCGTCTCGCACACGAGGAGCTCGGCCCGGACTCCGTCGTCGCGGTCGGCCCCGGCGTGACCGACCTCTCCGGGATCGCCCGGTCATGGCAGGAGGCCGAGGAGACCGCCGACGCCATCGTGCCGGGATCCCCGGACCGGCGGTTCTACGTTCCCTCCGACATCGGGCTGCCGGAACTGCTGGGCGTACTGAGTGACGACACCCGCCTCCAGCGGTACGCGGAACGCCGGCTGACGCGCCTCATCGAGCACGACGACCGCAATGGCGGCGACCTGCTCGCCGCGCTGCGCGCCTATGTGACAGCGGCCGGGAACAAGTCGGTCGCGGCGAAACAGGCCGGAATGTCCCGCCAGGCCTTCTACCAGCGTCTCCACACCATCGAACGGCTCCTGGGATGCGACCTGGAATCGGGCCTGCAACGCACAGGCTTGCATGTCGCGCTGCTCGTCCTGGACTCGCGCGGACGAGCGGCTCCTGGCATCTGACGGGCGCTCCCCGCAGCAGCGCCACGGCATGGGCACCTGCACCTGCAGGCCTGCACCCCTGCCTGCGGCAACGCGTCGCTACGATCATGGGTCATGGATTGGCTGGAGCGCGCCGCGAGTCTGAGGCAATGGAGCCGGGATGGGGTACGGGCACCGCACAAGCCGTTACTGCTGCTGTACGCGCTGGGCCGTTTCCAGGCCGACGCCGAGGGCGAGTTGCGCTACAGCGCGGTGGAAGCCGATCTGAAGCAACTGCTGGCGGAGTACGGCCCCGCGCGCGGGACCACCCCCGCCTACCCCTTCCACCACCTGGCCAACGACGAGGTGTGGGAGGTACGCACCGACCGCGGCCCCGGCAGCCCCGGCACCGCCGTCACGGAACTGCGGGCCAGCGGCGCCACCGGGCGCCTGGCCCCCGACCTGCGCGCGGCACTGCGCCGCGAGCCCTCCCTCGTGGGCCGCATGGCAAGGGTCCTGCTGGACCTGCATTTCCCACCCTCACTCCACCCGGACCTATGCGATGCAGTCGGCCTGGAACCGGAGCTGGCGGAGACCGACGCCGTCACCGCCCCCGAGCGACGCCAGCGCGACCGCCGTATGCGGGAGTTGGTCCTGACCGCCTACGAGTACCAATGCGCCTTCTGCGGCTACGACGGCATGATCGGCACCGCGCCCGTAGCGCTGGAGGCCGCACACGTGCGCTGGTGGGCCTACGACGGCCCGGACGACGTCGACAACGGTCTGTGCCTGTGCTCCCTGCACCACAAGCTCTTCGACAAAGGCGTCCTCGGCATAGGCGACAGCCACCGCGTCCTGGTCTCCCAGCACTTCGTCGGCCGCAGCCCCGCCGCCCGCGACCACGTCACCGCACTCGCCGGCCGCCCCCTCATCGGCCCCCAGCCCGGCATCCGGCCCGTCGCAGCGACCCACCGCACCTGGCACACCAGCCAGGTCTTCAAGGGCTCCCCACGCCCCAACGCCGCCTGACTTCGTTGTGCCCGAACATCGTCGGCCAAGAGCCTGTCAGCGGGCTCCCCAACCGAAACCGTTTGCTACGGGTCCGTACGGACTCCAACCCTTCAGGTATGGCTTCAGGTCCTCCGGTCCTGGCTCCTTCGGCGTCGGCATGGCCGGTAGCAGCAGTTACTCCGCGGCCCACGGCGGCCGGAAAGCTCGCCGGTCACACCGGGGGCTCCGGGGCATGCCGGAGTAGAGTGAAAGATCCGGTCCGCTGAGCTGTGCCCAACAACGAGGTCGCCATGCCGCCCACGGAAACACCCCCGGACGGCCACGCCGAGGTTCGCGTCGTCGCCGCATCCCCCGAGGTCGCCCGCCGCATCGCGGAGGTTCTCCGCCACTGCTTCGCCGCCACCGAGCAGCGCAGCTATCCCGCGGACACCGAGGGAGGAACCCGCCTCCAGCTCACCGTGGACACCACCCGCCCGGCAGAACCGGCACGGTCCTGGCTGGAGACCAGCCGCTCCTCGGAGGACGACCGTCGACGGCAGTGAGCCGACGTCCAGGAACGGTCCGTTCGGCCTCTTCACGGAGTAGCGTGAACTCATCGGGAGCATTTCGCACACCGGTCCCGATGCCGGTGTCGTTCCCGGTGAGCGACGACCACCGGCCAACTGCCCACGCGCAGAGGTCCGGAGACGGGTTCGCGCGATGTCCGCGACCACCGACCATCCCCCGCTACGGGCCGTACCCTTCAGGGCCCCGACCGCGCGCCTCGCACTGAAACCCGTGAGTCCCTCAGCAGGGCACGTCGAGTTGGACGGCGCCTGGTGGCCTCGTTCACGTGACCTGACACACGAGCTCGCCGCTCTGGCGGACGTACTGGATCCGCTGTGGGGACGGATCACCCGTATCGCCGTCAACTCGCGCTACTGGCCGATCATCCCGCGCAAGATCTCGGTCAACGGCCATGTGGTGAAGGTCGGTTGGTTCACGTCGGAGCAGGATCCGCACAAGATCCTGCTGCTGTCCTACACAGCGGGCCGCTGGGACCTCCTGGTGATACCCCCGGAGACCAGTGCGCCCTCGGCCGCCTGGCTGATGGCTGCCGCGAGCGCGAGCACCGGCCCGCGGCTGACCGCGACCGCCCTCATGACGGCGGAACAGGCCGACGGCACTTCCTCGTCGTACGAGGCCACCACCGGCCGGCCCGGCCGACGGGCGGTGGGGATGTGACGGTCCACGCCGCCCTGGCCGTCAGTGCCCTGATGTTCGCCGGGCAGTCCGTTGGGGAGGCCGGATCAGACGTGACCACCTGCCGCGGCCGCCATGAGCGGTTCCGCGGCCTCCTCGGTCGTATCCGGCGGCACGACCAGCAGGTCCCAGCGGCCCCGGCCGGGAGCGAGCAGGACGACGGTGTGCGGGGCGGATGCCGCCAGGGTCCTGCGCAGACGTACGACCTGGTTGAAGACGAGCATCCGGCCGGGCGTCGCGGACCACTTCGCCCCGTTGACGGTAACGCTGCTGATGTGGCCCCACGCACCCGGCAACCCGGCGAGCAGTCGCGGGAGTTCCGCGATCAGGTCGTACGAACGAGGCCACCACGCGCCGTGGACGGGCCGGGGCAGACCGCCGCGGGGCGCCAGGCGCAGGCGGAGGGCGGGGTGGGAGGGAAGCGGGGGCTGCAGTGCGGTGGTCATGAAGTCTCCTGCCAACTGCCGTACGCGGTTGAGTGGTTGACGTCAGACACGACGGGCGGCGACGCGGGCCCGCGTCGGCCAGCGCGCCTCGTACACCCAGCCGAGGCATTCGAGGAGGCGGATGACGGCGGCCGACGGGTCGATCTGGCCGCGGTCGACGCCGTGCCGGGCCCGGGTGGGGTCGGCGTGGTGGAACTGAGCGACATACGGAGCTCCTCGGCCTCGGTGCGGGTGGCGCGGCCGGGGTCACGGGCTGCCCCTGTGATGGGAGTCGCGAGGACGGGGCCGGTTCGGACACCGGCATACGAACGGTCCTCGTTTCCTCCACCGTACTCCCGCACGCTCCGGAACGAGGCGGGCCGGATCGATTGGCCACCGCGTTGACACGGCCCGTCGCCGGACGTTGACTGGCGGCACGGCGTAGGGCTATGCCGCTCCGGAACACGGGGCGAAGCATTCCTCCTTCCCGCCTCGCCCAGGCCCCGCGGGAACCCACCTACCGGACACCAGCGAAGCCGACCATGACCGTTGAACGGTCCATCAGGAACAGGGCAATGACGATGAAGGGCAGGATCACGAAAGACCTCGGCCGGGTCACTCGCGACAGGCGACTGCAGCGCCGGGGCAGGATCGACCGGGTCTCCGGAAGCCTGAAACAGGCCGTCGAGAAGACCAAGGACGCCTTCAGGCGCAACGGAAGCGGCACTCGATGATGTACGACCAGTCACGCGCCCAGCAGCCCGCGGGCCAAGCCCGGGGCCCCGCCGAACGCCGTACCCCGGGCCCGGAGCCGCTGCTCCCGTCGGCCGAACGGGACAAGATCGTCCTGTGCCTCCGGCACGCCCTCAACGCCTTCGCCGACACCCCGCGCGAGGCGCTGGAAGAGGCCGAGAGCGCCTACGACGAAGCCATCGCCCAGCTCGTGAGCGCCCTCGCAGAACGGCGGCGGGTCCTGCGCGCCGGGTGGCAGGACCGGGACCCCGAGACACAGTCCGACGAACTCCGGCACGCGCTGAGGCAGTACCGGGAGATCACCCAGCGGCTGCTCCACCTCTAGGCGGCCTCAGGTCCGCGCTGCGGCGGAGCGCGGAGTAGTGTGGACAGTACCGAGGGTATTTCGCACACCGGCTTTCACGCCGGGTCGTTCTCGGCGAACGATGAAACCCGGGCCGCCGCAGAGGCGGCTCGGAGACGGGTCCGCATCATGTCGGCGACCTTGCACACAGCCCCGCCGCACCACGAGTCCGTCGCAGCCCCGGCCGCGCGTCTCGCATTGAAGACCGACGGCACGTCCCGCGGACTCCTGGACGGCGCCTGGTGGCCCCGCTCCCGGGATCTGCTGAGCGAACTGCCGGCACTGACCGACCTGTTGGACCCCTTGTGGGGCCGCATCACCCGCATCGCCGTCAACCCGAAGCACTGGCCGGTCATCCCCCGGAAGGTTCCCGTGAACGGCCACATCGTCAAGGTCGGCTGGTTCACCCCGGAAATCGACCCGCACAAGCTGCTGCTGCTCTCCTACGGCACCGGCCGCTGGGATCTCCTGGTCATCCCGCCCGAGACCGGGGCGGAGTCGGCGGCCCAGCTGATGGCTGCCGCGTCCGACTACGACGGCCCGCCACTGACCGCGAGCGCGCTCATCGCCGCGGACGAGGCCCGGTACGGCGTCTGCGCGACCGACGAGCCAATGGGCCCGGACGAGGCATGGGAGTACGAGGGCGGCGCCTCCGCGGTGTCCGCGGCCGTTCCGGAACAGCCCGGTCCGCCCAGTCGGACCAACCGCCTGATCATCGGTATGTGAGGTGGCCGCCATGGACACCCTCCCGGAGCGGCCGGGACCCATGAACTGCCGCGCAGCGTCGGGCAACTCACCGTGTCCGGCAGCGTCTTCGCGTTCGCTGACATCATGATCCGGGCGCACCCGCAGGACCGGGAACTCGCCCGTCCTGCGCAGGAGCATACTGCGCAGGTGTGCGCACCAGGGGGGATGAATGGTCTGGGAGTCGGCATTGTCGGTCTCGGTGACGAATCGGCGGCTCTCCGGCTGGAGGGGCACCGGACCGAGTTGATCGGCTACTGCTACCGAATGCCGGGTTCGGTCTTCGACGCGGAAGACGCCCTGCAGGAGACCATGGTCCGGGCGTGGCGCGGCCTCGACCGGTTCGAGGAACGGTCGTCACTACGGTCGTGGATCTACCGCATCGCCACCAACGTCTGCCTCGACATCGCGGACAACGTCTGCCTCGACATCGCGGACCACCTGGTGCTGGCCGAACAGACGGTGAAGACGCACATCGGCCGCGTCCTGGCGAAGCTGGGCCTGCGCGACCGCGCGCAAGCCGTGATCTTCGCCTACGAGTCGGGGCTGGTCACGCCCGGGGACCGGTAGGACGACAGATCAGGCGGGCGGACCTCCGGTGAGATCCGACGGGCTCACGGCTTGCGGGCCATCGCGACGTAGCAGGACACCTCGGCGTCCGACACGTCCGCAGTGATCCTGCTGGCCTCGGCCAACCCGTCGGCGTCCCAGCGGTGCGGCACCGCCAGGCCGGGCGGGACGATCTCCAGGCCGTCGAGGAAGCGCTCCACCTCCGCCCTGGGGCGGGCCTGCGCCAGGATGCCGGAAGCCTCGTACACCTGCACCGCACGGGCGATGCCCTCGGCGTCGATGTCCGCCGTGACGTGGGACAACACCAGGTGGGAACCGGGCGCCAGGGCGCTCAGCAGATGCGCGACGATGCCGTACGGACCCTGGTCGTCGGGAAAGAAGTGCAGGACGGCGTTGAGGCTGAGGGCCACCGGGCGGCTCAGATCGAGCGTGGCGGTGACCTCCGGCGCGGCGAGGACCGAGCCGGAGTCGTGGACATCCGCCTCCACGAACGCCGTACGGCCCTCGGGGGGCGCCGTCGAGCAGTCGTGCGGCGTGGGCGCGGACGATCGGGTCCCGGTCCACGTACACCATGCGCGCGTCGGCCGCGACGTCCTGGGCGACCACGTGCAGGCGGTGACATCACCGGCACCGCCCGCGCCGCCCGCCGTTCACCGGCCGGCGGTGCGGGCGTCGCGTTCCGCGTCGTACGCGTGGGACCCGCCGTAGTCGAGGTGGCGGGCCGTGCGGACGAGGGACGCCAACGGGTCGGGCCGGAACGGGCGCCAGCGCAGGGCCGTCCTCGTGCCGTGCGTCGTCGTCCGCCAGAGCTGCCGCAGCCTGGCCGCGGGGTCATTCGCCACGGTTCGCCACCCCTTCCGCGAAGTAGAAATATCTACCAGCATGAGCACGCTGGGTCCGAATGTCCTGGCATCGAGGGAGAAGTGCGTCGCCCGTGCAGCATCGGATCCCGGAGGTACCTCCATGCGAGCAAGCACCAGACCCGCCGTGGAATGGCTGGCCGCCGCCGCGACCGATCCCCGGGTCTGCAAACGGCAGTGGTACGGCGGCTCCGGCACGGCGGTGCTGACCTGCGGCCGGTTCTGGGACGTGCTGAGCGTCCCGGAGGAGCTGGGCGTCCTGGCCCTCGACACCCTGCTGTGCATCCCGCAGGCACCCGGCCCCGTACTCGCGGACGCCGCCGTCCGCCGCGTCGGCTTCTTCCTGCCGCCGGACCCCGCGGGCCGCTGGATCGGCTCCGACATCCGCTACCTGGGCCATGGCGCCCGGATCACCGTGCCCCCACCGCACCGGGCCGCCGGCACCCTGCGCTGGCTCGTCCCGCCCGACGGCGCCGGCACGCTGTTCGTGCCCGCCGCCGTGGAGCTCGCCCTCCAGCAGGCGCTGCGTACGCTCGCCGCACAGGCCGACGCACGGGGGCGCTGCCCGACGTGCGGGGCGCACACCGCGGCGCGCCACCGCGTCCAGAGCACGGGCCGCCCCCGCTGACGCGCCCTCACCCTCATCTGGGCACGGCCGGCATCAGCGCGGCCCGCCGCGTCGGCCGTCTGCTCGCCCGTACCAACGACTTCCGGTCCTCGTTCTCGCCATTCATGTTGCTGCCAACGCGCCACGCTCGCCGTTGGCACGCCCGCGTCCCGGCATGACCCGCATCGAGGGATGGAGCATCCCCCGTTAGGGGCCATGTAGTTATCGGACAAGGAGCATGTACAGCCGGGCCCGACGGCCGCCTGAAGCGGTGTCAGCTGTTCCAGGTCTCGTCGTACGGATCGCGCGGCGTCGGCACCGGCTTGGCGTCGGTGACCCGGAAGTACGGGATCGGGGCGTTGTTGACGGGGTCGCGGGTGCGCTTGGGGGTGTAGGTGCCGGAGAGCTCCAGCCAGGTGTCGGGTTGCAGGACCGGTGGGATGCGTCCGGTCAGGGCGATCTTGACCGGCTGGGCGTCGGCGGCACAGCAGTTGAGGGCCATGCGGACCAGGTAGGGCTCGCCCGCGCGGTCCAGGGCGACGAAGCCGGTGACCTTGATCTGGCGGCCGCGCAGGGAGCGGCCGTCGTCGTACACGGCGCGGCCCGCGTAGTCGGCCACGCCGAGGCGGAGCGGGCCCTCGGCGGACAGTTCCGGGAAGCCGAACGGCTTCTGCAGGGCCGTACCTGCGTGCATCGCGCTGTAGGAGCCGAGGGCGGGCGGCGCGACCAGGATGAGGGCCAGGACCGGCAGGGCCAGCAGCCAGGAGACGCGCGGTTCGTGATGGTGACCGGCGGTGCGCGCGCTGCGGCGTTCGTACCACACCGTCGCCACCGCCGCCGCGATCAGCACCGCGCCGGACAGCAGGAGCAGCGGGCGCAGTCCCGCCTTGACGTACCGCAGGTAGAGGTCGGTCGTGCCCGCGTGCAGCAGGGTCGCGCCGAGCAGGAACAGCAGGGCGGCCTGGGCGTGCCGATTCACAGCAGCACCGCCCCCGTCAGCACGGACACGACGACCGCCAGCGCGAACGTCGCCGGGGCGAAGCGCAGCGCGAAGCCGCGGCCGAAGGTGCCGGCCTGCATCGCGAACAGCTTGAGATCGATCATCGGGCCCACGACCAGGAAGGTGAGACGAGCGGTCAGCGAGAACTGGGACAGGGACGCCGCCACGAACGCGTCCGCCTCCGAGCAGATCGACAGCAGGACGGCGAGCACGGCGAGCGCCAGCACCGACAGCACCGGGCTGTCGGCGGTCGCGCGCAGCCAGCTCTCCGGGACGACGGCCTTGAGGGTCGCCGCGGCCATCGCGCCCACGACCAGGAAACCGCCGGCGTGCATCACGTCGTGCCGGACCGACCCCCAGAACGCGGCCCCCTTGCTCTGCCCCTCGTACGACGACCGGGCGGGCAGCCGCAGCCAGTCCGTGCGGCCGAGCCGCTGCCACAGCCACCCCATCGCGCACGCCACCAGCAGGCTCGCGACGAACCGGGCGACCACCATCTCCGGGTCGTTGGGGAAAGCGACGGCGGTCGCGGTCAGCACAATCGGGTTGATCGCGGGCGCGGACAGCAGGAACGCGAGTGCCGCGGCCGGGGTGACGCCCCGGCGCACCAGCGCCCCGGCCACCGGCACGGACGCGCACTCGCAGCCGGGCAGGACCGCGCCCGCCGCGCCCGCGACCGGGACGGCGAGGGCGGGCCGCCTCGGCAGCGCGCGGGCGAAGAAGGACGGCGGTACGAACACCGCGATCGCCGCCGACAGCAGCACGCCCAGCACCAGGAAGGGCATGGCCTGCACGATCACCGCGACGAACACCGTCATCCAGCTCTGCATCACCGGCGCGGCCAGCGCCTGGCGGACCGGGCCCTGCAGCATCACCGCCGTGAGCAGCAGCAGGGTCAGCAGCAGCGGGGAGTTGAGGTGCCGGCCCTCGCCGCCGTCGCCGCCCTTTCCGCCCTTCCCGCTCTCTCGCCGTGCGTCCGTGCCCCCGGCGGTGCCCGGCGGGGCGTCTTTCGTGATGGCCACGGGCGGGGTACCTCCGGTGGTGCGGCAGGGCGGGGTCCTGGTTTCCCTCCCCTCCGGTACGGCTGAAAAGGCTCGGCCGTTCAGCTGTGAATGGTTGGCGTCTGGAACCACTCGTCTCGGTGAGGCAGTCTGTCCCCTCGTGGGGAGCGTTCCGAATCAGAGTTCACAAGGTCCGGTACGTCAAGGTCTGGCGGGTGATCCGGACGCGCACATGGTGGTGTGCGGCGACGACGGTCTCGCCCACCGGCTGGCGGCGGAACTCCGTGTCGTGTACGGCGAACAGGTCACGCTCGTCGTGCCGTCCGCCGGCGGAGGAGAGGTGCGGCGGCCGGTCGTCGGGCGGGCGCGCGCGGCCTCGGCGGCGCTGCTCGACCGGGTCAGCGCGGCCGTGAACCGGTCCGGTGACAACGGCGAACGTGCCGGAGACGAACGGGTGCTGGAGGCGGCCGAACCGGCCGAGGACGTGCTCGCGGAGGCGGGCGTGGACCGGGCCGCCGCGCTGGCGCTCGTGTACGACGACGACGAGACCAACATCCGCGCCGCCCTCACCGCCCGCCGGCTCAACCCCCGGCTGCGGCTCGTGCTGCGGCTGTACAACCGGAATCTGGGCCAGCACATCGAGGAACTCCTCGACCAGGCCGCCGCGTTGGCCACCGGAGTGGCCCCGGCCGTGGGCTTCGACCCCTCGACGACCGTGCTGTCCGACGCCGACACGGTCGCGCCCGCGCTGGCAGCCACCGCGGTCGCCGGCACCAGCAAGGTCGTCCAGACCGACGGGCTGCTGCTGCGGGCGGTGGAGCGGCAGCCGCCGCGGCCCGGGCAGGTGGCCGACCCCGGTCTCGCCACGCTGGCGCTGCTGTCCGAGACGAGCAACGACCCGGCCGGCACGGACGGTTCGGAGGACAGCGGCGACCAGGGGCCGCAGCTGCTGCCGGACGCGGAGGCGGTGGCTGCGGCGACCGGACGCGGGACGGTGGTGCTGGAACAGGTGGCGTACTCGGGCCCGTCCCCGGCCGGGCGGGCCGCCGTGCCCTTCGCTTCGCTGTTCTCCCGGAGGCTGCGGTGGTCGCTGGCGGGAGTGGTGGCGTGCGTGGCGGCGCTGGCCGTCGCCCTGTCGGTCGTGAGCGACGACCCTCCCCTGCACTCCACCTACGTCACGCTGCTGAACCTCTTCGCCATCAACGATCCCGCGCTGGACGCGTCCGTCGGGCAGCAGATCCTGCAACTGCTGACGTCGCTGATGGGGTTGCTGCTGCTGCCGGTGCTGCTGGCGGCGGTGCTGGAGGCGCTGGGGACGTTCCGCACCACGTCGGCGCTGCGGAAGCCGCCACGCGGGCTCAGCCGTCATGTCGTGCTGCTGGGGCTCGGCAAGATCGGCACGCGGGTGCTGATCCGGCTGCACGAGCTGAACATCCCCGTGGTGTGCGTCGAGTCCGATCCGGAGGCGCGCGGGATGGCCACGGCGCGGCGGCTGCGGGTGCCGGTGGTGCTCGGGGACGCCACGCAGGACGGCACGCTGGACTCCGCCAAGATCCGCCGTGCGCATGCTCTGCTGGCGCTCACCAGCTCGGACACCACCAACCTGGAGGCCGCGCTGGTCGCCCGCTCCGGGCGCGCCGGCCTGCGCGTGGTGCTGCGGCTGTACGACGACGACTTCGCGGCCGCCGTGTACCGGACCCTGCGGGCCGCGTATCCCGGGGCGCTGACCCGGAGTCGCAGTGTGTCCCATCTGGCGGCGCCCGCGTTCGCCGGGGCGATGATGGGGCGGCAGATTCTGGGCGCGATTCCGGTGGAGCGGCGGGTGTTGCTGTTCGCGGCCGTGGAGGTGGCGGGGCATCCGCAGCTGGAGGGCCGGACGATCGGGGAGGCGTTTCGGGCCGGGGCGTGGCGGGTGCTGGCGCTGGACACCGCGTCGCCGGGTGAGCGGCGGGATGATCTGGCGGCGGATCCTCCTTCCGAGGAGCCGGCGGAGCCGTCCGGGCTGGTGTGGGATCTGCCGGATTCCTATGTGCTGCGGCGTGAGGACCGGGTGGTGCTGGCGGCGACGCGACGTGGGCTGGCCGATCTGCTGGGAAGGCGGCGAGCCCGGCCGCGGGCTGAGGTGTAGGGGCTGCCCCTACGACCCCGCCAGCGGGCTCCGCCCCCTGGACCCCGCCGGGGCTCCGCCCCGGACCCCGGCCTTTGCCCACCCACCACCCGTTTACGGTCGGCCAGGAAGCAGACGTCGCCCGGCTCGGCCGGCCAAGGGGGCGGTGTCGGTCGGGCGGGGGTGGGCCTTGTCGGACGGCGACTGTCCCGTCTCTCAGGGAAGGTGCCTTGCCGCGAAGTCCAGTTCCAGTTTGACCTGTTTGATGCGCTCGTCGACCACCAAAGAGCCGTGGCCCGCGTCGTAGCGGTAGACCTCGTGGGTGGCGCCGCGGGCCTCCAGGCGTTTGACGTAGTTCTCGATCTGGCGGATGGGGCAGCGCGGGTCGTTGACGCCGGCGGAGATGTGGACGGGGGCCTTGACCTCGTCGACGTAGGTGAGGGGTGAGGAGGCCTCGAAGCGTTCCGGCACCTCTTCCGGCGTGCCGCCCAGCAGCGTGCGGTCCATGGCCTTCAGCGCCTCCATCTCGTCGTGGTACGCCGTGACGTAGTCGGCGACGGGGACCGCCGCGATGCCCAGCGTCCACGCGTCCGGCTGGGTGCCGAGGCCGAGGAGGGTGAGGTAGCCGCCCCAGGAACCGCCGGTCAGGATCAGGCGCTCGGGGTCCGCCAGGCCCGAGGTGATCGCCCACTCCCGCACCGCCGCGATGTCCTCCAGCTCGATCAGGCCGACCCGGTGCTTCAGCGCGTCGGTCCAGGCACGGCCGTAGCCCGTGGAGCCGCGGTAGTTGACGCGCACCACCGCGTACCCGTGGTCCACCCAGGCCGCCGGGCCCGCCGCGAAGGAATCGCTGTCGTGCCACGTCGGGCCGCCGTGGATGTCGAAGACCGTGGGCAACGGGCCCGCCGCGCCCGCCGGCTTCTGGACCAGGGCGTGGATGCGGCCGCCCGGCCCCTGCACCCACACGTCCTCCGCCGGGACCGAGCCCGGCGACTTCATCCCGGGAGGTTCCAGGACGATCCCGCCCCTCGTCGAGCGGACCGCCGACGGCTCGGCGGCCGACGACCACAGGTACTCCACGCTGCCGTCGGGGCGAGCCGTCGCCCCGGACACCGTGCCCGGCGGCGTGGAGACCTTCTCCAGCTCACGGGAGGCCAGGTCGTACCGGAACAGCTCGCTGCGGGCCTCGATGCTGTGCGCGATCAGCAGGCCCGAGCCGTCCGGATACCACTCGGCGCTCACATCGCCCGGCAGGTCCAGCGCCAGGTCCCTCTCCTCCCGCGAGGCCACGTCCCACACCAGCGGCTCCCAGCGCCCGCGCCGCTGGTGCCCGACCAGCAGCCGCGTGTCGCCGTCGACCGGGGCGAAGCCCAGCACCTCCAGGCCCAGCTCCCGCGTGCCGCCCTTGGTGTCGTCCAGCTCGGCGACCGCCGTGCCGTCGGCGCGCAGCACGCGCAGCGCCGAGTGCATCGCGTCCCCGTGCTCGGTGTGCTCCACGGCGATCAGCGAACCGTCGTGCGAGAGGTCGCCGACGCCCGCCGACTCCCGGTGACGGTAGATCTCCACCGGCGCCTCGCCCTCGCGCGCGAGGTGGATGGTCGTCCCCTCCTCGTCCGTGGAGCGGCCCACCACCGCCGTACGCCCGTCCCGGCCCAGGGCCAGGCCCGCCGGGTACGACGGGTCCAGGCCCGGCGCCGCGAGCTCGTCCTCGCCGCCCGCGAACGGCTGGCGGCGCCACACCCCGAACTCGTCGCCGTCCTTGTCGTCGAACCACCAGATGCACGCGCCGTCCGGGGAGAGCACGCCGTCCGTCGTGCCGTTCGGCCGGTGCGTCACCTGGCGCTGCTCGCCTGTCGCCCGGTCCCAGGCGTACAGCTCGTACGTACCCGTCGCGTTCGAGACGAACAGGGAGCGGTCCGGTGCGTCCTCCGCCCAGTCGGGCAGCGACACCCTCGGCGCCCGGAAGCGCTTCTCCCAGTCCGGCATCTGGCCGCTCTGTCCCTGTTGATCCGGCGAGACGGATCCGTTGCTCTCAGTCATGGACCCCATACTGCACGGCCAGGGTGAAAATCCGCTGCTGAGCCTCTCAGCCTGTGGAAAACTCCTCGGCTCCGCACGTCAGGGCCGATTGTCAGTGGCGGGGTGCACACTGCTGGGCATGACCGATCTGCGCAACACAGTCGAGCGGTTCTGGGCCGCAGCCGAGGGCCGGGACTGGCCCGCGTTCACTGACACGCTGGCCGAGGATGTCGTCTACACGCTGCCGCAGACGCGGGAGCGAATTACCGGCCGGGAGCCGTATGTGCGGTTCAACCGGGAGTATCCGGGCGACTGGCATCTGCGGGTCGAGCGGATCGTCGCCGAGCCGGGCCAGGTCGTCAGCTGGATCCACTTCACGGTCGGGCTGGAGGAGATGTACGGCATCTCGTTCTTCACGGCGGGCGAGGACGGCCGGATATCCACGGTCACCGACTTCTGGCCGGAGCCGTACGAGCCGCCGGCGGGCCGGGAGCACCTGGTCGAGCGGTACTGACCCCGCGGCCGGGCGGCGGCGGACGCCCCGTACCGTGGGAGGCGTGTACCGGTTTCTGCTGACGCCCCGTTGGTGGGGGATCAACGTCTTCGTGCTGCTCGCCATCCCCTTCTGCATCTTCATGGGGTCGTGGCAGCTGGGCCGGTTCGAGGACCGCGTGCAGGAGGACCGGAACGCGACCCAGCAGGCCGCCGAGTCCAAGAAGGAGGCGGCCCGGCCGCTGGCCGAGCTGCTGCCGGTGAACAAGGCGACGTCCGGCAAGCAGGTCACCGCGACCGGCGAGTACGGGCGGCAACTGCTCGTGCCCGACCGCGAACTGGACGGGCGGAACGGCTACTACGTCCTCACGCTGCTGCGCACCGACTCCGGCAAGGCCCTGCCCGTCGTCCGCGGCTGGCTGCCCGGCGCCCCCGACCCGGCGCAGGCACCGGCCCCGCCGCGCGGGAAGGTCACGGTGACCGGGGCGTTGCAGGCCTCGGAGACGCCGGGCGACAACGGCGTCAGTGCGCGCAGCGGGCTGCCGGCCGGGCAGACGGCGGCGATCAGTGCGGCGTCGCTGGTGAACCTCGTGCCGTACGACGTGTACGACGCGTGGATCACGCTGAACCGGGGGGACGCCGGGATGAAGGCCGTGCCGGCGACTGCGCCGCAGGACACCGGCCTTGACCTGAAGGCGTTCCAGAACCTCGGTTACACCGCGGAGTGGTTCGCCTTCGTCGGCTTCGCGGTGTTCATGTGGTTCCGGCTGCTGCGGCGCGAGGTGGAGTTCGCGCGGGATGCCGAGCTGGGGTTGGTCTCTGAGAAGGACCAGGTGTCCAGCCCGTCTGGGGGCGCCCCCACCGGGGTGGTTTGAGGACGCAACGTCACGACGCCGGCAGTATGCCCGTCCAGTAGACCGTCCCCGCGCACGCGTTGGACACCGTCGCCGACACCGTGTCCCCCGTCTCCGTCGTGTACGTCACCGTCACGCTTCCGTCGGCCGTGCCGTCCTCCGCGGTCAGCTGGGTCGTCGTACCGGTGTCGCCGCCGGTGGAGGTGCCGGTCGTGGCGCCCGGGTCCTGGGAGGGCGTCGGGTCGGGGCTCGGTCCGGGGTCGCTGCCTCCGGTGCCGCCGCCGGTGCCGTTCGAGGGGCAGGTCTCCGAGGGCACCCAGGCGAACTTCACGTCGTACGTGGCGCCCGGCTTGAGCGCCAGCTGGGCCGCCTCCGTGGCCGGGTCGGGCAGCCCGGTCGCCGGATCCCCCGCCGCGTGCCGCTGCGCGCCGATCTTGGTGGGGTCGGCGGCGCCCTGCGCGAGCGCGCCCACGGTGCCGGGGCTGGTGACCATGCACTCGGCGACGGAGACGTTGGTGACGCGGAAGGAGCCGTAGACGACCCCGGTGGAGTCGGGCGCGGCAGTGCCGGAGCCGGCGGCGCCGAGCTGCCCGGACATGCACGCGGGGGCCCCGGCCGCGATGGTGGAGGACGGATCGGCACCCTCGGTCGCCCCTCCGGTGGCGGCGCCGGTGCCCTTCTCCTCGTCCTCCTTCTCCTCCTTGTCGTCCTTGTCGTTGCCCGGGGCCTTGTCCGAGGATCCGCCGCCGGCGCTGACCTCGCCGCCGTCCGGACCCTTGCCGTCGCCCGTGCCGCCCTGGGCCTGCGAGGCGTGGCCGGCGACGGACGGGTTGGCGCCCTCGCCGGTGGAGTTGGAGACATGCAGGAGGGCCGGGACCGCGGTGCCGACGAACAGGGCGGCGGCAGCCATGCCGACCATGGCCTGCCGCTTGCGCGCTCGCCGGGCGGGCACCGCCCGCCGCAGGTAGTCCAGGGTGCCGTCGCGCGGCTCCACCTCCTGCACCGACTGGTGCAGCATCCTGCGCAGTGCCAGCTCGTCCGAGTCGAGCCCGGCGGGGCTCTGGTCGTCGGGGCCGTGGTTCACAGTTCTGTTCCCAGCTTGCGATTGCTTCGGCTGTTGCCCGTTCACCCGTGTCGGCTCGTGCCACTCGTACCGCTCATGGCGGTCGCGCCGCCCGTCGTTGCCGTCACTCATGCCGGCGCCTCCATGGCCACCCGGAGCGCCGCGATGCCGCGCGAACCATACGCCTTCACCGAGCCCAGCGATATGCCGAGCGTCTCAGCGACCTGCGCCTCGGTCATGTCCGCGAAGTAGCGCAGCACCAGCACCTCGCGCTGGCGGCGCTGCAGGCCCTTCATCGCCTTGATGAGGGAGTCGCGCTCCAGCTGGTCGTAGGCGCCCTCCTCCGCGCTGGCCATGTCGGGCATCGGCTTCGACAGCAGCTTCAGGCCGAGGATGCGGCGGCGCAGCGCCGAGCGCGAGAGGTTGACGACCGTCTGCCGCAGGTACGCGAGCGTCTTCTCCGGGTCGCGGACGCGTTTGCGCGCCGAGTGGACGCGGATGAAGGCCTCCTGGACGACGTCCTCGCAGGAGGCGGTGTCGTCGAGGAGGAGGGCGGCGAGACCCAGCAGTGAGCGGTAGTGGGCCCGGTACGTCTCGGTGAGGTGGTCGACGGTGGTGCCGGCCGCGACTGCATCTCCGGCGTTCCCGGCGTTCCCGGCATCGTCGCGCTGGTTCGGTATGCGGGCCGGCCGCGCTGCGGGCATGGGCGCGATCACCGGCATGCCGCCGGACGTGCCGGGCATGCGGGGTCGTAGGGCCGGGCGGGGCGGCCGTAGAGCCGTCCAGCGCGTCGCCGCGGTGAAGTCGAGTACCTCTGCCACGTCTGTTGGACACGTGTCCCCGCGTCAGGGTTGTACGTGCCGGGCGTCACTTTCCGGCCGAGCCGTGCCGACGGCTGTCTACCCGCGTCAGGCAGCACAATCGGCGATGCGTCAAATGCCCTCATGCGTCCCGCTCTTCCCCTATGTCCAAGTGTGAACGGGCGTCCCCACGCCCGGTTCGCGGCGTCCCCACACCGCATGAACGCGCTCCCACGCCCCAAGGGCGCTCGCAAAGACGCTCCCCGCCCTCCGCACGGTTGCGGAGGGCGGGGAGAAAATCCTCTGATGCCGACAGGCCGGGGAACAAGTGGTCCGGACCATCGACCGGCTCACACGCTGTGCACCGATCCTACAAGCGTTTACTGCGCTGGATCGGAGATTTCTGCCACTGGCGACGTTTCAGGACAGTTCCGCCGCGACCAGCTCCGCGATCTGCGCGGTGTTGAGCGCGGCGCCCTTGCGCAGATTGTCCCCGCACACGAAGAGCTCCAGCGCCGTGGGGTCGTCGAGCGCCCGGCGCAGCCGGCCCACCCAGGTCGGGTCAGTGCCCACCGCGTCGGCGGGCGTGGGGAACTCGCCGGCGGCCGGGTCGTCGAACAGGACGACGCCGGGCGCTGTGGCGAGGATCTCGCGGGCCCGGTTGACGGTGACCTCGCCCTCGAAGCGGGCGTGCACCGTCAGCGAGTGCGTGGTGACCACCGGTACGCGGACGCACGTCACCGCGACGGGCAGCGCGGCCAGCCCGAGGATCTTGCGTGACTCGGCCCGCAGCTGCATCTCCTCCGACGACCAGCCGTCCTCGCAGGGCGAGCCGGCCCACGGTACGACGTTCAGCACGACGGGCTCCGGGAACGGCCCGGTGTCGTCTCCGACGGCCCGCCGCAGGTCACCGGGGCAGGTCCCGAGCTCCGTACCGGCCACCAGCGACAGCTGCCGGCGCAGCGTCCGCACACCGTCCCGGCCGGCCTCGCTCACCGCCTGGTAGGAGGAGACGACCAGCTCGCGCAGCCCGAACTCGGCGTGCAGCGCGCCGAGCGCGACGATCATGGACAGAGTCGTGCAGTGCGGGTTCGCGATGATGCCGCGCGGCCTGATGCGCGCCGCGTGCGGGTTGACCTCGGGCACGACGAGCGGCACGTCCGGGTCCATCCGGAACGCACCGGAGTTGTCGACCACCACCACGCCCCGTGCGGCGGCTACGGGCGCCCAGCGGGCGGAGACCTCGTCGGGTACGTCGAACATGGCGACGTCGACCCCGGCGAAGGCGTCCTCGGTGAGCGCCATCACCTCGACCTCCTCGCCGCGCACGGCCAGCTTGCGGCCGGCCGAGCGCGGCGAGGCGATCAGACGGATCTCGCCCCAGATGTCCGCGTGCTGGGAGAGGATCTGGAGCATGACCGTGCCGACGGCTCCGGTCGCTCCCACGACCGCGAGCGTCGGGCGTGCGGACCGCGCTGTCCGCGCTGCCCCGGCCATCAGCGGCCGGTGCCTCCGTAGACCACGGCCTCGTCGCTGTCGGAGTCGAGGCCGAAGGCGCTGTGCACGGCGCGGACGGCCTCGTTGACGTCGTCGGCGCGGGTGACCACCGAGATGCGGATCTCGGAGGTCGAGATCAGCTCGATGTTCACGCCCGCGTCGCTCAGCGCCTCGAAGAACGCGGCGGTGACGCCCGGGTTGGTCTTCATGCCGGCGCCGACCAGGGAGATCTTGCCGATCTGGTCGTCGTAGCGCAGCGAGTCGAAGCCGATGCCGGCCCTGTTCTTCTCCAGCGCGTCGATGGCCTTGCGGCCCTCGGTCTTGGGCAGCGTGAACGAGATGTCCGTCAGGCCGGTGGAGGCCGCGGACACGTTCTGCACCACCATGTCGATGTTGACCTCGGCGTCGGCGATCGCGCGGAAGATCGAGGCCGCCTCGCCCGGCTTGTCCGGCACGCCGACGACCGTGATCTTGGCCTCGGAGGTGTCGTGCGCGACACCGGAGATGATGGCCTGCTCCACCTGCTTGTCCCCTTGCTGCTGCGTCTTTTGAACGAGTGGCTCGCTGCTGACCCACGTGCCCCTGAGTCCGCTGAAGGACGAGCGGACGTGGATCGGGATGTTGTAGCGGCGGGCGTACTCCACACAGCGGTGGAGCAGCACCTTGGACCCCGAGGACGCCAGCTCCAGCATGTCCTCGAAGGAGATCCAGTCGATCTTCCTGGCCTTCTTCACCACGCGCGGGTCGGCGGTGAACACGCCGTCGACGTCGGTGTAGATCTCGCACACCTCGGCGTCGAGGGCGGCCGCGAGGGCGACGGCGGTGGTGTCGGAGCCGCCGCGGCCCAGCGTGGTGATGTCCTTCTTGTCCTGGCTGACGCCCTGGAACCCGGCGACGATGGCGATGTTGCCCTCGTCCACCGAGGCCCGGATGCGGCCCGGCGTGACATCGATGATCCGCGCTTTGTTGTGGACCGAGTCGGTGATGACACCTGCCTGGCTGCCGGTGAAGGACTGGGCCTCGTGACCCAGGTTTTTGATCGCCATGGCCAGCAGGGCCATGGAGATCCGCTCTCCGGCGGTCAGCAGCATGTCGAGCTCGCGCCCGGCAGGGATCGGGGAAACCTGCTCGGCGAGATCGATCAGCTCGTCCGTCGTGTCGCCCATCGCGGAAACCACGGCGACCACCTGGTGGCCGTTCTTCTTGGCTTCCACGATCCTCTTGGCGACGCGCTTGATGCCTTCGGCATCGGCTACGGAGGAGCCTCCGTACTTCTGCACGACAAGGCCCACGTGCGCTCCTCGCTCAGTCCGTCTTGGTCGGCTCAGTCTAACGAGCGTCCGAAACTCCCCTCCGCGATATCGCATCGTGAGATGTCCGGCCACTCGTTCCGGAAGGGCACATGCCCCGGGAACGGCCCCCCACTCGGAAAAGTGCCCCTCCTCACAACCGACACAGAAGTGACGGCGGCGACTGAGGACTCAAGGACTAGTGTTCCGCTGTGCGCGTTCTGCTGGTGGAAGACGATGAACCGGTCGCCGAGTCGCTCCGTCGCGGGCTGAAACGCTACGGCTTCGAGGTCGAGTGGGTCAGCACCGGCGAGGCGGCGCTGCGGCATCCGGGCCCGTACGAGGTGGTCCTGCTGGACCTCGGCCTTCCCGACGCCGACGGCCTCGACGTCTGCAAGACGCTGCGCGAGCGCGGTGACGTGCCGATCATCGTGATCAGCGCCCGCAGCGACGAGACGGACCGGGTGGTCGGCCTGGAGATCGGCGCGGACGACTACGTCTCCAAGCCGTTCGGGGTCCGCGAGGTCATCGCCCGGATACGGGCCGTGATGCGGCGCGCCCAGCCCCGTACGCCCGCGGAGAACGGCCCGGAGGGCGGCGGCCCCGACAGCTACGGCGCCCGGCTGACCATCGACCGCAAGGCGGCCCGGGTCCGGCTGGACGGCGAGGAGGTGGCCCTCGCGCCCAAGGAGTACGACCTGCTGGCCTTCCTCACCGAGGAGCCCGGGGCGCTGATGTCGCGCGAGCAGATCATGGAAGCCGTCTGGGACGCGAACTGGTTCGGGCCGACCAAGACGCTCGATGTGCATGTGGCGGCGCTGCGGCGGAAGCTGAAGGGCGCCATCACGATCGAGGCGGTGCGCGGCGTGGGCTTCCGGCTGGAGATCGTCAGCGGTGGCGGTGACACCAACGGCGGCAGCCCGGATAGTCGTAGCGGCGTCTCATGATCCGTCAGCTCGTCCGCAGTTACATCCTGCTCGTCGCGATCGCGATCGCCCTGTTCACCGTCCCGGTGGCGTTCTCGCTCACCGAGCAGCTGCGGGACGACACCAGTGCCTCCGTGGAGCGCAAGACCGCGACCATGGCGGTGCTGCTGGGCAACGGGGACGCGGCCTCGTGCCTGGCGCTGGAGCGGTTGGCCAAGGCGTACGACGACGACGGCGAGACACGCGATGTCCAGACGACCACCACCCCGGAGTGCGCGCCGCCCCTGCACCGCCCGGACCGGGACGCGGCTCTGAAGAGGGCCCTTGAGGAGGGCCGGGTCACCATCGACTGGGGCTCCTCCTTTGTCTGGGGCCCGGAGTTGGTGGTCACGGTTCCCGCCCACAGCGCCGACGACGGCACGGTGGTCGGCGCCGTACGCACCAAGTTCTCGACCGACAAGATGACCGAGCGCCTGTGGATGATCTGGGGCTTCCGGGCCATCCTCGCGGTGGTCGTCCTCGGCCTGGCCGCCCTGCTCGGCGTCGTGGCCGCCCGCCGCCTCACCCGCCCGCTGCGCCAGCTCAACGACATGGCCAGCAAGTTCAGCGACGGCGACCTGACCGCCCGCTCCCCCGTCACCGGCCCGCCGGAGACCCAGACGCTGGCCCGCACCCTCAACCAGGGCGCGGAACGCCTGGACGTCCTCATCGCGGCGCAGCGCATCTTCGTGGCGGACGCCTCGCATCAGCTGCGCACTCCTCTCACCGCGCTGCGCCTGTCCCTGGACAACATCGCCGACGGCGTGGACGACGAGTTCGTCAAGGAGGACGTGGAGCAGGCCACCTCCGAGGTGGTCCGGATGAGCCGGCTGGTCAACGGACTGCTGGTGCTGGCGCGGGCCGAGGCGAAGGTGACCGCCGCCGAGCCGCTCCCGCTGGGGGAGATCGTGCAGGAGCGGCTCGCGGTGTGGAGGCCGGCCGCCGACGAGCGCGGAGTCACCATCGCACTCAGGGGGGATGCCGACGGCCGGCCGCTTGTGCTGGCCAGTCCCGGTCATCTGGACCAGGTACTGGACAACGTGTTCTCCAATGCCCTGGAGGTGTCACCGGACGGCGGGACGATCACCGTCCGGGTGGAGCGCGGGGGCAACGAGGTGCGGGTCTCGGTCCTCGACCAGGGACCCGGTATGTCGGATGCCGAGAAGTCGCGTGCCTTCGACCGCTTCTGGCGCGGCCAGGGCCTGACCGGGAAGTCCGGTTCCGGCCTCGGTCTCGCCGTCGTCAAACAGCTGGTGACGGACGACGGCGGGACCGTGACCCTCTCGGACGCGCCCGGGGGCGGGCTGTGCGTGACCATCAGCCTGCGGGCCGCGCAGCGCGGCGCCGTCTGACGACCGGGTACCCGGGGCTCAGCTCTCGGGCATCCTCGAGGAGTGGTGGTTGACGATCAGCCACTTGCCGTCGATCTTCTCGTAGGCGTACGTGTAGCGGGCCTTGACGGTGCTCTTCTCGCCGGTGTCGTGGTCGGTGAGCGCGAACTCGTAGACCCCGGTGTCGATGACGGTGTTGCTGTCGAGGACGTCGACGTGCGACGTGACCTTCGTACCGACCGGCTTGTTCTGCAGGAAGTGCTCGAAGTAGTCGACGATCGCGGCTCTGTCGATTCTGACCTCGTTGGAGACTGTGGGCAGGAGGACCGCGTCGCTCGCCTACAGGTCCGCCACCTTGTTCGGGTCACCGGTCTGCAGCGCGGCGTTCCAGTTGTCGAACAGGCCGAGGACCTGCGCCTGGGTGGCCAGCTTGGCCTTCGCGGCGGGCTTGGCGGGCGCGGCCCCGGCGACCCCGACACCGGCGGCGAAGGTGCCGGCGGCGACGGCCGCGACGGTGACAAGGGCGGCGCGCTTGCTTATGGAACGACGGGTCATCGCTGTCTCCCAGTGCGAGTCGAGATGGTCTCTCCCTCCGCCTTCTGTGGGATGTGCGGTGGAAGTGACTCCAGATTCGCGTGGCACTGGTTAGGGCCCGTGCAGTGGACGTACAGCTCGCATCAAGGGCTGATACGAAACACGGAAAGTGCCCTCTCGGTCACTTTCCGTCATTCGGTGAGAAGGGGTGCTCAGTCGGCGAACTCCTTGAGGGGTTCGGTGTCGAGGGCGATGTTCACGGGCTCGGGAAGCTTGACGGTCGCCCCGAAGGGCAGCTTCTCCTCATGCCGGTAACGGCCGTCCTCCGGCTGGTTGAACACGACGACCGAACAGTCGTCCCGGTCGATGAGGAGGTAGACGGGGATGCCGGCCGCCGCGTAGCCGTCGGGCTTCTCGACTCGGTCGCGCTGGTTCGTGTCAGAGTCGTACGAGGTGATCTCGACGGCCATCAGCACTCCGTCGCCCTCCGACCACTCGCCATGTCCCTTGAGGCCGCCCCTGGGCACCAGGATTGCGTCCGCGCGAGCCCGTCCCTTGCGGTAAGCCTCAGTCTTGAGGCCCCGCTCTGGATACAGCCGAAGGTCAGGGCGCAGTTGCATGCACCGTTCCAGGAGCCACATGTAAATCTCGCTGTGGTTGCCGTCCGGCACGGGCTTGACCTCGACCTTTCCATTGATGAACTCCAGCCGGACGGTCTCCGGGGCATGGTGTTCCAGCTGCTCGAACTCCTCGACGGTCATCTGCGGCCGGTGCTCGGTCCTGGGGGTCATGGCGTCGCCTCCTCGACTCCATGGTGCCCTGACCGGGGCCTCCTGCACGCTCACAGCAGCCCCGCAGCGCGACGGAGGGCATTGACACGGTCGGTGACATCGATGACCTCGTCCGCACCGGGCAGACCGCCGCCGTCACGCGGACCGCGCAGGAAGGTGTCCGGCACGTACCCGTACACCGGACCTTCCGCCTCGATCTCCGCCCGGCACTCACGGCACAGCCCGCCCGAGATCTCCGTCGTCCGCTCGTCCGCGTCGCACAGGCCGCACGCCATGATCACGCGGGTCACACGGGCACGTCGGGCGGCCTTCTGCCGCACCTTCACCTTCTTCGGGGGCATCTTTTTCTCCAATCGGTTGCGGGCGAGTCCGCCCGGGTTGGTGACGGCGGACGGGAGCCCGTCCGTCAGGGCCCTGGTGATGTCGCCAGGGGTCGCGCCGCGGGACAGCCACTCGGCGGCGAGGGGTTCGAGGGAACGGCAGTCGCCGGCCGACAGCGGCATACGGGCGTCGGCGGCGCGAACTTCGGCGAGGGTCTGGTAGGCGGTGCTGGGCTCCTCCGCAGGCTGCTCGTCCGGCTCGGGCTCCGCGGACGGCTCCTCGGCCTGCTCGGTGCGGGCCAGGCCCGGCATGTGGTCCTCAGTCACGTCCTTGCCGTCGCGCTCCCGCACGAAGTCCGCCCACCACTCCTCTGACCTGCGCGTACGCGACCAGTACGTGCGCGTGACCCACCGCATCGAGTTGTCCTCGACGGTGATGTGCTCCTTGATCCAGCGCAGATGGCCGGCGAGGGTGATGCGGCCCATCGACGTGCGTACGGCCTGCTGGCCGCAGCGGGGGTGCTCCGCCGCGATCGCCTTGTAGCCCATGGCGTGGCCCTCGTGGAGGTGGTCGACGAAGACGGCGATCTCGCGGTCGCGGGGGCTCAGGTGTGCGAAGTCCGCGTCGGCGTACGGGTCTTCGTCACCCGCGGGGCGTTTGCCGTAACCCATCTTGGCCATGGGGTGGGACGGGGACGGCAGGGTGGGGCTAGGGTGGGGGCAAGCCACTGTCGAGGCTCCTCGGTTGCGTAGGTATCGAGGTCCCTCGATACGTAGGTCCAGGCCCCGGAGCCGGTGTTGGCGCACCGACCGGGGCCGATCTATTGCCGCGAACCTAGAGCGGCTTTACGTTCCGACGCAAGCCGATCACGGAACGTCACCCATTCGAGGTAAGCCGCCTCAACTCACGTACAGACATGGTTGGTTGGGTTGGTTTTCAACCATCCCAAAACCCAGAAAACCATGGGAGGAGCTCGAAGCCCGAAGATCGGGCCCGAGGCTCAAGCTCCGGGCCGACCTGCGGAAACGTCGGCGAGGAAGGCTGCCCAGGCGGAGGCGGTGAGGTGGAGCCGGGGGCCCGCGGGAAACTTGGAATCGCGGACGTGGACGGTGGTGCGGGGGGCAGTGAGGGCGACCTCGATGCAAGCGCCGCCCTCGTCGTCGCTGTAACTGGACTTGAACCACTTCAGCTGGTCACTCACGACTGTCCACCATCCGCTCGATGAAACGGGCCGACTCGTCGGGTCCGAGAGCCTGGGTCCGGATCATGCTAAGCCGCTCGGTGACCCGGCTGACAGCCCCAGGATCGGCCGACAGTTCGCTGGCGAACTGCCCCTCCATGAAGGCGAAACGCTCGCGGTCTCGGGTCTCAACGAGCACCATGGGGCCCATGAGTGCGGCGGGGATGGCCCGTTCGAAGGGGAGCACCTGCAACACGACGTTCCGCAGCCGCCCCACCTCCAGCAGTCGGTGCAGCTGTTCGGCATCCGCCTGTGGGGCGCGCAGCACTGCCTCGTAGAGGACGAAGCTCAAGCCGACCGGCGGTTTCCGTTCGGTGAGGATGGACTGCCGCTCCATCCGGCCCGCGATGCGCTCCTCGACCGTCTCCTCATCCAGCGGCGGGATGCGATTGTCGATGAGGGCACGGGCGTACGCCTCCGTCTGCAACAGCCCAGGCACGACCGAGACGTCGTACCACCAGAGGCTTGTCGCCTCTTTCTCCCGCTCCATGTAGTCCTGCGCCCGCGCCGAGTACCGCTCCCGGTCCAGGAACTCCTTGGCCGCGCTCAACATCCCCTCCGCGCCGCACAGTTCGTCCGCCACGTCGAGCACACGCGATTGGAAGTTCACGAGTCGGCCGACTCGGCCGACTCGGGGCACTGGACCGAGGGCGCACGGGTTACGGGGAGCCATGGCGGAACCGCTGAAGTACTGGACGTCGCTGACCACGCTGCTGGAGTGGGCCGGGCATCCCGAAGCGGCCGCCGTCCGCGCGGAGATGAGACGAGACCTGCCGCCCGGCAAAGAGCCCCCGCCCGACAGCACCGTCGCGGGCTGGCTCTCCTGGACTGGGAGCTCTTCGACCGTCCCCCGCTGTCGCCGGACCAGCCGCTGTCCGTGAGCCATGCGCTTGAGGTCGCCGTTTACCTTGATGAGTCTCCCTGTGCGGTCATGGACCGCTTCGCCCAGTACAGCCTGAGCACACGGCTCGACGTAGCCCCCGAGGAGCTGGACACGTTCGACCTTCGTCTCCTCAGCGAGGCCATGCTGAAGCTCGATGACAACATGCCCTTGCCGCTCCACCAGCTGGCGTCTGCATCGGTGCAGCTCTCCCTGCACACGAGTAAGGCTGCGAAGCAACTGACAGCGCTCGGCTTCCAGATCCGCGGCGACCGGGAGAGCCGCATGGACGACACCGACTACCGCCTGTGCGGGTTGCGCAGCAGGCCCTCCGCACCGCACAGCCCCCTTTCCCTGGCCGACCCGATCGCCGACTTCCTGCGCATCGTGAGGTCAGGATTGGCTGCCGACGACCTCGTGCAAAGGCTGGAACGCCTCGGCGTGGACCTCGACCGCGTCCGCGAAGCCGTCCGGGCCGCCCTCCCCAAGGTGCCCGGACTCGTCATGAAGCCCGAGCCCGAGCCCGCAGCGGCCAGGCCGGAGGCTACTTGACCTTGCGCATCCCCAGCGGCCCCCCGATCTCCTCGGCCATCACCTTGCCGGCCTCCATCTCCAGGGTCTCGTCGCCCATGTCCCCCTGGTCGGTGTCCAGGCCGTCCAGCTCTGCCAGGGGTTGGTCCAGGCGGACGTGGGCGACCACGGACTGCAGGGCGCGCAGGGTGGCGGAGGCGGTGGAGCCCCAGTTGGAGAAGTAGGAGAACTGCCACCACCACAGGGCCTCCGTGGTGCGGCCCGCGCGGTAGTGGGCCATGCCGTGACGCAGGTCGGTGATGACGTCGGCGAGGTCGTCCGAGATCCGGGCGGGCACGGGCGCCTTGCGGGGCTCGTACGGGTCGAAGACCTCCGAGTAGACGTCGACCGGCTCCAGGAGGCGGGCGAGGTTCTCGCGGAGTTCGTCGACGTCCGGCTCCGGGCCCAGGTCGGGCTCGTAGCGCTCCTCGGGCACGATGTCCTCGTGCGCGCCGAGACGGCCGCCGGCCAGGAGGAGTTGGGAGACCTCCAGGAGGAGGAAGGGAATCGCCGAGTCCGGCTCGTCGCCCTTCGCGACCTCCGTGACCGCGACCAGGAAACTCTCGACCTGGTCCGAGATCTGGACCGCGAAGTCGTCCGGGTTCTGCTCGGTCGCGTGCAGCGTGGCGTCAGACATCTAGGAGTCGTCTCCCCTCGAAGGCGCGACCGAGGGTCACCTCGTCCGCGTATTCCAGGTCGCCACCCACCGGGAGGCCGCTGGCCAGGCGGGTGACCTTGAGGCCCATGGGCTTGATCATGCGGGCGAGGTACGTCGCCGTCGCCTCGCCCTCCAGGTTCGGGTCGGTGGCCAGGATCAGCTCGGTGACCGTGCCGTCGGCCAGCCGGGCCAGGAGTTCCCTTATCCGCAGGTCGTCGGGGCCGACGCCGTCGATCGGGCTGATCGCGCCGCCGAGGACGTGATAGCGGCCGCGGAACTCACGGGTGCGCTCGATGGCGACCACGTCCTTCGGCTCCTCCACGACGCAGATGACGGACGGGTCGCGGCGCGTGTCCCGGCAGATGTTGCACAACTCCTCCTGCGCCACGTTCCCGCAGGTCGCGCAGAAGCGGACCTTCGCCTTCACCTCCATCAGGGCCTGGGCGAGCCGCCGTACGTCCGTCGGTTCGGCCTGCAGGATGTGGAAGGCGATCCGCTGGGCGCCCTTGGGACCGACGCCGGGCAGCCGCCCCAGCTCGTCGATGAGGTCCTGGACCACGCCTTCGTACAACGGACTGCCGCCCTTCCTGGATTCTTTCAGTACGTACGGTAGATGCCGGTCGGCTCTGAGAGAAAGGCTGGTGGGCGTCTCAGAACGGCAGGCCGGGGATACCGCCGCCGCCCAGGCCCTGGGCGAGCGGGCCCAGCTTCTGCTGCTGGAGGTTCTGGGCGTTCTCGTTGGCCGCGTGGACGGCCGCGACGATCAGGTCGGCGAGGGTCTCGGTGTCCTCCGGGTCCACCGCCTTCGGGTCGATCTGCAGGGACCGAAGCTCGCCGGCGCCGGTGACGGTCGCCTTCACCAGACCGCCGCCGGCTTGTCCGTCGACCTCGGTCTGCGCAAGTTCCTCCTGGGCCCTCGCCAGGTCCTGCTGCATCTTCTGGGCCTGCTGGAGCAGCTGCTGCATGTTGGGCTGGCCACCACCGGGGATCACGATCAGCTCCTGGTTTCGTACGGCTGTCCTGGCGGGGTTTTCCCGCTCGGCACGAGCCTACGTGGTCGGCCGGGCCGTCGCCCCGGCGCTCTTTCGAGTGAGTCGATCCCGCGGCTCATACCTGATCAAGACCTCCTTCCGGGCGGAAAAGTAGTGAAACCCACCTCTTCGCCACCCATTGGGGGTAGGAAGGGTCCGGCGCGTGGGGCGTCACGCAATGTGTTCGCTGTGTGATCGGCCGTGATCAGTGGTGATCAGTAGGGAGTGCCGGGTGGGTCAGCCGGATATGCAGCCCGAGGGTGCGCCTCAGGACGGGCTGGGCGAGGGGGCGGCCGGGCTCCGGCCGGGCGATCTGGCCGGGCGGCCGTTTCCGCACGGGGACTGGGCGGAACCCGCGGCACGGCTGGACGAGCTGTACCGGTGGGTGGAGCGCGGGGCGCTGGAGACGGCGGCGTGGTATCTCGCGGACCGGGCGTGGAAGCGGCGCGGGGCGCGACTGCTGCGGGCCGGGGCGGCGACGGGCGCGATGGCCGGGGCGGCGCTGCCGTTGCTGGACATGACCGGAGTGGTGGGCGGGGTGGCGCCGTGGGGGTATCTGGCGCTGCTGCTGGGGGTGGCGTGCGTGGCCGGGGACCGGTACTTCGGGGTGACGTCCGGCTGGATGAGGGACATGGCGACGGCACAGGCCGTCCAACGCCGGTTGCAGGCGCTTCAGTTCGACTGGGCGTCGGAGAGCGTACGGGAGGTACTGGGGCCCACGGAGGGCACGGCCGGCGAGGCGGCCGAGCGGTGCCTGGGCGTGCTGCGGCGCTTCTCGGAGGACATGACGGAGCTGGTGCGCCTGGAGACCGCCGACTGGATGGTGGAGTTCCGCAGCGGGGGCGCCGCGCCGGGCATGCAGTCGGCGGTGCCGACGGGGCCGGGCCGGCCGGACGCGGGGTCCTCCAACGGGCGGCATCCGATGCCGCCAGCGGGCGCACGCCCGAACATGCCGCGCCAGCGGCCGCCGGAGCCGCGCTGAGGCGACAGACTTACCAGGTTGGCGGAGGTCCTGGGCCGGGACGGTAGGCGCGGTGG
>NZ_JACTVI010000052.1 GCF_014495685.1 Streptomyces sp. TRM68367 | reverse complement strand
GCCCTCGCCAGCGCGGCAGGACTCACCCACCCACCGGAGATCAAGACAGCGAGTTATTAATCGGCAAGCCCTAACTACACGGCATTGGACCTAGGCCGCGAGCGGGCACCCGCACCCCGTCACACACCGCAACCGTTACGTTGCCGAGAAGACCTCACTGCATGACCCTCGCCCGCAGCATCCGGCTTTCTGAAAGGACCCCTTAGCGTTGTTTTTTCGGCGGGAACTACTGGGACCCCAGGTCGGCAGCGTCGACATCTCGTGCCGGAAATCAACGTCGATGAACGATCCGGCCGGTAGATTCCGACACATGCTCATCGGCTACGCGCCTCCACCGCCGACCAGAACCCCGATCATCAGATCGACGCCCTGATCCGGGCTGGCGTCGACCGCGAGAACATCCACGTCGACACCGCCAGCGGCGCGAAGGCATCGCGCCCGAAGCTCGATCTCGTCCTCGAGCTGCTGCGCGAGGGCGACACGCTCAAGGTCACCCGGCTCGACCGGCTCTCCCGCTCCGTACTGCACCTGGTCACCCTCGGCGCTGACCTGCGCGAGCGCGGCATCGAGCTGCACGTCATCGAGCAGGGCATCGACACCTCCACCATGGAGGGCCGGGCGATGTTCGGGATGCTGTCCGTGCTCGCCGAGCTGCAGCGCGAGCTGATCGTGGCGAACACCAACGACGGGCTCGCCGCCGCGCGAGCCTGCGGCCGCGTCGGCGGGCGCCGGCCCAAGCTCACCCCGGACCAGGCCGCGCTCGCCCAGCGGCTCCACGACGAGCGGGAGAAGACCGTCCAGCAGATCGCCGACATGTTCGGCGTCCCCCGCTCCACGGTGTACGGCCACCTCGACCGCGAGAAGACCCTGCCCCGACAGCCGAAGAAGACCACCGCCAGCAAGCCCATTAGCTACCAGCGGGTTACTTGTCCCCTGGTGTCTCAGTAGCCCGGACGCGCCATGGAGGAAAAGGCGTCGTGCATCCCTCTTGTTCAGGTCGTCGGTGAGCATAAGGGTCGCGGGCGGTGCTCGGTGCTGGTGGAGGATATTTAGGAGGAGAATGGATTCACCGACGCTGGGCAGAAAGGCGAGTACGGTGTCGGGGCGAGTTATCTGAGTGCATGTAGCGACTTGTCTGCCGTTGCTTCGGCAGCAACGCTGACTTCCGTGCAGGATTGCAGAGCAACCCAGGCTGAGTAATCTCAGCACCCTTTAGTTGGAACTTGGCGAGTTTTTCGGGCGCTTCGGCTCGCTAGTTGCCGAGTGGTCATGCCACGCGACGCCCTCCTCCGATCGAGGGAGGGCCCCTTGCGCCCACACCTTGTGGGGGTCTCCCGCAGTTGCACGGGATGGGAGGGTGTGAACGCCGGGTCGCCGAAGGAAACGGAGAACACATGAAGCGCGATGGAGTGTCGGTCGCCATCGAAACTGGATGAGTGTCAACCCGCGCCGGCACTATCAACCGGTCGCTGCCGAGTAAAAGCAAGTGCAAGTCCTTCTGGGTGCAGGGAACCCTCACCTATGTTGCGGTATCCGATTCTTACCAGCACTCGTGGCGGTGGGAACGGGGCAACTACCCGGCATGAGAGAGGAACGTAAACAACGATGAAGCGAAAGACGCTTACGGAGCCGGTCTCATGGCGCCGTCGGCAAGCGCCGAAAACTTCCGAGGTCTACCTTCGAATGCGAGTGGCCAGATAAATGTCTCGGGGAATGAAGTCCCACAAGTACACGGACAAGCAGTACCGCAGCACCTCGCTCCCGAATCTGCGTAAGCACTCCATTCGCGTCACTTACGCGGGCTGCGCGATCTGGAAGGCCCGTGCAGCGGTCAAGTGGGGAAGCAGCGTCGATACGGTCGAGCAGGACGTGGAGGGCTGCAACAAGTCCGTCCTGCTGACTCCCATAGGAGACATGAAGGCGTCCGTCACACTGACCATCCACCTGGAACCCTTGGACCGTACGGGGAGCAAGAGCATCAAGCCGGTCGGCTGATGACCTTTCGTGACTGCACATGACTGTGGCCCGCCGCTACTAGGCGGGCCACAGTCATGCAGGCACCTCGCATCAACTCCCGGACAGTGACGAAGGCTTCATCACGCGCTGGCGCTGGTCCCGTACGAGCCCCCGACCTCAGCCGCATTGAGGTCCTCGACCTCATCGGCACCGACGACGGCCCCGGTGCTCCGCTTGCTGCGCCGCAGCCTGCCCTCCAGCCAGGAGGCGAAGGAGGTGAGGATGAAGTTCAGGATGATGTAGATGACCGCCACCATGATGAAGCTGGGGATGACGTTCGCGTAGTTGGCCGCGAGTGTCTGGCGAGCGTTGAGCAACTCGGTGAACCCGAGCATCACGCCCCCCAGCGCGGTGTCCTTCACGATGACGACCAGCTGGCTGACGATGGCCGGCAGCATGGCGGTGACGGCTTGCGGCAGCAGGATGCTCGTCATCGTCTGGCCCTTGCGCAGGCCGACGGCGAACGCGGCTTCCGACTGGCCCTTGGGCAGGGAGAGGATGCCGGCGCGTACGATTTCGGCGAGGACCGAGGCGTTGTAGAGCACCAGGCCGGTGACGACCGCGTACAGGGGTCGCTCATCGCTCGGGATGCCCGTGGAGCGGACGTAAACCTCGTTGGCGAACAGCATCAGGAGCAGGACCGGAATCGCTCGGAAGAACTCGACCACCGCGCCGGCCGGGACCCTGACCCACCGGTGGTCGGACAGGCGAGCGATGCCGAAGATCGCGCCCAGCGGCAGGGCGATGACCATCGCCAGCGCTGCGGCCTTCAGGGTGTTGACGAGGCCCGGCAGTAGATACGTCGTCCAGGCCTCGGAGGTGGTGAACGGCTCCCACAGGGACCACTGCAGCTGGCCCTTGTCGTCCATCGTCTGCCAGATCCACCACAGCAGCAGGGCGAGCAGGACGAAGAAGACCACCGAGAACAGCAGGTTGCGCCGCTTGGCCTTCGGGCCCGGGGCGTCGTAGAGAACGGACGTCATCGCTTCACCGCCAGTCGCTTGCTCAGCCAGCCGAGGATGAGGCCGGTGGGCAGGGTCAGTACCACGAACCCGAAGGCGAAGATCCCGCCGATGAGCAGCGTCTGTGCCTCGTTCTCGATCATTTCCTTCATCAGGAGGGCGGCCTCCGCCACGCCGATCGCGGCCGCCACGGTCGTGTTCTTGGTCAGCGCGATCAGTACGCTGGCCAGCGGCCCGATGACCGAACGGAACGCCTGCGGCAGCACGATGAGCCGCAGAACCTGGCTGAAGCTCAGCCCGATGGCGCGGGCCGCCTCGGCCTGTCCGACGGGCACCGTGTTGATGCCGGAGCGGATCGCCTCGCAGACGAAGGCCGCGGTGTAGGCGACGAGGCCGAGGACCGCCAGGCGGAAGGCCTTGGCCTTGAAGTCGTCGGGCGCGCCCATCGTCACGCCGAAGATGTTGGCGAGGCCGAGCGAGGTGAAGACGATGATGACGGTCAGGGGGATGTTCCGGACGATGTTCACGTAGGCAGTGCCGAACCCGCGCATCAGCGGAACCGGGCTGACCCTCATGGCCGCCAGCAGAGTGCCCCAGATCAGGGAGCCGATGGCCGAGAAGGCGGTGAGCTGCACCGTGACCCAGAAGGCGCCCAGCAGGGTCGGGTTGTCATAGTCAGAAAGAAAGTCGAACACGATCTCCCGCGCTTCCGGGTGTGTGGCATACGTGGCGGACGTGGCGCGCCGCCGCCAGAGAAGCGGTGGGCGGCGGCGCGTCTGCGGAGTCCCGCGTTACTTGACGATCTGACCGATCTTCGGCGCGGGCTCGTACTTGTAGTTGGCCGGGCCGAAGTTGTCCTTGACGGCCTTGTCCCAGGACTTGTCGCTGACCATCTTCTCCAGCGCGTCGTTGATCTTGTTCACGGTCGCGGTGTCGCCCTTCTTGACACCGATGCCGTAGTTCTCGTTGCTCAGCTTGAGTCCGGCAAGCTTGAACTGCCCCTTGTACTGGTCCTGCGCCGCGAAGCCTGCGAGGATCGCGTCGTCCGTGGTCACGGCGTCGAGAGCGCCGCTCTGCAGACCCGCGATGCACTCCGAGTAACCGCCAAGCTCCTGCAACTGAGCCTTCGGCGCGATCTCGTTCTTGACGTTCTGCGCCGAGGTCGAGCCGGTCACCGAGCAGAGCTTCTTGCCGTTGAGGTCGGTGCCCTCCTTGATGTCGGAGTCCGCCTTGACCAGCAGGTCCTGGTGGGCCAGCAGGTACGGGCCGGCGAAGTCGACCTTCTGCTTGCGCTCGTCGGTGATCGAGTAGGTGGCCGCGATGAACTTCACGTCGCCACGGGCGAGCGCGTTCTCACGGTCGGCGCTCTGGGTCTCGACCCACTCGATTTGGTTCGGCTCGTAGCCCAGTTCCTTGGCCACGTACGTCGCCACGTCCACGTCGAAGCCGGTGAAGGATCCGTCCGGCTCCTTCAGGCCGAGACCGGGCTGGTCGTACTTGATGCCAATCTTGATCTTGTCGCCACCGCCGGAGCCCGAGCCGGTGTTGTTGCCACCGCCGTTGTCGCCGCCACAGGCTGTGGCGGTCACGGAGAGAACGAGGGCGGCGGCCGCGGCGGCGGTGACCTTACGGAGCTTCATGGTGAACATCCTTTGCCGGTGAAGAGAGAGCCGTTGTTGCGGGTGACGCAGATCGTCGCGGGCGCGACGTGCGCCGTCAGTGGTGCAGGATCTTCGACAGGAAGTCCTTGGCGCGGTCGCTGCGCGGATTGCTGAAGAACTGGTCGGGCGCAGCCTCCTCGACGATGCGGCCGTCCGCCATGAAAACCACGCGGTTTGCGGCCGATCGTGCGAAGCCCATCTCATGGGTGACGACGATCATGGTCATGCCGTCGCGGGCGAGTTGCTGCATGACCTCCAGGACCTCGTTGATCATCTCCGGGTCGAGGGCCGAGGTCGGCTCGTCGAAGAGCATGACCTTCGGGTCCATCGCCAGAGCCCGCGCGATGGCGACGCGCTGCTGCTGGCCGCCGGAGAGCTGCGCGGGGTACTTGTCCGCCTGGTTGGCCACGCCGACCCGGTCGAGCAGCTCGCACGCCTTCTCCTCGGCCTTCTTCTTGTCGGCCTTGCGCACCTTGACCTGGCCCAGGGTCACGTTTTCGAGCACCGTCTTGTGCGCGAACAGGTTGAAGGACTGGAAGACCATCCCGACGTCGGCACGCAGCCGGGCCAGTTCCTTGCCTTCGTGGGGCAGTGGCCGGCCGTCGATCGCGATCGCGCCCGAGTCGATCGTCTCCAGACGATTGATGGTGCGGCACAGCGTGGACTTACCGGACCCGGAGGGCCCGATGACCACGACGACCTCACCGCGGGCGATCGTCAGATCGATGTCCTGGAGCACGTGCAACGCGCCGAAGTGCTTGTTGACGCTCTTCAGGACGACCAGTTCGCCGGTCGCGGCCACGTCTTCCTTGGCCACCGATACTTCGGTCATCGCTCTCTGGCTCCGTCCTCCTCGGTTTCGGAGGACAGTAGTAACCCTCTACGACCTGCGTCATTACATCTGAGGGTAATCTGAGCATCACGATCCGGTAGCAATCGGACACGTGTCGTAGCACTTGTGAGCAGGGCTCATATCGGCCGGGTAACGGAAGCGGCGCACAACCGGAACCCTCTTGACGCCGTCCTCATCCATCAGCGTGACTGCACAAGGTGCACGCGCGGGGCGTGCACACGTTTTTGTACAAATCCAGATTGTACGGCCGATGAACCGGAGGGGGCCCGGATGAGACTGCTGCTCGTCGAGGACGACAACCACGTCGCCGCCGCCCTGTCGGCGGTCCTGGCGCGGCACGGCTTCGACGTCACGCACGCGCGCAGCGGTGAGGAGGCCCTCCAAGCACTCGTCCCCGAGGGTAACGGCTTCGGTGTCGTCCTCCTCGACCTGGGCCTGCCCGACCAGGACGGATACGAGGTGTGCGGCAAGATCCGCAAACGCTCCAGCACGCCGGTGATCATGGTCACCGCCCGCTCCGACGTACGCTCGCGCATCCACGGCCTCAACCTCGGCGCGGACGACTACGTGGTCAAGCCGTACGACACCGGGGAACTGCTCGCCCGGATCCACGCCGTCAGCCGGCGCACCGCCCACGAGGACGGCCAGGGCGGCGCCGACACCGAGCTGCGCCTCGGCCCCGTACACATCGAACTGCCCACCCGCCGGGTCAGTGTGGACGGTTCGACCATCCAACTCACCCGCAAGGAGTTCGACCTCCTCGCCCTGCTCGCCCAGCGACCCGGCGTCGTCTTCCGCCGCGAGCAGATCATCAGTGAGGTGTGGCGCACCAGCTGGGAGGGGACCGGGCGCACTCTCGAGGTGCACGTGGCGTCCCTGCGCGCCAAGCTGCGCATGCCGGCGCTCATCGAGACCGTACGCGGCGTCGGCTACCGGCTCGTCGCCCCCGGGTCGTAGCGGGTCCGGGTGCACACACGACTCCTCCCGCTGCTCATCGTCCTGATGGCGGCCGTGCTGCTCGCGCTCGGCATCCCGCTCGCCGCCAGCGTGGCCGGTGCCCAGCAGCAGAACGTCGTCGTCGACCGGATCGACGACACGGCGCGCTTCGCCGCCCTCGCCCAGTTCGTCGAGGACTCGCCCTCGGCCACGGACGAACGCCTGAAGATGCTCAGCGCCGAACTCACCAGCTACTACGAGGTCTACGGCATCCAGGCCGGGGTCTTCTACCGCAACCGTACGGTCATGGCCCATGCGCCGACGACCTTCTTCCTCCAGCAGACGGGCGAAGTCCGCGAGGCCTTCGACGAGGCCCTGCTCAGCCGCCGCAGCCACGACCCGAAGCAGGTGTGGCCCTGGCAGCGCAGCCGCCTCGTCGTCGCCTCGCCGGTGATCCGGGACGGCGACGTCGTCGCGGTCGTCGTCACCGACTCGCCCACCGGGCAGATGCGCTCGCGCACCCTGCACGGCTGGCTGGTCATCGGCGCGGGCGAGATCGCCGCGATGCTGCTCGCCGTCGGCGCCGCGCTGCGGCTGACCGGCTGGGTCCTCAGGCCCGTACGCGTCCTGGACACCACCACGCACGAGATCGCGAGCGGCCGCCTGAAGTCCCGGGTCGCCGTTGCGAGCGGACCACCGGAACTCAGGCGCCTGTCCCGGTCGTTCAACGAGATGGCGGACAACGTCGAGGACGTGCTGGAGCAGCAGCGCGCCTTCGTCGCCGACGCCTCGCACCAGCTGCGCAACCCGCTCTCGGCGCTGCTGCTGCGCATCGAGCTGCTCGCCCTCGAACTGTCCGAGGGCAACGAGGAGATTGCCTCCGTCCAGGCCGAGGGCAAGCGCCTGGCCCAGGTCCTGGACGACCTGCTCGACCTGGCCCTGGCCGAGCACACCGAGGCCGACCTCCGGCTCACCGACATCGGCGCGCTGACCGCCGAGCGCGTCGCCGCATGGTCGCCCACGGCCGAGGCCAAGGGCGTACGACTGAAGGGGGACTGCCCGCCCACCACCGCCTGGGCCGACCCGGTCGCGCTGTCCAGCGCCCTGGACGCGGTCATCGACAACGCGGTCAAGTTCACGCCGAAGGACGAGACCGTGACGGTGACCGTCGCCGCCGACGGCGACACCTCCACCGTCGTCGTCGCCGACCGCGGTCCCGGCCTCACCGACGAGGAACTCGCCCGCATCGGCGACCGCTTCTGGCGCAGCGGCCGGCACCAGAACATCAAGGGCTCCGGCCTCGGCCTGTCCATCACCCGCGCCCTGCTCGCCGCGGGCGGCGGCTCCATCGCGTACGGTCGCCACGAGCCGCACGGGCTGAAGGTGACGGTGTCGGTGCCCAGGTCGGGGGCGTGACACTGCCCTCGGCGCCGCCCGTGAGGTCCTATGGCTTGACGGACCGGTAGTAGCGTCGTGCGCCGTCGTGCAGGGTCAGCGGATCCGTGTAGATCGCGGTGCGTACGTCGACGAGCTGGGCGGAGTGGACGTGGGCGCCGATGCCGTCGCGGCTCCTTATCACGGTCCGGGTCAGCCACTCGGTGAGCCGGGGCTCCATGTCCGCCCGTGTGATCAGCAGGTTGGACACCGCCATCGTCGGGACGGGCGCGTCCTGGATGGTGGGGTAGGCCGACTCGGGCATCTTGGTGGCGCGGTAGTAGCGGGTGGCGCCGCCCTGGGCGTGCAGCTTGGCGACGAGGTCCGTGCCGATCGGCACGAACCTCAGCTTGGCCTGCTCGGTGAATGTCTTCAGCCCGTCCGTCGGCAGCCCGCCCGACCAGAAGAACGCGTCCAGACCGTGCCCCAGCTGCTCGGGACCGACGTCGATGCCGGCCGAGGAGGGCTTGATGTCCTTCTCCGGGTCGATGCCGGCCACCTTGAGCAGCCGGTTGGCGATCAGCCGTACGCCCGACTTGGGGGACCCTATGGCCACGCGCTTGCCCTTCAGGTCCGCGACGGAGCGGATGTCCGAGTCGGTCGGGACGACAAGCTGCACATAGTCGTCGTAGAGGCGGGCGACACCGCGCAGCTGCTCGGCGCCCGGGCTGCCGAGCAGCTTGTACGTCTCCACGGCGTCGGCCGCGGCGATCGCGAAGTCGGCCTGCCCGGTCGCCACGCGCCGCACGTTCTCCTGGGACCCGTCGCTGGAGAGCAGCGTCACCTTCAGGTCGGGCATGTCCTTGTCGAGCGCGTCGCGCAGCAGTACGCCGTACTCCTGGTAGACCCCGGCACGCGTCCCCGTGCTCAACGTGATCGTCCCGCCCGGCGGATCCTCCCCCAGGGGCAGCAGCCACCACAGCAGCAACCCGAGCACGACGACACCGGCGGCCGAGCACTCCAGTGCACGGCGCCTGCCGATACGGGACACGACGTTGAACATGCGCGCGATCCTGCCAGCCGGCATGCCGGCTGACCAGGGGCGGTGAGGGAGCGTGAGGGAGGCCGGGGGCGGGATGTCGGCCGTACGGCGGCCTGCGCGGGTCCGGATGTCGGGTGCCTTCACGGGGCGAGCTGTGGGGCATGGTGTCTTCACAGGGCGAGCCGTTGGCTGCGGGGGCTTGGACCGGGAGTCGGGGTGCGCGGGACGGCGGTTTGCGGCTCTCGGCGCCGGTCGCGACGAACTCCTCACTCGCACCGAGCGGCAGCAGCCCCGCCCTCCCAGTCCGCCCAGTCCGCCTTCCCGAACGGTCGTCACCCACTGCAACTGTCCGTGACGTCATGTGAATTGGGTGAGCGCTTCTCCTGCGCTTCCTCAGCCTTGTACGGGCGCTAACCGGCCTCTCGCAACAGTGGCATCACCGGTTCCCACCTGGGACAACGGACGCCCTCGAACGCAGGGGGCAAATCGGCGCACAACACCGGAAGGGGCACATCATCATGGGTAGTGCCGGACGACCACAGCGCAGGGCTCTCCTCACAGGAGGGCTGGCGGCCACCGCGGCCATGCTCACCGCCTGCTCGACGAAGTCGGACAGCAAGGGCGGCACGGCCACCGGTAATGCGCAGCCCGCCGCGGCGGCGACGACGCCCGCACCCTCGGCCGGCCTGCGGCCGGACTCGCCCTGGGAGGCGTTCGCCCGGCTGATGGACGGCAACAAGCGCTGGGTCGCCGGGAAGCTCCAGCACCCTGACCGGGACCCGGTCCGGCGTCAGTTCGTCTCCCAGGAGCAGAAGCCCTACGGCGTGATCCTCTCCTGCATCGACTCCCGGGTGCCGCCGGAGCTGTTGTTCGACACCGGACTCGGCGACCTGTTCGTGATGCGCACCGGCGGTCAGGTGGTGTCACCGGTGGTCGTCGGTTCCGCGGAATACGGGCCCCTGACGGCGGGCACCCCGCTGATCGTCGTGCTCGGGCACCAGCGCTGCGGCGCGGTCAAGGCCGCGCACAAGGCGCTGAAGGACAACAAGCCACTGCCCGGCAACCTCCAGTCCATTGCCGAGGCCCTGCGCCCCGCCTACCGGGAGATCGCCAATCAGAAGCACGCCGACCCGGTCGACGCCATGACCCGCGTCCACGTCAAGCAGACCGCCGCCGACCTGCGGTCCAACGCGGACCTCTCCCCGCTGGTGCGGAAGGGCGACCTGGGCGTGATCAGCGCCTACTACTCGCTCGACACCGGCCGGGTGGACGTCCTCTCGGGCGCGCCGTCCGCCTGACAGGGGCCACCCCTTGAGTGGCACCGGCGGCCCGGACGTGGTGCACGCGCGCGTGTGCACGTGAGCGACGACCCGCTCGCGCGCACCCGCGCGGCTACGGCTGCGCGGACCGGAGTGTCCGACGCACCGCCTACCCTTGGGGCATGACCACCATCGACCGGAGCCAAGCAGTGGGCGGCACGCGCACGTATGAGGTACGCACCTACGGGTGCCAGATGAACGTCCACGACTCCGAGCGATTGGCCGGGCTGCTGGAGGGCGCGGGCTATGTGCGCGCCCCCGAGGGTTCGGACGGCGACGCGGACGTCGTCGTCTTCAACACCTGCGCGGTCCGCGAGAACGCCGACAACAAGCTGTACGGCAACCTCGGTCACCTCGCCCCGAAGAAGGCGAAGCGCCCCGGCATGCAGATCGCGGTCGGCGGCTGCCTGGCGCAGAAGGACCGCGACACGATCGTGAAGAAGGCGCCCTGGGTGGACGTCGTCTTCGGTACGCACAACATCGGCAAGCTGCCGGTCCTGCTGGAACGCGCGCGCGTGCAGGAGGAGGCGCAGGTCGAGATCGCCGAGTCACTTGAGGCGTTCCCGTCGACGCTGCCGACCCGCCGCGAGAGCGCGTACGCGGCCTGGGTCTCCATCTCCGTCGGCTGCAACAACACCTGCACCTTCTGCATCGTCCCGGCGCTGCGTGGCAAGGAGAAGGACCGCCGCCCCGGCGACATCCTGGCCGAGGTCGAGGCCCTGGTCGCCGAGGGCGTCAGCGAGATCACGCTGCTCGGGCAGAACGTCAACGCGTACGGCTCCGACATCGGCGACCGCGAGGCCTTCAGCAAGCTGCTGCGGGCCTGCGGGAAGATCGAGGGCCTGGAGCGGGTCCGCTTCACCTCCCCGCACCCGCGCGACTTCACCGACGACGTCATCGCGGCGATGGCCGAGACGCCGAACGTGATGCCGCAGCTGCACATGCCGCTGCAGTCCGGCTCGGACACGGTCCTGAAGGCGATGCGCCGCTCCTACCGCCAGGAGCGCTACCTCGGGATCATCGAGAAGGTCCGGGCCGCCATTCCGCACGCGGCGATCACCACCGACATCATCGTGGGCTTCCCCGGCGAGACCGAGGCGGACTTCGAGCAGACCCTGCACGTCGTGCGCGAGGCCCGCTTCGCGCAGGCGTTCACCTTCCAGTACTCCAAGCGCCCGGGGACCCCGGCCGCCGAGATGGACGACCAGATCCCCAAGAGGGTCGTTCAGGAGCGCTACGAGCGTCTCGTCGCGCTCCAGGAGGAGATCTCCTGGGAAGAGAACAAGAGGCAGGTCGGCCGCACCCTGGAGCTGATGGCCGCCGAGGGCGAGGGCCGCAAGGACGACACCACCCACCGCCTCTCCGGCCGCGCCCCCGACAACCGCCTGGTGCACTTCACCAAGCCGCAGCAGGAGGTCCGCCCCGGCGACGTGGTGACGGTCGAGGTCACGTACGCCGCCCCGCACCACCTCCTCGCCGAAGGCTCCGTCCTGGACGTCCGCCGCACGCGCGCGGGTGACGCCTGGGAGAAGCGCAATGCGGAGAGGGCGGCCAAGCCGACGGGTGTGATGCTGGGCCTGCCGAAGATCGGCGCGCCGGAGCCGCTGCCGGTCGCCACGGGCAGCGGCTGCGGCTGCGACTGAGGGTCTGCCATACCGAAGAAGCCGCCCAAGTGCGCCACAGCCTGCCCGCCATCCGGCGTGACGTGCTGATCGAGGGCCGAGGCCCGTACGGTGCCCCGCCGCTGCTCGGCGGCGGGTTACCCTGCCGATCATGCTTGTCGCCGCCGCCGTCTGCCCCTGTCCGCCGTTGCTCGTGCCCGCGGTCGCCGCGGGCGCCGCGCCCGAGCTGGACACCGCGCGCGCCGCGTGCACGGACGCACTGCGCGTGCTCACCGCCGCCCGTCCGGGCCGGCTCGTGGTGGTCGGACCGGGCGAGCGGGCGGAGCCCGAGGCGTACCCGGAGGGCACGCCGGGGACGTTCCGCGGGTTCGGCGTCGATGCCGACGTACGGCTGGGTCCGGACCAGGGCGGCGCGGAGACCGGGCGCGAGCTGCCGTACGCGCTCGCCGTGGCCGCCTGGCTGCTGGAGCGGGCCGGATGGTCCGATGCCCCGATCGAGGGACTCGCCGTGGGGGAACCGATCGCCGTCGAGCGGTGTATCGATATAGGAAGGGAACTCGCCGGACGGGTCGAGCGGGTCGCGTTGCTGGTGATGGGCGACGCCAGCGCGTGCCGCACGCTCAAGGCCCCGGGCTACCTCGACGAGCGGGCGGCACCCTTCGACGAGCAGGTTGCGCGTGCGCTGGGCGAGGCGGACACGGCCGCGCTCAGGGCGATCGACGCCGACCTGGCACGCGAACTCAAGGTGTCGGGCCGGGTTCCCTGGCAGATCCTGGCGGGCGCGTCCGAGGGCACGCACCTCACCGGCGCGCTGCTGTACGAGGACGCGCCGTACGGCGTGGGGTACATCGTCGCGACCTGGTCGTAGCGGCCACGGGGCCCGGTCGGTCGCAGACGTCGTACGGGCGCCGGTTGCAGAGGCCGTACGGGCATGGAAACGGCGGACGGCCGGGAGCTGTCGTGTCCCGCGGCCGTCCGCCGTCGTGCCGGTCAGGAAGCCGGCGGTGGTGGGGTCGGCGGGGTGCCGCCGCCCGTGTCCGTTCCGGAGTCGCCCTTGTGCGCGAGTCGGTCCATGGCCTCCTTGGCCTTGCCCGTGCCCGTCTGGATCCTGTCGCTGTACTTGCCCTTGGTCTTCTCGTCGACCGTCTTCGCGGCCCGGTCGAGACCGTGCTGGACCTTGCCACCGTGCTGCTGCGCGAGGTCCGAGACCTTGCCCTTGGCCGGGGCCAGCTTGGCCTTCAAATTGTCCAGGAAACCCATGGTTCACCTTCCCTCGCGGGCAGTTTACGTGCGGGCGCCCTCGCCGGCCTCGCTGTCGGCCGCCTCCCCGGCGGACTGCTGCTTGGGGATCTCGACGCCGTTGCCGTCGGCGCCGTCGGTGCTCTTGGAACCGTCCTTGGCGTCCTTGGCAGCCGTGGCGTCCTCACCGGCTTCCTCGGCCGCGGGCTCCGCCGCCTCCGAGCTTTGGGCCGTTCCCTTCGCCTCCGCCGTCTCATCCGCCTCCGGCCCGGCTGACTCCGCGTCCCTCCGGTTCTCGGCGGCGCGCGCCTCCTCCGTGGCCTTCGACCTCCCGAGAAGTCGTGCAATAACGCCCATATCGGCTCCATATGTTACTCGTGCGGACGAATTCCCGCCTTGCCCGGTGCGTCCGTTTGCGCAGGCCGGGGCGCCGCCTCCAGTGATCCGGCAGCGGGAATCTCGCAACGGGCAACGACGCCGGGTGCGGGGTGTCACGTAACTCGTTCGAGAGCGGGGTGCGAGGTTTGCGAGACTGGGTCGGTGAGCAGTGCACCCCCCGCCCCCCTCGTCATCGCCGTCGTCGGACCGACCGCGGCCGGAAAGTCCGATCTGGGCGTCTTCCTGGCCCAGCAACTCGGAGGCGAGGTCGTCAACGCCGACTCCATGCAGCTCTACCGAGGGATGGACATCGGCACCGCCAAGCTGACGCCCGAGGAGCGCGGCGGCATCCCGCACCACCTGCTGGACATCTGGGACGTGACCGTCACCGCGTCCGTCGCCGAGTACCAACGGCTCGCCCGGGACCGGATCGACGCACTGCTTGCCGACGGGCGCTGGCCGATCCTGGTCGGTGGCTCCGGACTGTACGTCCGCGGCGCCGTCGACAACCTGGAGTTCCCCGGCACCGACCCCGAGGTCCGGGCCCGGCTGGAGGCGGAGCTCACGCTGCGCGGCTCCGGGGCGCTGCACGCACGCCTGGCCGCCGCCGATCCGGGGGCCGCGCGGGCCATCCTGCCCAGCAACGGCCGCCGTATCGTCCGGGCCCTGGAAGTCATCGAGATCACCGGCAGGCCGTTCACGGCCAACCTGCCCGGTCACGACTCCGTCTACGACACCCTCCAGATCGGTGTCGACGTGTCCCGTCCCGAACTCGACGAGCGGATCGCGCGCCGGGTCGACCGGATGTGGGAGGCGGGCCTGGTGGACGAGGTGCGCGCACTGGAGGCGCAGGGGTTGCGCGAGGGACGTACGGCCTCGCGTGCGCTCGGCTATCAGCAGGTGCTCGCGGCGCTCGCCGGGGAGAGCACGCTGCAGGAGGCGCGGGCCGAAACCGTACGCGCCACCAAGCGCTTCGCGCGCCGTCAGGATTCGTGGTTCAGACGCGATCCGCGGGTGCACTGGCTGAGTGGGGCTGCGGCGGATGTCACAGAGCTTCCGCAGGTCGCGCTGTCGTTGGTCGAACGACCGGTTACAGCCTGATCACGTCATGGCATCGGGACGCCCCGGCCGTCATCCGGGCCTCCGGGGCCGTGCCATCATCGAGCTTCGATCGACCAAGTGGAGTCCTAGTTGGGAGGGCGCGTGGCGATGGAGGCCGGCCCTCGCGACACCGCACAAGGCACCGAGCACGTCACCACTGACCAGGGTGAACGCGAACAGGACGGCGCCCGTCTGAGCCCCGACGGGCCCGACGAGACGCCGGACGGTGTCACAGGCGACGGCCCTGAGCCGGACGAGATGTACACGGGCGGCGACGAGGTCGAGGTCGAGCTGCGGCCGCAGCGCCGGCTCCGGATCTGGCAGCTCGCGCCCATCGTGAGCCTGGCCGCGATCGGCTCCCTGATGTTCGCCTTCCCGCTGGCCTTCGACTTCGGCGACAGCGGAGCCGTGATCGCCATGCTGGGGCTGCTGATCAGCTCGTGCGCGGCCGGCTGGGGCATGATGGCCGCCCGCCGGGTCGGCTACACCTGGCCCGGACTGCCGCAGCGGGGCTCCGGGCGCCGCCCGGACTGGCGGGTGGTGCTGGCGTACGTCGTGGTGGTCGCCGCGGTGGTCTTCCTGGCCGTCTGGCGCGTGGCCCGGCTGCGCTGATCCCCACGCGCGCGTGGGGACGCCGGCCTCCACACACACGTCGGGATGTCGTACCCACCCCGTACGATCGAGGAATGAGCACGCGGATCGCCTTCCTCAAGGGACACGGCACCGAGAACGACTTCGTGATCGTCCCGGACCCCGAGAACGCCATCGACCTGCCCCCGGCCGCCGTCGCCGCCCTGTGCGACCGCCGCGCGGGCATCGGCGGTGACGGCCTGCTGCACGTCGTGCGGTCCGCCGCGCACCCCGAGGCCCGGCACATGGCGGCCGAGGCGGAGTGGTTCATGGACTACCGCAACGGCGACGGCTCGGTCGCGGAGATGTGCGGCAACGGCGTGCGCGTGTTCGCGCGCTACCTCCAGCGCGCCGGGTACGTCGGCGAGGGTGACCTCGCGGTCGCCACGCGCGGGGGTGTGAAGACCGTGCACATCGCCAAGACCGTGTCGGACAGCGGCTCCGCCGCGGGTGATGTCACCGTCGGCATGGGCAGGGCCCGGCTCCCCGAAGGGGACGTCACGGTCGGCGTCGGCGAGCGCAGCTGGCCCGCGCGGAACGTGAACATGGGCAACCCGCACGCCGTGGCCTTCGTGTCCGACCTCGCACACGCCGGCGACCTGTTCTCCCCGCCGCCGTTCAGCCCGGCCTCCGCCTACCCGGACGGCGTGAACGTGGAGTTCGTCGTCGACCGCGGCCCCCGGCACGTCGCCCTGCGCGTGCACGAGCGCGGCGCCGGCGAGACGCGGTCGTGCGGCACGGGCGCGTGCGCGGTCGCCGTGGCCACGGCCCGCCGCGACGGCTTCGACCCGGCGGCCACCGGCACCCCGGCGACGTACACCGTGGACGTACCGGGCGGCACGCTGGTGATCACCGAACACCCCGACGGCGAGATCGAGATGACCGGCCCCGCGGTGATCGTCGCCGAGGGCGAGATCGACGGGGAGTGGCTGAAGGAGGCGGCGGCCCGGAGAGCGTGACCGCGCAGCAGCTGGGCTGACGGTGTGTGAGCCGTGGCACGCGACTGCGGCCGAGGCCGGCTACTTGGCGGGCAGTCACCATCTGTCGACGGGAGACCGGGCGTGATCTTGCCCACCTTCGCACCCGTCTCTCAGGTCACCCGGCGTTCCTCCGCACCCCATGCGCGGCGTCCCCGTGCGCGGTCCGTCGCACGTCAGCGGATCCGAAACCGTAAACCGCCGGACCGTCGCTCGAATGGGTGATCCGTTTCACGCTCGCTGAGAGGCGGTCAGCTGGGCGTGGTGGGCTCGATAGCATCAAGCACCGGCCCGGGCGGGGGACCGATGCCATCCCCTGAGCCGTGTCCGCCCTGGGGCACCCCGTCCGCCGGTCCACGCAGCCGGAGGTGCCCATGAATGCGGAGGCCACGAACCCTGCGACCCCAGGCCCGGTGACAGGCTCAGCGCCTGTGACGCCGACGGCGCCCCGCAGAAAGTCCCGCCCCCGCATCGACCTGCGCCGCCTGGGCCGCGCCGCGCTGCTCGGCCCCGCCGCCCGCCACCGGCTGCCCGACGCCATCAGCCACGTCGTCGAGGCCCACCGCGCCCACCACCCCGACGCCGACCTCGAACCGCTGCGCCGCGCCTACGTCCTGGCCGAGTCCTCGCACCGCGGCCAGACGCGCAAGAGCGGCGAGCCGTACATCACGCACCCCCTCGCCGTGACTCTGATCCTCGCCGAACTCGGCGCGGAGACCACCACCTTGACGGCCTCCCTGCTCCACGACACCGTCGAGGACACCGACGTTACGCTGGACCAGGTCGGCGAGCAGTTCGGCGAGGAGGTGCGCTACCTCGTCGACGGCGTGACCAAGCTGGAAAAGGTCGACTACGGAGCCGCCGCCGAGCCCGAGACCTTCCGCAAGATGCTCGTCGCCACCGGCAACGACGTCCGCGTGATGTCGATCAAACTCGCCGACCGGCTGCACAACATGCGCACCCTCGGCGTCATGCGCCCCGAGAAACAGCAGCGCATCGCCAGAGTGACCCGGGACGTCCTCATCCCGCTCGCCGAACGGCTCGGCGTCCAGGCGCTCAAGACCGAGCTGGAAGACCTCGTCTTCGCGATCACGCACCCCGAGGAGTACGCGCACACACGGGAGTTGATCGTCCGGAACGCCGGCCGCGCGGACGACCCGCTCGCCGAGCTCGCCGACGAGATGCGCACCGTCCTGCGCGACGCCGGCATCCCGGCCGAAGTCCTCATCCGGCCCCGCCACTTCGTCTCCGTGCACCGCGTCTCCCGCAAGCGTGGCCGGCTGCGTGGCGCCGACTTCGGCCGGCTGCTGGTGCTGGTCAACGAGGACGCCGACTGTTACGCCGTACTGGGTGAGCTGCACACTTGTATGACGCCCGTCGTCTCGGAGTTCAAGGACTTCATCGCCGTACCCAAGTTCAACCTGTACCAGTCGCTGCACACCGCCGTCGCCCTCCCCCAGGCTCGAACCGACTCGCCCGGGGGTACCCCCATGGACGGCCAGGTCGTCGAAGTCCTCATCCGCACCCACCAGATGCACAAGGTCGCCGAGGCCGGCGTCGTCGCCCTCGGCAACCCGTACGCGCCCGCGCCCGACGACCCGGCCGACGGCGAACGCGCCGACCCCACCCGCCCCGGCTGGCTCTCCCGCCTCCTCGACTGGCAGCGGGCCGCACCCGACCCCGACACGTTCTGGTCCACCCTGCGCGAGGACCTCGCCCAGGACCGCGAGATCACCGTCTTCCGGCCCCACGGCGGCACGCTCGGCCTGCCCGAGGGCGCCACCTGCGTGGACGCCGCCTACGCCCAGTACGGCGAGGACGCGCACGCGTGCATCGGCGCCCGCGTCAACGGCCGCCTCGCGACGCTGAGCACAGTCCTGAATGACGGCGACACCGTCCAGCTCCTGATGGGGCAGGACCCGGCGTCCGAGCCCTCCAGGGAGTGGCTGGAGCACGCGCACACGCCGGCCGCCCGGATCGCCATCCAGCGCTGGCTGGCCACGCACCCCTCGCAGGACGCCGCGCAGTCCCCGGCCGACGTCCAGGACGAGGCCGTGGCCGCCGCCGCACGCGGTGCCGAGGCGTCGCCCGCGTCCGCCCGGCCCGCCGTGGACGGCCCGGGCGCACGTCCTGCCGGGGCGGACGCCGTGGTCGTCGACCGGCCCGGCGCGACCGTACGGCTCGCCGGCTGCTGCACGCCCGTGCCGCCCGACGACGTCACCGGCTTCGCGGTGCGCGGGGGAGTGGTCACCGTCCACCGCGTCGAGTGCGCCGCTGTGGCGCGCATGACGAGCACGGGGCGCGCGGAGGTCGGCGTGCGCTGGGGCGACACCGCCGAGTGCCGGGTCACGCTGGTCGCCGAATCGTTCGTCCGCCCTCATCTGCTGGCCGACCTCACGGAAGCCATGGCCCTGGAGGGCGCCGAGATCGTCTCCGCGACGGTCGAACCCCCGACCCAGCAGCAGGTACGCCACACCTACACCGTCGAGCTCCCCGACGCGGCGCACCTCCCCAATCTGATGCGCGCCATGCGCAATGTGCCGGGCGTGTACGACGTGACTCGGGCGCAGCCGCAGACCCAGACAGCGCTGCCGGAAGCCTGAGCGGCCTCGGGCATGGCGCCCGCCGGGCGCATGGGGGTGGGGCCTCGGGCGTCACGGTGTGCGCGGGGTGGTGAGGTGAGCCCTGTGTGCCGAGCGCGTGGATCGAGCCTCGTGCGCTGGGCGTGGGGAAGAGCCTTGTGCGCCGGCCGCGCTCGTCACCGGCCGGGCATCCCTCCGTCTCGCCCGCCCGCCGTACCCGTTCGGGTGGGCCGATCGCGCGTCGTCGCCGTCCCGAACGAGCGCGCTGATAGCCGTGGGGCATGCTGCTCACCCCCCGCCCCAGAACCCCCCGCCGGCTGAAGGCGACGGCGCTGCTCTCCTCGGCGGTCACCCTCTGCCTCGTCGCCGCCGGTGGGCCCGCGGTCCCGCTGGGCGTCGGTGACCGCCTCTTCCCGCACCTGGGCAATCCGGGATACGACGTGGCGTCGTACGACATCTCCTTCACCTATCCCGGCAGCAACCGCAAGCCCCTCCAGGCCGTCACCACGATCGACGCCTGGACGACGACCCCGCTGGATCGCGTCAACCTGGACTTCGCCCATGGCGCCGTCGACTCAGTCGAGGTCGACGGCGAGCGCGCCGCGTTCAGCAGCGCCGGCGAGGACCTGGTGGTCACGCCGGAGGTGCCGCTGCCGGAGGGCAGCTGGACACGGATCACGGTGCGGCACACCAGTGACCCCGTGTCCGCGAAAGGCCGGGAGGGCGGGTGGGTGCGCACGGCGGACGGCCTGGCCATGGCCAACCAGGCCGACGCCGCCCATCTGGTGTTCCCGTGCAACGACCACCCCTCAGACAAGGCGATGTTCACCATCAGCGTCACCGCGCCGGACGGCTACACGGCCGTCGCCAACGGTCTGCCGGCCGGCATGGAAAAGACCGGCGCGGCGACCACCTGGACGTACCGCACCCAGCACCCCATGGCCACCGAACTCGCCCAGGTGTCCATCGGCCGCTCCACGGTCCTGCGCCGCACCGGCCCGCACGGACTCCCCGTGCGTGACGTCGTCCCCACCAAGCACCGCGCTGCGCTCGAACCCTGGCTGAGGAAGACCCCCGACCAGATCGCCTGGATGGAGAGCAAGGTCGGGCGCTACCCCTTCGAGACGTACGGCCTGCTCATGGCCGACGCCTCCACCGGCTTCGAACTGGAGACACAGACGCTCTCTCTCTTCGAGAGAGAGTTCTTCACCGAGCCCGCGTACCCCCGATGGTACGTCGAGTCGATCATGATCCACGAGCTGGCCCACCAGTGGTTCGGCAACAGCGTCAGCCCGCGCACCTGGTCCGACCTGTGGCTCAGCGAAGGCCACGCCACCTGGTACGAGGCCCTGTACGCGGAGGAGAAGGAGGACAAGCCGATGGCGAAGCGCATGAAGGCCGCGTACGGCGCTTCCGACCGCTGGCGCGCGGCCGGCGGACCGCCCGCGGCGCCCAAGGCACCCGAGCCCGGCCGGAAAACCGGCATCTTCCGGCCGAACGTCTACGACGGCGCCGCGCTCGTGCTGTACGCCCTGCGCGAGGAGATCGGCCGCCCCGCCTTCGAACGCCTGGAGCGGGCCTGGGTGGCCCGGCACCGGGACGGCACCGCGACCACGGAGGACTTCGTCCGGCTCGCCTCCGACATCTCCGGTCGCGACCTGACGGGGTTCTTCCAGGCATGGCTGTACGGCTCGAAGACCCCGCCGATGCCCGGCCACCCGGAGTGGAAGTCCGTAGCGCCCAAGAAGGCGCCCGCGCGGTAGCGGGTCAGGCTGTACGGTGCCGGGCCGCGCGCGGTGACCGGCGCCCGGACTGTGACCGGTGCCCGGCAATAAAACGGTGACGAGACGGGCCGTGCCGTGCGACCATCTTCGGGTCGGCGCAGCACGGGACACGGGAATCTCCCGGGGTGTTCGTGCGTTGAGAGCAATGACGGACAGGCCTCGCCGCCCGGCTCAGCTCCACTCCGTCGCCGCACAACGGTTTCCCAACAACGTAAGGATCCAATGACCTCCTCTTCTTCCCCTTCCCAGGACACCAAGCGCTTCGCGCACGCCGATCCCGAAGGTCTTCGGGCCGATGCCCTGATGGAAGAGGACGTCGCCTGGAGCCACGAGATCGACGGAGAGTGGGACGGCGACCAGCTCGACCGCTCCGAGCGCGCGGCTCTGCGCCGCGTGGCGGGCCTCTCCACCGAGCTCGAGGACATCACCGAGGTCGAGTACCGCCAGCTCCGCCTGGAGCGGGTCGTGCTCGTCGGGGTGTGGACCTCGGGAACCGTGCAGGACGCGGAGAACTCCCTCGCCGAGCTCGCCGCCCTCGCGGAGACGGCCGGCGCGCTCGTTCTCGACGGCGTGATCCAGCGCCGCGACAAGCCCGACGCGGCGACGTACATCGGTTCCGGCAAGGCCGAGGAGCTGCGGGACGTCGTGCGCGAAACGGGCGCGGACACCGTCATCTGCGACGGTGAGCTCAGCCCGGGCCAGCTGATCCACCTCGAGGACGTCGTCAAGGTCAAGGTCATCGACCGTACGGCCCTGATCCTGGACATCTTCGCCCAGCACGCCAAGTCCCGGGAGGGCAAGGCGCAGGTCGCGCTCGCGCAGATGCAGTACATGCTGCCGAGGCTGCGAGGCTGGGGTCAGTCGCTGTCCCGGCAGATGGGCGGCGGCAGCGGCGGCCTCGCCACGCGTGGTCCCGGTGAGACCAAGATCGAGACGGACCGGCGCCGGATCCGCGAGAAGATGGCGAAGATGCGCCGGCAGATCGCGGATATGAAGGCCGGCCGCGACATCCAGCGTCAGGAGCGCCGTCGCCACAAGGTGCCCTCGGTCGCCATCGCAGGCTACACCAACGCCGGCAAGTCCTCGCTGCTCAACCGCCTCACCGGAGCGGGCGTCCTGGTGGAGAACGCCCTGTTCGCGACCCTCGACCCGACCGTGCGCCGGGCCGAGACCCCGAGCGGACGGCTGTACACGCTGGCCGACACGGTCGGCTTTGTCCGCCACCTGCCCCACCACCTGGTCGAGGCGTTCCGCTCCACGATGGAGGAGGTCGGCGACTCCGACATGATCCTTCACGTGGTGGACGGTTCGCACCCGAACCCGGAGGAGCAGCTTGCCGCCGTGCGCGAGGTGATCAGGGACGTCGGCGCCACCGACGTACCCGAGATCGTCGTGATCAACAAGGCCGACGCGACCGACCCGCTGACACTTCAGCGACTGCTGCGGATCGAGAAGCGCTCCATCGCGGTCTCGGCCCGCACCGGTCGGGGTATCGACGAACTGCTCGCGCTGATCGACAACGAACTGCCGCACCCATCGGTCGAGATCGAGGCGCTCGTGCCGTACACGCACGGCAAGCTGGTCGCCCGTGCACACGACCATGGCGAGGTGATCTCCGAGGAGCACACCGCGGAGGGCACCCTGCTCAAGGTGCGGGTGCACGAGGAACTGGCGGCCGAGCTCGCGCCGTACGTGCCGGCACCGGTCGCCTGACGGCCCGCACACCGGTCGCCTGACGACCCACAGCGGAAAGGCCCGCCCTCTGTTGTCGCAGGGGGCGGGCCTGAACATCTTCAGGCCGTTGTAGGGCGGCGCGGCCGGGTAGCCCCCACGCGCCCATCTTCCCGGCCTCGGTCGCGGACGGGCCGGAGAAGTCCACGTCCAGCGCCGCGCCGACGGTCTCCTCCAGGGACTTGCGCCCTGCTCCGGCTTCACCTGCAGCACGGCGTAGTCGTACGCCGCCCCGTCACCGCCGGTGTCCGAGCCGTCCCGGATCCACTCGTTCGAGGTCGAGGCCCAGTCGGCCCACCAGTTGCCGTACGGGGCGACCTCCGAGGCGCCGGTGTTGCTCAGCTCCGCCTCGGACTTGCCGAGGTCGTTGCAGGCCGGGACGAAGACGATGTTGCGGTACCAGCCGCCGCTGCCACCGGCGTGCACGCAGTGGCCGGCCAACCACACCAGGTTGGACCTGCCCGGATGGTTGACGTCCTTGATGACCGTGCCGGAGCAGACGGCCGGGCCGTCGGGGGAGTCGAAGAAGACCTTGCCGACCGGGGCCGCGTTCTCGTGGTACGGCGTCTTCTGGGCCGTTGCCCGGACGGGCGCCGGCTGCCGGTCGCTGACGCCCTGGCCGGCCGGCGCGTCCTTCGTCGTGACCGTCTTGTCGGCCTCCTTCGCGGACTGCATGCGATGAACCGTGGGTGTGCGGTGAACCCGCGCGTCTACGACGCCGTCACTGACCGGCGGACTTCTCGCTGACCTTGTCGTACACGCCCCTGGCCTCCTCGCCCAGCCGCGGCCCGGCCAGCCAGCGTGTGGATCGCATGATCTTGACTCCCCCTGGTGTGCACTGCCGCGATGATTTCCGCCCGGACTCCAGCACACGGATCCGCCCGCACAGCCCGCTCCGCTGCGCACCACAACCAGAGCCCCGCTGCCCCCTCACGTCAGTCAAAACTCCGCACGCACCGCCCCGATCTCATCCGCCCGATCCAAGTCCCCCTCATCCCAGCCGATTCCACCCAACCGATCCGATCCCGTCCACACCGGACCGATCCGCATCCGAGCCGGCTCGATCCCCATCCGCCCCATTCCGGTCACGCGCAGAGGAGCCTCCCGTCTTGATCCAGCCCGTCGTCCCCGCCTTGATCGCCCGTTTGTCAGTGCTGGGCCGTAGGGTGGTCGCGCTATGACGAAGCCCTCACTCCCCGAACTCCTGCATGCTGCCGTCACTGCTGTCGGCGGTACGGAGCGCCCCGGCCAGGTGGCCATGGCCGAAGCCGTCGCCCAGGCGATCGACGACGGCTCCCATCTGCTGGTCCAGGCCGGCACCGGCACCGGCAAGTCGCTCGGCTACCTCGTGCCGGCCCTCGCTCACGGGGAGCGTGTCGTCGTGGCGACCGCCACCCTGGCCCTGCAGCGCCAGCTCGTGGAGCGCGACCTGCCGCGTACGGTCGACGCGTTGCACCCGCTGCTGCGCCGCCGCCCGGAGTTCGCGATGCTCAAGGGCCGGTCGAACTACCTGTGCCTGCACCGCCTGAACGAGGGTGTCCCGCAGGACGAGGAGGAGGGCCTCTTCGACCAGTTCGAGGCGGCGGCCCCCACCAGCAAGCTGGGCCAGGACCTGCTGCGGCTGCGAGACTGGGCGGACGAGACAGAGTCCGGCGACCGCGACGGCCTCTCGCCCGGCGTGTCCGACCGGGCCTGGTCCCAGGTGTCGGTGTCGTCGAGAGAGTGTCTGGGCGCGTCGAAGTGCGCCTACGGCGCCGAGTGCTTCGCGGAGATGGCCCGTGAGCGCGCCAAGCTCTCCGAGGTCGTCGTCACGAACCACGCGCTGCTCGCCATCGATGCCATCGAGGGCGCACCGGTCCTCCCCCAGCACGAGGTGCTGATCGTCGATGAGGCCCACGAGCTGGTCTCGCGGGTCACCGGAGTCGCCACCGGCGAGCTCACCTCCGGCCAGGTCAACCGCGCGGTGCGGCGCGCCGCGAAGCTCGTGAACGAGAAGGCCGCCGACCAGCTCCAGACCGCCGCCGAGGGCTTCGAACGGCTGATGGAGCTGGCCCTGCCGGGCCGCCTGGAGGAGATCCCGGAGGACCTCGGCTACGCGCTCATGGCGCTGCGCGACGCCTGCCGCACGGTGATCTCCGCGATCGGCGCGACCCGCGACAAGTCCGTCCAGGACGAGGACGCGGTCCGCAAGCAGGCCCTGGCCGCCGTGGAGAACATCCACGACGTGGCGGAGCGGATCACGAACGGTTCCGAGTGGGACGTCGTGTGGTATGAGCGCCACGACCGCTTCGGGGCCTCCCTGCGCGTCGCCCCCATGTCCGTGTCGGGCCTGCTCAGGGAGAAGCTTTTCGCGGACCGCTCCGTCGTCCTGACCTCCGCGACCCTGAAATTGGGCGGCGACTTCAACGGCGTCGGCGCCTCCCTGGGGCTGGCCCCCGAGGGCACGGAGGGCGAGGACCTCCCGCAGTGGAAGGGCGTCGACGTCGGCTCGCCCTTCGACTACCCCAAGCAGGGCATCCTCTACGTCGCCAAGCACTTGTCGCGTCCCGCGCGTGACGGCGACCGCGTCGACATGCTGGACGAGTTGACGGAGCTGATCCAGGCGGCGGGCGGCCGGACGCTGGGGCTGTTCTCCTCGATGCGGGCCGCCCAGCTCGCGGCCGAGGAACTGCGCAGCCGCATCCCCGAGTTCCCGATCCTCCTCCAGGGCGAGGAGACCCTCGGTGAGCTGATCAAGAATTTCTCCGCCGACCCGAAGACCTGCCTGTTCGGCACGCTCTCGCTGTGGCAGGGCGTCGACGTGCCCGGCCCCAGCTGCCAGCTTGTCGTCATGGACAAGATCCCGTTCCCGCGGCCCGACGACCCCTTGATGAGCGCCCGCCAGAAGGCGGTGGAGGACGCCGGCGGCAACGGCTTCATGGCGGTCGCCGCGACCCATGCGGCGCTGCTCATGGCCCAGGGCGCCGGCCGCCTCGTACGGGCGTCGGGGGACCGCGGCGTGGTCGCCGTACTGGATCAGCGGCTGGCGACAGCGCGGTACGGGAGCTATCTGAAGGCTTCACTGCCCGACTTCTGGTACACCACGGACCGTAACCAGGTACGGAAGTCACTGGCCGCGATCGACGCGGCCGCAAAAGCAGACGCCCAGTAAACCCTCGTGCCACGCACCGGAACCATCAATTGAGCAACCACAACGGCGATCAACCAGGTCCGCGAAAGCGGCGCCGGCTTAGGCGCAAAGACAGACCCCGGAACCGGCGCAGGGGTCCCGGGGCCCGGCCAGAGGGCGGGGCGGCGAGGCCCGCCCGGCGCCGGTCAGACGCGGCGCAGTACGGCCACCACCTTGCCGAGGATGGTCGCGTCGTCGCCGGGGATCGGCTCGTACGCCGCGTTGTGCGGGAGCAGCCAGACGTGGCCGTCCTCGCGCTTGAAGCGCTTCACGGTGGCCTCACCGTCGAGCATCGCGGCGACGATGTCGCCGTTCTCGGCGACCGGCTGGCGGCGGACCGTGACCCAGTCGCCGTCGCAGATCGCGGCCTCGATCATGGAGTCGCCGACGACCTTGAGGACAAACAGCTCACCGTCGCCGACCAGCTGACGGGGAAGAGGGAAGACGTCCTCGACCGACTCCTCGGCGAGGATCGGGCCACCGGCGGCGATCCGGCCGACCAGCGGGACATACGACGCGGCCGGCTTGCCGGCGGTGTCCGTGGGCTGCACGGAGGCGGCCTGGTCGGAGCCGCGTACCTCGTACGCGCGCGGGCGGTGCGGGTCGCGGCGCAGAAAGCCCTTGCGCTCCAGTGCCATCAGCTGGTGCGCGACGGAGGAGGTGCTGGAGAGGCCGACGGCCTGGCCGATCTCGCGCATCGACGGCGGGTAGCCGCGTCGCTGCACGGAGTCCCTGATGACCTCGATCACCCGGCGCTGGCGGTCGGTGAGCCCGGAGCTGTCCGCCCGGATGCCTGGAGGTCGGCCCGGCAGGGAGCGCTTGTGCCCCTCGGGATTCGTGGCTTGGTTCATCGCATGCACCGGCTCAAGTCGGCCCTGGGAGCGGTCCTGGGCAGTGATGGTGGCACTGTCTGCGGTGGTGGTCACGTCGGCCCCTCTCGATGGTCTCCCTGCTGGACAACGGTAGTTGCTTTCGAAAGGTTGCGCCAAACACACGTTCGAGTGAAAAAACGCGAATCGTCTGTCGCGATCATGTGTCTGGGTGTATGGCTACCGTGGTGCCTGGCGGACAAAAGGGCCCGTTGTTGTTCACCGCCGGGTGACGACCTCGTGGGTTGGTGCCCCAGTCTGCCACCCGGTATCCCGTCACCCGGGGGCAGGGCCCCATCTGCGCGGGAGTCCCACGTCCCCTCCTCCTGGCGCCCACGGTATCTCCGCATGTGCGGCAGCGATGCGGCCCTGCGCTGCGGATCGGGCGCGGCGCGGCGGGCCGTACGGCGCCTGCCTCTGTGGGTGCGACACGCGCGCACAGCGTGTGTGTATGAGCCAATCCCCACATCTAGTGGTTGGATTGCAGGAGTAGCCCAGAAGTTGTGGTCCCCCGGGTCTTCAGGCCCGAGACGATCGCCTATGCTTGGGGCTGCTTCGTGGGGCCCAAGTGGTCCGCGAGGCTATTGAGTCTGCTGTGAGGAGGGTTGGGAGTTCATGCACTGCCCCTTCTGCAGGCACCCCGACAGCCGTGTCGTCGACAGCCGGACGACCGACGACGGCACGTCGATCCGCAGGCGCCGCCAGTGCCCCGACTGCTCCCGTCGTTTCACGACCGTGGAGACGTGCTCGCTGATGGTGGTCAAGCGGTCCGGAGTCACCGAACCCTTCAGCCGTACCAAGGTCATCAACGGTGTGCGCAAGGCATGCCAGGGACGGCCAGTCACCGAGGACGCGCTCGCCCAGCTCGGCCAACGGGTCGAGGAGGCGGTGCGGGCCACTGGAAGCGCCGAGGTGGCCGCCCACGACGTGGGGCTGGCCATACTCGGCCCGTTGCAGGAGCTCGACCTCGTCGCCTTTCTGCGATTCGCCTCCGTCTACCGGGCGTTCGACTCGCTCGAGGACTTCGAGGCCGCCATCGCGGAGCTAAGGCAGCAGACGGGACACCCCGCCGCTGACGACGAGGACCGCGAGGACGAAGCTGACGCGGGGAGCCAGGAAGGCGACCGCGGGACCGGGGGGACTGCACAGGTCCCCGAGCCCGCAGGCGCCGCCGACTGACCGGCGGGCCGGACCCGGATGCACACTCCGGGCCCGGCCGGGCGGCGGCGAGAAAGACCTGTTGCGGGCAGCAGCGAGGATGCCAGCAACACCAGACAGAACACCGTGCCACGGGAACAACGGGGCACTTCAGGGCGTTTTAGCCCGTACAGGGAGGCGGCATGACAGAGACGGCGAGCGGTCCGGCACGGAGTTCCCGAGCCAAGGGCACCAAGGCGAACAAGGGCCTGCGTATCGAGCGCATCCACACCACCCCCGGCGTGCACCCGTACGACGAGGTGGCCTGGGAGCGCCGTGACGTCGTCATGACCAACTGGCGCGACGGCTCGGTCAACTTCGAGCAGCGTGGCGTCGAGTTCCCCGACTTCTGGTCGGTGAACGCGGTCAACATCGTCACCAGCAAGTACTTCCGCGGTGCCGTCGGCACTCCGCAGCGCGAGACCAGCCTCAAGCAGCTGATCGACCGCATCGTGAAGACGTACCGGAAGGCCGGCGAGGACCACAAGTACTTCGCCTCGCCCGCCGACGCCGAGATTTTCGAGCACGAGCTGGCTTACGCCCTCCTGCACCAGATCTTCAGCTTCAACAGCCCTGTCTGGTTCAACGTCGGCACCAAGCAGCCCCAGCAGGTCTCCGCCTGCTTCATCCTGTCCGTCGACGACTCCATGGAGTCGATCCTCGACTGGTACAAGGAAGAGGGCATGATCTTCAAGGGCGGCTCCGGCGCCGGCCTGAACCTCTCCCGCATCCGCTCCTCCAAGGAGCTGCTGTCCTCCGGCGGCAACGCCTCCGGCCCGGTCTCCTTCATGCGCGGCGCCGACGCCTCCGCTGGAACGATCAAGTCGGGTGGCGCGACCCGCCGCGCCGCCAAAATGGTCGTCCTCGACGTGGATCACCCGGACATCGAGGACTTCATCGAGACCAAGGTCAAGGAAGAGGAGAAGATCCGCGTCCTGCGCGATGCCGGCTTCGACATGGACCTGGGCGGCGACGACATCGCCTCCGTCCAGTACCAGAACGCCAACAACTCGGTCCGTGTGAACGACGAGTTCATGAAGGCGGTCGACCAGGGCGGCAAGTTCGGCCTGCGCGCGCGGATGACCGGCGAGGTCATCGAGGAGGTCGACGCCAAGGCGCTGTTCCGCAGGATCGCCGAGGCCGCGTGGGCCTGCGCCGACCCCGGCATCCAGTACGACGACACCATCAACAACTGGCACACCTGCCCCGAGTCCGGCCGGATCACCGCGTCGAACCCGTGCAGCGAGTACATGCACCTGGACAACACGTCCTGCAACCTGGCCTCGCTGAACCTCATGAAGTTCCTGAAGGACGACGGCCTGGGCAACCAGTCCTTCGAGGTCGAGCGCTTCTCGAAGGTCGTCGAGCTGGTCATCACGGCGATGGACATCTCGATCTGCTTCGCGGACTTCCCGACCCAGAAGATCGGCGAGAACACGCGCGCGTTCCGCCAGCTCGGCATCGGCTACGCCAACCTCGGCGCCCTGCTGATGGCGACCGGCCACGCCTACGACTCCGACGGCGGCCGCTCCCTCGCCGGAGCCATCACCTCCCTGATGACCGGTACGGCGTACCGGCGCTCGGCCGAACTCGCCGCGGTGGTCGGTCCGTACGACGGCTACGCCCGCAACGCCTCCGCCCACAAGCGCGTCATGAAGCAGCACGCCGACGCCAACGACAAGGCCGTCCGTATCGACGACCTGGACACCCCGGTGTGGGCCGCTGCCACCGAGTCCTGGCAGGACGTGGTGCGTCTCGGTGAGAAGAACGGTTTCCGTAACTCCCAGGCATCCGTGCTCGCCCCGACCGGCACCATCGGCCTGGCGATGGCCTGTGACACCACCGGTGTCGAGCCCGACCTCGCGCTGGTCAAGTTCAAGAAGCTGGTCGGCGGCGGTTCGATGCAGATCGTCAACGGCACCGTCCCGCAGGCCCTGCGCCGCCTGGGCTACCAGGAGGAGCAGATCGAGGCGATCGTCGCCCACATCGCCGACCACGGCAACGTGATCGACGCGCCCGGCCTCAAGCCCGAGCACTACGAGGTGTTCGACTGCGCCATGGGCGAGCGTGCCATCTCCCCGATGGGCCACGTCCGCATGATGGCCGCGATCCAGCCGTGGATCTCGGGTGCCATCTCCAAGACGGTCAACATGCCGGAGTCGGCGACCGTCGAGGAGGTCGAGGAGATCTACTTCGAGGCCTGGAAGCTGGGTGTCAAGGCGCTCGCCATCTACCGCGACAACTGCAAGGTCGGCCAGCCGCTCTCCACGAAGAAGTGGGAGGAGGAGAAGGCCGAGGAGCCCGCCGTCGTCGAGCCCCCGGTCGAGAAGGTCGTCGAGTACCGCCCGGTCCGCAAGCGCCTTCCCAAGGGCCGTCCCGGCATCACGACGTCCTTCACGGTCGGCGGCGCCGAGGGCTACATGACCGCCAACTCCTACCCGGACGACGGTCTCGGCGAGGTCTTCCTGAAGATGTCCAAGCAGGGCTCGACCCTCGCGGGCATGATGGACGCCTTCTCCATCGCGGTCTCCGTCGGCCTGCAGTACGGCGTGCCCCTGGAGACGTACGTCTCGAAGTTCACCAACATGCGCTTCGAGCCGGCCGGCATGACGGACGACCCGGACGTGCGGATGGCGCAGTCGATCGTCGACTACATCTTCCGCCGCCTTGCGCTGGACTTTCTGCCCTTCGAGACGCGCTCCGCGCTCGGTATCCACTCCGCCGAGGAGCGCCAGCGCCACCTGGAGACCGGTTCGTACGAGCCGACCGACGACGAGGTCGACGTCGAGGGCCTGGCCCAGTCGGCGCCGCGCGCCCACGACCTGAAGGCCGTGTCCGCTCCGAACGGCACCGGGGTGGCCAAGCCGGCCCCGCAGCAGGCCCACACCAGCGCCGAACTGGTGGAGATGCAGCTGGGCATCCAGGCCGACGCCCCGCTGTGCTTCTCCTGCGGCACGAAGATGCAGCGCGCCGGTTCCTGCTACATCTGCGAGGGCTGCGGCTCGACCAGCGGCTGCAGCTGACACCGGGCAGGGTGACCCTGCCGCCCGGGTAGTTGCGCGAGGGGCGCCGACCATGTGCTGGCGCCCCTCGTCGTCGTATGTCCTCGCGTACGGCGTCAGGACCGGCGTGTCGCGCCCATGGTCCGCGTGAAGTCCGCCGGGTCGCCCTCGAAGCCCTGGATGCCGGGACGGTAGTCCCACGCGCCGGATCCCTCCCGGACGAACTCCGCGACCGTGGCCGCCGTCGCCCCGAGGACCTGGCCGAAGTCGTCCTCGGTCAGGTCGGTGTAGCCCTCACGGATACGCAGGCCGGGGTTGGCCACGCTGACGAAGGTCCGATGTGCGGGGCGCTGCTGGATGGCCACACCGACCACCACGCGCGCGTAGCGGGGGGCCAGGCGTTCCAGCTCCAGCGTCATGACCTCGTCGTAGCCGAAGCCCTTGCCGTCCTTGCTGTCCCGGTTGAGGTAGATGGTGCCGTCGGGGGAGCGGCTGTCGAAGTACACCACGTAGGCGGGATCGCCGTACGGATCGTTCGCCAGGTACGTCGCGGCGACGAGGTCGAGATCGGAGGGCGGCTGTCCCGCCGGACTCGGGTCCCACCGCAGTGCGACCTCGACCTTGCCGATCCCCTTGTTGAGGCCGTTCACCAGACTTCCCCTTCCCCGGTACCGTCGTTCGCTCCAACTGCCGGGCAGTCACAGCTGGTTGTCCATCCTGCCACGCGCGCGCGTGTCCGTGCGGGAGAGCTGTCCGCCCGAGGGTGACCGATGCCACGCTCCGTGGCCTTACGATGGCGCGGTGCTGGTCAAGTGGATTCGCTGCACCGTGGTGGACCGCCGCGGTTTCGAGCGGGGGCAGCGAAAATGGGCGGGGCTTCTGGGGGAGCCGGGTTTTCGCGGACAGGGCGGCGGCTGGAGCCGGGGACGGCCGGACGTGGCGCACATCTTCGCCTTCTGGGAAAGCCGTGCCTTCTACGACTCCTTCATGGCCCGTTCCCACGACCGGCTCGCGGCAGCCCAGTCGGGCACTTTCAAGGACGCCCAGGTCAGGCTCTTCGACTACCGCTTCGACGTGAATACCGGGTTCGAGCCCCGCTTCACGGACGCCGACCTGCTGCGCGTCGCACTGTGCCGCGTGCACGAGGAGCGGACCGAGCACTTCGTGCTGATGCAGGAGAAGGTCTGGAACCCCGCGATGGCCGGCTCGCCCGGCATGATCCGAGGCCTGTTCGGCGAGGCGCCCGGCCACGAGTTCCTGGTGCTGTCGATGTGGCGTTCGGCCGCCGAGCACGGCAAGTACCGCACCGAACGCGTGGAGCGACTCGCGCTCCGCGCGCAGACGGAGGCCGACATCGCGGCGCTCACGGGTGACATCGTGGGCCTCGAACCGTCCTGGATAGTTTGATTGCCGTACGCACCCTTGAGGCGCTCTGGACGCACGCCGGACCGCGTTAATCATGTGGCCTCATGTGAGCCGTGGTGCGGGATCTGTGTGACCTACGCCGTATGAAGCCCGTACGAGTGCTCGATTGTCCCCGACCCGATCTAGGGTTTTGGCATGGCACGACCGCGGCGCATCGTCCTTGTCCGACACGGCGAGTCAACGGGCAATGTTGATGACTCCGTGTATGAACGCGTGCCCGACCATGCGCTGGCACTCACCGAGCGCGGCTGGCGGCAGGCGGAGGAGACCGGCAAGACACTGCGCGAGATCTTCGGCCGCGAACGCGTCAGCGTGTACGTCTCCCCCTACCGCCGTACACACGAGACGCTGCGCGCCTTCCACCTCGGCCCCGAGCTCATACGGGTGCGCGAGGAGCCCCGGCTGCGCGAGCAGGACTGGGGCAACTGGCAGGACCGCGACGACGTACGCCTCCAGAAGGCCTACCGCGACGCCTACGGCCACTTCTTCTACCGCTTCGCCCAGGGCGAGTCCGGTGCCGACGTCTACGACCGGGTCGGCGGCTTCCTGGAGAGCCTGTTCCGCAGCTTCGAGGCCCCCGACCATCCGCCGAACGTCCTCCTGGTGACCCATGGTCTGGCCATGCGGCTGTTCTGCATGCGCTGGTTCCACTGGACGGTGGCGGAGTTCGAGTCCCTGTCGAACCCGGGGAACGGCGAGGTACGGATGCTCGTTCTCGGGGAGAACGGCAAGTACACGCTGGACCGGCCGTTCGACCGCTGGCGCGATCCGGAGCCGTACGGGATCACCGGATAGGGTGGCGGCGCGATGACCACTGACTCCTCTCCCGGCGGGCGCCTGGACCGCGCCCTGACCAGCCTGCGCGGACTGTCGGTGGGGGACGCGCTCGGCTCACAGTTCTTCGTGCCCGCGAACCACGCCCTGCTGAAGGGCCGCGAGCTGCCGCCCGGCCCGTGGCAGTGGACCGACGACACGGAGATGGCCTGCTCGGTGGTCGCCGTCCTGGCCGCCCACCGCCGCATCGACCAGGATGCCCTGGCGCAATCCTTCGCCGCGCATCACGACTTCGACCGGGGCTACGGCCCCGCCGTCAACCGGCTGCTGCGCCTGGTGCGGGAAGGCGGCGACTGGCGCGAGCTGGCCGCCGCGCTCTTCAACGGGCAGGGGTCCTGGGGCAACGGTGCCGCAATGCGCATCGCGCCCCTGGGTGCCTGGTACGCGGACGACCCGGAGCAGGCCACTCACCAGGCCGAGATCTCGGCCTACCCCACCCACCAGCACCGTGAGGCCGTGGTCGGCGCCATGGCCGTCGCCGCGGCCGCCTCACTGGCCGCCGCCCCAGGCGGTCCGCCCGGCGCCGAGTCCCTGATCGACGGGGTCATCGCGCTGGTCCCGTCGAGGAGCGCGGTCGGCGCGGGGCTGCGACGGGCCCGGGACCTGCTCGACTATGCCGACGCGGCCACGGTCGCGGCCGTGCTGGGCTGCGGGCGGCGTACGACGGCCCATGACACCGTGCCCTTCGCCCTGTGGTCGGCCGCGCGGGGACTGCGCGACTACGAGCAGGCGTTCTGGACGACCGCGCAGGTCGGCGGGGACATGGACACGACCTGCGCCATCGTGGGCGGGGTGATCGCGGCCGGGAGGGCGGGGGCGCCGCCCGCCGAGTGGGTGCGGCGGACCGAGGCGCTGCCGGAGTGGGTGCCGATCTCGGCCTGAGAGTCACTTGTCCGGTGCCGGTCGGGGACTGGGAGCCTTTGGAGCGGTGCCGGCATCGCATGGGTGCCCTGGAGAGGTACCCGGCACGGTCTGGGCGCCGCTCGGGAGGTGTGGGCACGGACTGGGTGACTGTCGCCCTGCGTCGGCACGACCTCGGACCTTCCCACCCCTGCGCCGACAGGCACTTATCCGCCCAGCATCTGGTGCCGTCCTGGCTGTGCTGCCCGGTGCCAGGTGCCGCCCCGGCCTGGTTGCTTGCCGCTCGTAGAAACTCTCTGTGCATGTCGGGAACTCTCCGTGACCGGCCGCGCGTTGTCGTGACATCTGCTGTGTGGCACGGAGCCGGATGCGCCAGAGGTGCATGAGCGTCACGGGGGTGGTCATGGAGGTTCTTGTGGACCTGTCGGCCCTGCCGCCCGTCATGTGGGCGGTGTGGGCTTTCGTAGGGCTGCTGCCGGGCACGGACCGGCCCGGCGGCTGCCGACGGGTCCCTGTCAGGCCCGCCGACGAGTCGCCGGGGTCGGTTTCCGGTCTGTTCCGGTCAGCTCACCACCGGCCAGATCGTCCCTGGTCAGGCCATCCCCGGTCCGGCCGAGCCCGAGAGTGCCTCCAGGTCGCTCCTGCGGACCCTGATCACCAACCAGGCGGTGGTCAGGGCGAGTACGGCCATCGCGGCGGCCGGGAGGAACGCCGTGGAGATGCCCTGCGCGAGCACCTCGTGCCGCCAGGGCGCGGGCAGTTGATGCGCCTGGGCGAACTCTGCATTCTGCTCCGCCGAGCCCTCCGCCATGAAGCCCGGCAGCTGCTTCTCCGCCTCGTCCCTGCTGGCCGTGCCGAACGCCGTGGTCAGAATGGCCAGGCCCAGCGAACCGCCCACCTGCTGGGTGGCGTTGAGGAGACCGGACGCCGCGCCCGCCTCGTGCGGGGCGACACCGGAGACAGCGGTGAGCGTCAGTGTCACGAAGTTCAGGCCCATACCGAAGCCGAAGACCAGCATCGGGCCGAGCACCCCGCCGGCATACGAGCTGTCCGAGCTGATGAGGGCCTGCCAGCCCAGCCCGATCGCCGCCAGCGCCGAGCCCACCAGCATGAACGGCTTGGGCCCGAACACCGGCAGGAACCGCTGCGACAGATCCGCGCCGAGCACGATCACCACCGTCACCGGCAGGAAGGCGAGCCCCGCCTCGATCGGGCTGTAGGCCAGCACGTTCTGCACGAAGAGCACGATGTAGAAGAACATGCCGAACATCGCCGCGGCCAGGCAGAGCATGATCACGTATGTGCCCGAGCGGTTGCGGTCGGCGAACATCCGCAGCGGGGTGATCGGCTCCTTGGCCCTGGACTCGATCAGCGCGAAGGCCAGCAACAGGACCACCGCGGCACCGAAGGACCCGATGGTCAGGTTGTCCCGCCAGCCCTCGTCCGCCGCGCGGATGAAGCCGTAGACGAGGGAGGCCATGCCCGCCGTCGAGGTCACGGCGCCCGCGATGTCGAAGCGCCCGGTGTGCCGTTCGGACTCGCTGATGTAGACCGGCGTGAGCATGGCGATCAGTACACCGATCGGCACGTTGACGAAGAGTACCCAGCGCCAGTCGAGCCACTCCGTGAGCATGCCGCCCGCGAGCAGACCGATGGCACCGCCGCCCGCGGAGACCGCTGCGAAGACACCGAAGGCCCGGTTGCGTTCCGGCCCCTCGGGGAACGTGGTGGTGATGAGCGCCAGCGACGTGGGCGACGCAATCGCTCCGCCCATGCCCTGCAGGACACGCGCCGCCAGCAGTTGCCAGGGCTCCTGGGCGAGCCCGCCGAGCAGGGAGGCCAGCGTGAACAGCAGGATGCCGGTCATGAAGACCCGCCGGCGGCCGAGAATGTCGCCGGCCCTGCCGCCGAGGAGCAGCAGACCGCCGAAGGTGAGCGTGTAGGAGCTGACGACCCAGGTGAGGTCGGTGGTGCTGAACTTGAGGGCGTCCTGAATGTGCGGGAGCGCGATATTCACAATCGTCGCGTCGAGTACCACCATGAGTTGGCAGGCCGCGATGACCGTGAGCGCGATGCCGGGACGACCGTCCCGGCGGGCCGCACCTGGCTTCTGGTCCTGAATCAACGGAGAGGTTGTCACTATGGTCCCGCACGAAAGCCGTAGTGAACGCTTGCGTTCACTGTTCCGGCAACGGTAGTGAGCCCCGGTAGTGAACGCAACCGTTCACTACTGTCGTCGTCCGGTGATGCGCCCCCTGGCTGTCGTGCGACGAGTCCCCGCCCCGGAATCCCCGCTTCACCCTGCTCGCTGGAGAAGTTGAGATGGTTACCTCGCGCTGGACGGCCGCCCCCGCTCAGACGGCCTCGCTCCGCCGGCGTGGCGCCGTGCTCGAACGCGCGATCCTCGATGCCGCGCTGGAACAGCTCAGCACGGTCGGCTGGAAGGGCCTCACGATGGAGGGCGTCGCGGCCGCTGCCCAGACCGGCAAAGCCGCGGTGTACCGGCGCTGGCCCTCCAAGGAGGACCTGGTCGCGGACGCCTTGCAGGCCGGACTGCCCAGCTTCGAGGAGGCGCCCGACACGGGTGGCGTGCGCGAGGACCTGCTCACGCTTTGCCGGCGGGCCCGCGAGGCGATGTTCTCCCGCCCGGGATTCGCACTGCGTGCAGTGATTCACGAATGCGACCCGGATCAGGCGGAACGCTTCCACGGTGTGATCATCGGCGGAGTGGTCGAGCCGACCGTCAAATTGCTTCGCGAGATCATCACCCGTGGTGTCGACCGCGGAGAGGTGCGGTCCGATGCGGCGAACGGCTACGTCTTCGACGTCATCCCGGCCATGATGATGTACCGCTCCAAGCTGTGCATGAGCGAATGGAGCGATCGGGAGCTGGAGGAAATGATCGATCAGTTGATGCTTCCGCTGCTCCGGCCGTATGGTGCCTGACCCGAGCGTGGGGCCGCGCCGGGAGCCGCCCGGGGGACCAGGGTGTCGCGACGTGATCGGAGCGGCGTACGCTAAGGACGCCATGCCGTACGAACCTCCTACTCACACTGTCGAGCGCTCCTTGCGGGCCACGACCGGAGCGAAGATCGTCGTGGGCATCGACGAGGTGGGGCGCGGCGCGTGGGCCGGCCCCGTCACCGTCTGCGCGGCCGTCACCGGACTGCGCAGGCCGCCCGAAGGCCTCACCGACTCCAAGCTCCTCACCGTCAAGCGCCGCACCGAACTCGCCGAGGAACTGCGGAAGTGGGTGACGTCGTACGCGCTGGGGCACGCCTCCCCGGAGGAGATCGACGACCTGGGGATGACGGCCGCGCTGCGGCTTGCGGCGGTGCGTGCCCTGGAAACCCTGCCGGTCCGGCCCGACGCGGTGATCCTCGACGGCAAGCACGACTATCTCGGAGCGCCCTGGAGGGTCCGTACGGTCATCAAGGGCGACCAGTCGTGCGTGGCGGTTGCGGCAGCCTCGGTGATCGCCAAGGTTCAGCGCGACAAAATGATGGCCGAACTGGGTATCGACCATGCAGACTTCGGTTTTGTGGACAACGCCGGGTATCCGTCGCCTGTGCACAAGGCCGCACTGGCGGAGCGGGGGCCCACCCCGTACCACCGGTTGTCGTGGGCGTATCTTGATGCGCTGCCCCAGTGGCGGCACCTCAAGAAGGTCCGCAGCTGGGTGGACGGAAGCGTTCCGGAAATCGAGGGTCAGCTCGGCTTCGATTTCTGACGGTTCCGCTCGCGCTGCTGTGTACCCGCCGACGCGCGCCGCACCAACGTTTGATAAACATCAGCCCATGCCTCTCATTCCCGAGGAGCCTCAGATTCACGAGAGTGCCCAGGGTCCCCGCGCCACTCCGGCCAGCGGCCGTACCGCGCCGACCCCCCGCCCCGTACCCGGCCCCCGTCCCGCGGCTTCGTCGCGCCCCGGTCGTCCCGGCCAGGTCCGGCCCACGCCGTCGGCGCAACGCACGCCGCGTGATGTGGCCGCATCCAAGCCGGGGCCGTCGGCCCCGGCCGCCCCGGCCACGTCCGCCCGGGCCACCCCGCAGATCCAGCTGATCCCGGCCTCGGTGCAGGGGGCGCTCGACGCCGCCGAGGAAGCCGTGGACCTGCTCCTGGACTCGGGCCGTGCCCCTGGCGACGTGCTGGTCATCACCACCGGCGAGCAGCACCCGTGGGCCGCCCACGAGCTGTCCTTCGGCGAAGCCTCCTACTGGGCCCAGCACGACGCCGGCGACGACGTCTTCTACGCCGACGCCGCCGTCGCGGACCGTGCGGCGTCGCGGCCCGTGGTCGTGGTCGCCGTCAACGGAGGCACCGAAGCCGCTGCCGCCACCGCCCTGACCCAGGCCCACTCCCGGGCCGGCGCCCTGCTGGTCGTCTGCGGCGATCCGCAGCAGATCAACTCCGTGCTGGGCGCGGGCGTCTGACCCGGCACCGTCGCGTCCGAGGGGACGCCGGCGGTGACGGCGGACGCCGCTCGACGGCATCCGCACGGAGGGGCTTCGACGTGCGCGGCAGGACCGGAGCGGTCGACGTGTGCGTGCCTTCGCCTGGTCCTTGAGCCCGCTGGGTGCCGTGCGCGCCGACGTGTGCGCGGACTTGCGCGCCTGGCCGGCGCGCGCTGCGCCGTGGTGCGGGAGTGCGGGCCTGGTTGTCGTACGGACTTGTCGTGTGCGGCGCGGGCGGTACGGTGCCGTCGTACGGGGCATGGCGAGGTGCTGTCGGCAGGCTGGGAACGGCGGGCGGGAACGCTCTGCCGGGATCAGCGTGCCGCGGCGCGGCGCAGGACCTCTGACGCGGCACCGCCGGTGCGCGGCAGCGGGGGCGGAGACTCGGCCGTGGCGAACGGCTCCGGGGACGAGTCCGCGTTGGGGCGACGGCCGCCGCGGCCCTCGCCGAGCACCTGCCAGCCGTCACGGGTCAGCGTGATGTACGCCCCGCAGCGCAGCCCGTGCAAGGTGCAGGCGTCCCGCAGACCCCACATCCACGCGCCGTCCTCCTCCGTCCAGCGTGCGTCGCCGTCACGGCAGTACAGCAGTACGGCTGTGCGCACCGGGGTACGGCGCCGCAGATCGTGCGGGATGACCCGGCGCAGCTGGGCGAGCACTACGTTGCGGAACATCCAGCCGTCGGCCGAGGCGGCCCTGCGGGCGAACGAGGCGCTCGCACGCAGCCGTTCGTTCTGATCGAGCACGGCCACCACGGCGGTGCCCGGCCTGGGGTGGTGGCGTACGTGCAGCCCGCTGACGACCTCCCGGGGATTGCGCAGCAGCGGGATCCCGGCGGCGGCCCACTCCGCGGGTTCGAGCACGCGATGGGCGGATGCGGTGGACGTCGACAGCGATGCCGCCGAGGACGGAGCGAATCCGAAGGTCACGGTCCTCCCTTCGGCTACGCGCCCACAAGGCGGGCGGGGTCGGATTCGGGGGAGCGCGCACCGCAGCGAAGCCCTACCGGATCACGGACGAGCCGTGCGGGGAGCGGACCTCAATTCTTCCTGTCGAACTTGGATGCGGCAACGAGCAATTGAGGCAGGTGACCGTAATCCGGTGATCTGAGGCTTATATCCCCGCCGGTGTGGCGCCGGGCCACGCATGGGGCGTTCGACGCCGACACGTGCGTACGCCACGGTCATGCGTCTCGTCCAGAGGTGCGCACCCACCGGCCCGGGCGAGGGTACCCCGCCCGGGCCGCACGCGCGCGTGGAACCGTGTTCGGTGCCTGGCGCGTGATCACCCCTGTACGGCCAGGACCAGCGGCAATACTCCCTGCGCGCCCGCGCGCCGGAGCATGCGCGCCGCGACCGCGAGGGTCCAGCCGGTCTCGGTGTAGTCGTCCACGAGCAGGACCGGGCCGTGGGCCTCGGTGAGCGCGGAGGCGAGGGCGGGCGGAACGGTGAGCGCTCCGTCGAGTGCCTTGAGGCGCTGCGCGCTGTTGCTCCGGGAGACCGGGGCTCCGTCGCCGGAGTGCGCCACGGACCCCAGCAGGGGCAGCCGGCCGATCTCCGCGATGCGCGATCCCAGGGAGTGGATCAGCTGCGGCCGGGTCCGCGAGGCGACGGTGACCACGCCGACGGGACGCGGCCGGGCGTCCGCTGCCCCGGGAGCCCAGCCGCCCGGGCCCTTCGCCCAGTCGGCCAGCACACCCACCACGGCCCTGGCCACGTCGTCCGGCACGGGCCCGTCGGGCGCGTGGGACGCCAGCATCGGCCGCAGCCGGTTGCCCCAGCCGATGTCCGACAGCCGCCCCAACGCGCGTCCCACGGCAGCCTGTTCACCCGCCGGAATGCGTCCCTTGAGATCCACGCCGATCGCCGGAAGCCCGGTCGGCCACATGCGGCGCGGCTCCACCTCGACGCCGGCCCGGCCCAGATCGACCCGCGCGGCGTCGAGCGCGTCCTCGGAGGTGTCCGCGGTGAAGCGGGTGCCCGCGCAGTTGTCACAGCGGCCGCAGGGCTTGGCGCCCTCGTCGTCCAGCTGGCGCTGCAGGAACTCCATCCGGCAGTCCGTGGTCGACGCGTACTCGCGCATGGCGTGCTGTTCGGCGGCGCGTTGACGCGCCACCCAGTCGTAGCGCTGCGCGTCGTACGTCCATGGCTGCCCGGTGGCGATCCAGCCGCCCTTGACCCGCTGGACCGCCCCGTCCACGTCTAGGACCTTGAGCATGGTCTCCAGCCGGGACCGGCGCAGCTCCACCAGAGGCTCCAGGGCGGGCAGGGACAACGGCCTGTCCGCGCACGCGAGGACGTCGAGGGTGCGGCGCACCAGGTCTTCCGACGGGAAGGCCAGCGACGCGAAGTACTGCCAGATCGCCTCGTCCTCCTTCCCCGGGAGCAGCAGCACCTCGGCGTGCTCGACACCGCGGCCGGCGCGGCCGACCTGCTGGTAGTAGGCGATGGGGGAGGACGGCGAGCCGAGATGCACCACGAAACCGAGGTCGGGCTTGTCGAAGCCCATGCCGAGCGCGGAGGTTGCAACCAGGGCCTTGACATTGTTGGCGAGCAGGTCGTCCTCCGCCTGCTTCCGGTCGGCGTTCTCCGTCCTGCCGCTGTACGGCGCGACCGTGTACCCGCGCTGCCGCAGAAAGGCCGTGACCTCCTCGGCGGCGGCCACCGTGAGTGTGTAGATGATGCCGGAGCCCGGCAGTTCGCCGAGGTGGTCGGCGAGCCAGGCCATCCGGTGGGCGGCGTCCGGCAGGCGCAGTACGCCCAGGCTCAGGCTCTCCCGGTCCAGCGGGCCGCGCAGCACGAGCGCGTCCGACGTGCCGCCGGTGCCGAGCTGCTCCGCCACGTCTGCGGTCACGCGCGCGTTGGCGGTGGCGGTGGTCGCCAGCACGGGCACGCCGGGCGGGAGGTCGCCGAGCATGGTGCGCAGCCGCCGGTAGTCCGGGCGGAAGTCGTGGCCCCAGTCGGAGATGCAGTGGGCCTCGTCCACCACGAGGAGACCGGTCTCTGCGGCGAGTTCGGGCAGCACCCGGTCGCGGAAGTCAGGGTTGTTGAGCCGCTCCGGGCTGACCAGCAGCACGTCGACCTCGCCCGCGGCGATCTCGCCCTGAACCGTCTCCCACTCCTCGGTGTTGGAGGAGTTGATGGTCCGGGCGTGGATCCCGGCCCGGGCCGCGGCCTCGACCTGGTTGCGCATCAGCGCTAGCAGCGGGGAGACGATCACGGTCGGTCCCGCGCCGCGCGCCCGCAGCAGGGAGGTGGCCACGAAGTACACCGCGGACTTGCCCCAGCCCGTGCGCTGGACGACCAGGGCCCGGCGTCTGTCGGCGACCAGCGCCTCGATCGCCCGCCACTGGTCCTCGCGCAGCCGGGCCGCGCCCGAGTCGTCCCCGACGAGGCGGGAGAGGACCGCGTCGGCCGCCTTCCGGAGATCCGCGTTGCTCGTGTGCTCCATGCGTACATACAACAGGACGGGACTGACAGGCGGGCGGTGGTGTGGACGGAGCCAGGCTGGGTGGAGGGCCCGGTGAGACAGGAGTGGGCAGCCGGCAACGGGCCATGACCGGCGCGGGCCGGTGCATGCCCATGCGGCCGGATGTAACCGGGATGACGTGTCCCTGATCGGACTTATCCACAGGTCAAAACGAAACCTCGCAATCCGCGAGATCGTCTGCGCATGACGAATCACGGCGAAACGACTGGATCCTTCGACGACGGCAACGGCATCGCACGGGACGCCCGCGCGTCCGGGGACGGACACACGTCCCGCGGCGAGCTCCCGGAGCCCGAGACGCACCTCGGCGACACCGCGTACGACGACCAGGGTGAGCACCAGGTCACCCTGCGCACCCCGGCCGAACTGGCCGACGCGCTGCCGTATCTGCTCGGGTACCGCCCCGAGGACAGCATCGTCCTGGCCGCCCTGCACGACAGGGACGGACGCGGCAGGTTCGGCGGCCGGGCCCGACTCGGCATTCCCGCGAACCGGGACGACTGGCCCTCGGCCGCCCGGCAGTTGGCACACGGACTGGTGACCGGCAGCGAGCGCCGAGGTGCCCGGCCCGAGCAGATGGTCGTGTACCTCTGCCAGGAGCCGGCCGAGGGCGAGCCGGGCCGGAAGGTCATGGAGCGGCTGCGCCCGCTGGCGCAGGAACTGCGCCTCCAGTGCGGCTCCCTCGACGTGCCGGTGGTCGAGGCCCTGTGCATCTCGGACGGCCGTTTCTGGTCCTACTGCTGTGACAACGAGGTGTGCTGCCCGGCCGAGGGAATCCCGATGGGCCTGCCCGGTACCTCCGTCCTGGCCGCCGCCGCCACCTACGCGGGCATCCAGGTGCGCGGCACGCTGCGCGAGCTGCGGGCCAGGCTGCTTCCGTGGGAGAACACCGCCGCCCTCGAACAGGAAGTCGCCCTGGACACCGCCAGCATGGAGACGGTCCCCAGGATCCTCGACGGCACGGATCGTGCCGAGGTGGCCGAGGAGACCCTGGAACTGGCCGAGCGGATCATGGGCCGCCTCGCCGAGGCTCCGCCAGTGTCCGGCGCGCTCATGTCGGACCTGCGTGACGACGAACTCATCGGACACGACGAGGCCGCGACGCTGATCCTCGGCCTGCAGGACCGCACCACCCGCGACCGTGCGGCCGAGTGGATGGAGGACGACGAAGCGGATCCCGCGCTGCGCCTGTGGCGGGCCCTGGCCCGCCGGTGCGTCGGGCCGTACCGCGAACACGCGGCGGCACCCCTCACCCTCGCCGGCTGGGTCGCCTGGTCCACCGGAGACGAACTGGAGGCCCGGGAGGCGCTCGCCATGGCCCTGGGCGCGGATCCCGACTACCTTTTCGCCCGCCTCCTGCACCAGGCCTGCAACGAGGGCCTCGACCCGGAGTCGGTCCGCCGCTGCCTGCGCGCCGAACGCAAGGGCCGCGGGCGACCCGGCACCGCTTCGGCCTCCGCCACGGACGATCCCGACGCCGGGACGGCCGCTGCGGACCCGGCCGAGCACGAGGTGGCCGACCCCGCACCGCGGGAGCCGGCGCGCCGCCGGCGCCGGGTACGTGGCGAAGGTGCCTCTTCGGAAGGCACCCCTTGCGAAGGCGCCCCTTGCGAGGAGCGGGCCGAGACCCGCGAGCCGAGCATCCGGACCTCGCCGCCGCGCAGGCCGGCGGACGACACGCGGCCCGGCGGCGGACGGACGCGCAGCACACGCCCGCGTACGCCCGGGAAGGGAGCCGGGCGCCGTCGGGACACCCGCCCGGAGAGCGCGCACCCCGCAAGCCGGAAGGGGGAGGGGTGAGCAGCCGTGCCGTCCCGCCCGGCAGGCCGTACGAGGGAAGGGTGAGCAACCGCCCCAAGCCGGAAGAAGGAGCGGTGGGCAACCGTGCCGTCCCACCCCACAGGGCGGACGGCGGATGGGGCCAGCAACCGTCCGCCGCGCCCCGATCCGTCCGGTCACTCGGCCGTGGGCGTGACCCCGGGTAGGCCCGTGCCGTTCACCTGAGTGGCGGAACGCCTGGACGGGCCGTGACGCCGTATTGCCCATGTCCCGCCGGAGCCCGACGCCCGGCACCGTACTCGCCCGAGGCGCACCGAGCGCAGAGGAAGCCCCCCATGCACCAGCCGACTCGGCCCTCCGCTGCCGACGACGACCGCTTCGTCGTGGGCGGCCCCCCGCCGCCCCTCGGACCAGGCGTCGGCCGCCCCCGGCCCTGGGACGCGGACAGCATCGACCGTCACGCCCCCGGGATCCCGGGAGACTCCCGGCGTTCCGCCCGGCGGGACGACAACCTGCCGTCGCAGCCAGACCGGGCCCGGCAACCTGCCCGGTCGACGGGCCAGGACCGCCACCCCGGTTCCCCGACGGCGCAGCACCGGTGTGCTTCGTCGTCCGTGGGCGAGAGCGGGGCTCCGCCGCGACCAACGGTGGGGGCTCCGCCGCCTCCAACGGCCCCAAAGGGGCGTTCGGCCCCCGCCTCGTCCTGGCCTGCCAGGGGCACCCCGTTCCCGGCGCCCCGACGGTCCGCCGACCTGCCGCCCGCGCACACCGCCCTGATCTGCGTCGCACTCCCGGGTCTCGCCATCTCCACGGAACAGGGGCAGATGACCGGCCGGGGACTGGAGGGCATCTACCGAGCGGGCCGGCGCCTGCTCTCCCGTTGCCAGGTCCGTGTCTCGGGCCGGGAACCGGTCACGGTCCAGGCCCGGATGGCCGCGGCCGACCGAGCCCGCTTCGTGGCCACGCTGCGCACCTCCCCGCACGCGGGCCCGGACCCGGACGTGGTCGTCGAACGCAACCGCCACGCCGACGGCACGGAGCGGATCACCCTGCGCAGTGCCGCCGCCCGCCCGCTGCGCCTGCCCGTCGAGGTGGCCCTCGGCACGGACCTGGCCGACCTGGGGGCCATCGCCTCCGGCAACGCCGGCCCCGAACTGCCCGCCAGCGTCCACGACTCGGGCCTGCGCTGGTCCTGCCCCACCGGAAACGCGTCGGTCACGGCCGACCCGCCGCCCGCCGACGCGCTGGCCTCCGCGGGACTGCTCCGGTGGGAGTTCGATCTGCCTCCCGGCGGAAGCGCGAGCGTCGAGCTGAAGGTGCGGCCGGACCGCGCGGGACCCGTCCGGGCCGTCGGCCGCGCGGCCACCAGCCCCCTCGCCGCCGCGCGTGCGGCAGGCGACGACCCGAGAGGCCCGGCGCTCCTGCGGACGAGCATCGCCGACCTCCAGGCCCTGCTGCTGCGCGACCCCGCCCACCCTTCCGACACCCATCTCGCGGCCGGGGCGCCCTGGCGCTGCGGCCTGGCCCCCGCCGAGGCGCTCGCCGCGGCCCGCATGACGCTGCCCCTCGGCACCGGCCTGGCCGCGGGCACCCTGCGCATCCTCGCCCGCACCCAGTTCCCTGGGCCGGGGCAGCAGTCCGGCGTGATCCCCGGGCCACGACGCGACGCGGGCCCGCACCTGCCCCCGTGTTGCACGGGAACCGAGGCCACGCTGCTCTTCCCCGCGCTGCTCGCCGAGGCCCGCCGCTGGGGGCTTCCCGGACCTGACACGGAAGAGCTCCTGCCCGCCGCGGAGCGCTGCCTGACCTGGCTGCGGACCACCGTGGGAGACGGCACGTACCTGCCCGACCCGTACCCCGGCGGCCCGGTCCGCTGCGAAACACAGGCCCACGCCCACCGCGCCGCCGTTCTCGGCGCCGACCTGCTCGACGCCTGCGGCAGACCGGGCGGCGCGGAGCTGCGGCAGTGGGCGCAGGCGCTGCGGACGGCGTTCCGGCAGGAATTCTGGGCCGAAGACCTGAGCGGCGGCCGGCCGGCGGCGGGACGCGCCCCCGACGGCCGGCTCGTGCCGCACCTGGGCGGGGCTGCCGCGCATCTCCTCGACACCGGACTGCTGGGCGGCGGCGCACAGGCCCCCGGCCTGCTCGACAAGGTGCAGACCGAACAGCTCGCCCGGCTGCTCGGCGGACCTGCCATGGACTCGGGCTGGGGTCTGCGCGGACTGGGCGCGAAGGAGCCGGGACACAATCCGTTCGGCCACCGCGCCGGTGCCGTGCGCGTGCACGAGACGGCGATCGCGGTCGCCGGACTCGCCGCCGCGGGCTACGAGAAGGAGGCCGGTTCACTGCTGCAGGGCACGCTCGCGGCCTCCGAGGCCTTCGGCCACCGGCTGCCCGAGATGTACGCCGGCGAGCGGCGCACCGAGGGGAGCGCTCCCCTCCCGCACCCGGCGGCCTGCCGGCCCGCGGCCACCGCGGCGGCCGCCGGAGCGCTGCTGCTGACCACGCTCGCGGGCATCCGTCCCGACGCCCCGGCCGGGACGGTCACGCTCCGCCCCGTGCGCAGCGCACCCCTGGGCGAGATCGGCCTGACGGGGCTGCGGGTCGCGGGCGCCCCGTTCTCCGCACGCGTCAGCCGGCTCGGCATCGCCATGGTCGAGGAGGCGGCCGACGGACTGCAACTGGGGGCGTGACCGGGCACCACGCGGCACGCGTGACCACCTGAAACACATGGTGGGACGCATATCGGAGCGAAGTGGATCAGCCGTCGATGCGGTCGGCGAAGGGAGTGTTTATCGTCAGGCAGACGACTATGATCGCCGCATGCCCTACGACCCGTCAGCCTTTCCGCCCTTTGCCGTCACCGTGGACCTGGTCGTGCTGACCGTGCGACGCCATGCCCTGTGCGCGCTCGCGGTACGCAGGGGCGAGCCGCCGTTCCAGGGGCGCTGGGCCCTGCCCGGCGGCTTCGTACGGGCCGACGAGGATCTGGCGCAGGCCGCAGCCCGCGAGCTGGCCGAGGAGACGGGACTGCGCGTCCACGACCCGGCCGTCCCCGCCCAGGACAACGGCGCCCACCTGGAGCAGCTCGCGACGTACGGCGACCCCAAGCGCGACCCGCGGATGCGTGTGGTCAGTGTCGCCCACCTTGCCCTCGCCCCCGACCTGCCGGCGCCCCGGGCGGGCGGTGACGCCAGCAACGCGCGCTGGGCGCCAGTCGAGGAGTTGCTGCAGCAGGGCGGGTACGGCCGCGACGGCGAGGCGGTGGCGCCGCTTGCCTTCGACCACGCCCAGATCCTGGCGGACGGCGTGGAGCGTGCCCGCTCCAAGATCGAGTACTCGTCCTTGGCCACTGCCTTCTGCCCGCCCGAGTTCACCGTCGGCGAGCTGCGCCGAGTCTACGAGGCGGTGTGGGGAGTCGCCCTCGACCCGCGCAACTTCCACCGCAAGGTGACGGGCACCCCGGGCTTCCTCGTCCCCACCGGCGGCACGACAACACGCCAGGGCGGCCGCCCGGCCCAGCTGTTCCGCGCCGGCGGCGCCACACTGCTCAACCCTCCGATGCTGCGCCCCGAGGTGTGACACCGGCGCCAGGCGCGTGCCGAACGGCGAACACCGGTCCGGCGGGGTGGACTGCCCTGTCCGCAGCGGGCCTTGCGATGCCCGAAAAAACGGACATAGCACGCTATCTTGCTTCAGGTGATCGAGGCCTTCGGACTGACCAGCAACCAGCGAAAAGAACTCCCGCCCGTTGTCGACGACATCTCCTTCGACGCGCGTGCGGGTCGTGTCACCGCACTGCTCGGGGCAGCGGGCGCGGGCAAGACCACGGCGCTCAGACTCATGCTGGAACTGCAACGGGGCCGTGGCATCACCTACTTCAGAGGCCGCCCCCTGCACCGCATCGCCCAACCCTCGCGCGAAGTCGGCGTGCTGCTGGGCGATGTGCCGGGGCACCCGGCCCGCACGGTCCGCGGCCACCTCCGCATGCTGTGTGCCGCAGCCGGAGTTCCGGTCCGGCGCGCCGACGAAGTCCTGGAAGTGGTGGGGCTCGTGAGCCTGCGCGACGAACGGCTCGGCACTCTCTCACGCGGCATGGACCGCCGCCTCGGCCTGGCCTGCGCCCTGCTCGCCGACCCGCACACGCTCGTGCTCGACGACCCCGCCGACGGGCTCTCGGCTCGCGAGAGCCGCTGGTTGCACAGCGCGCTGCGCTCCCACGCCGACCAGGGCGGCACGGTCCTGTTCACCACCGCCGACCCCAAAGAGGCCGCACGCACCGCCGACCGCGTTGTGACCCTGGATCGGGGCCGGCTCGTGGCCGACCAGGAGGCCGCGGAGTTCGCCCGCACGCGGCTGCGCCCCCGGGTCGCCGTCCGCAGCCCGCACGCAGCCCGCCTCGCGGCCCTCCTCGCCAAGGAGGCCCGTTCGGCACAGCGCTCCGTCGAGGTCGTACGCGAGGGCGGCAACCGGCTGTCCGTGTACGGCAGCACCTGCGCCGACATCGGCGAGACCGCGTTCCGGCATGCCATCGTCGTCCATCGACTCGCCGACGAGACCGGTGACATGGGGCCCGGCGCGGGAGCGGGGCCCACGGGGGAGCCGTACGCCGTCGGCTCCGGGCGCAGGCGCGAGGCGGACGCACACCGCCCGGCCGACCCGCCGCGGCCGCCCGCCGGCGCCCTGGACCGGGACGGCGCCGCGCAGCATCAGGCTCGTACGAGCGCCGCCACCGAACAGCACCCGTCAACTGATGAACACCTTTCCCCCGTCGGGGAGCAGCACCCGTCAGCTGATGAACACCTTTCCCCCGCCGGGGAGCAGCACCCGTCAACTGATGAACATCATTACTCCACCGACGAACTGCAGCCGCCTGCCGAGGAACGCTCCCGCTCCACCGACGGCCAGGACCTGCCGCCCGCGCACCCGAGCGGTGAGGCCCCCGGCGAACCGCACGCCCCGGCCGCAGAACCGGAAGCCGTACCCGCCACGCACGTCACCGACCGCACCCCCGCCGCGCCCCGCACACTCGATGCCCTCCCCGCTCTCCCACCTCCCATCTCCGTCCGTTCCGCCCCCAGCCCCCTGCGCCCCCTGCGCTACGAGATCCGCCGCGCCGCCGGAATCAGCGTCGGGTTCCTCACCGGGGCCGCCGTGCTCGTCGTGTCCGCCCTCACCGCCGTACTGCTCGCCCGCTTCGGTCACACCCCGCAGCCTCGCCTGCTCGCCGCGTGGCCGCAGGAGCTGCCCCTGCCGCCCGCGGCGCTCGGCGCGGGGCTGCTCGGCGCGCTCGCCTTCGGTGACGAGTTCCGCCACCCCGCGCTGGCGGCGGACCGCGGCACCGTGCCCCGCCGGCTGGGGCTGCTCGTGGCCAAGCTCCTCGTCTCCGCGGCCACCGCGCTGCTGCTGGCCGTCCTCACGGTGGGCTGCGACGCCGAAGTGCTCTACCTCCTCTACGGTCGGGAGCTCGCGCAGGTTCCCGCCGACTGGCTTCCGCTGAGCGCGAGTTGGATCGGGCTCGTGATCGGGTGCGCCTGGGCCGGAGTGCTGGCCGCGGGGATCTTCCGTTCCGCCGCCGCCGGGCTCGCGGCGGTGGTCGCCGTACCCGTCCTCGTCGTACCCCTCGTACACAAGATCCTCGAGGGACCGTCCGTGCGGACCGCGGCCGGGGTTTCCGGGAGGATGCGCGAGGTGTTCCTGCTGCAGTGGCCCTTCGGGGGAGAGCGCTACCTGGAGCCGGTCCTGCGAGTGATCGCCCAACCCGTGGGCAGCGCGCTCGCGTTGTCGCTGACCACGCTGGTCTGCGCGTACCTGCTCACGACCCTGCGAAGCAGGGTCCGGTGACTACCCTCCGCATCCGTCCGCTCGGGCCGTGTGCACAACTCCCCGGAGAACGCCCATTTCTTTCCGATAAGGCGTCAATTGCGACGGGGTGAGCGATCACCCTTTCGTGTGCTTTTCACCAAAGACCTCAAGGGAGTTGGAGCCGACGCCGACAAAGGATGCGTGAGTACCCTTGCGCACACCATGATGACCGCCGCCCGCTCCGCCGACTCCGGCCTCACGAGCCCGGGCGAACTCGACCGCTACCCCTACACCGAGGCGTCCGCCCCGGACCGTGTCGGGGCTCCCGCCTGGGAGGGCGCGGATCCGGAGCTGGGCCGTGTCGGCCGGCGTGCCGCGGGCAGCCGCGGGCGCGGGCTGCACGGGCAACTCGTCCAGCAGCTGGGTCAGATGATCGTTTCCGGTGACCTGGGCGCCGACCGTCCGCTGGTGCCCGAGGAGATCGGCCAGCGCTTCGAGGTCTCCCGCACCGTCGTCCGTGAGTCGCTCCGCGTCCTGGAGGCCAAGGGCCTGGTGAGCGCCCGGCCGAACGTCGGCACGCGTGTGCGTCCCGTCAGTGACTGGAACCTCCTCGACCCCGACATCATCGAGTGGCGGGCCTTCGGGCCGCAGCGCGACGACCAGCGGCGCGAGCTCAGCGAGCTGCGCTGGACCATCGAGCCGCTCGCCGCGCGCCTCGCCGCCGGGCACGGGCGCGAGGAGGTCCAGCAGCGCCTGACGGACATGGTCGGGATCATGGGCCACGCCATGAACCAGGGTGACGCGCTCACCTTCTCCCGGGCCGACGCCGAGTTCCATACGCTGCTCATCCAGATCGCGGGCAACCGCATGCTGGAGCACCTCTCCGGGATCGTGTCCGCTGCCTTCCAGGTCTCCGGCGGCCCGGTCACGGGCTGTGACCGGCCGAACGAGACGTCCCTGGCGCACCACGGCAGGATCGTCGACGCCCTCGCCACCGGCGACGGGGCGGTCGCCGAGGCGGCCATGCGGCAACTGCTCACGGTCCACCCCGAGGTAGAGCGCGTAGTGCCCGCCCCGCGCGAGCACTGACGGCGTTCCAGACGCCGCGGCCGACCGGACCACCCCCCTCCTGTGGCACGGCTCGGCCGGCGGGCCGTCCCCCGTCGGACCCCGCGGGGTTCCCCACCAGGACCCGCCGGGTCCGACGGCGCGACGGGCGGCGGAGCCGTTCGGGCGCCCCGATCTCAGCCGCAGGCGACATCTTCTGCCCATATCTGACCGTTTTTGAGCGCTTACGGGGTGTGACTCGGGCCACGCGGATTGGGCGTAACGCTCGAGGGAACAACGCGATGACCTAAGAGGTGACAGCCGCGGAGGGAATACGGACGCCGTTGATGGCGCTGTGCATCTTCCCGGCCCCCGCCCGCGCCGTCGGCCCATCCCCAAGCCGGCGGTCGGCTCCTGTCCGTCGTGGATGGGGCCGGAAGCCGTTTTCCAACGTTCCGAGAGGTTGTTCGTGTCGGCCAGCACATCCCGTACGCTCCCGCCGGAGATCGCCGAGTCCGTCTCTGTCATGGCGCTCATTGAGCGGGGAAAGGCTGAGGGGCAGATCGCCGGCGATGACGTGCGTCGGGCCTTCGAAGCTGACCAGATTCCGGCCACTCAGTGGAAGAACGTACTGCGCAGCCTCAACCAGATTCTTGAGGAAGAGGGTGTGACGCTGATGGTCAGTGCCGCAGAGCCCAAGCGCACCCGTAAGAGCGTCGCAGCGAAGAGTCCTGCCAAGCGCACCGCCACCAAGACGGTCGCGGCGAAGACGGTGACCGGCCGGAAGGCCACCGCCACCGCCACCCCGGCGGCGCCCGCCACCGACACCGCCGTCGAGGAGGAGGCAGCCGCCAAGAAGACGGCTGCCAAGAAGGCAACCGCCAAGAAGACGGCTGCCAAGAAGACGACCGCCGCCAAGAAGACGGCGGCCAAGAAGACCAGCGCGAAGAAGGACGACGTCGAACTCATCGAGGAGGAGGTGCTCGAGGAAACCCCCGCCAAGCCCGGCGAGGAGCCCGAGGGTACCGAGAGCGCAGGCTTCGTGCTCTCCGACGATGACGAGGACGACGCGCCTGCCCAGCAGGTCGCCGCCGCCGGTGCCACCGCCGACCCGGTCAAGGACTACCTCAAGCAGATCGGCAAGGTTCCCCTGCTCAACGCCGAGCAGGAGGTCGAGCTCGCCAAGCGCATCGAGGCGGGTCTGTTCGCCGAGGACAAGCTGGCCAACGCCGACAAGCTCGCGCCGAAGCTCAAGCGTGAGCTGGAGATCATCGCCGAGGACGGCCGCCGCGCCAAGAACCACCTCCTGGAGGCCAACCTCCGTCTGGTGGTCTCCCTGGCCAAGCGCTACACCGGCCGCGGCATGCTCTTCCTGGACCTCATCCAGGAGGGCAACCTCGGTCTGATCCGCGCGGTGGAGAAGTTCGACTACACCAAGGGTTACAAGTTCTCCACGTACGCCACCTGGTGGATCCGTCAGGCGATCACCCGCGCGATGGCCGACCAGGCCCGCACCATCCGTATCCCGGTGCACATGGTCGAGGTCATCAACAAGCTCGCGCGCGTGCAGCGTCAGATGCTCCAGGACCTGGGCCGCGAGCCCACCCCGGAGGAGCTGGCCAAGGAACTCGACATGACCCCGGAAAAGGTCATCGAGGTCCAGAAGTACGGCCGTGAGCCCATCTCGCTGCACACCCCGCTGGGCGAGGACGGCGACAGCGAGTTCGGTGACCTCATCGAGGACTCCGAGGCGGTCGTGCCGGCCGACGCGGTCAGCTTCACACTCCTGCAGGAGCAGCTGCACTCCGTCCTGGACACCCTGTCCGAGCGCGAGGCGGGCGTGGTCTCCATGCGCTTCGGGCTCACCGACGGTCAGCCGAAGACTCTCGACGAGATCGGCAAGGTGTACGGCGTCACGCGCGAGCGCATCCGCCAGATCGAGTCCAAGACCATGTCGAAGCTGCGCCATCCGTCGCGGTCCCAGGTGCTGCGCGACTACCTCGACTAAGTCAAATCCCACTTGGCGCCCCTGACCTGCTACTTTGCAGATCGGGGGCGCTTTGTGTCTCTGGCGCAGCGCTCGTACTCCAGATATTGATCGGGCGTCTCTGGCATATGCTCGTGACATGAGCGCAAATCCGGACATAGCCTCACTCCTCGACTCTAGGCTCCTCCACCTGGCTGCCGAGAGGAAGAGTCCACAGACACGGAAGACCTACGGCGACGGGGTTCGAGCCTTCCTGACCTGGGGTGATCGGACCGGTGCCGAGCCGGTGCTCGATCGGCCAACAGTCAACGCCTTCGTGGCCGCGTTGATCGACGCAGGAGCTGAGCCGTCCACGGCCCGCTCCCGGCAGCTCGCACTCCGTCGCTTCAGCGCATGGCTGGCCGACGAAGGAGAGATCCCCGCCGATCAGCTGGTGAACCTAAAGCCGCCCAAGCTCGACGCAAAGGTTGTACGCGAGCTGGATGAGGGCCAATGCCGAGCGCTGATCAAGGTGTGCAAGGGGGGTGAGCTGCGGGACCGCCGTGACGAGGCGATCGTGCGGCTCATGATCGAGACGGGTGTCCGTGCCGGAGAGGTCATCGGCATGAGCGTGACGGACGCGGATGTCAAGGCAGGTATGGCCGTGGTGCAGCGGGGTAAGGGCGGCAAGGGCCGGACAGTGCCATTCGGGCCGCAGACCGCCCGTGCCGTTGACCGTTACCTGAGAATCCGACGTACCCACAGGCTTGCCGGGACCCCCGCGCTATGGCTTGGGGAGCGTGGAAAGAACTTCACGTACGACGCGCTGTACTCCGCACTACGCGGCCGGGCGCAGATGGCCGGTATCGATGGATTCCACCCTCATGTGCTCAGGCACACCGCAGCGCACCGGTGGCTCGCAGCCGGAGGCTCAGAGGGCGGGCTCATGGCTGTGGCCGGATGGTCACGCCGCGACATGCTCGACCGCTATACGAAGGCGTCGTCTGAGCGCCGGGCTGCGGAGGAAGCGCGCGCGCTCAACCTGGGGGATCTATGAACGCGATACGGCTGCTGAACGTGTGGTGTGGTCAGTGCAAGTCGGAGAAGAGGCGTGATCCTGGGCGGCTGGGAGTGGTCGAGCGTACCGCGAAGGGGACGGTGCGCTGGCGGGTGGAGGCGAAGCGGTTGGCGAGACTAAATCGTCCCGGCCGTTGGAGGGGATGGCGTGGAGGCGTCGTACTTGAGCACCCGTCCTACTCGCATCTGGAGGTGCCCGATCGACTGGTTGCCCTCTGTCCCGTCCATGGGCACGGGCGGGTGCGCACTGTAGACGTGCTCGGGCAGCGTGGTAGCGTAACGCTCACTTTCATAGCCAGCGGCTAAGCCGCGAACCGGTGTCGGCAACCCGGACTCAGCCCACGGAGGCTAGTTCGTGTTTGCCATGACACCAGAGCAGCGTCATCTCCGCGCTCAGATTGCAGCCCACGCTATGTGGGCCAAGTGTGACGACCCCGCTGCTCACACTGCACCAGCCCGCGAGGCGTTCCTCGACCGCTTCGAGCGCCAGGTCGACCCCGAACGGGTATTGGCCCCGGAGGAGCGCGCGCGCCGCGCTGAGCATGCTCGCAAGGCGTACTTCAAGCGGCTCGCTCTCGCCAGTTCAAGGGTCCGCGCCGCCAAGGTCGCCGGTCGCGCCTTGGGGGGTGGCCGGGATGCCGCATAACAGCGCTGGAGCCGCGACCCCGGGCAAGGGAAGCGGCTCCGAAAAGATCAACGACCGGGCCACGGCATCGATCACAAACAGGGTAAACCGTTGCGACTTCTGCGGCGACCCACGTCCGACCTGGAAGTACACAGCCGAGTCATTTACGCGTTCCATAGCTGGTTCGCCCGTGGCCATCAAATTCGATGGGCTGTGGGCCGCGTGCGACGTGTGCCACCGCCTCATCGAGGCCGACCAGTGGGCGAGGCTGCTGAGGCGGTACAAGCGGCTGAACCCGCAAGCGGACATCACCGCCGTCATAACTGACGTCGCAGCTCTCTGGCAGCAGTTTCGGATCCGCCGTATCGGACCGGCGGAGGTGGTGGGGTCATGAATGCCAACCTTCACCAGATCCTGCTCGCTGTCGACTGCGTCACGGACCGGCCCCTTGCCGTAGGGGCCCCGATCCTCGCCGCTGCCGGCCTCTACGTGTTTCCCATCGGCGGTGACAAGAGGCCGCTTGTGAGGTGGGGTTCCCAGGCCACCACCGACGCGGGCACAATCGCGCGTTGGGGGCGCCAGTGGCCAGATGCCGGCGTCGCCGTCGCCTGCAAGCCCTCAGGGCTGCTGGTCGTCGACCTGGACGTCAAGCACCCGCCGGTCAACGGCCGCGAGTCGTGGGCGGAGCTGACCGCGGCGAGTGGTGACCCCGAAGCGGCGCCCGCCTGCCTGTACGACCGCACCACGCTGATCAGGACCCGCAGTGGCGGCCTCCACTTGTGGTTCCGCGACGTGGAAGGCATCCCTGGCCGCGACTACCTGTTGCCCGGCATTGACGTCAAAGCGAGTCAGGGTGACTGCGGCGGGTTCGTCGTCGCGCCGCCCACGCCTGGCTACACGGTGCTTGCGCCCAAGCCGCCGATGCGGGTGCCGGGATGGCTGCAGTTGATCCTCGCGCACGACGACAAGCCGATGCGGGCCCCGGTCCAACTCCCCTCGAAGACCAACGTGGCACCGCCGTTCCTACAGCCCCACCCGCCCGCCGGAGGGCGGGCCAAGCCCGTGAATTTCCTGGCGACTCTTCAGGACATCCCACCTGGCCGACAGGACAACAAAGGGATGGGCGCAGCGACGACCCTGCTGGAGAACGGATATTCGCCATCGGACGTCGCACAGTGGCTATGGGAGATCGCGGAGGGTTGGTCGACGGACGGGCGCCCTTGGACACCCCGTGATGTCGAGCGCTGGGTCCGAAGCGGAATGAGCCTGATCACCCGGCGAGGTGCGGCGTGAGCACTGAGCCCGACTTCAGCCACCTGGGGGCAGACCCGGTCGTGCCCGTGCGGCCCCGCAACCTCTCCGACAGATTCTGGGCTGCGCACGAGGTGCTGGCGGAGATCCGCCGAACCGCGCGCGCCCGCATGGTGTGCCCCGACTCGGTGCTGGGTGTGCTGCTGGCACGGACGGCGGGCTTCCTCGACCCCCGCCACCTTTACGTCGACACCGGCGTGGACGACCGCACCAGTCTCAACCTCATCGTCGCAAACGTCGGCCAGCCGGGCATCTCCAAGTCGCAGTCCTCCGCGCTGGGCCGCCGCCTGTTGCCAAGCAGAGAGTTCCCGCACGTCCGACTAGGTAATGCGGGCTCAGGCGAGGGCATCGCCGAGGCGTACATGGGCGAGGTCGAGACTGGCAAGACAACCAAGGCGGGCAAACCCATCACCGAACGCTCCCAAGTGCGGCATAGCGCTTTCCTGGAGGCCGACGAGGGAGAGCTGATCGCGAAGCTGGGCGAACGGTCTGGCTCGACCCTGGGCGCCACACTGCGGTCCACCTTCACGGGAGCGCCGCTGGGGCAGATGAACGCCACCAAGGAGCGGCAGCGGGACGTACGTAATTACGCCCTGGGCCTGGCTCTGTCCTTCCAGCCGGAGACACTCCGCCCGCTGCTGGCCGAGGCGGCCCAAGGCACCCCGCAGCGGCTTCTGTACCTGTCAGCGGCCGATCCGTCCATGCCGCCGCCGGCTCGGCAAGAGGTGGCCTTCGGAACGGCGGAGCCTCCCGCACCGACCCCGTCGTGCCAGGGCCTTACCGAGCGGCTGGTCGCCAACGTGCAAGCTGCGATCGGTGTGCCGGCCAGCATCACCTTCTTCCCGGACGTGGTGTACGAGGTGCGAACGCAGAGACACCTGGCGCACACCGAAGCCCTTCCCGACCAGAACCCACTAGATGGGCATCGCACTCTGCTACGGCTGAAGGTCGCCGCCCTGCTGACGATCCTGCTGGGGGACGTAAAGCCGGGGCCAAACGTGGTGTCAGAGCGGACGTGGGAGCTGTCCGGAGAACTCCTCGACGTGTCGTGCAACCTGCGGGACGCCCTGGTGGAGCAGGCCAGAGCCGACGAACGCGGGCGCGTGGAAGCAGGCGTCCAGCGACACATCGACCGAGAGGTGCGTACCGACCACGCGAAGCACGTCGCGAAGGTCGAGCGACTGGCGAAGCGGGTCAGGAAGCACGCCGCACAGGCCGGCGCAGGCGGCCTGCCGCTTAGCGGTCGCGACGGGTTGCCCCGGAGGTTCGACAACCGCGAACGGGGCCTTCTCGGCGAAGCTCTCGATCACGCGGTAAACGCGGGGTGGATCAAGACCGACCAGGTCCGAGTCTATGGGGGAGAGGTGGGAGAACTCCCACCGGGGGCATCTCGCGCGATGCGCGAGTAGAAGGTCGATTTCTATTTCTCCAGTTCAGCGCTTGATCGAGAACTTCAATATCTCGGAATTGCGCAGTACGCCATCGTTGGAGTTCTCCCATCTCCCGCTTCTCCCACTCCTCAACATAGAAGAGATCACTGCCCGATACGGAGGCGACCAAGGCCAGGACAGAGTGAGTGGCGCACATGACCCCCATCTCGCTCCACCATCCTGCCCACTGCAGCTCCCTGTGGTGTGCAGTAGGTCTGGCCCCTGGTGGTGCTCGAATCGAGATAGGCGCTGCCAGCCCACTCGTGGTGCCAGCCTCCATGGCAGGTATTGAGACTCGATAAGTCAGACACTCGTTTAGTAAGTTGAGATTTTGCTGATTCATGAAATCTCGGAAATCGGCAAAGTGGATTCATATTCAGGTTTAAATGTGCGGAATTAGGTGAATCTCGCCTGATGTGGTAAACGAGTGTCTCGCGTGACCCGGCGACGATATGATATAGGCTCGCTGGTGACGCTGAGAGAGGTGTTCGGCTTCGTCGTCAACCTACGTCTGAGCAGTAGGGTCCCATGCGTGCGGCTAGGAGCTACGGCCACCTTCCATGGGGACCCGTCGAAACGGGTTTAGGGCCGTTTGCATGCCTTTACGGGGTGCGCCACCCCCCAAACAGGAGGGGGGAGGGGGTGTCCCGTGACCATCGGCAGTCGACTCACCCCGCGCACTCATTTATTTCTCTCTCTACTGAAAAATCCCGCACGGGCGACGCCGGCCAGTGCGAGCGCCAGTCCATATGTGGCCTCGCCAGGAGACCTCGAACCGAGGCGAGTCGCGGCCGTGCTGCGGGATCGCCCCGGCGCGAGGCATGATCACTGCATGAAAGGCGGGGTGACTCACAGAGCTGTCCTGCGCCCATTAGTGTCCGGGATGTGCAGCGCCTCCTGGTTTTCTTCGACCTCGACAACACGCTCGTGGACCGGCGGGGTGCGCTCGCCGACTGGCCAGCTCCGCTCCCTGCTCCGGGGCCGCGCCCATGACGCGCTCCCTCCGCACGGCGAGTGCGCCGTCCACCTCACCGCTGCTCACCTCTGCGTCTGCAGCTTCGCCGTCCGCCATCAACTGCACCGCGACGCCGGCCGGATTGGACAGGTCACCGGCGGAGGCGCACGACGCGACAGGGGCAGGTACCCCTGCTTCGGAAACGATGATCGACGCACCGAGAATCACATCGCCCGCCAGCCGCATCGGCAGGTACAGCTCCAGCGCCTTGGCCTTCCGCGCGTCGGGCTACGGCTGCCCTCAGTCGGCGTTCGAGTTCGAGCCGCATCGGGCCATGACACGTCAGCCGGTACGCGGGTGGAGGCCGAGGTACGACGGAACGTACGGCCTCCGTATCTCCTTGCCGCAGCGGGACCTGGATCCAGTCCGAAGGGTTCATCCGCGGCAACTCGGCCGCGCTCTAGTTGTGCTGTTCGGGGACGTTGGTGACGGGCGACTGTGAACGATCACGTAATTCCCCGGGCCCGGCGTCACGTAATTCCCCAGGTCCTGACCTCGTCCATGTCTACTTGATCGAGGGCTTG
>NZ_JACTVI010000051.1:55496-60544 GCF_014495685.1 Streptomyces sp. TRM68367 | reverse complement strand
GAGTTGGTCACGAGTCTCGTCCGGGATGCGCATACCACACCAACGAGCTTCAGGACGGGAAGCAACACCTTGATGATCTGCAAGCCCTTAGCCAGGCGAGTAGCACGTTAGAACAGAGGTTCTTGTGACTAGTCAGACTAAAGGGGTCAAATTTACCTATTTAGAGAAACGGGTTGTCTGTGACCAGAGACCGGCTTCATGATTAGGCATGAGGATGATCCGCGCACGGATTGAGAATTTCCGCTGCCTTAAGTTGGCTGAAGTACGGTTCGATGGCGTCACCTCCATCATCGGCCCTAATGGAGTTGGCAAGTCAACCATCTTGCGTGCGCTCGATTGGTTCTTCAATGGCGAAAAAGGCACATCGCTAGATCTCGACGATCTTTGCATTGAGGCGGGAAATAGCCGCATCCGTGTAGAGGTTGAGTTCGACTCACTCACCCCTCAAGATCGGGAAGAACTAGGACACTACGCTCCCGATGGCGTGAATAGCGTGGTCATTTGGCGCACATGGGATAACGGCGAAGACAAGATCACCGGCAAAGGGATGACCTTCCCTCCATTCGAGACGGTCCGCAGCCAATCAAACGCTACCGCCAAGCGGAAAGCCTACAATTCGCTACGCGAGGAACAGCCTGATCTTGCACTTCCATCGGCTGGCAGTGAGGCGCTGGTAGAGGAGGCGATGGTTGTTTGGGAAAGGAATCACGCCGATCGGCTAGTAGAGTCCGACATCCAGGCAACTAACTTCTTCGGTTTTGCTGGAAAAGGAAAGCTCGCGAGCCTATTTGAATTCATTCTGGTCAGTGCAGACTTGCGGGCGCTTGAGGAGTCAACTGACACGCGGTCTGCGATTTTCGGACGAATCATCGAACGTGCGGTGGACAGGAAGATTGCCGATGCCGAACTGGCGGATCTCGATGCACGACTGAATCTGGAACGGGCGCGCATCTCGAACAAGAACTTTGCTCCTCAGCTAGACCTAATCTCCAAAGAGCTAACCAAGGCAGTGGAGGTTTTCTCGGCAGGCAGGAACGTGACGGTCTCGCCGGTCGATAACCCCTACAAGCCCGTCAAGGCATCCTTCAAGGTAAGCATCATCGATGGACCTGTCGAAACAACCGTTGAGCGCCAAGGACATGGGTTTCAACGTGCAATGATCATCGCCGCGCTAAAACTCCTTTCGGATCGCAGCGGCGAAGGATCACGGTCCAAGGCTGTCTGTTTGGCCATCGAGGAACCTGAGCTGTACCAGCACCCTGTCCAAGCCCGAGCCTTCTCTCAGGTACTCCGTAAGATCGCTGAAGATCCCAACCAGATGGCCCAGGTGGCCTACGCCACCCACAATCCGATTTTCGTTGACCCGCATCACTTTCACGAAATCCGCCGCATCAGTCGCGTACGGAGCAGTTCTAGCCATAGGGCTATTTCCATCGCCCATGTGCGAGTTGATGACGTCATCGAAAAGTTGTCAGGATTCGTGCCCGAGGAGCGCGTTCGCAAGCAAATTGCGGCAGCACTTCTAAACAGTCTGGCCGAGGCGCTCTTTGCCTCTGCCGTCGTCCTGGTGGAGGGGGAAACTGATAAGGCCGTTCTCGAAGGCTCTGCAACACGCGATGGAGCCCCGCTGGCCGTGGAGGGCGTTCACGTGGCCGAGGCTGGCACCAAGACAGCTATCTACCTGAGCCACGCCATCCTGACATTGCTCGGAATCCCGTGCTTCGCGGTCTTTGATGCCGATGCTGGAGTGGGCATCAGAATGGAGAAAAACGGAAGAAAGCCACGTGATATCCGCAATGCGGAACTGAACGAACGCGCGGAAAATCACCGGCTTCTCATGTACCTCGGTCAGCCGACCATTCCAGATTTGCCTCCCACGCACGCCGCCGTCGACTACGCGGTATTCGCAGACTGCCTGGAGGAAACGCTCAAGGCCGATTGGCCCGAGTGGGGGGAGAAGGTGGAGGAACTCATTCAATCTGGCCTGGGATACAGCGAGAAGAACACCTACACCTACGCACGAGCAGCCTTCGAGGCAAGTGGTGAGCCACCGATCGTAATCAAGCAGATCATCCAGAACGCGAAGGCCATGGCGAGAGAGGGGCAGTGATGGAGAGATTTCCCGTTATCTCTTCCAACATTATTTCTGTCGGATACGAGCCGACAGAAATGGTGCTGGAAATAGAATTCCAGTCCGGAATCTATAGATATTTTTCCGTCCCAGCGAGCGTCCACAGCGGCCTTATGTCGGCTCCTAGCCACGGCCGCTATTTCGCGCGCACGATCAAGGATCGATACTCATTCTCACGAATTGCTTGAGCTGGCGCTTAGCGGCACGACAAATACAGGAGCCCCGCAGCTAGTGCATGCGGGGCTCTTGTTCGTCAGCTCAGGTAAGGAGTGCGCCGGCAACGCTGTTCGTGGCGACCGCCTCGGCCACTTGCATACCTGCGATCAATGTCATCTTGATTTTTGTCATGATGAACTCCTTTCGTTCGAAGATGGACTATCGGACTCCGGTTTGTTTCTTTTCAGGAACTGGATTCCGTAATTCAGACCAACTGCGACCAAAACGAGCCCCACGATCAGCGCTACGGGAGTTGAACCCGCCCCACATACCCCTGACCTCAACTGACGGCACCTCAAAGTAGCACGAGTGACGGAGTTAGACACTCCCAGGTCGAGTTGAGTGAGTTGGCTGCCGGGTTGAACAGCCGTCAAGGCACCCGCTCAACGACTTGGAGAACGAGTTGTGCGGGCGCTCGGCCTTCCTGCTGCCGAGGACGTCGTGATCAACAGCTGCTGTGTGTCGTCGTCCGCCATCAGATTTGCCGTCACGCGCACACCACGAAGTCAGCCGAGATAGGGCCGCTCACGGTGCTCCAGGAAGTGACGGATCCGAAGCCGCTGCGTGTGGTGCATCGGCAGTTGATCGATCTCCTCCGGCTGGACGAACCGCAGCTCTGTGGACTCGTCCGAGATTGCGAGTCCGCCGCCAACCATGCGGGCGGTGAAGCAGACGTTGAACTGCCGGCGCACCTCACCGTCCGAGTAGGCGATGACGTGGCGAGGGTCGGTGTACGTGCCCACGAGCCCGGTGATCTCCACGTCCAGACCCGTTTCTTCCTTCACCTCGCGGACGGCCGTTCCCGGGAGTGAATCGGTCATCTCCATGCCGCCACCCGGTAGCGCCCAGAGATCGTTGTCCCGGCGGCGCTGAAGGAGCACGCGCCCTTCGTCGTCGGTGACCACGGCGGACGCGGCGACCACCAAACTGTTCGGTTCCGGTGCCGCTGGGTCGTCGTAGTACTCAGTCCGTGCCATGGTCACCCTTCTCGTATCGGCGTCGCGGTTTCCCACACCGCATCGAAGCTGCTGGCATAGGTGTCGAACATGCCGCCCTTTCCGCTGCGCCGAAGATGCCACACGGGGGCACCGTAGGCGTTCACGCCCCACACATGGGCATTGACAAGCGCCTGGTCATCCGCACGATAGATCGAGTTGTAGAGCGTGGTGGCATGGGTCCGAACCTCGATGCCAGGTACCCCGGCAAGAGGGCGATAGTGCATGAGGGCAAGTCGGCAACGGGACTCGATCCCGTGGCCGAACCTCTCCTCCTGGCCGCGCTGTTGCACATTCGCGCTGTCGGGGTCGCCGATCGCGATCCGGACCGCACACCCCTCGGAAGCGCGCTCTCGCAACAAGTCGTTGAGCCGCGGGTAAGCCTCGTGCAGGAAGACGGCGGCGTACACCAGCACGTCGATGTGCTCGCGGGCCTGGGTCAGCATGTCCACGAAGTTGGACACGGGGATGTCCGCCCGCTGGTCGTAGAGAGCCACAAGTTCCGGACTGACAGCGCGGGCAGGGCGTGCCTGCCGGAGCGCGGGCCATAGAGCGTGCACGTCTTCTCCTAGTATTTCCGCTGCCAGCATGGCCGTGGCACGGCGCGGCGTACGCCCCAGATTGACCCATCGTTCAACGGACTTGGGATCGACTTCGACCTTGTCCGCAAGGGCGGCGTACGTCCAACCGCCGACCGCCATCGCAGCACGTAACCTCTCGTTCGGCATCCCAATCTCTCCTAACACTCGGGGACGGCACTAGGGACGTTCTACCCGACGCGGGACGTCCCGAAGTGGGGTTTGTCGGAGGTTCCTACGTCCTGATGGGCGGCAGGATGCTCGTCCGCATGGCGAGCAACCAGCAGACCAGACCAAGCATCGGTGAACTGGCGAAGGACACTGCCAGTGGACGTATCGGCGTCGTCATGGGTGAGGTCGGCGCCCGGGTGCAGATAAGACCCCTCTGCGGCGGCGTCGAGTGGGATGCCATGCCGGACAACGTGGTGGCCCCGACCGCGCGGGAAGAACTGAGCGCCCGCCTGGCCATCAAAAACGGCAATAGCCGGGACGGTTTGTGATGCGCGCCATCGGTCGGTACGCGGGAGTCCTGTTCGTCGTCATGGTCAGCGGGTCGTGTGGCCTGGTGATCGGCATGGCCCTCGCTATCCGTCAGTAGACCGGCTGCCTCGAACGGGTGCCAGTTCCCCGGCTCCCCCGTCCCCGTTCGGGGCGGCCTTCCACCCCCCGGTGGTCCGTGGTTCACGCCTCGGCGACCGGTGCGGGCGCAAGTGCCAGAGCACAGCGACACTCAAGGAGTATTCGCATGACGGCAACGGCCAACGACCAGAAGACTGGCCGCGCGGTGGCTGGTGAGGAGCTGTTCGACAGCCTCACCCACTTCGTGGTTGCCCACAACGGACGGCCGCACGAGTGCGCAGAGCGGATCGCGGACCAGGCGGTGGCCTTCCTGGTCACCGCAGCGACCGCCACCGTGCCCATGGTCCCCTCGGACGACGTGGACCTTGGCCTGCACGCGCTCATCCTGCACACGAAGGAGTACGCCGAGCTGTGCAAGCGGTTCGCGGGCCGCTTCCTCCACCACAACCCCAAGCCGGGTGGAGGGGCGCGTGACCCGGAGAAGGTCGCCGCCTCCGCACACGCGATGAAGGCGGCCGGGTTCATGGTCTTCGACGACCTGTGGACCGT
>NZ_JACTVI010000051.1:0-55325 GCF_014495685.1 Streptomyces sp. TRM68367 | reverse complement strand
GCGCGGCCGACCTCGATGCGGGGTCGGCCGCGCCGTCCGGAAGGAGAACAGACGTTGTCCGGGACACCCCCTGAACTGCCGATCGTCGTGCTCGATGCGCTCATGCCCACCGCTCAGCGCCTGGTCCTCAATCGCCGGGGCTCCATGGTCTGGGAGGTCGAGAGCCATCGGGGCCACTACGCCGTGAAGGTCGGCTATCCCATCGAGGCAACGGCTGGCTGGCCTGCCCAGCCGTGGACGGCGCTCGCACCCGCACGTGAAGGCTCCGTGCTGTACCGCCTCGGGTTCCATGACTTCGCGTACGGCGAGTGGGAGGGCGGCACCTGGAACTTCCAGCCGTGGCGCGAGGGGCCAGATCTCTACCAGCTGTTGGAGCCTTGCCGTACGCCGGACTCGCGCATCGAGCCGCATACCAGCGTGGCCCTGGGCTGCGTGGAAGCACTGGCCGAACTGCACGCCAAGGGCTGGGCTCACGGTGACGTCCAGCCCGCACACTTCATCATCGGCCCGGAACGGACGCACCTCATCGACCTGGCCCTTGCGCACGGCGGACGCATCCCCGAGGGGTACGACTTCCCGTTCCGCGGCTGCCTCGTCCACTACGAGGCGCCGGAAATCGCGCGCAGCGTGCTCGCCACCGGAGAGGCTGAGCCCACGCAGGAAGCCGACATCTACGCCCTGGGCGCATCCCTGCTCATCTCCGCCACGGGCTGGCGGGCCGTCGAGTACCCGGACGACGCACCACGCCCTGAGCAGAGAAGGGCCGTGGCGAGCGGCAAACGGCGGCCTGTGAAGGTGGGTGGCGAACTGGGTGAGTTGATCGACGCCATGCTCAGTCCCGCTCCCGAAGACAGGCCAACGATCTACGAAGTCGGTAAGGCCCTGAGCTGAACCATCCACCAAACACCTGACCGGACCACCCTCAGCCTGGACAGCATTCCGGGTGGTCCGGTCGTGGAAGCCCTGTTCAGGACCCCGGTGCCGATGGTACCGGGGTGCTCGGCGTGCTCGGCTGCGGGTGCGGCTGCAACCCCTGCTCCCTAGTGTCGAGTTCGAGAGGGGCACTGTTGCTGTCCGGTCGTCCGACTCCCCGTTCTGACCTGAGCCACCGAAAGTCAGCCACGGCGGCGGGCTCGCCGAACGAGGACCCGTCACGTGTGTCTCCAGCAACCCCCGCCGGCCTCAGCCACGCTTCCTTTAGTCGTCACGGCCCTCGCGCCGGTTCCGGCCTGGGCGTTGTCGACGCCCCGACACATGGGCGTGCCTGCGGCTTTGGAGTCCGGCGGCTGCGAAGCGTGGGCTGGTCGGGCGGTCGGGTCTCGCTTGGTCGGTGTCGGCCTGGTCCTGGTGCTCGGACTGGTCGGGTTGCTTCCTGGTCTGGCTGTCCGCCTTGGCGTTGCTGCGCGCTGAGCGGGTGGGGGCCGCCGGAGCGGTGGCGGAGACAAGGAGCGGCGGCGGCCCCTGGCCGCCAGCGCGCGCGGCCCGCCGCAGGCGGGCCGCCTTGATCCAGTAAAGAAACTCTGGACAGCTCCGCTGCCCTGGGCCCCTGGCCGGTCGCGCGGCCATGCACTGACCTCGGCTTCCCGACCGCTCGCCGGTTCCTTCGCCGCTTTAGGTCCGATAGATGCGCATCCACGCCCATTCGTTCCGGCGGTCGGCGGAATTTATCCACAGGCGGGGGATTGCAGGATGCCATTGCGCGGTGGTCGGGACTTACCAGGCCACCCCGTGACCGTTTCGTGACCTTGGTCGGGTGTTGGTGGTCGGTCTCGTGGTCGGTGGTGAGTGGTGGGCTGATTTTTGCCCGGCGACTGTCACACCGACTGCTTCTACGGCACCTGTAGCAAGCGAGGAGAGGCGTCCGACTGGAGATGGAGAAGTGGCGTGGATCAGAGAAGTAGGGGTCACGCCGATGCGAATTTCGGCACCCCTATAGGCGATCCCCGATGGATCGAGCGGCGCAACATAGCACCGAAGTGCCGGTTACCCAAACCGGCGATTCTCCGGACTATTGATGCTCCTGGCCGACGGATGGAAGGACAAGTGACGTGAGCGCACGCAATCGCGCTTTCCCGTCCAGCGGGATGCAGCGGAATCCGAAGGACGGATTCTGCCCGCCCTGCGGGAGTGCAGTGCCGCGCGCCTCGTACGTGTCCGGTCTGGCATGTAGACCTAACTCAACAGCCGCAATGACGGCTTGCCGAGCGACACGGGCAAGCCCTGATCCGGCGAAGGATGGCCGCTGGGCACGCCTTCGGGCAAGCCTCCGGCGGTTGGCTGAACGCAACAACGGCACAGCAGTGAACGGGGAGACATGACCGAGCAGATACGCGACTCAGAAAGGGAGCTGATCGCCATTCACAGCCGGGAGGCGGCAGAGGTGGCCGCACTGGTCCGCGACATGAGGGCCACGGTGGCAAGGCTCGGCCGTGAAGCGATGCAAATGCGACAGGAGGTCGCTCAGCTCAAGACTGCGGCGGCCAGGACGGCGGCGGTTGCTGAGCCTTCTTCAGGGCATCGACTTCCCGGCGCAATTCCTGGTGCTCCGCGCTGAGCGCTCGGATCTCGTCACGCAGGGAGGCGAGTAGTTCGATGAGGGAGGACCCGGCGGATTCGCTGTCGGGCTCCCCCTCCTCGACTTCTTCGCCCGGCTCTCCCTTGCCCTTCTTGGCCAGGTACCAGGCGGGCGCGTTGTAGTCGATGGTGAACTCGCCCGTGCGGTCGGCGACGTCGGCGACGAAACTGCCCCGGCCATGGATGGTGTAGATCAGCCCCTCGTCCCGCAGCACGTTCAGGGCACTTCTTGCGGTCATATTGGCTACGCCGAAGCGCTCTTGCAGCTCACGGACGGACGGCATCTGCTCGCCGGGCTTGAAGCGGCCTTGCTTGATGTCGCGCCGGAGCTCGTCGGCTGCGTGTTGATACGGCGGCCGGCGGTCCTGCTTCTTCTCTGGCGCGGGAGTCATGCCCCAAGGGTAGCGACTCCTAGCTCCCCTAGCACACCCCACTGACATAGCTGAACTGCGTCAGTTGATACCTAGCTCACCCTTGTGACTTGACAGTGCTAGGTCAGCGAGGTTCTATAGATCACGCCCCGCCACCCGGCGGAGCACCTACCGAAAGGACGTAACACCCATGGCCCGTATCCGTGTTGGCCTGCTCCCGACTGCGTCGTTCATGGTCGGCACCCTGCCGGTGCCGAAGTACGCGGACGCCGAGAAGACCCAGTTCGCGACCGATCGTGAGACCGGCGCGAAGCTGATGACGATCACCCTCTTCTTCATGGAGGAGGACCGTGCCGAGGCGCTGAAGATCACCATTCCGGAGACCGGTCTCCCCAACGGCCTCAAGCCGGGTCTGCCGGTCATGCCGGTGGAGCTGTTCGCCACCCCGTGGGCCCGGATCTTCAACGGCCAGCTCTCGGACGGCATCGCCTACCGCGCCGACCGCCTGGACCTTGTCGGCGGCCCCGCCCCGGCCGCTGACGCGGCGTGAGCGGCACCGCTTTCCGGTTCGGCGCTGAGCGCAGCTACCCGCTGGCTCACGCCGGGCCGGACCCCCGGTTCACCGAGTCGCTCGTGAACTCGGTGGCGGCCGTGCTCGTCGGCTACGGCTACCCCCGCCTGGCTGCTGTCGATGACTGGGCGGCCCTCGAATCGGCCCTCGCGGCCTTCCTCTACAACCCCAGGGAGCAATGAATGTCTGTGCAGGAGGTGTTCGGCCTGGCCCCGCTCGTCGCGCTGCTCGGCCTCGCCGTGTTCGCCGTGTGGGCGGTGGTGTGGGTGGTCCGCTACGTGCGCGCCGATGCCATGACCCGGCAGTCCATCCGGCAGGCCGTGCGCGTGCGGCGGGGCTGGAAGCGGCTCGCGCCGATGCTGAAGCTGTCGGCCACGGACAAGACGCCCACCCCGATGGCGTCGCTGGCGAGCACGGACGGCAAGCCCGTCAGGCCCCGCGTCCTGATCCCGGCCTTGAAGGTCACGCACGACGCGTACGGGGTGATCGCGCGGGCGACCTGTCTGCCCGGCGTGGGCTTGGAGCAGTTCCAGAAGGCGGCCCCGCACCTGGCGGACGCCTGGAGGTGCACGCGGGTCGCGGTCACCCAGGACAAGCCCGGACAGGTGGTCATCCGTGGTGTCCGACTCGATCCGCTGAAGTTCACCACCGAGCACCATCCCACGGGTGAGGTGCCGGAGGAGATCGCCCGGTGGGACCTGGGCTTGGACGAGTACGCGCAGCCGGTGTCCGTCGACCTCACGCAGGTGCCCGGCGTGACCGTGGCCGGCCTTCCCGGCTTCGGCAAGACCTCGCTCATCAACCGGCTGATCTGCGACTGGGCACCTTCGCCCGCGATTCAGTTCGTGTGCGCCGACGGCAAGGTGTCCACCGCCAGGGAGGGCGACTACGCCCATCTCGTGAAGCGGATGTTCGACTTCGTCGGTGACGACCTCGAAGAGGCCAACGCCCTGTTCCGGCGGCTGGTGGAGCTGCGCCGCGCCCGTGTCTCCGCCGCAGAACGCATCCTCGGGGTGCAGAGCATGTGGGAGGTCGGGCCGTCCGCAGTGTGGCCGCTCGTCGTCGTGATCATCGATGAGGCGCACACCTACTTCCGCGACCACAAGGGCAGCGACCCGAAGACGAAGAAGCTCGCCGCACTCGCCGCCGAGAACGCCCGGCTCGTCGAGGACCTGGTGAAGAAGGGCCGCAGCATGGGCATCCTCGTCATCCTCGCCACCCAGAAGTCCACCGGTGACGCCATCCCGACGTTCATCCGCGACGTGTGCCCCATCGGCCTGTCTTTCGCGCAGAAGACCGCCGAAGCTGCCGTCGCCGCGCTCGGTGAGGACATCCGAGAGTGGCCGGACGCCAACCCGATCAACCTCCAGGACCGTGCCTACGTCGGCGTCGCCTCCATGAACCACCAGTCGCAGCCCGGATTCACCCGCATCCGCACGCCCTTCGTGTCCGGCAGGGACTCCGCCTACATCGCCGCCCGTACCGCCCACCTCACCGCCGACCCGGCCGACCTGCTCACCGCCGAACTCCCCGGCGTCGAACTCGGCAAGTCCGGCCCGGACAACACCACCCCGCCCATCGCGGCCTGACAACCTGTCGGGCTTCCCCTCGTGGCTTCACCCGGAAGGAGGTGAACACTCATGACTGAGGACCGGATCACTCAGCGCACCATCACCGCCGTGATGATCACCATCGCCGCGCTGGCGTTCGTCTTCTCCTTCGGCAACGTCTGGGCCCTGGCCCTGCGCCTTGGCGTCCCCGCCCCGATCGCACCGCTCATCGCCCCCATGGTGGACCTGTCCGTGGTCGGCCTCCTGGTGGCCCTGCGCTACCTCTCTCTGCGCGGCGTCCCGGCCGAGCAGATGAAGTCGGCCACCCGGCTGATGCACTTCTCCGGGCTGCTGACCCTGGCCCTCAACATCGCCGAACCTGTGGTCGCTGGGCACTACGGCCGCGCTGCTGTCGACGCCGTGGCACCCCTGCTCCTCCTCGGCTGGGGAGCCGTCGGGCCGCAGCTGCTGCGCGCCTTCCACGCGGTCACCTCCAACGCCACCGCCCCCACGGCTGCCAAGACGGAACCCGCCGAAGACCTCGCCCCGGCCTCCGGCGAATCGGAACCCGCCTCGAAGCCCGTACCCCCGGCCCCCGTTCCGGCGCCTGCTCCCTCACAGCCCCACCCCGCCGCACCCGCCATGGCTCCCGCCCCGGCCGTGCCTGCGGTCAAGGTGCCTGAGCCGCTACTGACCGAAGCGCGCTCGATCGCCGCATCGCACCATGCCGAGCACGGAGAAACGATTACTCCGGCTCAGCTCAAGATGCGGCTCGGCATCGGCCTGCCCATGGCCACTGCGCTCCACGCCGCTCTATAAAGCCGCGTCTCCTCGCCGGCCTTCCCGGCTCCTTCCCCTCGCCCGCCCCTGGGCCCGATCCGTCATGCCTGCGGGCAGCAGCCCGAGCGCACTGAATCGCTGCTGCCCGCAGGCCCCCACCATCGCGCCAGAAGGGAGACCCCGCCACCCATGCGCCGCCCCCTCGACCTGCGCCACGTCATCAGCCCCAGCCTGCCGGACCTGATCGAGCTGGCCAACACCCACGACTTCAACCGCGTCACCGAACAGGTCCGCGACCTGCACGGCTGTACCAGCCCCATCAACCTCCACGGCTGGACCGTCACCACCGACCAGGCCACCAAGCAAGTGGTCCGCTCCTACCGCTCCGAAGACGAACCCTCCGGACGCCTGCTGACCACCTGCGGCAACCGCCGCGCCTCCCGCTGCCCCGCCTGCTCACGGGTGTACGCGGCCGACACCTACCACCTGATCAAGGCCGGACTGTCCGGCGGCAAGGATGTCGCCGAAACCGTCCGCGACCACCCCCGCGCCTTCGTCACCCTCACCGCCCCCTCGTTCGGTCCCGTCCACAACCGCAAGACCGACCACGCGGGCAAGCCCCGTCCCTGCCGCTGCGGCGCCCAACACGCCGAGAATGACCCGGCGTTGGGCACCCCGCTCGACCCGGCCACCTACGACTACACGGGCGCCGTGCTCTGGAACGCGCACGCCGGGCAACTGTGGGCACGCTTCACCACCTACCTGCGCCGCGCCCTGGCCGAACACCTCGGCATGACGCAGAAGGCGCTGAACGCCGCCCTGCGCGTCTCGTTCGCCAAGGTCGCCGAGTACCAAAAGCGCGGCCTGGTCCACTTCCACGCCGTGATCCGCTTCGACGGACCCGACGGCCACACCAGCCCACCCCCGGCCTGGGCCACCTTCGACGCCCTGAGTGCCGCCGTGGGTCTGGCGGTCGAGCGTGCCCGGCTCACCGTCGCCTCCGACGCCATCGGCGAACGCGTCATCGCCTGGGGCGGCCGGTTCAAGGTCGACCCCATCTCGGCCCTGGGCGACGGCGAACTCACCGACGCGCGTGTTGCCGAGTACACAGACGCCAAGGTCGCCGGGTACGTCGCCAAGTACGCCACGAAGAACGCCGAAGGCGCGGGCACCGTGGACCGCACCCTGATGTGCCGTCCCTGCGCCGGACGTGGCTACGTACGCGGCCCTGACGGCTTCCACGACCGATGCGCCGACTGCGACGGCACCGGACAGGCCGAACCCATCCAAGCCTTGCCCATCCAGCAGCACGTACGGCAGATGATCCGTACCGCCTGGGCCCTGGGCCACCTGCCGGAGTTCGCCCACCTCAAGCTCTGGAAGTGGGCCCACATGCTCGGCTTCCGCGGCCACTTCTCCACCAAATCCCGCACCTACTCCACCACCCTCGGCGCCCTTCGCGACGTACGCCGCGCCTGGCGACTGGCCCAGGCCGAAGCCGCCCGCACCCGCGCCGGCCTCCCCACCACCGAGGAGAACACCACCCTCGTCACCGCCTCCTCCTGGACCTACCTCAGCAGTGGCTACCGCCCCGGCGAAGAACTCCTCGCCGCCCAGGTCCGCCACGACATCGCCCACGCCGAACGCATCAAGTCCGAAGGAGAACCCTGGCTGTGACCACTCCCAAGGCCAACAGGCAGACGTTGAAGCTGGCCGAAGCTCTGGACGAGATCGGGGTGTCCCGGGCCGCCTTCTACCGGATGCGCGCTCGGGGCAAGGCGCCCAGGCATCTGAAGCTGCCCAACGGTCAGATCCGCATACGCCGCGCCGACCTCGACGCCTGGTTCGACGCTTGTGAGGTGCCGGAAGCATGCTGACCTACGACGTTCAGATCTGGGGCATCCGCAAGCGGCCTGACCGTGCGGCGGCCTATCAGCTCCGGTGGCGCGTCGGTCCCCGGCCCTTCTCAAAGAGCTACAAGATCAAGGCTCAGGCCGACGGTCGACGCTCGGAGTTGCTGACCGCACTACGCAACCGCGAGCAGTTCGACACGGAAACCGGCCTGCCCGCCTCGGAGGTGCAGGCGCTCAACTCCTCCACCTGGTACGCCCATACCCGTGCGTACGCCGAGATGAAGTGGCCGGGCGCCTCGGCCAAGCACCGCGCGAGCATTGCTGACACGCTGGCGACCATCACGCCGAAGCTGGTCAAGGACAAGCGCGGGGCTCCGGCCCCCAAGGTGATACGGATCGCGCTCTACTCGTGGGTCTACAGGTTCGCCCTGGACGACGACGGGACGCTGAAGCCCCGTCTTGACCTCGAAGAACCCCCGGCCGACATCGTGGCCGCGCTGGACTGGATCGCTCGCAAGTCGGTGGACATCACCGACCTCAACACACCGTCGGTGGTGCGGACCGCCCTCGACGCGTTGAAGCTGAAGCAGGACGGCACGGCCGCTGCCGAGAACACGGTGAACCGCAAGCGAACCGTCTTCAGCAACTGCCTGCGCTACGCCGTGGAACGAGAGCTGCTGACGACGCTGCCCCTCGACAAGGTGGACTGGACAGCGCCCGAGACCGATGACGAGATCGACTTCCGGTTCGTCCCCGGCCCGAAGCTGGCAAAGGCCCTCATCGATGCTGTCACCGAGCAGGGCGAACGCGGGCGGCATCTGACGGCGTTCTTCGGCTGCCTCTACTACGCGGCCAACCGCCCTGGTGAGGCGGTCAGTCTGCGTGAGGACGACTTCACCCTTCCCGAAGAGGGCTGGGGTGAAGTCCTGCTCTCCACGAGCATGCCCCGAATCGGCTCGGGTTGGACCGATACCGGCGAGTCGTTCGATACGCGCGGCCTGAAGAAGCGGGCTCGAAAGGCGACCCGGCCGGTGCCCATTCCGCCCGTTCTCGTCCGCCTGGTCCGCGAGCACATCAAGGAGTTCGGCACGGCCGAAGATGGTCGGCTGTTCCGTGCGTCCCAGGGTGGCCACCTCCTGTCCAAGGAGTATGGAGAGGTTTGGAAGGCGGCCCGGCTCGCGGTGCTGACAGAGTCCGAGGCTGCCTCACCGCTGGCTGACGTGCCGTACTCCCTGCGCCACGCGGGCGTCTCGCTCTGGCTTGAGTCCGGCGTCTCCCCGGCCGAAGTCGCACGCCGGGCCGGACACAGCATCGCGGTTCTGTTCCGGTTCTACGCCAAGGCGATTCATCGCAACCAAGCGCGGGCGAACCAGCAGATCCAACAGGCTCTCGACGCGATCGATGAGCGCAACGAGTAGGCGGAGAACCGGCTTGTAGAAGCGTCCCTTGTGGAAGCTGTTGGCGAATCCTGGGCGCTGAACGTGACGTCGGCCTTCACGACACATTGTGAAGGCCGACATTGACGGCTGGCGTAGCCTTTCTTTTCCGCCGCAAGAAATCAAAGATTTCCCAAGGAGCCCGGTGGCGGGGCCGGTTCCTGAATGCAACATGCAAGCAGAGGGAGGTCAGCCTACGAACCTCGCCACCAGCGGCGGCGAGTACCATCTTCCTCCTGTCGCTCAGCCTTTCGATGCTGGCGCTCCTGCGCTTTTCGAGCACGTTTGAGTTTCGAGTCGACGAAGTATTCATCGTCGAGATCGGGGTCGCGCTTGATAAGCTCAGCCGCCGTTTCGAGATATGGAATTGCCTCTTCGTAGCGACTTTCTTTGTACAGGATCAGTCCGATTTCGATCGCTGCCTCTTCGTCGCCCGCGTCAAGGGCCTTCCTGTACCAACCGATCGCCTCGTCGACCAGCGGCACTCGCTCGGAAGGGGAGTTGGCGAGGCTCAGGCGATACTTCACCAAGCCCCCCAAGCTCGTATATGCATCGACATCGCCCAGCTCTGCGAGTTTCAGATACCAATGAGCACTCTTCCCGCGAGCCGTCAGTGAATAGATGCCCGCGAGTCGTTTCATGGCTTCGACATGCCCTGCCTCTGCGGCAGCGAGCAGGAAAAGTTCAGCCTCAGCGTACTCCAATGCCTGGAGTTTCATCTCGCCTTGCCTATACCAGGTCTCCGGATCGTTAGGCAGGCTCGAGTCAGTGCTGAAGTAATTCTGAGTCACATGGTTATGCTGATTTCCTGCCCCCTGAACAAAGGCAACGCCCGAGTCTTCGGTGTGGACGTTCTGACGGATTCCTTTCGCCAACTCTTCGTCGGGGTTCACTTACTGTCCACCTGATTGTTCTGGACGCCAGTGCCCTGGTTGAAGACGATGCCGCCGCCAGTCGCGCTCACGTGCTGTGTGACGCTGCCACTGGGCGAAGTCTGCTTCTCACCGTGCTCCTCGATGAGCGACCGGAGTTCGTCCATGAGTGATGGATCTCGCGTAAGGGCTCGCCGGAACCGGCCGAGCCATTCAGAAGTGATCTCCTCGCGAGCCTCATCGGCGCCCCCTGCATCCACGAGTTGCAGCCGGGACTCCTCAAGGTCCTCCGACACCTCGCCGGCCGCGTCCGGACGCCTGGCCAAGACACGAGCGAAGCGGTCACGGGCACTCACCCACAAATCGCTCGTCATAGCGCTGATGAGCGCCTGTACGGCGGGCGTCGCCCACTGAGCCGCGTCAAGTCCGTCCACGAGGTCTCCTCTGGAGTGTGAAACCTGAGTTCCGTGCGGGCGCAGAAGCCACCCATGCGTCAGTCTAAGTCCGTCGTCAGACGGCCGCAGCGTTAACTCGCCCTGGCAGACGGGCAGTTCGTTGCAGGATGCTGCCGTCATGGATCAAGGACTTGTGGCACTTGTGTCTGCGGGCGTCGGTCTCTTGGGGGCGATCGGCGGTGCGGCCATCGGCGGGGCAGCGGCTGCGAGAGGGGCCCGCCTCGGGGCGGAGACGACGGCCCGAGCGACCGCCAAGCAAGTACACGATCAGGCATCCGTGGACCACGAGCATTGGCTTCGGGGGCAACGACTCGAAGCCTGCCGTGCCTTACTCGCGGCGTATGACGAGTACGCAATAGCTGCATCGATGCTGACCAGAGCCCTTGAACGGGAAGTCGAGGGGTCCCGAGATATCGGGCACGCTTTCGGGCAGGCGGTCTCGGCGTTCAGAAATGCGTACTGGCAGGTCCGGCTCGTGGGCTCGGCTGACGTGCGCGAGCATGCGTCGCGGCTACGAAGGCACTTCGAAGATCACAAAGACTGCGTGGATCAGTGGCTGGACGCGGTCCTCTCCATGCAAGGTGCCACGATCGCATCTGCGCGGGCCGAGGAAGAGCGGCTTCGTGTACAGCTGGGCGAATTGCACGACGCGTTCATGGAGACAGCAAGTCGCGCCGTATCGGAGCGCCCAGCGAACGCCTGAGTCGGTCGCATGGGTAGCAGAGAGCTGTTCGTCGTATGAGGGGACAGAACGGCGTGCGATAGTTTGCCCGCCATGGCTGAACTCGGACCCGTCGCCTGGCCACCTGCCCCGATACGAACCGAACGGCTCGTGCTCCGCGAGTCCGAGGCCCGGGACCGTGCAGCGTTCATCGAGCTGTTCGCATCGCCAGAGGTGCGCACCTACCTCGGTGGCCCTCGACCGCGCGATGAGCTCGCACGCGTGGTGCCTAAGGTGCCCGGGCGGCGTCCTGGCCTTTTCGTGACCGATCTCGACGGAGCGATGATCGGCACGATCTCGCTCGATCGGCGCGACGCAGAACGTCCGGGTCACGTCCGTCCGGATGCCGGAGAGGCCGAGCTCGGCTACATGTTCCTGCCGCAAGCGTGGGGATACGGGTACGCCGCCGAGGCATGCGCAGCGGCACTCGATTGGTTCGCCGACGCGCTCCCCAGCGAGCCGGTGGTGCTCTGCACCCAGACCGCCAACGACCGCTCGATGCGCCTCGCGGCCAAGCTGGGGTTCACCGAGGTGGAGCGGTTCGAGGAGTTCAGCGCCGAGCAGTGGTTCGGCGTGTGGTCCTCGGTCACGCCGTCCGGTTGAGCAGCGGTCCCAGCTCCGCTATGGCGTCGGGCTCAGGGGCTCCCGCCCGTCGGGGAAACACGACCGCCTATCCCCAGGTCAATGCAGGTATGGCGGTCCACGATCTGGTCCACGCCTGGTCCACACGCAGTGATCCACAACGCGATAGGCCCGGATCAAGGTGAGACAGGCCCCACGCAGAAGGGGCGCCCCTCAGCGAGGGACACCCCTTCTGACCAGCACGTCTCTGACCTGCGGAGGCGGTGGGATTCGAACCCACGGTGACGTTCTCACGCCACTACGGTTTTCAAGACCGTTCCCTTCGGCCGCTCGGGCACGCCTCCCCGCGCCGGCCGTTTATCGGCGGCGCGGGGACAAGGGTAACGGGTCGGCACGCGCGTGTGCCGGTCAGTTGTCGCCGACGCGGGAGCCCAGGGTGACCTCGACGGTGTGCTGCTTGCCGCCGCGTTCGTAGGTGATCGTGACCTTGTCGCCGGGCTTGTGGGTCCAGATCTCGCCGATCAGGGTCGGGCCGGAGTCGATCACCCGGTCGTCGAGCTTGGTGATGACGTCGCCGGGCTTGAGGCCGGCCTTGTCGGCGGGGCCGCCCGGCTCGACCGGCTCGGCGCCGCCGGTGCCCTGGCTGGTGATCTGCGCGCCGCCGGTGGAGTCCCCGAGGGAGACCGACGCGCCGATCTTGGCATACACCGGCTTGCCCGTCTTGATCAGCTCCTGGGCGACGTACTTGGCCTGGTTGATCGGGATGGCGAAGCCCAGGCCGATCGAGCCCGACTGGCCGGTGCCGAAGCCGCCGTTGCTGGTGGACTGGATCGCGGAGTTGATGCCGATGACATTGCCCTGCGCGTCCAGCAGCGGCCCGCCGGAGTTGCCCGGGTTGATCGAGGCGTCCGTCTGCAGGGCGCTCAGGTACGACGCGGACGCCTGGCTGCCGCTGCCGTCGCTGGAGGCCACCGGGCGGTTCTTGGCGCTGATGATGCCCGTGGTCACCGTGTTGGAGAGGCCGAAGGGAGCGCCGATGGCGATCGTGGAGTCGCCCACGGCCACCTTGTCGGAGTCGCCGAGCGTGAGCGGCCTGAGATCCGACGGGGCGTTCTTGAGCTTGATGACCGCGACGTCGTAGCCCTGCGCGTGGCCGATCACCTCGGCGTCGTACTTCTTGCCGTTGGGGAAGGTCGCGGTGAGCTTGCCGCCGTCGACCGCGCCCGCCACCACGTGGTTGTTGGTGAGGATGTGGCCCTGGGTGTCGAAGACGAAGCCGGTGCCGGTGCCGCCCTCGCCGCTGTTGCTCTCGGCCTCGATGGTGACCGTGCTCGGCAGCGCCTTGGCGGCCACGCCCGCGATCGTGCCGGAGTCGCGCTTGACCTGGCCGCCGCTGTCGGAGGCGGAAACGGTCGTGGAACCGGTGCTGCTGTCGTTGTTCTCGGCCAGGGTGTAGCCGAGACCGCCGCCCAGGCCGCCCGCGACGAGCGCGGCCACCAGGACCGCCGCGACCAGGCCGCCGCGTCCGCGGCCGGACTTCGGGGCAGGCGGCTGCTGGGGGTACGGCGTTCCCCAGCCCCCGCCCGAACCGCCCCCGCCGTCGCCGTACGGCGGGGCGGGCGGCGGCGGGGGCGGCCAGGAGGGATCGGGGGCCGACCCGGAACCGGCCGGCGCGGGGTTGCCCTGCGGGGCGCTTCCCGCAGGGTCGGTGGGGCCCTGGGGACTGTTGGGGTCGCCTCCCTGGGAGGCCTGCATGTGCGCACCGTTCGGTGTGTGCGCGGGGTCCTGCTGCGGGGCCGGCGGGGCGCCGGGGGGAACGGGCGGCATGGGGGCCGTCGGAGCCTCTCCGTTGGCAGCCGTGCGCTCCTGGGGCGCCGGAGCAGCGGGAGCATCCACCGGCACGGGAGGTGCGGACGGGGCCGGCGGTACCGCGGCGCCCTCGTTCTCGGTGCTCACAGCTTCTCTCCTCGATCCACGGCTGTTTCTTCTCGGTTCGATCGGACTTAATCGGACTTAATCAGATTTAATCGGACTCAATCGTAGGCGGTCGCAATCTGTCGCGCTCGTTCGTGCTGGTCAACGAGCCGACGCGATGCCACCGCACATGTCTTTTTGTATGCCGTCAGCTTTTCCCACGGCCCGTCAGGGCACCATAAGCGGTGCCTGTGGGTCCCCGGCCATTCTTTATATAGGTCATGTCAGACAAAAAGGATGCAACCTCGACGCCTCCGCCCGCACGCCTACCCCCGCACGGTGGCACCATGACGCGGTGACCCACGCACGACAGCACCACATCCAGGTCGTCGCCCACCGCGGAGCCTCCGAAGACGCCCCCGAACACACCCTGGCCGCGTACACCAAGGCCGTCGAGGACGGTGCCGACGCCCTCGAATGCGATGTGCGCCTGACGGCCGACGGCCACCTCGTGTGCGTCCACGACCGACGTGTCAACCGTACGTCGAACGGCCGCGGCGCGGTCTCCGCGCTGGAGCTGGCCGATCTCGCGGCCCTGGACTTCGGCTCCCGGAAGACCCGCGACGCCTTCAACGGCCGGGACGAGGAGCCCGACTGGGAGCACCGACCGGAGGACCGGGAGGCGACCTCCGTCCTCACCCTGGAGCGGCTGCTGAGACTCGTCGCCGACGCGGACCGCCGGGTGGAGCTGGCCATCGAGACCAAGCACCCCACGCGCTGGGCGGGGCAGGTCGAGGAGCGGCTGCTGATGCTGCTCAAGCGGTTCGGGCTCAACGCACCGGCCACGCCCGCCGCCTCCCCGGTGCGCGTGATGAGCTTCTCGGCGCGCTCGCTGCACCGCGTGCGGGCCGCCTCGCCGACGCTGCCGACGGTCTACCTGATGCAGTTCGTCTCGCCCCGGCTGCGGGACGGGCGGCTGCCCGCGGGCGTCGGAATCGCGGGGCCCTCGATGCGGATCGTGCGCAATCACCCCGCATACGTGGAGCGCTGGAAGCAGGCCGGCCACCAGGTGCACGTCTGGACCGTGAACGAGCCAGAGGACGTGGAGCTGTGCGCCGGCCTCGGCGTCGACGCCATCATCACCAACCGCCCGCGCGCGGTGCTGGACCAGCTCGGCCGCTGACCGAAGGGGACCTCCGGCGACAGCTGGCGCCCGGCGGCCGGAGGGGCCGCCGGCTACTCGGACATGGCCTTCCGGTTACCGGGAGTGCTCCAGCGCGTTCGGATCGTAGTCGATCGTGTCGAATGCGTCACGGGACATGGATTGGCCGGTTTCCGGTACAGGCCAATGGGGCATCCACACCGTGGCGTGGGGCGAAGGAGGTCTCGGGGGTGGCGTTGGTGGTGGCACAGGAGGTGCCCACGTCGTCGAGCATGGCCGTACCCCATGGCCCTGCGGGCGTGGGGGAAGCGCGACACCGGATGCGTGAGCAGCTGCGCAGCGGTGGCGTGGCGGAATCGGTCATCGACGACGCCGTACTGATCCTTTCCGAACTCTTGAGCAATGCGTGCAAACACGGCCGCCCACTCGGCGACGCCCTGGCCGGGGACGGCGACGTCCGGGCCGCGTGGCGGGTGGATCCGAGCGGTCGGCTCATCGTCGAGGTCACGGACGGCGGCGGCCCGACCCGCCCGGCTCCGGCCACCCCGTCGGTCACCGCGCACGGCGGCCGCGGGCTGAACATCATCACCGCGCTGGCCGACGACTGGGGCGTACGGGACGACATCCGGGGCGAGGTCACGGTCTGGGTCGTCGTGCATGACGACGTGCACGACCCGGACGCCGGACACCGCCGCGACGACTTCGCCGCGCGCGTGACGGCCCCGACGGTGTCCGAGATACCCGGCCTCGACTTCGCGGACGCGTTCGACGACCTGGACTGACCGGCCGGCCCGGACCGGCCGACAGGGCCGACAAGGACCGGCCGTCTCGCCGACCACGGCTGACCTTGGCCGACCGACCCGGCGTCGTCCGCAGGCCGTCCCGTTGTCCACAGGGTCCGGTGGGCTCTCGTACGAACGGCTAGGCTCGCGCCGTACGAGACGAGCCGTAACCGGGAGACACCCACGATGGCCAAGAAGCGACCCCAGACGAAGGCCAAGCGCCCGCAGCTCAGTGGCGGGGCCCGCGCCGCAGGCGCTGATGGAGACATTCCGGTTGTCGGCGCCCGCGAACCCTGCCCCTGCGGCAGCGGCCGCCGCTACAAGGCCTGCCACGGCCGGGCCGCCGCGCACGCCGTGACCGAGCTGGTGCAGCGCCCGTTCGAGGGACTGCCGGGCGAGTGCGACTGGGTGGCGCTGCGCGAACTGGTCCCGGCGGCCACGGTCGGCCTGACCCTGAAGGAAGACCTGCCCGAAGGCGTCCCGTCGGTCACGCTCGCCACGGTGCTGCCGATGGCCTGGCCCGCCCTGCGCCGCGACGACGGCTCGGTGCTGCTCGGCCTGCAGAACGACACGGCGTCGGGCGACATCAGCCGCGACCTCGCCGACACCCTCCAGCGCGCCCTTGAGGCGCAGCCCGGCACCCCGGTACAGGGCCGCCGCGCTCCCGCCGAGGGTCCGCGGCTGCAGGATCTGTTCGACCCGGAAGGCGTGTTCGAGCCAGTCGTGCACCCGGGCTTCGAGTTCTGGGTGCCGGACCCGGAGAACGCCACGCCGGAGGTGACCGCCTCCCTGGAGCGGGCCAACGCCGCGGCCATCCCGACCGTCAGGCTCCAGGGCGTCCAGGCGGCCTACTGGTGCGAGACGCCGGAGAAGAACCACCTGCGCTGGGTCATGCCGCACTCCGAGGAGCAGCTTCTGGACGCGCTCGCGCGCCTGCACGCGGCGGGCCGCTCGAACCTCGGCGAGGGCACCCGTCTGGTGGGCTCCTTCCGCGCTCACGGGCTTACGGTGCCGGTCTGGGACCTGCCGAGCGGCGTCGGCGCCGAGGACATCGAGAAGCCGGCGGCCGAGTTCGCCGAGCGCCTCGCCGAGGCCCTGGCGACCGACGCTCCACTCACCGGCGACGAGCGCCGCGCCCGCGGCGGCCTCACCAACCGGCAGGTCACGCTCAGTTGACAGGCCTCGACGGCATGCGCATCGGCTGACCAACCGGTCAGCCGACACGCCGTGCGCGCGGGTCGGTGCCTCGGGGCACAATTCCCGTCGAAGACAGGCCAGTCGGTGACTTGAAAGCCCGAGACGGAATTTGCGAACCGCCGATCTCTTGTTACCGTTCCAATAGCCCGGTTGCTGGTGCATCCCCCGTCGCCAGCAACCGGGTTCTTTCCGTGCTGCGGCACTGTGTACAGAACGCAGCCGTCCGTCAACTGCCCGCTTCCGTGGGCGAGTTGCTGCCCGAGCGCAGCAGCAGCGGCCCGCTCCCGGCCCGCCGCGCGAACTCGGCGACCGCGGTGTACGCGGCCGGTTCGCCCCGCAGCCGCTCCCGGGGTGTCTCGCAGGTGCCCGGCTCGTCCTCGGCGCCCACGGCGCAGTGCATCCGGACGGTACGGCCGCCGGGTCCCATGAAGCTCAGTACGGCGTCGAGGGCCTCGCCCGTCGCATTGCGGTAGTAGGTCCGCGCCCAGCTGTCGTCGCCCTGCGTGACGACACAGGTCTGCGCCTCGATGCCGTCGGGGGAGGTGAGTTCGGGACCGCAGCGCACGGCGGTGGCCGGCCCGAGGCCGAGCGGCAGCGGGGAGGTGTCGGGGTCGGCGGAGGGTGCCTTCGCGTCGCCGCGCGGAGCGTCCGGGGCGGGCGACGAGCGCGCGGGCCGCGGAGAGGGTCGTACGGCGGAGCGGTTCTTCTCGGCCAGGGAACCGGCGGTACGGTCCTCGCCGGCCGCGGAACCGGCGGACCGCCCGGGGCCCTCCGGGGCCACCGAGCCCGCGGACGCCGCGGCGAGCGGCAGCGCGACCGCGCACACCACGACGGCCAGGAGGGCGAGCAGCCGGACCCTGCGCGGATCCGGCCCGCCGCCGCGCGGATCCGGCGGAACTCTGCGTGCCACGGCTTTGTGTGCCGCGGCTCTCTGTCCCCCGGCTCTGTGTGCCCTGACTCCGTGTGCCCTGGCTCCATGTGCCGCAGCTCTGTGTCCCGCGGCTCTGTGTCCCGCGGAATGACGCACCATGGCCGGACGATAACGATCCGGGGCGGGCGCCCGGCCTGCGCGCGCCCGACACTTCCTACAACTCGGGCGCGCTCACACCCGTACGAGTGAGGGCCTCGACCATGGCGTCCACCACGGCCTCCACGTCCGGCACCCACGGCGAAGCGGAACCGGGCAACGGGGCGCGCTCCCAGCCGATGGCGCCCTGGCCGGTCTCGGAGGGCGGCAGCGCGATGTAGCCGCCGCTGCCGTGGAAGCGGAGGGAGCCGGGGACGAAGTCCTTGGCGTACAGCAGCTCGCCCAGCTGCTCCATGGAGTACGGCTTGACGAGGATCGCCCAGCGGGTGGGCGAGCTGACGACCGGGCCGAGCCGCATGCCGACGCGGTCGAGCGCGGCGAGGGCCTGGGCGGCCGGCAGGGCGGGCAGGGAGACCGCGCACGGGGCGTTGCCCCCGGTGGCGAGGATGATCGGCGCCGTGGGCCGGTTGGCCCACCACCAGTGCACCATGCGGGCGTCGGTGGTGGCCGCGAGGAGGCCGGGGTCGAACGGATGTGCGCCGGGCACCGTGCAGTCCGGGTCGGGGCAGCCACAGCGGGAGCGCCCCGCCGGGTCGGCCGCTGCGCCCGGGAGTACGGGCCACTGCCATTCCGTGGCGAAGGTCAGGGCCGCGCTGAGCAACTCAGGCCTCCCGTCGCTGCGCTGGGACAGGAGCCTGCGTCGCCTTCCGAGGATCTCGCGCATGAGCGCTCGTTCCTTTCCGTTGCACGCCGGCAACACCGTGGTCCACATCACATCATGTGTCGATCACTTCACTGTGCGTACCTGTTGGCGCATCACGCCCCTGCCCCAAGACAAGGGGAAACCCCTATGGGCCGGGCGTCGGCCGCGTCCGCAGCCGCTCCGTCCATACTGCGTCTAGCTAAAGCACGGGCGTGGCGTGGGGGTGGCGAAGTCTGGCGTTTGCCGTCCCGCGTATTTCTCTCCGCCTCCGCCACGGGAGGATGGGGCACGGTCGTCGGTGGATAGGACGCCCGGGCGGGTCGCCAGGTTCCGGGCGGCTTCCCAACCACCCCTGGTCCTTACCGAGTACGTACCCATCACGACCGCTGTGACGCTCCGTGGAGCAAGCCCAGTCGACCGCAGTAACCCGTCCCCCGAGGTATTTTTGAGCCAACTTTGCAATTCCGCAAGAGATCTACAGAGATCGCCCGAGAGTCCACCGGGGACCCTCTGACACCAGGAATCCCCGCAGGACAATGCTGGACATCTCCTCACGAGTGCGTGTACATGTGGAGACACTGCTAGCGACGCAGAATGACATGGGGGTTTGCGATGCTTTTGAGCAGTACGCACCGGTCGGAAAGCCGGACGCCATGAACGCCCCGCACCCTCCGAAAGTGGCCGGAATCGATTCAACGGTTCCGCCGCCCGCACACACTGCCGCGCCCGTCGCGGCGAGCGGCGCCCCGGCCGCATCGGCAACCCCCACGAGCGCACCCGGCGCCCTGCTCCAGGACCGCCTCGCCGGCTGGGTCTCGGATCTGACGACCCTGCACGAGCTCACCGAACGCCTGGCCCGCACGGACGCGCTCACCGAGGCGCTGAAGGAACTGCTGCGCGCGGGAGCCGCCCTCGTGGGCGCACAGCGCGGACTCGTCGTCCTGGAACCCGGCGACGGACTCGGCCCGGACACGACCATCGGCCTGGGCCTCGCGCGGGCCGATCTCGGTCACATCGAGACCGTGCCGCGCAGCGCGCTGTCCATCGGGCGGCTCCTCGACACAGCAGCCGGGCTGCCGGGCGGCGACACCGAGGTCGCCGAACCCGACCTGTTCGCCGAGAAGGGCCTCGACCCCCGGCACCGCGAGGTCGCCGCCCGCCTCGGCTACGCCGCCAGTTACGCCCTCCCCCTGTCCACCGAGGGGGCCGGCCGCCTCGGCGCCGCCGTATGGCTCTACGCCGAGCCCGCCGAGCCGGACGCGCGCCGACGCCACCTCGTCGGGCTGTACGCGCGCTGTGCCACCGAGCACCTCGCCCGGCTCCTCGAAGTCGAGCGCACCCGCGCGTGCATGGCGACGATGGCCCAGGAACTGCTGCCCACCCGCCTGCCCCGGATCGCGGGCGTGCAGCTCGCCGCCCGGCGCCGCACCGGGCCGCGCGGCGGCGGCGACTGGTACGACGCGCTGCCGCTGCCGGACGCCGCGCTCGGTCTGGCCGTCGGCTCCGTCACCGGCTCCGGGCCCAGCGCGGTCGCCGCGATGGGCCGGCTGCGGGCGTCCCTGCGCGCGTACGCCGTGATGGAGGGGGAGGACCCGGTCGCCGTCCTGTCCGACCTGGAGCTGCTGTTGCGGCTCACCGAACCGGCCCGCTCGGCCACCGCGCTGTTCGGCTACTGCGAGCCCGCGCTGCGCAAGATCACGCTGGCCGGGGCCGGGCACAGCCCGCCGCTGGTGATCGGGGAGCGGCGTACGGAGTTCGCGGAGACCTCCGTCTCGGCGCCGCTCGGGATGCTCGCCTGCTGGGAGGCGCCCAGCGTGGAGCTCGAGGCCGAACCTGGAGAGACGGTTCTGCTCTACACCGACGGGCTGCTGCACCGCACCGGCGACCCCACCGACCGGGCCTTCGCCCGGCTGCACGCGGCGGCGGCCGGGGTACCCAGGGCGTTGCGCCGCGATCCAGGTGCGATCGCCGACCACGTGCTGCGGACCGTGCTGCCGGGCGGGCTGGACGAGGCGGACTCCGACGAGGACGTCGTGCTGCTGGCGGTGCGGTTCGAGTGATTCGCGCGGGCGGATCCGGCGGGGCCGGTGGCCACAAGGGCGGGTTCTTCGGCCCCGGGCGGCCTGGCGTGCGACCGTACGATGGGGGTGGTCCAGTGCCGATCGAGGAGGATGACCGTGGCAGAGGAGCTCCCGGACACTGTTGAATGTGCTGCTATCGCAGCGGGGCCGGAGACTGCCGAAGAGGAGCCCGTCAAGCAGCGGAAGAACGGTCTGTACCCCGGCGTGTCCGACGAGCTGGCAGAGAACATGAAGTCGGGCTGGGCCGACACGGAGCTGCGTGATCTGGAGCCGGTCCCCCAGGCCGCCGAGACCGCCGCCCGCCGCGCCGCGCTGTCCGCGCGCTTCCCGGGCGAGCGGCTGGTGATCCCCGCGGGCAACCTGAAGACGCGCTCGAACGACACCGACTACCCCTTCCGGGCCTCGGTCGAGTACGCGTACCTGACCGGCAACCAGACAGAGGACGGCGTCCTCGTCATGGAGCCGAAGGGAGAGACCCACGAGGCGGCGATCTACCTCCTGCCGCGCTCCGACCGTGAGAACGGCGAGTTCTGGCTGGACGGGCAGGGCGAGCTGTGGGTCGGCCGCCGCCACTCCCTCACCGAGGCGGAGCAGCTCTGCGGCATCCCGGCCTCCGACGTGCGCGAGCTGGCGGACCAGCTGCGTGAGGCGACCGGCCCGGTGCGGGTCGTGCGCGGCCATGACGCCGGCATCGAGGCGGCCCTGACCGACAAGGTCACCGCCGAGCGGGACGAGGAGCTGCGGGTCTTCCTCTCCGAGATGCGGCTGGTCAAGGACGAGTTCGAGGTCGGCGAGCTGCAGAAGGCCGTCGACTCGACCGTGCGCGGCTTCGAGGACGTGGTGAAGGTCCTGGACAAGGCCGAGGCGACGAGTGAGCGGTACATCGAGGGCACGTTCTTCCTCCGCGCGCGCGTGGAGGGCAACGACGTCGGCTACGGCTCCATCTGCGCCGCGGGTCCGCACGCCTGCACGCTGCACTGGGTGCGCAACGACGGCCCGGTGCGGTCGGGCGACCTGCTGCTGCTCGACGCGGGCGTGGAGACGCACACGTACTACACGGCGGACGTCACACGCACGCTGCCGGTCAACGGTCGGTACAGCGAGTTGCAGAAGAAGATCTACGACGCCGTGTACGAGGCCCAGGAGGCCGGGATCGCGGCGGTGAAGCCGGGTGCCAAGTACCGGGACTTCCACGATGCCGCGCAGCGGGTGCTGGCCGAGCGGCTGGTCGAGTGGGGGCTGGTCGAGGGGCCGGTGGAGCGGGTGCTGGAGCTGGGGTTGCAGCGGCGGTGGACGCTGCACGGGACCGGGCACATGCTCGGCATGGACGTCCACGACTGCGCTGCCGCGCGGACCGAGACGTACGTGGATGGTGTTCTTGAGCCGGGTATGTGCCTGACGGTGGAGCCGGGGTTGTACTTCCAGGCCGACGATCTGACCGTGCCGGAGGAGTACCGGGGGATCGGGGTGCGGATCGAGGACGACATTCTGGTGACGGAGGACGGGAACCGGAATCTGTCTGCTGCGCTGCCTCGGCGGTCGGATGAGGTTGAGGCCTGGATGGCCTCGTTGAAGGGCTGACGTGGGCTGATGGCCGGGTTCCGGACGGGGGTCCGGCCATCGTTGCAGGCTGCGGGTTTGTGGGGGCTGGGCGCGCAGTTCAGACCATCGTCGGTCCGCCGGACCACCCGGGAGTCGCGGAAGCAGGTCCCCTTGTTCGTCGCCGGTGTCCTTACGGCCGCCCTGCTGACGCGTGCGGGACCGGGACCGGCAGGGCGAGCGGCCCACCGGCCCCTGCCACTGACGCGCCCTCCAGCCCGCCCGGCCGCAGCCCGTCGGCCCGCACCTCGGCGCATGCGGACATCCGGCCGACCACCATCGCCGACGTCACCGCGGGCGGGCCGTCGCGCCCATCGCACCCGGTTCGCCACGGGTCCGGAGACCGAGCGCCGCCTCCCGCCGGAACTCCGTGTCGCCACGAAGCCAGTCGTAGAGATCGGCGACCGCCATGCCGGTGTCGTCCTGCTCAGCAGAACCGATGGTGATGCGCACCAAGCCACCCCCAGTGTGTGCGACGCGTGTGGTGAAACGCGGCACGTCCGAACGGACGATGTGTAAAACGCAGAAGTCGCCGATCGGATACGCCGCGCTGCCCCAAGGGCAACCGGCCGGCGCTCTGCGCTCACCGCCTGCGCTACACCGCCATCAGAGGGGCGTCCGCCCGCCATTTCAGGATCTTGTCGAAGCTCACCACCGCGCCGCCCCGGCCCGGCTTGTTGCCGATGTGGACGTGGTCGGCGAGTTCCTGGATCAGGCACAGTCCGCGGCCGTGTTCGGCGTCGGCCGGGGCCGGGCGGACCGAGGGCCGGGGGCGCTCGGCGCGAGCGGAGGCGACGGCAGGGGCGGGAGCGGGCGCGGGGGGGGTCACTACGGCCGGGAAGCCGGGACCCGAGTCGGCCACCTCGATGCGGCACTTCTCGCCGTCGAGGTACGCGGTGACCCGGTACGCACCCGACGAGCCGCCGTGCGCGGTGCCGCCGCCGTGCTCGACTGCGTTCGCGCAGGCCTCGGTGAGGGCGACGGAGAGGTCGTAGGAGATGTCGGGGTCGACGCCCGCGGTCTCCATCGTGCCGAGCAGCAGGCGGCGGGCGAGTGGAACGCTTGCAGCATCGCGACGCAGATGGAGTGACCACCAGATGCTCATGCTCCAGCCTCCTGGCCGCGGCTCGACATACCGTTACGTATTGCCCTGAGTGCACGGATGTAAGCGCGAAGCTGACGTGATGCCGCCCATACGGCGGATGCGCGGTCGCCGTAATCCGTGTATAGGGCGGGACGATTAGTGCATTTGGGGGCGACGGTTCACGACAGAGGGTGCTCTTCCGGCCGTACGGCTCGTAGTGCTCGTAGTGCTCCAATGCCCCGTACCGCATCTTGCGGACCTGCCGCACGGCCATCGCCGGGCCAGTGCGATGATGAGGCCGCCATGACTGCCCCCTACCCGCGCGCGGCGCGCTCCGGAGGCGACTTCCGGATCCTGCGGGCCGCGGTGTTCGCCGCGGTCTGCGTCGTGCTGGCCGCGGCCGGTCACGCGGTGGCGTCCTGCGCCTCGATCCCGCTGTGGACGCTGGGCGCGGGCTTCCTGGGGACGGCGCTCGTCGCGGCGCCGCTCGCCGGGCGGGAGCGGTCGCTGCCGGGAATCGCGGGGCTGCTCGCGATCGGGCAGACCACACTGCACACGCTGTTCGGGCTGGGACAGCACGGTACGGCGGTCACGGCGTCGTCCGCCGGCACGGCGACCGGCTCCCTGGGCGCCACGAGCGACGCCGCGTTGGTCGAGCAGGCCGCGCGACTGGTGTGCGGGACGACCGCGGCCGCGATCAGTCCCGCACAGGCCCACAAGATCCTCACCGACGCGCGTCTCCACCCGGCCCCGGGCGCCGCGGCACACCATCCCGCGGACGCCCTGTCCACCGCCGCGGGCTCGCCGGCGGCGCTGCTGCCGTCCCTGCCGATGCTGCTCGCCCACGTCCTCGCGGCCCTGGCCGCCGGGTGGCTGCTGCGCCACGGTGACCTGGCGCTGCTGCGCCTCGTCGAACTGTCCGACTGGGTCGCCGACGGGGCGCTCGTACGGTCCCTGCGCGGGGCGCTCGCGCTGGCCCGCGCCCTGTGCGCCGGGCTCCCGGCCACGCCGGAGGCGGACCCGCGCGTACCGCGCACCGCGCTGCTCGTGCCGGTCCTGCCCCGCACCGCCGTTCTCCAGCACTCGGTGATCAGACGCGGCCCGCCGGCCGCCTCCGCACTCGTCCTCGCGGCCTGACGCGACGCGACCGCCACTCCGCCGCACCGGTGGGGAAGGGGGACGCCGTCGTTCGGCACGCGCGCGTGCGCCCGCTTTTCACGGACCGTCCGGCATGTCGTTCGACGTTCTGTCCGGTGTTCCGTGGCGTTCCGATCAGCGTCTCGCTCGGCGTCTCGCTCGGCGCTTCGTCCGGAGCTTTGTTCGGCCGCGCACGCGCATCCCCGTCCACACCGGGATTCATCCGAGTCCCACGCGAACTCACTCGAACTCGAAGCGGAGTGCTCAAGCCATGAAGGCTTCCCGTATCGCCGCCGCCGGCGCCGCCGCCGGCGCCGCCGCCGGCGCCGCCGTCCTCACGCTGTCCTCCCCCGCCTTCGCGCACGTCTCCGTGCAGCCGGAGGGCACCGCCGCCAAGGGCGGTTACACCGTCGTCGACTTCAAGGTCCCCAACGAGCGCGACGACGCCTCCACCACCAAGCTGGAGGTCAACCTCCCCACCGACCACCCGCTGGCCTCGGTCATGCCGGAACCGGTCGACGGCTGGAAGATCGACGTCACCAAGTCGAAGCTGGCCAAGCCGGTCGAGTCGCACGGCGAGAAGATCAGCGAGGCCGTCACCAAGGTCACCTGGACAGCCACCGGTGGCGGCATCAAGCCCGGCTTCTTCCAGAAGTTCCCGGTCTCCATGGGCGCGCTGCCCGAGGACACCGACGAACTCGTCTTCAAGGCCCTGCAGACGTACTCCAACAACGAGGTCGTCCGCTGGATCGAGGTGCCGCAGAAGGGCCAGCCCGAGCCGGAGAGCCCGGCGCCGGTGCTGGAGCTGTCCGCCGCCGAGGACGGACACCACGGCTCGTCGTCCGGTGACTCCGGCGACTCCTCCGACAACACCGCCGCGAGCCAGAACACCGCCGCCGACAGCTCCGCTGCCTCCTCGGACGGCTCCGGCGGCACCGACACCACCGCCCGCGTGCTGGGCATCGTCGGCATCGTGGTCGGCGCGGCGGGCGTGGCGTACGGCGTCCTCGCCGGCCGCCGGCGTTCCAACGGTGCCTGAGGCCCTCCTGAGGCCTCCTCACGAGACCTCCTCCTGAGGCCCACCACACGCGGCGCGCACCGGGGAGCCACCCCCTGCACGGACCGGGAGCCCCCGGGCCCCACACCACCCCGGTGCGCGCCGGAGCACTCACATCTGGGACATTTTTCTATGCGCAATAAGACCTTCGGCGCGGCCGCACTCCTCGCCGCCGCCACTCTGACGCTCTCCGCCTGCGGCAGCGGCGACGACGCCAACAAGCCCGTCGCCGTCGTCTCCGAGGAGGGCGGCTCGGGCAAGGCCGCCACCGTCCTCGACAAGCCGTTCGAGAAGCCGGACCTCGTCCTCACCGACACGCAGGGCAAGAAGTACGACCTCCGCAAGGAGACCGCGGGCAAGCCGACGCTGCTCTACTTCGGCTACACGCACTGCCCCGACGTCTGCCCGACGACGATGAACAACATCGCCGTGGCCAAGAAGCAGCTGCCCAATGCCGAGCGGGACGAGCTGCGCGTCGTGTTCGTCACCACCGACCCCAAGCGCGACACCCCGGCCGCCCTCGGCAAGTGGCTCAAGGGCATCGACCCCCAGATCGTCGGCCTGACCGGCGACTTCTCCACCATCCAGGCAGGCGCCCGCACCCTGGGCATCAGCATCGAGCCGCCGCACAAGGACAAGAACGGCAAGACCGTCTCCACCCACGGCACCCAGGTCGTGGCGTTCTCCCCGAAGACCGACGCGGGGTACGTCCTGTACGGCGAGGACGCCCAGGTCCAGGACTACACCAAGGACCTCCCCGAGATCATCAAGGGAGAGAAGCCGTGAGGCGTACGGCGGTCCGCCTCACCACGGCCCTGACCGGCGCCCTGCTCCTGGCCGGGTGCGGCGACTCGGACTCCGGGTCCGGCGACGGGAAACCGGAACTCTCCGTCAGCGGGGCCTACATGCCGCAGCCGGTCACCGCCGACATGGCGGCCGGCTTCCTGACGATCGCCAACAAGGGCGGCACGAAGGACGAGTTGACCTCGGTGAGCAGCGACGCCGCCGGCACCGTCACCATGCACGAGACGCAGGGCGGGACGATGCGGGAGGTCACCGAGTTCGCCGTCCCCGCGCACGGCCGGCTCGTGTTCGAGAGCGGCGCCAACCACCTGATGTTCGAGAAGCTGAAGCGGAAGCCGACGGAAGGCCAGTCGGTGTCCGTGACGCTGCGCTTCGCCGAGTCCGGGCCGGTCAAGGTCACGCTGCCGGTGAAGTCGGCGACGTACCGCCCGGCGACCGGACACTGAGGGAGGGACCACCATGACGCAGACCATCGCACCCCGCGTCCGGACCCTGGTGCTGCTGCTCCTCGCGGTCACCGGCGCGCTGCTGGCCGCTGCCGGCCCGGCCTCCGCGCACGCCGCGCTGACCGGCAGCGACCCCCGGCAGGGGGCGGTGGTCGACAAGGCCCCGAGCCGGGTCTCGCTCACCTTCTCCGAGCAGGTCTCGATGTCCGACGACTCGCTGCGTGTGCTCGACCCGAAGGGCGAGCGCGTCGACAGCGGCGGGCCGTCCAACGTGAGCGGCACGACGTATGCCGTACGGCTGCACAGCGGACTGCCCGACGGCACGTACACGGTGGCCTACCAGGTGGTGTCGGCGGACAGCCATCCCGTCGCCGGTGCCTACACGTTCTCCATCGGCGCCCCCTCCAAGACGTCCGTCTCGGTGTCCGGGGAGGCGGCGGACGGCGGGGTCGTCGGCTGGCTGTACGGTTTCGGGCGGTATATGTCGTACGCCGGTTTCATCGTGATGGTGGGCGGGGCCGCCTTCGTGCTCGCCTGCTGGCGGCGCGGCTCCGGCGTACGGGCCGTGCAGCGGCTCGTGGTCTCGGGGTGGCTCGCGCTCACCGCGGCCACGCTGGCCCTGCTGCTCCTGCGCGGCTCCTACACCCGCTCCGGAAAGGTCGGGGACATCTTCGACCTGGAACTGCTCGGGCAGGTCCTGCAGACCAAGACCGGCGCGGCCCTGGTGTCCCGGCTGCTGCTGCTCGCCGCGGCGGCGCTGTTCATCGCGGTGCTCTTCGGCGCCTATGACAAGCGAGAGGACGCGGAGGAAAAGCGTGACCTGACCTTCGGGCTCGCGATCGGCGGGACGGTCGTCGCGGCCGGGCTCGCCGCGAGCTGGGCGATGGCCGAGCACGCCTCGACCGGGATCCAGACCGGCATCGCCATGCCGGTCGACGTCCTCCACCTGCTCGCCGTCGCCGCCTGGCTCGGCGGGCTCACCGCCCTGCTCGTCGCGCTGTACTGGGCGCCCGCGGACACGCCCGTCGACGCCGCCGCCGTACGCCGCTTCTCGCGCGTGGCGTTCGGAAGCGTGCTCGCGCTGGTCGCGACCGGGACCTACCAGTCCTGGCGGCAGCTCGGCTCCTGGTCGGCGTTCACCGACACCCGGTACGGGCAACTGCTGCTCGTCAAGATCGGGCTCGTGGCACTGATGGTCGGCATCGCGTGGATCTCGCGGCGGTGGACCGGGCGGCTGGCGGAGACCATGGCGGTGGCGGCCCGGGGCGAGGACGAGCGGGAGCGGGAGCGGGTTGGGGCGCACGCCTCGGCCGGTGGAGCCGAGGGAGCCGTCAAGAAGGCCGACGGTGCCGTCGAGGCGGCCGACAGGGAGCTGGGCGATGCGGAGGGCGCCGGCAACGGCGAGCAGACCGGCGCCGACGGGGAACCGGAAGCGTCCGGCGGGAAGGAGCCCGGCTCCGAGCGCGCCGCCCAGCTCGCGCGGCAGCGGGCCGCGGTGGACGCCGCGCGGCGCAAACGGCTGCGGGACGCCGACCCCAACCGCTTCGGGCTGCGCCGCTCCGTACTCGCCGAGGCGAGCGTCGCGGTCGTCCTGCTCGCCGTCACCACGGTGCTGACACAGACCGAGCCGGGCCGTACGGAGGAGGAGGCCAAGGCGGCTACCTGGTCCTCGGCCTCCTCGTCGACCGAGGCGGGTGCGGCGGGTGCGGCGGTCACGCTGAACATGCCGTTCGACACCGGCGGCACGGACGGCAAGGGCGTCGTCACCATCGGCCTCGACCCCGCGCGCGTGGGCGGCAACGACCTGCACATCTACGTGGAGCGCCCGGGCGGCCGGGCCTTCGACATCCCCGAGGTGAAGGTCGCCTTCACCCTGGCCGGCAAGGACATCGGGCCGCTGACCGTCGTCCCCGACCACATCACCACCGGCCACTGGTCGGCGAGCGGAGTGCAGATCCCCATGGCGGGCGACTGGAAGGTCGACGTGACCGTGCGGACCTCCGACATCGACCAGGTGACCGTTTCGAAGAACGCGCAGATCGGCTGAACCACACCATGGCTGACCAGTCCATTCCCAAGGCCCGCACATCTCTCGACGAGGGCACCGGCTCCGACGACAGCACCGCCCTGGGGGGCATCTCCCGACGACGGCTGCTCGGCACCGCCGGCGCCACCGGGCTCGTGCTCGGCGCGGCGGGCGGCGCCGTGGGGTACACCGCCCGGCCGGCCACGGCCACCCCGCTCACCTCGCTGGGCGCGGACCGGGCGATGTTTCACGGGAAACATCAGCCCGGCATCACCCAGGGGCTCCAGGCCCGCGGCCACATCATCGCCTTCGACCTCGCGGCGGGCGCCGGCCGCAAGGAGGCCGCCGCCCTGCTGCGCCGCTGGTCGGAGACGGCCCAGCGGCTTATGGCGGGCGAGCCGGCCGCGCACGACGACACCGACGTGGCCCGGGACGCCGGACCGTCGGCGCTCACGATCACCTTCGGCTTCGGCCACAGCTTCTTCGGCCGGACCGGCCTGGACAAGCAGCGCCCCATCGCTCTGGACCCGCTGCCCGACTTCTCCTCCGACCACCTCGACAAGGCCCGCAGCAACGGCGACCTGTGGGTGCAGATCGGCGCCAACGACGCCCTGGTCGCCTTCCACGCCCTGCGCGCGATCCAGAAGGACGCGGTCGGCGCGGCACACGTGCGCTGGCAGATGAACGGCTTCAACCGCACGCCGGGCGCCACCGCCCACCCCATGACGGCCCGCAACCTCATGGGCCAGATCGACGGCACCCGCAACCCGAAGCCGTCCGACACCGACTTCGACCAGCGGATCTTCGTGCCGGTGTCGGGCTCGAACGACCCCGCGTGGATGGCGAACGGCTCGTACGCCGTCGTACGCCGCATCCGCATGCTCCTCGACACCTGGGAGAAGCTGTCGGTCAAGGAGCAGGAGAACGTCATCGGGCGCCGCAAGTCCGACGGGGCTCCGCTGTCCGGCGGCACCGAGACGACCGAGCTGAACCTGGAGAAGACCGACTCCCGGGGCAACCTGGTCGTCCCGCTCAACGCGCACGCCCGGATCACGCGCCCCGACCAGAACGGCGGCGCGGCGATGCTCCGCCGCCCGTTCTCGTACCACGACGGCTTCGACGCGGACGGGGTGCCCGACGCCGGGCTGCTGTTCATCTGCTGGCAGGCCGACCCGCTGCGCGGCTTCGTCACGGTACAGCGCAAGCTGGACCGGGGGGACGCGCTGTCGCAGTTCATCCGGCACGAGGCGAGCGGTCTGTTCGCGGTGCCGGGCGGGGCGGCGCAGGGGGAGTACGTGGGACAGAAGCTGCTGGAGGCGTGACACCGGATCTATGACAGACGGGGACGCGCGGCTTCGTGGGCGCCATTAGGGTGAGGTCATGCCAGCGAACTACGCGTATCTCGGCCCCGAGGGCACCTTCACCGAGGTCGCCCTGCGCACCCTTCCGGAGACGGCCACCCGGGAGCTGATCCCCTACGTGTCCGTGCAGTCCGCGCTCGACGCCGTCCGGGCCGGCGAGGCCGAGGCCGCGTTCGTACCGATCGAGAACTCCGTCGAGGGCGGCATCACCACCACCCTCGACGAACTGGTCGCGGGCGAGCCGCTGATGATCTACCGCGAGGTGCTGCTGTCGATCACCTTCGCGCTGCTGGTCCGCCCCGGCACCAAGCTGTCCGACGTCAAGACGGTCACCGCCCACCCGGCCGCGCAGCCGCAGGTGCGCAACTGGATGGCGGTGAACCTCCCGGACGCGATCTGGGAGTCGGCCGCCTCCAACGCGGACGGCGCCCGCCTGGTGCAGGAGGGCCGGTACGACGCCGCCTTCGCGGGCGAGTTCGCGGCCTCCCGGTACGGCCTTGAGGCCCTGGAGACCGGGATCCACGACGCGGAGAACGCGCAGACCCGGTTCGTGCTGGTAGGCCGGCCCGCCCGGCCCGCGGCGCCGACCGGCGCGGACAAGACCTCGGTCGTGCTGTGGCAGCGCGACGACCACCCGGGCGCGCTGCGCGACCTGCTGGGCGAGTTCGCCACCCGCGGCATCAACCTGATGCTGCTCCAGTCCCGGCCCACCGGCGCCGGCATCGGCAACTACTGCTTCTGCGTCGACGCCGAGGGGCACATCAGCGACCGCCGGGTGGCCGAAGCCCTGATGGGGCTCAAGCGGATCTGCCTCCAGGTGCGGTTCCTGGGGTCGTACCCGCGTGCGGAGATCAAGCCGGACGATGTGCGGTCCCCGCTGCCGGGCACCTCGGACGACGAGTTCGTGGCGGCGGCGGACTGGGTGGCGCGCTGCCAGGACGGCCGGTTCTGACTGTCGGGGCGGCCCGTTCCGGACGGCCGTCCCCACCGGCACTACGTGCATATCTTCGTTATCCACAGGCGTTGTCCACAGGTGGGCTTCTCGACCTGGGGACAAGTCGACAACAGGGCATGGCCCAGTCGACAAATCACCCTTCGACACCCCTCGACGTCCCCCAACCGGCAGGTCATCCTTCGTCCACTCGTTTCCTTCGGGCAATCCTTTGGAGCGCCCATTTCCACTCGAAGGTGGATCCAACGGACGTTTACCCCGGGAATCGACAGGGTCGGCCACGCTTTTCGGAGTGATCAATTCCGAAGTCCACAGATCTTCCACACAGCCTGTGGATAACTCTTCATGGGCTGTGGACCCCTGTGGATGAAGGACCCCCAAGTCCCGTTCCCCACAAGGAAATACGGTCAACTCAGCGCCCTCAGCATGCCCCGCACCGGGGAGGGAAGCTACTTTTGTTGACACGGCGGGCAATTCTCCCATAACCGAACGTAGCGCGCGTTTCGGATGAGGCCCGGAATAGTGAGTCGTGGGCCGTCGGCCGCACCGGTAGCCTTGAGCGCGTGATTGACCTTCGCCTGCTCCGTGAGGACCCCGACCGTGTGCGCGCGTCGCAGCGCGCCCGTGGAGAGGACGTCGCGCTCGTCGACTCCCTCCTGTCTGCCGACGAGCGGCGCAGGTCGTCCGGCGTCCGCTTCGACGAGCTGCGCGCCGAGCAGAAGGCGCTGGGCAAGCTCATCCCCAGGGCGTCCGGCGAGGAAAAGGCCGAGCTGCTGAAGAAGGCGAGCCAGCTCGCCGCCGACGTCAAGACGGCCGACGCCGAGCGTGACGCGGCCGCAGCCGCGACCCAGGAGCTCAACCTCCAGCTCGGCAACCTCGTCCACCCGGACGTGCCCGTGGGCGGCGAGGAGGACTTCGTCACGCTGGAGACGCACGGCGAGATGCGCGACTTCGCCGCCGAGGGCTTCGAGCCCAGGGACCACCTGGAGCTCGGCCAGCTCCTCGGCGCGATCGACGTCGAGCGGGGCGCCAAAGTCTCCGGCTCGCGCTTCTACTTCCTCACCGGTGTCGGCGCCCTGCTGGAGCTGGCCCTGGTGAACGCGGCGATCGCCCAGGCCACCGCGGCAGGCTTCACGCCGATGCTGACCCCCGCGCTGGTCCGCCCCCAGTCCATGGCGGGCACCGGCTTCCTCGGGCAGGCCGCCCAGGACGTCTACCACCTCGACAAGGACGACCTGTACCTGGTCGGCACCTCCGAGGTCCCGCTGGCCGCGTACCACATGGACGAGATCCTCGACGCCGACCGCCTCCCGCTGCGCTACGCGGGCTTCTCGCCGTGCTTCCGCCGTGAGGCCGGCTCGCACGGCAAGGACACCCGGGGCATCTTCCGTGTGCACCAGTTCGACAAGGTCGAGATGTTCTCGTACGTCGCTCCCGAGGACTCGCGGGCCGAGCACCAGCGCCTGCTGGAGTGGGAGAAGCAGTGGCTGACCTCTCTCGAGCTGCCGTTCCGGGTCATCGACGTCGCCTCGGCCGATCTGGGCTCCTCGGCCTCACGCAAGTTCGACTGCGAGGCGTGGATCCCGACGCAGGGCAAGTACCGCGAGCTGACCTCGACCTCGGACTGCACCGAGTTCCAGTCGCGCCGCCTGTCGATCCGAGTCCGGGAGGACAAGAAGGTGCGCCCGCTGGCGACGCTCAACGGCACGCTGTGCGCCGTACCGCGCACGATCGTGGCGATCCTGGAGAACCACCAGCAGGCCGACGGCTCCGTACGCGTGCCCGAGGTGCTGCGTCCGTACCTGGGCGGGCGGGAGATCCTGGAACCGGTCGCCAGGTGAGCGCGGCCTTCCCCTACAAGCTCGTCGCGACCGACCTCGACGGGACGCTGCTGCGCTCCGACGAGTCGGTCGCGCAGCGCACCCGCGACGCGCTCGCCGCGGCCACGGCGGCGGGCGCCGCGCACATCGTCGTCACAGGCCGCTCGGTCCCCTGGACCCGGCACATCCTCGACGACCTCGGCTACGAGGGACTGGCCGTGTGCGGCCAGGGCGCCCAGGTGTACGACGCCGGGGCGCACCGCCTGCTGACGTCCGTGACCCTGGACCGCCAGCTCGCCGGTGTGGCCCTGGCCAAGATCGAGGCGGAGGTCGGCCCGCTGTACCTGGCGGCCAGCCGTGACGGCTTGGACGGCAAGGTCCTGGTCGGCCCCGGCTACGAGGTGCAGGGCACGCTCCCGGCGACGCCCTTCCAGGACACGTCGGACCTGTGGGCGGCGCCGCTCAACAAGATCTACGTGCAGCACCCGACCCTGACGGACGACGAGCTGGCCGAGGTGGCCCACCGGGCCGCGGGCGGCTTCGTCACGGTCACCATGGCCGGCGAGGGCATCGTGGAGCTGCTGCCCCTCGGCCTGTCCAAGGCCACGGGCCTGTCCCTCGCGGCCCGCCGCCTCCACGTGAAGGCCGTGGACACCATCGCCTTCGGCGACATGCCCAACGACATCCCGATGTTCGCCTGGGCGTCGTACGGGGTGGCGATGGCCAACGCGCACAAGGAACTGAAGGCCGTGGCGGACGAGGTGACGTCGTCCCATGAGGATGACGGCATCGCGGTGGTGCTGGAGCGGTTGCTGGGCTGAGCTTTCGGTCTCTGCGGAGGATGCACGGATCGAACGTGCGCGGGCTTTCCAGGCCCGACCGCGGCTTGAGCCAAGCCGGTGCCTTACCACTCGGCCAATCCTCCGGGTGGCGGCCCACGCAAGCGCATCGCCTACGTGCTCGAAGCGGCCGCCCGGGCAGCTCCCCGTGCGAGGCGGGCTCAACGGAGAGGTAGCTGCTCCGGAACTCGCCGCGGGCTGCCCTGTCGGGAGCTGGACGGACTGTCGTGCATGGACATCGCCCGGCTCCTCTCCCAGAACGTGGCGCCGGACTCACCGTCCGGCGGCGTGAACACAACCACTCTGCCGGTACGGCGAGTTGGGCGCCACTGAATTAATCACCGCGTGGCTCACCGCACGAGTGCGGTCACCGCCTGCGCCACCTGCGCCGCCGCTTGCTGAAGAACCACCCCGCGGGCGGCTCGTCGGAGCGCCACGGCTGCGGCTCGGGCGCCTCCTTGCGCCAGCGCGCGGCGAGCATCCGGGCGCGGGCGGACGGCTCCGAGGTCTCGGCCGACCGTACGAAGTCCTCGTCCAGGACGAGGTCGTCCCAGAGGTCGTCACCGGACTGCGCGCGACCGTCGTGCTGCGGTGTCTCGCCTGCCATCCCCGTTCCTCCCAGTCGTACCATCCGTGCATCCGCCGGACACGGAGTCCGTACATTCCGCTTGGCCCAGTGTGCCCGGACAGGGGTGAAGCCCCTGTCAAGAACCGCGCCCGGCCCGTTGAACCGACCCGGCCTACTCCTCACCGGCGAGCGTCAGCGACCGCAGCTTCTGCCCGGCGTACCAGGTGGCGAGGGCGGTGACCGCCACCAGCAGGACCGTCGCCGTAGTCAGGCCCACGTCCGAGGTGACGAGGTCTCCGCCGGAGACCTTGTGCGCCACGGCCAGCGCCCACTGCTGGACGCTGAGGGTGCGTGCGCCGGGCACCAGGGAACCGAACAGGGCCTCCCAGACGAGGGCGTAGACGAGACCGAAGACCACCGCGTGCCGGGACACCGTGCCGAGCAGCAGGAAGAGCGCCGCGTACGCGATGGAGGCGACCAGCGCGGCCACCGTGTAGGCGACGGCGATCTGCTGGCCGTTGCCGTTCAGTACGAAGCCGGCGATCAGGGTCGGCACCGCCGAGAACAGCATGGTCACGGCGACCGCGACGATCAGCTTGGTGAAGATGATCGTCGGCCGTTTGACCGGCTTGGACAGCAGGTACACCACCGAGCCGTCGTCGATCTCCGGGCCGATCGCTCCGGTGCCGGCGATGACGCCGATGATCGGCACCATGGTGGCGAGCGCGAGCCCGCCCAGCACGTCCTTCGCGGTCTGGTCGTCGGCGCCGACGAGGGCGCGCACGATCACCGCGATCACGATCAGCAGCAGCGGCAGCGCGCCGAGGATGAGGGCCCGGCGGCGGCCGAGCAGGGCTCGGTAGGTGAGCCGGGCGACTGTGGGGTCGTACATCTTCGGCCTCCTACGCCGCGACCAGATACGAGAACACGGACTCCAGGGACTCGTCTGACGGCGAGACCGTGAGGAGCCGGATGCCGTGGTCGCGTGCGACCTTCGGCAGCAGGGCGGTGAAGCGGCCGAAGTCGACGGCCTGGATGCGCAGCGCGCCCTCGGCGAGGTCGACCTCGATGCCGGACGTCGACGGGTCCGCGATCAGCGCGGCCGCGAGGGCGCGGTCGTCGCTGGAGCGCACCAGGTAGCGGTGCGGGCGGTCGGTCATCAGGCGGCGGATCTTGCGGTAGTCGCCACTGGCCGCGTGCCTTCCTGCGACGACGACCTCGATGTGCCAGGCGAGTTGCTCGACCTCTTCGAGGATGTGGGACGAGAACAGCACCGTGCGGCCCTCGTCGCCCATGCGGCGCAGCAGGTCCATCAGCTGCATGCGCTGGCGCGGGTCCATGCCGTTGAAGGGCTCGTCCAGCAGCAGCAGCGAGGGCTCGTGGACCAGCGCGCTCGCCATCTTCACGCGCTGGCGCATGCCCTTGGAGTACGTGGCGATCTTCCGGTCCTGCGCGTACTCCATCTCGACCGTGGCCAGCGCCTTCTGGGCGGCCTTGGCACCCAGGCCGTGCAGTTCGGCGTTGGCGACGACGAACTCCCGCCCGGTGAGGAAGTCGTACATCGCCTCCCGCTCGGGGACGATGCCGATCTGCTGGTAGATGGCCTCGTTGCGCCACACGGCCTGGCCGTCGAGCGTGACGGTGCCGGTGGAGGGGGCGAGGAAGCCGCCCATCATGTTGATGAGGGTGGACTTTCCGGCGCCGTTGGGGCCGAGCAGGCCGGTGACGCCGGGGCCGATGGTCATGGTGATGTCGTTGACGGCGACCACGTTGCCGAACCAGCGGGAGACGTGGTCGATGGAGAGCGTGGTCACAGTCCCACCTTCTTGTAGCGGCGCATCAGGAGGCCGTAGCTGCCGGCGATCAGGCCCAGCGCGCCGAGGACGTACACGACGCCCTCGGCGTTGCCCGGGCCCACCCCGCCGGGGAAGGCGGAGCTCGCGCCCAGGAAGGCGGACTGCACGCCGTCGATGAGGGTGATCGGCGAGAACAGGCCCATCCAGGCGATGGCGTCGGCGCTGCCCTGTGCGTCGGCGATGGCCTGGAGCGTGGAGACCGCGCCGTAGGAGATGGTCAGGACGGCGATGACGGCCGCGATGCCGAAGCCGCGGCGCGGGGTGACCGAGGCGATGACCAGGCCGAGGCCGGCGAAGAGCAGTGAGAGCAGTGCCACGGAGACGAGTCCCTGTCCGAATCCCTTGGTCTGGTCGGCGAAGTCGAGCTTGGCCAGCAGCGCGCCGGCGTACAGGACGACGAGCGGGGCGGCGGTCAGCACGAACATCGCCGAGGCCAGCGCCGCGTACTTGGCCCGGACGTAGTCGGCGGTCTCGATGGGCCGCGAGAAGTACAGCGGCACGGTCTTGAAGCGCAGGTCGCGCGAGACGGACTGGGGTGCCTGCGAGGCGACGTACAGGCTGATCACGGCCTGCATGATGATCGCGTAGCGCGTGTAGGTGACCGGCAGGTCGTTCGCCTTGGTGGCGACGGCGACCGCGACCATGATGGCCGCGGGCACGCACATCACCACGAACAGCAGCATCGGCAGCACCTTGGACTTGACCGAGCGGCCGAGGCCGTACGCGCCGCGCAGGGACTGCGAGTACAGCGAGCGGCGGGCGTAGGCGCGGCCGAGGCGGGGGCCGTCGTAGCTGCGGTAGCCGATGTTGTGGATGCGGGTCTGGTCACCCTGCTGTACGGGTGCGGGGTGCTCAACCGCCATGGCCGACCGCCTCCTTCCGCTGCTGGTCGCTGCCCGTGCTCTGCGTGCTCTGCGTACCTTGCGTGTCGACGGTGAAGACCTCGGAGATGTGGTGCCGGCGCTGCTCCATGCGGACCAGGCCGAGACCGAGGTCCGCGATCACGTCCCGGACCAGGTCGTAGGTCTCCTCGCCCTGCGCGGTGAGCAGCAGGAGGTGTCCCGCGCCGGGCAGGCCGCTGCCGGCCTCGACGGTCACCCCGCGCGCGTGGAGCGCCTCGCGCACCGCGCGCGTGCCGTCCGGATGCTCGTCGGTGTCGGTCACCTCGATCGCGAGAGTCGTCGTGGTCTGCGTGAAGTCGGTGGTGGAGCTGGAGCGCAGGAGCTTGCCGCCGTCGATCACGACGACGTGGTCGCAGGTGCGCTCCAGTTCGCCCAGCAGGTGCGAGGTGACCAGCACCGAGATGCCGAAGTCCGTGTGGATGCGGCGGATCAGGCCGAGCATCTCGTCGCGGCCGACCGGGTCGAGGCCGTTGGTCGGCTCGTCCAGGAGGACCAGTTGCGGGTCGTGGACGAGGGCCTGGGCGAGCTTCACGCGCTGCTTCATGCCGGTCGAGTAGCCGCCGATGGGGCGGTAGCGCTCCTCGTACAGTCCGACGTGGCGCAGGGTGTCCGCGGTGCGCTCGCGCGCGGCGGTGGGCGGCAGGCCCGACATGCGCGCCATGTGGACGACGAACTCGGTGGCCGAGACGTCGGGCGGCAGGCAGTCGTGCTCCGGCATGTAGCCGACGCGCTCGCGGATGTCTCCGCCCTTGGTGGCGACATCGAGTCCGAGCACTTCGGCACGGCCCTCGGTGGCCGGGGACAGACCCAGCAGGATCTTGATCAGTGTGGACTTGCCGGCTCCATTGGCTCCGACGAGTCCGGTCACACCGGGCCCGACGTCCACGGAGAGCCGGTCAAGCGCGGTCACCCGGGGGAACCGCTTGCTCAGGCTTTCGGTCGCGATCACAGTCACGCATCCGACGTTAGTGACACGTACCACGCCGGTCGTCACCCCGCAGAGCTGTGTTGGCGTCAGACTTCAGGCGTACGGGCCCCTGAGGGTGCCCCTGAGGTGCCGCCCTGATACCCGGTGCTTGCCGGGTTTTCCACGGGGAGATCGCCCCGTATTGACGCCGCCTCTAACTACTGCGAGATTCACCGGTGTCAAGTTACGGGCCACGCTGCCGGCCAAGCACTGGGTCCCATGCACCCGGCCCGACCAGTTGGCGGCCTGGATCACGGAGTTCGTCACCTGCGTCGAGGGCGGGCGGCCCGAGGGCGCGCCGTCCGGCAGGCACGCCGACCGTTTCGGCGGGCAGCTCGTCCTGGTCACCGGTGCGGGCAGCGGCATCGGGCGGGCGACGGCGTTCGCGTTCGCCGAGGCGGGCGCACGCGTGGTGGCGGTCGACCGGGACGCCGAGGCCGCGGTCCGCACCGCCGAGCTGTCCCGCCTGGTCGGTGCACCGGCGGCCTGAGCCGAAGCCGTCGACGTCTCCGACGAACAGGCCATGCAGAAGCTTGCCGAGAAGGCGGCCCTGGAGTACGGCGCGCTGTACGGGCTGCGCAACTATCCGCCGGAGAAGGTCGCCGACGCGATCCTGCGGGCGGTGGTGCGCAACGAGGCGGTGGTGCCGGTGACTCCGGAGGCGCGGGGCGCGCGGGTGCTGTCGCGGCTCGTGCCGGGGGCGTTGCGGGCGATCGCCCGGGTCCAGCCGCCGGTGTGAGGGGCGCGTGCGGGGGTCGCGTGTGAGCGGCCGCACAGTGAACTGTCGGGCATCGGCGGCCAGTTGTCGGCCAGTTGTCCACAGAACCGCCAAGCAGCCTGTGGATAACTACACTTGGTTGTGGATCAAACCTCTCTGTCAAAAGAAAATGCGTGATCCGTGTCTCTGCCGCACCCTGGCGGTGATCGCCCTCACGCCGTGGCTGAGTAGTCTCGTGCGGTGACTGTTTCCATGTGCGGTGGCTGTTTCACGTGAAACCCGGTCGGACGCATACGCTCGGGGCATGAGTCTGCGTCTGAGCACTGTGATCCTTCCGTACCGCCGCTGGCCCGAGGGCGGCCGTGCGGCGTGGCAGCGCGCGGAGCAGCTCGGCTTCCACACCGCGTACACCTACGACCACCTGTCGTGGCGCAGCTTCCGCGACGGCCCCTGGTTCGGTGCCGTGCCGACGCTGACCGCCGCCGCGGCCGTCACCGACCGGCTACGCCTGGGCACCCTGGTGACCTCGCCGAACTTCCGGCATCCGGTGACGCTGGCCAAGGAGCTGATCTCCCTCGACGACATCTCCGGCGGGCGGGTCACGCTCGGGGTCGGCGCCGGCGGCACCGGGTTCGACGCCACGGTGCTCGGGCAGGAGCCGTGGAGCCCGCGCGAGCGTGCCGACCGGTTCGCCGAGTTCGTAGCACTGCTCGACCGGCTACTGACCGAGGATGGCACGGACGGGGTGTCGTACAGGGGCGACTTCTACTCGGCGCACGAGGCTCGGAACATCCCCGGGTGTGTGCAGCGGCCCAGGCTGCCGTTCGCGGTGGCGGCCACCGGGCCGCGCGGGCTGCGGCTGGCCGCGCGGTACGGGCAGGCGTGGGTGACCACCGGCGACCCGCAGCTCGGCGAGAACGGCACCCCTGACCAGTCGGTTCAGGCCATTCGCGGGCAGGCCGAGAAGCTGGTCGACGCATGCGCCGAGGTCGGCCGGGACGTGACCGGGATGGACAGGATCCTGCTCACCGGGTTCACCCCGGACCGGGGGCGGCCGCTGACGTCCCTCGACGCGTTCGTGGACTTCGCGGGGCGGCACCGGGAGCTGGGCTTCACCGAGATCGTGATCCACTGGCCCATTCCGGACTCGGACTTCGCGGCGGACGAGAAGGTCTTCGAGCGGATCGCCATGGAGGCGCCGGCGCAGTTGGCGTGACCGGTGGGGTCCGGCGGGGTCCGGCGGCCGGGCCGGTGCTCGCGCGGACGGAAAACGCGAAGGAGCTGGTAGGGGGCGGTATCCACGCACCTGAGCGGATCCCCCGCACGGGCCGTGCAGGCATATGCGGGACAATGGCTCAGTGACCTCAGCGACTCGACAGCCCGAGCCCCCGGCCGCAGCGGTCCGTCCGCGCCTGATCGCCACCGATCTCGACGGCACCCTGCTGCGCGACGACAAGTCGGTGTCCCCGCGCACGGTCGACGCCCTCGCCGCAGCCGAGGAGGCGGGCATCGAGGTCTTCTTCGTCACCGGCCGCCCGGCCCGCTGGATGGACGTCGTCAGCGACCACGTCCACGGTCACGGCCTGGCGATCTGCGGCAACGGCGCCGCCGTGGTCGACCTGCACGACGGCGCCGGCGCTCACCGGTTCGTGAAGATCCGGGAGCTGGCCCGGCCGAACGCGCTGGACGCCGTGCGGCTGCTGCGGGAGGCGGCGCCCGGCACGGTGTACGCGGTGGAGCAGACGTACGGCTTCTACCAGGAGCCCGACTACCCGAAGCTGCACCTGGAGATACCCGACAGCCTCGCCCCCGCCGAGGAGCTGCTCGCGCCGGACGGCCCCGCCGCCGGCGAGCCGGTGCTCAAGATCCTCGCATTCCACCCCGAGATGGACCCGGACGCCTTCCTCACCCTGGCCGGGCTCGCGATCGGCGACCGCGCCAACGTCACCCGCTCCAGCCCCAGCGCGCTGCTGGAGCTCAGCGGTCCCGGCGTCTCCAAGGCCAGCACGCTGGCCCTGTGCTGCGCCGAGCGCGGCATCTCGCACGAGGAGGTCGTGGCCTTCGGGGACATGCCCAACGACATCGAGATGCTGACCTGGGCGGGCCGGTCGTACGCGATGGGCAACGCGCACCCCGACGTGATCGCGGCGGCGTCGGGCCGGACGGTCGCCAATGACGACGACGGGGTGGCCGTGGTGATCGAGCGGCTGCTGGCGGAGGGCGTGCGGTCCTGAGCTTTGACCGGCGGACACGGCTTAACCCAGCGACACGTCGCGTGCCGTAAGCCACGGCACGGGATCCACCGACGAGCCCATCTCGGGCGTGACCCGGACCTCGAAGTGCAGATGAGGGCCGGTGGAGTTGCCGGTGGTGCCCGACTGGCCGATCCACTGCCCGGGGGTGACGCGCTCCCCCTGGTCGACGGCGACGGAGGCCAGGTGGGCGTACTGGGTGTAGTAGCCGCCCGCGTGCTGGAGCACGATCTCGATGCCGAAGGCGCCGCCGCACGACACCCGCACCACCCGGCCCGCGCCGACCGCCCGCACCGGCGTGCCGATCGGCACCGCGAAGTCCTGCCCGGTGTGCCGGCTCGCCCATCGCGCGCCGCCGCTGCCGTAGGAGGCGGACAGCTCGTACGTCTCCACCGGCGCCACCCACGCGCCGTTGAACTGCACCTTCGGCTGCTCGAGCCGGACGGCACCCCGGCACGTGCCGGCCGCGACCGAGGCGTCCGCCTGTCCCTGCAACCGCTGCCGCGCACTCTCCAGCTTCGCCTCGATGTCCTTCTTCAGGGCAGCCAGCTTGGTGTTCCGCTGATCCAGCGCCTGCCAGGCCGCCGCGGCCTTCGCCTCGTCCGCGACGAGCCGGGTCTCGGCGCGGCGGCTCTTGGCGATCGCGTTGTCGACGGCGAGATCCGCCCGCGAGAAGGCGTGCTGACCGCGCATCAGCTGGTCCGGGCTGTCCGCGAGGATGATCTGCGCGGCGACCGGCAGGCCCCCGCCGGAGCGGTACTGGGCGCGGGCGAGCCGGCCCAGGTCCTCGCGCAGCACGGCGAGGTGCTGCCGCTGACGGTCCAGCAGCGCCTCGGCCCGCTGCGCCCTGGCCCGCTGCTCGTCGGCCTCCCGCCGCCCCGCCTCGTACTGCCGCGTCGCCACGGCCGCCTCTTCGTACAGCCGCGCCACCTCGGCGCTGACACCGGGGCCGGCGGCGTGCGCGCCGTCCCCGGACTTCCCGTCCGCTGCCGTGGGCCGCGCCACGAGCACTGCCAGCGCGCACAGCGCGACCGGAACGAGCAGCGGGTGGCGGCGAGGTGAGCGCATGTCAGCGATCGTGTCCCAGCGGGACCTGCCCGGTCCTGTTATGGTCGTACGCTTGGGGGACCGGCCGCCACGGATGGCTCAGCGGGAGCGCCGGTCGGGCGTGCGGCCGAGGGCGGTTGACGCCACCAGTTCATATCTGACGGTCCCGCTGACTTGCCCTGTTTCGACGGGAAAGTCGGCCTGCCCGCGCGTCGAATCTGGACTACCCCGCCGCCACCAGCAGTTCCGTCTCCGCCTCCCGCTCCGCCATCGACCGCAGCGGCCCGTCCACGGCGGCCAGCTCCGCGTACGGCCCCCGCTGCACCTCGCGGCCCTCGCCCAGGACGACGACCTCGTCCACGGCATCGAGCCCCACCAGCCGGTGGGTGATGAGCAGCGTCGTACGGCCCTCGGTGGCGGCCAGCAGGTCGGCGGTGAGGGCGTCGGCGGTCGGCAGGTCGAGGTGTTCGGCGGGCTCGTCGAGCACGAGGACGGGGAAGTCCGCGAGCAGCGCGCGGGCCAGCGCCAGCCGCTGCCGCTGCCCGCCGGACAACCGCGCCCCGTGCTCGCCGACGAGGGTGTCGAGGCCGTCGGGCAGGCTGTCCGCCCAGTCGAGCAGCCGGGCCCGGGCGAGCGCGTCGCGCAGCTCGGCCTCGGTCGCGTCCCGCTTCGCGAGCAGCAGGTTCTCGCGCACGGTGCTGTCGAAGAGGTGCGCGTCCTGGGCGCACAGCCCGACGAGCCGCCGTACGTCGTCGCCGTCCAGGGCACGGGCGTCCACGCCGGCCAGCGTGTAGGAGCCGGTGTCCGTGTCGAGGAAGCGGAGCAGCACCTGCGCGAGCGTCGTCTTGCCGGACCCGGACGGCCCGACCACGGCGATCCGGCGGCCCTGCTCCAGGGTCAGGTCGAACCCGGTGAGCGCGTCCCGGTCCTGTCCGGCGTGGCGGGCCGTGAGGCCCTTCAGGACGACCGGGAACGGTGTGGTGGGCGCCTGCCGGGGCCGCTCCGGTTCCCGTACGGGCTCGGGCGCGTCCAGGACCTCGTGGACGCGTTCGGCGCTGCGGCGCACGCGCTGGCGGAACTGCACGGCGAGCGGCATCCCGAGGACGGCCTCGAAGGCGGCCAGCGGGGTGAGGACGACGACGGCCATGGTCACGCCGTCCAGCCGGCCGGTGGCCACCGCCTGCGCGCCGGCCAGGGCGGCGGCCGCGACGGTCAGGCCGGAGATCAGCGCGGTGAGTCCGTCGCCGAGCGCGGTGGCGGTGGCGGCGCGCGAGGCGATCCGGGTGAGCGTGCCGTCGGCGTCCCGCGCCTGTGCCTTGCGGGCGGGCAGCGCACCGGCGACGGTCAGTTCGGCGGTGCCGGTGAGCAGGTCGGCCACGCGGGTCGCCAGCACCCCGCGGGCGGGGGCCAGCCTTCGCCCGGCGCGGCGGGCCATGGTGCCGGTGACCAGCGGGACACCCGCCCCGGCCGCCAGCAACCCGGCCGCGAGCACCGCACCGGCCTCGGGCAGCAGCCATGCCGTGAAGCCGACCGACGCGGCGGAGACGAGGACGGCGGCACCGGCGGGCAACAGCCAGCGCAGCCAGTAGTCCTGCAGCGCGTCCACGTCGGCGACCAGCCGGGAGAGCAGGTCGCCCCGGCGGGTACGGCGCAGCCCGGCGGGCGCCAGCCGCTCCAGCCGCCGGTACACGGCCACCCGGGTGTCGGCCAGCATCCGCAGGACGGCGTCGTGCGACGCGAGCCGCTCGGCGTACCGGAACACGGCCCGCCCGATCCCGAAAGTCCGGGTCGCCGTGACGGCCACCATCAGATACAGCACGGGCGGCTGCTGCGAGGCCCGCGAGATGAGCCACCCGGAGGTGGCCATGAGCCCCACGGCGCTCCCGAGCGCGAGACTGCCGAGCAGCAGCGCGAGCGCCAGCCGCCCACGCCGGGCAGCCGACATGCCACGAACTCGGGCGAGCACACCCCGCCCGGTGTGACGTGCGGCCTCGGTGTCCCCGGCCCGGCCGGCCCCGGTCGCAGGGCCCTGCGCGGCCCCGCCGTCCCCGATCGCCGCCGAGCCGTCGACGGCCGGCGTCCCGGCAACCGGCCCCCGCGCCTCGGAAACCCCCCGTCGTCCCCCCTCCGCGGAGGGTCCAGGGGAACCGTCAAGCTCCCTGGAAAGGCAGAGGTGGGCGGGGATCCCGTCCTCCACCCGCACCACCCGGTCCGCCAGCGCCAGCAGTGCGGGCCGGTGCACCACCAGCAGTACCGTCCGCCCCGCCGCCAGCCGCCGTACGGCCGCCACGACCTCCGCCTCGGTCGCGCCGTCCAGCGCGGCCGTCGGCTCGTCGAGCAGCAACACGGGCCGGTCCGCGAGGAACGCCCGGGCCAGCGCGAGCCGTTGCCGCTGCCCGGCGGACAGCCCGGCCCCGTCCTCGCCGAGCACGGTGCCCATGCCCTCGGGCAGCGCGTCCACGAACTCCAGCGCTCCCGCGTCCCGCAGCGCTTGCCGTACGGCGACGTCGTCCGCGTCGGGGCGCGCCAGCCGTACGTTCTCGGCGATGGTCCCGGCGTACAGGTGCGGCCGTTGCGGCACCCAGGCGATCCGGGACCGCCACTGCTCCAGGTCGACGCCGGCGAGATCGGCTCCCCCGATCCGCACCCGCCCCTCCACCGGCCGTACGAATCCCAGCAGGACGTGCAGCAGCGTCGACTTGCCCGCCCCGCTCGGCCCGACGAGCGCAACCGTCTCCCCGGGCTCGACGGTGAAGGAGACGTCCGACACGGCGTCCGCCGACCGGCCCGGGTAGCGGACCGTCACGCCGTCGAAGAACAGGGCGCCCGCGGGCACCGCTCCGGTGCCCGGTGCCGGTACGGGCGTCTCCAGGACAGCGAAGATCTCCTCGGCCGCCGCGAGCCCCTCGGCAGCCGCGTGGTACTGCGCCCCGACCTGGCGCAGCGGCAGATACGCCTCGGGCGCGAGGATGAGGATGACCAGGCCGATGTACAGGTCCATCTCGCCGTGCACGAGCCGCATGCCGATCGTCACGGCGACCAGTGCCACCGAGATCGTGGCGAGCAGCTCCAGCGCGAAGGACGAGAGGAAGGCGATCCGCAGCGTCCGCATGGTCGCCTGCCGGTACTCGCCGGTGATCCGCCGGATCGACTCGGCCTGGGCCTTGGCCCGCCCGAACACCTTCAGTGTGGGCAGCCCGGCGACGACATCGAGGAAGTGCCCGGACAGCCGGGACAGCAGCCGCCACTGACGGTCCATCCGGGACTGCGTGGCCCAGCCGATCAGCACCATGAAGAGGGGGATGAGCGGCAGCGTGCCGACGATGATGGCCGCCGACACCCAGTCCTCGGTCACGATCCGCGCCAGCACCGCCACCGGTACGACCACCGCGAGTCCCAACTGCGGCAGATAGCGTGAGAAGTAGTCGTCGAGGGCGTCGACTCCCCGCGTGGCCAGCGCGACCAGCGATCCGGTCCGCTGCCCGCTCAGCCACCCGGGACCGAGCGCCGTCGCCCGCTCCAGCAGTCGCCCGCGCAGCTCCGACTTAGCCGCGGCACTCGCGCGATGGGCCGCCAGCTCGGTGAGCCAGGCGACCAGGGCCCGGCCGCACGCCACGGCTGCCAACAGCAGCAGGGGAGTACGAAGGTCAGCCGGCGAGAGCCCGTGCTGGAAGGCACCGACCACCACGTCGGCGATGAGCATGGCCTGAGCGATGACCAGCAGCGCTCCTACGGCGCCCAGCCCGACGACCGCCATCAGGAAGAGGCGGGTGGCGCGGGCGTACCGGAGCAGACGCGGATCGATTGGTTTCACGTGAAACACACCCTCAGTGCACGGTTTCGGCGATGTGCTGCGTACCGATCCGCTTACGGAACACCCAGTACGTCCAGCCCTGGTAGAGCAGGACCACCGGCGTCGCGATCGCCGCGAGCCAGGTCATGATCTTCAGGGTGTACGGGCTGGATGAGGCGTTGGTGACCGTCAGGCTCCAGTCCGGGTTCAGCGTGGACGGCATGACGTTCGGGAAGAGCGCCAGGAAGAGCATCGCCACGGCTGCCACGATGGTGATGCCGGACAGGGCGAACGACCACCCCTCGCGGCCCGCCTGGTTCGCCACGAGCGCCGCGACCAGGGCGGCGACCGCCACGACCAGCGCGGCCAGACTGCTGCCGTCACCCTTGTCGGCCTGCGTCCACAGCAGGAAGACCAGTGCCAGCGCGGCCGTCACGAGTCCCACGCGCAGCGCCAGCTTCCGTGCCCGCTCCCGGATGTCCCCGACGGTCTTGAGGCCGACGAACACCGTGCCGTGGAAGGTGAACAGCGCCAGCGTGACCAGGCCGCCGAGGAGCGCGTACGGGTTGAGTAGGTCGCCGACGGTGCCGACGTACTCGAACTTGGAGTCGATCTTCACGCCCCGGACGATGTTGCCGAAGGCCACCCCCCACAGGAACGCGGGGATGAGCGAGGTCCAGAAGATGGCGGTCTCCCAGTTGCGCTGCCAGTTCTCCTCGGGCCGCTTGGCCCGGTACTCGAAGGCGACACCCCGGACGATCAGGCAGACCAGGATGACCAGAAACGGCAGGTAGAAGCCGGAGAACATCGTGGCGTACCAGTCGGGGAAGGCGGCGAAGGTCGCGCCGCCGGCCGAGAGCAGCCACACCTCGTTGCCGTCCCAGACGGGGCCGATGGTGTTGATCAGCACCCGCTTCTCGGGCCGGTTGCGTGCGAGCAGCTTGGTGAGGACGCCGACCCCGAAGTCGAAGCCCTCCAGGAAGAAGTAGCCGGTCCACAGGACGGCGATCAGGACGAACCAGACGTCGTGCAGTTCCATGACTGGTCAGCTCCCTCGGCCTAGTACGAGAAGGCCATCGGCTTGTCGGCGTCACGGGTGTCGCCGCCGATCTTCGTGGGCGGGTTGAGGTCGGCCTCGGTGAGCTCGGGCGGCCCGGCCTTGACGTACTTGGCGAGCAGCTTGACCTCGACGACGGCGAGGATGGCGTACAGCGTGGTGAAGACGATCATCGAGGTGATGACCTCGCCCTGGGAGACGCTGGGGGAGACCGCGTCCCGGGTCTGGAACAGGCCGTAGACGACCCATGGCTGGCGGCCCGTCTCGGTGAAGATCCAGCCCCAGGAGTTGGCTATCAGCGGGAAGGCCAGGGTCCAGATCGCGATGCGCCAGTACCACCGGGTGAGGGTCGGGCCGAGCGGCTTCTTCCGGAACAGGACCAGATGCGGCACCTCGTCGTCGCCGATCCTGAGGTGCTGCGGCAGCATGAACTTCTTGCGGGTCAGCCAGAGTCCGGCCAGCCCGATGGCGAAGGACGTCATGCCGAAGCCGATCATCCAGCGGAAGCCCCAGTAGGCGACCGGGATGTTGGGCCGGTAGTCGCCGGGGCCGAACTTCTGCTGCTCGGCCTTGTTGACGTCGTTGATGCCGGGGACGTGCGAGGTGAAGTCGTCCTTGGCCAGGAAGGACAGCAGGCCCGGGATCTCGATGGCGACCTTGTTGTGGCCCTTGTCGACGTCGCCGTAGGCGAACACCGAGAAGGGCGCCGGCGCCTCGCCGTCCCACAGGGCCTCGGCCGCGGCCATCTTCATCGGCTGCTGCTCGAACATGATCTTGCCGAGGACGTCGCCGCTGACCGCGGTGAGCAGGCCGCCGACGGCGACGGTGACCAGGCCGAGCCGCAACGAGGTCTTCATCTCCCGGATGTGCTTCTTGCGGACCAGGTGGAAGGCGGAGACGCCGACCATGAAGGCGCCGCCGGTGAGGAAGGCCGCGGAGAGTGTGTGGAAGGCCTGGCCTAGCGCGGTGTTCTGGGTCAGGACCAGCCAGAAGTCGGTGAGTTCGGCCCGGCCCCGCGCACCGTTGATCCGGTAGCCGACCGGGTGCTGCATCCACGAGTTGGCGGCGAGGATGAAGTACGCCGACAGAATCGTGCCGATCGAGACCATCCAGATGCAGGCCAGGTGGATCTTCTTGGGCAGCTTGTCCCAGCCGAAGATCCACAGGCCTATGAAGGTGGACTCGAAGAAGAAGGCGATCAGGGCCTCGAAGGCGAGCGGCGCACCGAAGATGTCACCGACGAACCGCGAGTAGTCGGACCAGTTCATGCCGAACTGGAACTCCTGCACGATGCCGGTGACCACACCCATCGCGATGTTGATCAGGAAGAGCTTGCCCCAGAACTTCGTCGCCCTGAGGTACTTCTCCTTCTCCGTGCGCACCCAGGCGGTCTGCAGTCCGGCCGTGAGAGCGGCCAGGGAGATCGTCAGGGGGACGAACAGGAAGTGGTAGACGGTGGTGATGCCGAACTGCCATCGCGCCAGGGTCTCCGGCGCCAAAGCCAGGTCCACGTCGCCGCTCCTCGCTTGTGAAAGCGTTCACATTCACAAGCCATTATGACCCACCACCTCTCGAGGCCCTGAAGGGGGTCCCCCTCCCCCGTCAACCCCTTGGCGAGAACTTCAACATCTTGTTGAATCCACTGCGCACGCAGGCCGGCAGACCGGCTACAGCTCCTTGCGGAACCCCTCCGTCACCTTCAGGAAGATGTCGTTCGCCTCGGTCTCCCCGACCGTCACCCGCACACCCTCGCCCGGGAACGGCCGGACGACCACGCCCGCCTTCTCACAGACCTGCGCGAACGCGACCGTCCGCTCCCCCAGCCGCAGCCAGACGAAGTTGGACTGGGTCTCAGGCACCGTCCAGCCCTGGTCCCGCAGCGCGTCGACCACGCGGTTGCGCTCGCACACCAGCGAGCCGACCCGGCCCAGCAGCTCGTCCTCGGCACGCAGCGAGGCGATCGCCGCGTCCTGCGCGAGCTGGCTCACCCCGAACGGCACCGCCGTCTTGCGCAGCGCCGCCGCCACCGGCTCGTGGGCCACCGCGAAGCCGACCCGCAGCCCTGCCAGGCCGTACGCCTTGGAGAACGTCCGCAGGACGCAGACATTGGGCCGGTCGCGGTAGAGCTGAATGCCGTCGGGCATCCCACCACCTTCACCGGCGGCGGCGCGGATGAACTCGCGGTACGCCTCGTCGAGCACCACCAGGATGTCGCCGGGCACCCGGTCGAGGAAGCGCTCCAGCTCGGCCCGCCGTACCACCGTGCCGGTCGGGTTGTTGGGGTTGCAGACGAAGATCAGCCGCGTCCGGTCGGTGATCGCGCCGGCCATCGCGTCCAGGTCGTGCACCTCACCGGGCGTCAGCGGCACCTGGACGGACCTCGCGCCGCTGATCTGCGTGATGATCGGGTACGCCTCGAAGGACCGCCAGGCGTAGATCACCTCGTCGCCCGGTCCGGAGGTCGCCTGGAGCAGCTGCTGGGCGACGCCGACCGAGCCGGTGCCGGTGGCCAGGTGGGAGAGGGGGACGGCGAAGCGCTCGGACAGCTCGTTCATCAGGGCCGTACAGGCCATGTCCGGGTAGCGGTTGAACGAGGAGACCGCGGCCGTCACGGTCTCCATCACGCCCGGCAGCGGCGGATAGGGGTTCTCGTTGGAGGACAGCTTGTACGCGACGGGACCGCCGGCCACGGCAGGCTTGCCTGGCTTGTAGGTGGGAATCCCCTCCAGCTCGGCGCGCAGCTTGGGGCTCGTCTCGCTCACCGCGGTCCTCCTCTGTGATCACCACCGGTATCGAATGCTTCTCACCTTATGAGGATTCGGCGCCGGGGCGTATAGGTGAGAACGAGCGAGGACCAGTGCGGACAAACCCCTTGCGTCTCATCCGCATCACACGCAACAGCGCACGAAGGCGTGCGAATCGAGGGGCGCGCCACACATATATCCACGCGCCGGTGGCTCACGCCGTGGCGCGCATCCCTCATGAAGGTGAGTTGAGACCTCTTCGCAACATCGGCCACCTGGCAGGCCCGTGCGGGCCGACAAGTCACGTCCTGGCATTGGATCGTTCAACCATCTCAGCTTGCAAGGCAGTTGACCCTAAATGACCATGCAGAAACGTGCCTGTCAACGAATGCATATGCGTCCGCACCACCCCACCGCATGAGCCCTACTATCGGCTCGCCATGACAGCAGCAGGGAAGCACCAGGTGAGCCGCGCGGAAACCTCACGTCGAGGCAGCCGGCCGGGCCGGGCGGGCATCAGGGACGTCGCCGCCGCCGCCGGAGTCTCCATCACGACCGTCTCCGACGCCCTCAACGGCAAGGGCCGGCTCCCGGACGCCACCCGCCGCCATGTCCGCGAGGTCGCCGACCGGCTGGGATACCGACCCTCAGCCGCCGCCCGCACGCTCCGCACCGGCAAGTCGGGACTCATCGGCCTGACCGTGACGACGTACGGGGATGAACCTTTCACCTTCACCGAGTTCGCGTACTTCGCCGAGATGGCGCGCGCCGCCACCTCGGCCGCGCTCGCCCGCGGCTACGCCCTCGTCATCCTGCCCGCGACCTCCCGCCACGACGTGTGGTCCAACGTCGCCCTGGACGGCACGGTCGTCATCGACCCGTCGGATCACGATCCCGTGGTCAGCGAGCTGGTCCGGCAGGGTTTACCGGTCGTCTCCGACGGCCGCCCGGCCGGCTCGCTGCCGGTCACCGCGTGGGTCGACAACGACCACGAGGCCGCCGTCCTCGGCATCCTGGACCACCTCGCCGACGCCGGCGCCCGCCGGATCGGCCTGCTGACCGGGACGACGACGGACACGTACACCCACCTGTCGACCACCGCGTACCTGCGCTGGTGCGAACGCGTCGGCCAGGACCCGGTGTACGAGGCCTACCCGGCGCACGACCCGTGCGCCGGCGCCGTCGCCGCCGACCGGCTGCTCGCCCGCCCCGACCGGCCCGACGCCGTCTACGGCCTGTTCGACCCGAACGGCACCGACCTGCTGGCCGCTGCCCGCCGCTACGGGCTGCGCGTCCCGGAAGACCTGCTGCTGGTCTGCTGCAGCGAGTCCACGGTGTACGCCAACACCGAGCCGCCCATCACGACGCTGTCGCTGAAGCCGCGCCGGATCGGTACGGCAGTCGTACAGCTCCTGATCGACGCCATCGAGGGCGTCCACTCGGACCAGCCGGTCGAACAGGTGATACCGACCGAACTGATCGTGCGCACCTCGTCCCAGCGACGTCCGCCGCGCACAACGGTCAGCCCGCCGCGGTCGCCCGAGGAGGGATAGCGCCGCAGTGGACGGGCGGCCGCCTCGGGGAAACGGGGCGGCCGCCCTTGGTGCGCCGGCCGCCGGCCCAGGCGCTGCCGTACGAGAAGAGGGCCGGCAACGCCGTACGGCGAGAAGGACCGACCGGACGCCCGAGCAGGCAGAGCCCACCGGGGGACAGGCGCGCGCCGGTCGCGAAAGGGGCGCCGAGGCGGTCGTACGGTGGGCGAAGCCCGGCGTAATCGGGGCGAAAGCCGCGGTGAACTGGACTCTTGCGCCGATTCACCACCCCTGGGTCATCACATGGCGCGATCCGCATTCCTATGATGGGCCCACGACACCGCGGGCCGCTGCGACCAGGCAGTCCGATGCGGTGCAGATGCGGCGCGATGGTGGAGGGGTCGATGACTCAGGGGGCCGGTCAGGGACCCGAAGTGGAGCAGACGGCGACGTTGCGCGACTTCCGGGTGCCTGCGTACGTCCACGAGGCCGGTCCGTATGCCCCCAGCACCCACCCGGGCGAGTTCTCCGGGGCCGTGGACGAGCCGGTGGAGTACCCGGACGAGTACACGCCTACCGAGCGCGACCTGCCCGTGATCAACCGGGGCGACACGCTCCAGGTCTCCGTCGACCCGGAGTCCGTGCCGGACCCGCAGCCCGCCACCGGCCAGGGCCCCCTGTACGTCGTGGGCGATGTCCACGGCTACCTCGACGAACTGGTCGCCGCCCTCCAGGACAAGGGCCTCATCGACGCGGCGGGGAACTGGTGCGCGGGCACCACCCGGCTGTGGTTCCTCGGCGACTTCACCGACCGCGGACCGGACGGCATCGGCGTCATCGACCTGGTGATGCGGCTGTCCGCCGAGGCCGCCGCGGCGGGCGGCTACTGCAAGGCCCTGATGGGCAACCACGAACTGCTGTTGCTCGGCGCCAAGCGGTTCGGCGACACGCCCGTCAACTCCGGTGCGGGCACCGCCACGTTCCGGGCGGCCTGGCTGCTGAACGGCGGTCAGAAGACCGACATGGACCGGCTCCAGGACCACCACCTGCAGTGGATGGCCCGCCTGGACGCCGTCGAGGAGGTCGACGGCCACCTGCTCGTCCACTCCGACACCACCGCCTACCTCGACTACGGCCAGTCCATCGAGGAGGTCAACGACACCGTCCGCGAGACGCTCACGCGCAACGACGCGGACGAGGTGTGGGACCTGTTCCGCAAGTTCACCAAGCGGTTCTCCTTCCGCGACGAGGGCGGCGCCGGCCACGTGCGTTCCCTGCTCGATACGTACGGCGGCACCCGTATCGTTCACGGCCACAGCCCGATTCCGTATCTGATGGGCGAGGTCGGCTCCGAGGACGACGAGGACGAGACCGGTCCCCAGGTCGAGGGACCGCACGTGTACGCCGACGGGCTCGCCATCGCGATGGACGGCGGCGTGACCATGGCCGGAAAACTGCTGGTCCAGCAACTTCCCCTGGATATCTGACCCTTCCGGGGGCAGGCGTGCACCCATGGCGGACCGGCCCACGGGCGCGCAGGCCAGGGCCCAATTTCGGTAAACCCCCTGTCACCGCGTGCCGTCACGGCTCTACCATCGGCTTATCCGTAGCAGGCTCCCCTCCGTTTCTGCCCGACGGCTCGTTGGCATGCGAGCCCCAAGCCCTACGGAGCATCGGGGGATGCACATGAACAGCGTTCCGCAGCACCTGCTGAACGAGGACCGCCAGGAATACGAGCGGCTCCTCGATGAGGCGCTGCGCTCCGCACCACACCGCCCGGAACTGGCCGCTGTCGGACAGCGGCTCAACCCCGAACAGCTGCGCACCATGGCGCTGGGCGCCACCGCACTCATCACGGCGGCCGCGGCAACCGAGTACCAGCACTACGTCAAGGTCCGCGAGGAACTGCGCCAGCCGGCGCCGTCCACCCCGCCGTCCGTTCGCGAGTCCGGCTCCACGGAGTCGGGTGCGGGCGCGGTGGGGCTCGCAACCACCATGGGAGAGGTCGCCGAGACCGCCGGCGCGGGTGCCGTCGCCGTCGTCGCCGTCCTGGCACCCGTCCTGGCCGGAACCGCCGCGGCGATCTTCCTGCTCGTCGGCTACATCCTGAAGATGCTGGACCCCGAGCCGGCGTTCGCCCAGACCATGCTCACCACCGGCTGGGTGTTCGGCGCCATGACCGCGGTCTCGATCCTCGTCGCCGCCGTCGGGCTGCTGATCACGGCCCTGCGCAACAAGCCCTCGGCCGACTCCGGGGCGTACGGCGAGCTGACCGAGGAGGTGGCCAGGGCCAGGGACGCCTGGCGGGAGGCCCTGCTGGAGCGCGGCATCCTGCCGTTCCTGCGGGAGGCGCTCACCGACCCCGGTACGGCCGCCGCACTGCGGGGTACGGCCCCGCCCGCGCCGACCAGCCGACTGCCGCACCTCGGCTACGACCGACCGGGCTTCTCCAGCCCCGACGACGGCAACGCCCGGGGTTCGCGCGCGGGATACACGAGCCCTGACTACAGCAGCCCGGACTTCGGAGGGCCGGACCATCAGCCTGAGTAGCCACCGGTTTGCGCTCCCCGCGGTCCCGCCCGAGGTCCTGCGGGGGAGCGCGAGCCGGACGGCCGGGTTCGTCCGGTACGTCCCGTCGGTGGCCGTCGGCGCGGTGCGCTGAACGGCCCGTTCAGAGGATGCCCGCCTGGCGGGCGGCGGTGATCCAGCTCGGGAACTCGGACAGCAGGCGGTCGTAGAGTTCCTGGTCGGGAACCGTGCTGATGTCGTCAACGGCGAAGAAGCCCACGTTGTCGACGCGGCGGCCGGGCAGCGTGTCGAAGCGCTCCAGCACGCCGTAGTTGGACTGTCCCAGGCCGACAAACTGCCAGAAGATCGGTTCCTCCACCGCTTCCCGGAGCTCCCGCTCGATCTGGGCGTTGCGGTAGACGCCGCCGTCGGAGAAGAACAGCACCAGGGTGGGAGCGGCCGCGGGAGTGTTCCTGACGTACGTCCGGACCTCGGCGATGACCTTCTGTTCCTCGTTCTGGATGCCGACGGTCCGCATGTCGACCTGACTCGGGTCCAGGCCCTTCTTCCTGCTGCGGCGGAACAGGCCCACCTCGCCCACGCGCACGTGCAGCCGCAGCCAGTCGGGCAGCTCACCCAGCCGCAGGTCGGGCAGCCGCGCCGGGTTCGAGGCGAACGTCCAGGCCTGCATCTCACCGTCGTCGTCCAGCTGCGCGGCCACGGCGGCCATGCGCTCCACGACGTCGGACACCACGCCCTTGGAGTACAGGAAGGACATGGAACCGGAGGCGTCGAGGACCAGGATGACGCGAGCGGTGATGCCGGCCGCACCGTGCTTGCGCAGGCTGACCGCCACCTGTTCCTTGCGCAGGGACAGGCGCTTGCGCATGTCCACGGGCAGCCGCTCCTCGCCCTTGGTCATGCGAGGGCCGGGGGATGCGGGGGCGGACGGCGCCGAGGGGGTAGCGGGTGCCGGTGCGGAGGGCCTGGGTGGAGCGGAGGGCGTGGACGTGTACGGAGGTGTGGACGTGGTCTGGGGAGTGGGCGGGGTTTGCGGAGTGAGTGTACTCGGGGGGGCGTCGTCGACGGTGATGCCGAAGTCGGTGGCCAGGCCCGCGAGTCCGGAGGCGTAGCCCTGTCCGACCGCGCGGAACTTCCACTGTCCCTGCCGCTGGTACAGCTCGCCGCCGATCATCGCGGTCTCCGTCCCGGCCGCCATGTCGAAGCGGGCCAGCTCGGTCCCGGACCCGGCGTCGAGGAGCCGCAACGACAGCCCGGGTACCTGGCCGAAGGTCCCGCCGTCGGCCGACGCGCACAGCGCGATCCGCTCGACGGCCGGTTCCAGGGACCGGAGGTCCACCTCGACCGTGTCGGTCGTGACACCGGCGGCGGTGCGCTTGCCGACGTGGTTCACGGCCGCGGACGCGTGTCGCGGCTGGTTGTAGAAGACGAAGTCACCGTCGTCGCGTACGCGTCCGGCCGCCGTGAGCAACAGGGCGGAGGCGTCGATGTCGGGCATACCGGCCCCTGCGGACCACGCCGGGGCCTGTCGATGAATTAGTGGGGCGTGTCGTGCTCGGCGGCCTGGGATGTCGCGTGCATGACGTAGCTGGCGAGGTCGCTGG
>NZ_JACTVI010000050.1 GCF_014495685.1 Streptomyces sp. TRM68367 | reverse complement strand
GCCCTGTCTGGCAAAGGGGAAGGAATCTGCCAGACACCAACCTCCCAACCAGACACACCGTAATTAAGCAGCGACACACCACTAGTGCTCCGGCTGGCAACGTTTGCCCGTCAAGGAGCGGCGTCCGGTGCATGCTCTCGGCGTGCCGGCCGGAAGTCCTCGTACTGGATGTACTTGGGCTTCGGCCGGTGCGGCGAGAGGGCGTGCCGGGCGTCGCGACGGGGCGAACGTTGCCTGCCGGGGCACTAGGGAACCGGCGGCGCGGCGGCCAACGTCGTGCGTACGACCAAGGTGCGCGGCGGGACACGTCGGAGGGGTGTCACCACGTGAGTGGTCGAGCGCCCGTGAACCTCAGCCCCGCGGGGCTGGAATCCACTCCCTCTGCGGGGTGGAGGATGTCAAACCTAGGGTGGCTTGCATGAAGACGCCATCAGGTGGAGATGGAAACACGCCCAACGGGCCCCGTGAGCCGAGGTCGAGCCGATGGTCCGACCTCGGCCGCCCGCCCCTCAATGCCGCCGCCCTGCGCCGGGCACTCGTGCGCGAGGGGGGCCTGTGGTCGCAGGTGGAGGTGGTGCAGAGCACTGGCTCCACCAACTCCGACCTGGTGGAGCAGGCCGCGCGGGGCGGGGCGGCCGAGGGCGCGGTCCTCGTCGCCGAGGAGCAGACCGCCGGCCGCGGCCGCCTCGACCGGCAGTGGACGGCACCGGCCCGCTCGGGCCTGTTCTTCTCGGTGCTGCTGACCCCGGCCGAGGTCCCGGTTGCCCGCTGGGGCTGGCTGCCGCTGCTGACCGGGGTCGCGGTGGCGACGGGACTGTCCCGGGCGGCGGGCGTCGATACGGCGCTGAAGTGGCCGAACGATCTGCTGGTGACCGTGGGCGGCGAGGAACGCAAGGCCGGCGGGATCCTCGCGGAGCGGGCGGGCGACGACGGCGTGGTGGTGGGGGTCGGCATCAACGTCACGCTCCGGGCGGACGAGCTGCCGGTCCCGCAGGCCGGGTCGCTGGCGCTGGCCGGGGCGGTGAGCACGGACCGGGATCCGCTGCTGCGGGCGGTGCTGCGGGCGCTGGAGGACTGGTACGGGCGGTGGCGGGGTGCCGGGGGTGATCCCGTGGCGTGCGGGCTGCAGGAGACGTATGCGGCGGGGTGCGCGACGTTGGGGCGGGTCGTGCGGGCCGAGCTGCCGGGGGAGCGGTCGTTGACGGGGGAGGCCGTGGCGATCGACGGCGACGGGAGGCTGGTGCTGGCGACGGAGGACGGGGTACAGGAGCCGGTGGGGGCGGGGGACATCGTTCACTTGCGACCGGCGTGAGCGTGCCAGCTCAGCCCGTCCGGCGCTTGTGCGGGCATGGGTGACTCAACGGTGCCGGTACGGTGCCGTCGGCCCAACCGGACGGAGTGAGCTGGCGCACATCTGACGTAAAGTTGGAGGCCGGTCGATACCTGACCGTGACAGATCGGAAGGGCAGCACGCGTGACCGTCGACGACTCGGGCTCCGGCACGGACGCGCAGAGGCGGCTGGACCCTCCTCCACCCTCGGCTTCGCTCGAGCGGGGAGACCCCCAGCCCGCCGAGTCCGGCGAGGACCCGCTCGCTCTGCGCCTCGAAGGGCTCATCCTGGGCGCGGAGCGGCGCTACACCCCCTTCCAGGCGGCCCGCAGCGCGGGTGTCTCCCTGGAGCTGGCCACCCGCTTCTGGCGGGCCATGGGTTTCGCCGACATCGGGCAGGCCAAGGCGCTCACCGAGGCCGACGTGCTGGCCCTGCGGCGGCTGGCCGGTCTCGTCGAGGCGGGCCTGCTGAGCGAGGCCATGGCCGTCCAGGTGGCCCGGTCCACCGGGCAGACCACCGCCCGGCTGGCGGAATGGCAGATCGACTCCTTCCTGGAGGGCCTGACCGAGCCCCCCGAGCCGGGGATGACCCGCACCGAGGTGACGTATCCCCTCGTCGAGCTGCTGCTGCCGGAGCTGGAGGAGTTCCTCGTCTACGTCTGGCGGCGCCAGCTGGCCGCCGCCACCGGCCGGGTCGTGCAGGCCGCCGACGACGAGGAGATGGTCGACCGCAGGCTCGCGGTCGCCTTCGCCGACCTGGTCGGCTTCACCCGGCTGACCCGCCGTATGGAGGAGGAGGAGCTGGGCGAGCTCGTCGAGGCCTTCGAGACGACCGCCGCCGACCTGGTGGCCGCGCGCGGCGGCCGGCTCATCAAGACGCTCGGCGACGAGGTGCTGTACGCCGCCGACGACGCGGGTACGGCCGCCGAGATCGCGCTGCGCCTCATCGAGACCATGGCGCACGACGAGACGATGCCGGAGCTGCGGGTCGGCATGGCCTTCGGCACGGTGACGACCCGGATGGGTGACGTCTTCGGTACGACCGTCAACCTGGCCTCCCGACTCACCTCCATAGCCCCCAAGGACACCGTCCTGGTCGACAGCGCGTTCGCCGAGGAACTGGTCCGCACGGGCGACGCCCCCGCCTCCGAGGCGCAGGCGGCCGAGGCGGCGGCCACGGCGGAGAAGGAGGGCGAGGAGCCGCCGGCGTACCGGTTCGGGTTGCAGCCGATGTGGCAGCGGCCGGTGCGTGGGCTGGGGGTCGTGGAGCCGTGGCTGCTGGCCCGGCGGGGCGGGCCGGCGCCGTCGTAGGCACGCGCGGCCGTCGTGGGCGCCGTCAGCGGTCCCCGTCCGTGGAGCCGACGCACACCCCGATGACCGGCACGCACAGGCCGGGGTCGTCCGGCCGGCCCGGCACGGGGCGGTCCGGCCGGTCCGGTTGTGAGGGCGGGGCGGTGGGTGGGGTGCGGCTCGGCGGGGCTGTGGTGCCCGTCGCTGGCGGGTGACGTGGGGCAGCGGGCTCTGGACGGTCGCTCACCGCGGCGGGATTCGTCATGGGCGTGGATCTGGATGTGGATGTGGGTTTGGGGGCGGGCGGAGGGGTGGTTTCGGAGAAGAGCGACGATGCGGCGGGGCTGACCGGTCTGCCTCTCGTCGTGGGCGTACCCGGACCGCCCAGGGGCGATGTCGCCGACGGGCTCACCACGGGTACGGCGTCGGCGGCGACGGACGACCGGTCCGTGCCGTCGGGATCCGCGCTCGTGGCCCGGCCCTGGTCGGACTGGGCCTCGGTGGTGCCGATACCGCCGGTGCCGGAACCGGGGATCAGCCGTACGAGGCTCAGGGCGCCGGCGGCCAGGGCGAGGCCGCCGGTGGCGAGCAGGACCTTGCGGGGGCGGGGTTTGCGGTGGCGGCCGCGCCCGCTGCTCTGCGGTGCCGGTGTGTCTGTCGTCGTCATCGCGTTCCCTCCCCGAGGCGCACGGCGCCCCCGATGCGCCGTCGCGGAGCGCACGCTATGCGCCGGGGCGGAACGTGGGGCGTGAGTCGGCGAGATGTCACTCGAACGGGGAATCGGCCGCCGGCGCTTTCCCGGGGCGCGGTCGGCTGCGATGATCGGGGCCGATGCTGTTAACCCGCGTTAACGTCTCGGAGGGTGTCATGAGTGAGGAGCGGTTCGGGGAGTTCGTGCTGGTGCGGCGGCACGAGGAGGGGCGTGTGGCGGAGCTCGTCCTCGACCGGCCGAAGGCCATGAACGCCGTGTCGACCGGGATGGCGCGGTCCATCGCCGGGGCGTGCGAGGCGTTGGAGGCCGACCGGGGCGTACGGGTGGTGGTGCTGACCTCGACGCATGAGCGGGCGTTCTGTGTCGGGGCGGATCTGAAGGAGCGGAACTCCCTGAGCGACGCGGAGCTGGTGCGGCAGCGGCCGGTGGCGCGGGGTGCGTACACCGGGGTGCTGGAGCTGGCGGTGCCGACGGTGGCGGCGGTGCACGGGTTCGCGCTGGGGGGTGGGTTCGAGCTGGCGTTGGCCTGTGACCTGATCGTGGCCGACCGTACGGCGGTGGTGGGGTTGCCGGAGGTGTCGGTGGGGGTGATTCCGGGGGGTGGCGGTACGCAGTTGCTGCCGCGGCGCGTGGGGGCGGCGCGGGCGGCGGAGCTGATCTTCTCGGCGCGGCGGGTGGAGGCCGGGGAGGCGCGGGAGCTGGGGCTCGTGGACGAACTGGTGGAGGCCGGGCGGGACCGGGAGGAGGCGCTGGCGTTGGCCTCCCGCATCGCGGCGCATTCGCCTGTCGGCCTGCGGGCGGCGAAGCGGGCGCTTCGGCTGGGGCACGGGTTGGATCTGCGGGCCGGGTTGGAGGTGGAGGACGCGGCGTGGCGGGCGGTGGCGTTCTCCGTGGACCGGGCGGAGGGGGTGGCGGCGTTCAACGAGAAGCGGAAGCCGGTGTGGCCGGGGGAGTGACTGTCGGTTGGCGTGGGCCGGGGTCGGGGCACGCGGCCCGGCGCTTGCGGGGTGCCTCCCCCACGCTCGAACGAGCTCGCGCGGGGGTACCTCCATCGCCCGCCCGTGCCGCCCTGGGGGTACCCTTCCAGGCCCTCAAGGCACCGGGGGAGGCGCGCATGCCCGCAGTTGCGGCGGCTGTGTGTGTCTGCGGCTGCGGCGTCTGCGGGTGTCCGTGGCTGCGGCGGCTTTGATTGCTGTGGGGTGGGCGCCGCCCCAGTGGCACCACTGGCCGCAGCTACGACGGCGCGACTGCCGTGGCTTGCGGCATCGCCGGGCGTCGTTGTCGGGTGTGGTCTGCCGGTTTCCAGCCCGTCCGGCGGTTGAGGATGAGGCCGTCAGGCCGAGGGGGTCTGGGGGCGCAGCCCCCAGGGACGCGCGCCACGACGTGCCCGCAGATGCAGACGCACCGCAGCCACCTCACCCGCCGCACCACCCCCCGCACCCACAAACGGCCCAACCGCCGGAGGCCCACGTCTCGGTTTGTCGGAAACATCCCTAGCCTGGAGTGATGGGTGACGACAGCCGGCTGGCGTCCGTGGTGGCCTTGGCGCAGGGCATGGCGGCCGCGCACAGTTCGCGTGAGGCGTGGCGGGCGGCGGCAGCCGGTGCGTGCCGGGCGCTCGGCGGGAGCTTCGCCGCGCTGTCGATGTGGGAGCGGGAGCTCGGACGGCTCAGGGTGCTCGTGAATGTCGGGGAGCTGGCCGAGGGGGAGGAGGAGTTCCCGGAGGACGAGTCCTATCCCGTGCATCAGTTCGCGGAGATCACCGAGTTCCTGCACGAGCAGTGGGCGGGGGGCGGGGAGCCCGGCGCCTGGGTGGAGACGGCTGAGGGGCCTGCGGCGGGGCGGCGGCCGGGGTACTGCCATCAGCGTGTTGCCGCACTGCGGCGCCGCGGGCGCGGGTGCTGCGTGGTCGCTCCCATCATCCTGCACGGGCGTGCGTGGGGTGAGCTGTACGTCGCCCGCCCCGTCGGCGCACCCGTCTTCGACCGTGCCGACGCCGACTTCGCCACCGTCCTGGCCTCCGTCGTCGCCGCCGGGATCGCCCAGACCGAGCGGCTGGAGGAGGCCCGCAGGCTGGCGTACACCGACGCGCTCACCGGACTCGCCAACCGCCGGGCCGTCGACGTACACCTGGAACGGGCCGTCGAGCGGCACCGGCGCGACGGTGCCGTCGTCAGTCTGGTCGTCTGTGATCTCAACGGGCTCAAGCGGGTCAACGACACCCACGGGCACGCCGTCGGCGACCGCCTCCTGGAGCGCTTCGGGTCCGTGCTGTCGCTGTGCGGGGCGATGCTGCCGGGCACGCTCGCGGCGCGGCTCGGCGGGGACGAGTTCTGTCTGCTCGCCGTCGGCCCGCCCTCCGACGAGGTCGTGAAGGCGGCCGACGAACTGTGCCGCCGCGCCGCCGAGTTGGAGCTCGGCGAGGGCGTGGCCTGCGGGGTCGCGTCCACCGAGGACGCCATCGGTTCCGTCCGCTCCGCCCGCCGCCTGTTCCGGCTGGCCGACGCCGCCCAGTACCGGGCCAAGGCCGAACGCGCGGACCGGCCCGTCGTCGCCGGGCGTGAAGGGCCCGACGACCCCGTCGTACGGCTCGCGGACGCGCCCTCCGAGGAGGCGAACGGGGAGCGGCGGCGGTTCCGCGGGCGGCACGCACCCCCGGAGCCGTAGGACGCCATCGGAGTCGTAAGGGGTGAACCCGGGACCCAGTGATGACATCTTCGAATTCACTGCGTACGCTCCTGAATATGGATATGCACACAGTGGTGGTGGGGACGTCCGGCGTGACCGCGGCCGACGTGCTCGCCGTGGCGCGCGCCGGCGCCCGCATCGAGCTCTCCGCGGAGGCGCTGGCCGCCCTCGCCGCGGCCCGCGAGATCGTGGACGCGCTGGCCGCCAAGCCCGATCCCGTCTACGGCGTCTCCACCGGCTTCGGCGCACTCGCCACCCGGCACATCAGCCCGGAGCTGCGAGCGCAGCTCCAGCGCAACATCGTCCGCTCGCACGCCGCCGGCATGGGGCCGCGGGTCGAGCGCGAGGTCGTCCGCGCCCTGATGTTCCTGCGCCTGAAGACCGTCTGCTCCGGGCACACCGGCGTCCGGCCCCAGGTCGCACAGACCATGGCCGACATCCTGAACGCCGGCATCACGCCGGTCGTGCACGAGTACGGCTCCCTCGGCTGCTCCGGCGACCTGGCCCCGCTGTCCCACTGCGCGCTCACGCTCATGGGGGAGGGGGACGCCGAGGGCCCGGACGGTGTCGTACGGCCCGCCCCCGAACTGCTCGCCGCGCACAGGATCCGGCCCGTCGAACTGCGCGAGAAGGAGGGCCTCGCCCTCCTCAACGGCACCGACGGCATGCTCGGCATGCTGGTCATGGCCCTCGCCGACCTGGAGACGCTGTACAAGTCCGCCGACGTCACCGCCGCCCTCACCCTTGAGGCCCTCCTCGGCACCGACAAGGTCCTCGCCCCCGAGCTGCACGCCATCCGCCCCCACCCGGGCCAGGCCGCCAGCGCCGCCAACATGCTGGCCGTACTGAGGGATTCGGGCCTGACCGGGCACCACCAGGACGACGCGCCCCGCGTCCAGGACGCCTACTCGGTGCGCTGCGCCCCGCAGGTCGCCGGCGCCGGACGCGACACCCTGGCCCACGCGCGCGTGGTCGCCGAACGCGAGCTGGCGTCGGCGGTGGACAACCCGGTGGTGTTGCCTCGGGGCACCTCCGAGGCTTTCGGCACCGGGGAAGGGCGCGTGGAGTCCAACGGCAACTTCCACGGCGCCCCGGTGGCCTATGTCCTCGACTTCCTCGCCATCGCCGCCGCAGACCTCGGCTCCATCGCCGAGCGCCGCACCGACCGGCTGCTCGACAAGAACCGCAGCCATGGTCTGCCGCCGTTCCTCGCCGACGACGCCGGCGTCGACTCCGGCCTGATGATCGCCCAGTACACGCAGGCCGCGCTGGTGAGCGAGCTGAAGCGGCTGGCCGTACCGGCGTCGGCGGACTCGATCCCGTCCTCCGCGATGCAGGAGGACCACGTATCGATGGGCTGGTCGGCAGCGCGCAAGCTGCGCACGGCCGTCGACAACCTCACGCGCGTGCTCGCCGTCGAGCTGTACGCCGCCACGCGCGCGATCGAGCTGCGCGAGGGCCTGACCCCGGCACCCGCGACGCAGGCCGTGATCGACGCCGTACGCAAGGCCGGTGCCGCCGGTCCGGGCCCCGACCGGTTCCTGGCGCCCGACCTGGCCGCGGCGGATGCGTTCGTGCGCGAGGGGCGGCTGGTCGCGGCGGTGGAGAGCGTCACCGGGCCGTTGCGGTAAGGGGTCCTTGCACTATGCCCGCCCGGGTCGCGTGGTCTGGCACCGCACCTCGCCGCGTTGCCGAAAAGCCCCAGTAGCTCCTCCCCCACTCTCGGCTCCGCTCGAGCCGGGGCACCCCCATCGAGGGCTCTCCGGCGCCTTGCGATGCACGGCACCAGACCACGCGACCTCATCTGGCGCTCATGGTGCGAGGACCCCTGTGGGGCATGAGGCCCTGTCCGCAGTGGACGGGGCCTCAGAAACGGTGAGCCGGACGGGGCCTCAGAGGCCGAGGCGCTCCCGCCGCATCGAATACACCACGAATCCGGCGCCCAGCGTCAGGGAGACCGTGCCGCCGACGACATAGGGCGTGGTGTCGAAGCTTCCGGTGGCGGCCAGCCGGGCCTGTCTCGCTTGCGCCTCGGTCTCGGACGCGTCCGCCGGCACCGCCTTGGCCTGTGTCGTCGAGGTCGTCGAGTGGGCGACTCTCGCCGAGGCGTCCGCCGTCGCGTTCGCGGAGGGAACGAACCACAGGGCGCCCAGCAGGGTGCCCGCGGCGGTGGCGGTCAGCAGCGGACGGCGCACGGATGACACGGAATATCGATCCCCTTGTGGTCCTGGCCAATTGGCCTGTGGGTTGGCCGTGTGGGGCGATGTTAGTGAAAGCGCGGGTCACGGGAAAGTCACGGGAGCTGTGAGCCTTACCCTCCGATCATGAGTACTGCAGAGACATCACGATATGTCCGGCTTCGCGTAGACCTGGTTCTCGAAGTCGGCGACACCGACGCGGTAACCAAGGCCGCGCTGCGCCGGATCGCGGACGACTCCGAGCTGCCGGCCTCGGAGCGGGTCCACGCCGAGAGCGCTGTGACGGAAGACACGGCGGAGGCCCTCGCCCATCTCGTTGATCCGTTCGGCCTGGTCAGCGAGGTGCCGGGGGTCGAGCTCCAGCAGGCGTCCTGGAGCGGTGAGCGGATCGACTACGACCCTGACTCGCCGGACTGGGATCTCGACGGGGATGATGGGGAAGACGACGACGAAGAAGAAGAGGCCGGCTGAGGCGTCTTGGGGGAATTGATGGCCCCGGGCGGCAACCGCCGTCCGGGGTTTTGTCGTCTCATGAGGCGCACTGACCGACACCCGCACCAGCCGCCCGCGCGGACGTGGTGCGCCCCACCTCCGAAGAAGGTGGAACGGGACGGGTCGTAGCGTTGAAAGCTCTTGACGGGGACTCTCGGGGTTTTTCGGGATTCGGCAACGATGGAGAAACGTGTGATTGCGAACAGTAAGCGGCGCAGGGGCCTGACGGTCGCGTCCGCGCTGCTCGGCGGTGTCCTGGTGCTCTCGGCGTGCTCCGGCGGCGGGGACGGCGCCTCGGGCGGCGGCGGCAAGGACTCCTCGCAGGCCAAGGCCGACGAGGCGGCCGCCAAGAAGACCTCCGAGGCCCAGATCAAGATCACACCGAAGGACGGCTCCGACAACGCCTCCATCAACAACTCGGCCGCCGTGACCGTGAGCAAGGGGACGCTCACGGACGTCACGATGACGACGTCCGACGGCACCGCCGTCGAGGGCCAGATATCGGCCGACAAGAAGAGCTGGAAGCCCAGCGGCCAGCTGGAGCGCTCGACCACCTACAAGCTGGCGGCGGAGGCGAAGGACGTCAACGGCCGCGTCGCCCACGAGAACGCCTCGTTCACCACGGTCGCCCCGGCCAACAGCTTCATCGGCACGTTCACGCCGGACGACGGCACGACGGTCGGCGTCGGGATGCCGGTGTCGATCAACTTCGACAAGGCGATCACCAACAAGGCCGCCGTCCAGAAGGGCATCACGGTCACCTCCACCAGCGGCCAGGAAGTCGCCTGCCACTGGTTCAACGCCAACCGCATGGACTGCCGCCCCCAGGACTACTGGAAGGAAGGCTCCACCGTCACCCTGAAGCTGGCGCTCGACGGGGTCGAGGGCGCCGAGGGCGTGTACGGCGTCCAGCAGAAGACGGTCTCCTTCAAGATCGGCCGCAACCAGGTCTCGTACGTCGACGCGAAGACCAAGCAGATGCGGGTCACCCAGGACGGCAAGACCATCCGGACCATCCCGATCTCCGCCGGTTCGCCCAAGAACAAGACGTACCAGGGCATCATGGTGATGTCCGAGAAGTTCAAGGAAACCCGGATGAACGGCGCGACGGTGGGCTTCACCGACGACGACGGCAAGGGCGAGTACGACATCAAGGACGTGCCGCACGCCATCCGGCTGACCTCCTCCGGCACCTTCATCCACGGCAACTACTGGGGCGCCAAGTCCATCTTCGGCAACGTGAACACCAGCCACGGCTGTGTGGGCCTGCAGGACAAGAAGGGCGCCAACGACCCGAACGTGCCGGGTGCGTGGTTCTACGACAACTCGATGGTCGGTGACGTGGTCGTCATCACGAACACCGGCGACAAGACGGTCGCGCCGGACAACGGCCTCAACGGCTGGAACATCAAGAACTGGGCCGACTGGAAGGCCGGTTCCGCGCTCTGACGGAGCCGATCGGCAAGGCTCTGACTGCGCGCGGAGGCCGCCGTACTGCTCCGGTTCCTCGGCGGCCACCACGGCACTCCGTAGGAGGGGGACCCCGGGGATCAGCCGCCGCTGCCGTACGGGCGGGTGAGGATCTCCAGGTTGTGGCCGTTGGGGTCCTCGAAGTACGCGCCACGCCCGCCGTCGTTGTGGTTGATCTCGCCGGGGTGCCGGTGGTACGGGTCCGCCCAGTAGGTCAGACCGGCCTCCCGGATGCGGCCGAAGATCTCGTCGAACTCGTCCTCCGACACCAGGAAGGCGTAGTGCTGCGGCGTGATGTCGCCGGACTCGGCCAGGTAGTCGAGGGTCACGCCGTTGGGGATCTCCACCGGGACGAACGGGCCGAAGGGCGGGCTCACCTTCAGGCCCAGGAGGCCGGCGAGGAACCGGGCCGAGGCCTCCTTGTCATGTGCGGCGACAATGGTGTGGTTGAGCTGGACGGTCATCGTGCGGCCTCCTCGTACGTTCGCGTGCGGTGGCGCAGGTCTCGTACGTGCTCGTACCGGGCACGGATCCGTGTACCCCGGCACGGCTCCCACGCTAGGTCCGGCCCCCGCCCGCGGGCATCGGCCCTGCGGCGCATCCGCCTCCCGCGCTCGCCCTCGGGCTCGGGTCCTAGGTCCACCATCGGGTGCCTTGCCTTAGCAGAGGATCGGAGTGGGTGTGCGTGCAGTGGGAGTGAGTGCCGCCCTGGCGGTGGCCGTCGTCGGCGGGCCGCTGGCCGGCTGTTCGACATCGGACGGCGGAAGCGGCGCCGGCGCCGGCACGAAGGGGGACGGCTCGCGCAGCCAGGTCATCGGCGCCGGCCACGACGCCGCGGGACCGTCCGCCGCGCCCGGTGAGCTCGCCGCCGGCATGGGCGCCGACAACCAGATGGTCCAGATGGTCGGGATGAATCAGATGATCGGGATGAATCAGATGGTCGCGGTGTCGATCACGAACCGGTACCGCACATCGCTGCCCAGCACCCGCTCGTACGCCTCGTTGATCTGCTCGGCGCGGATCAGCTCGATCTCGGAACCGATGCCGTGCCCGGCGCAGAAGTCCAGCATCTCCTGGGTCTCCGCGATACCGCCGATCATGGAACCGGCGAGGGTCTTGCCGCCGCCGATCACCGAGAAGAGGTTGAGGGAGATCGGCTCCTCGGGGGCGCCCACGTTCACCAGCGCGCCCTCGGTCTTCAGCAGCGTCAGGTAGGCGTTGAAGTCCAGCGGGGCCGACACCGTCGACACGATAAGGTCGAAGGTGCCCGCGAGCTCCTCGAAGGTCTTCGGGTCGCTGGTGGCGTAGTAGTGGTCGGCGCCCAGCTTCAGGCCGTCGTCCTGCTTGCGCAGGGACTGCGACAGCACGGTCACCTCGGCGCCCAGCGCGTGCGCGATCTTCACGCCCATGTGGCCGAGGCCGCCCAGGCCGACGATCGCGACCTTCTTGCCGGGGCCGGCGTTCCAGCGCTTCAGCGGGGAGTACAGGGTGATGCCGGCGCACAGCAGGGGCGCGGCGACGTCGAGGGACAGGCCGTCGGGGATGCGGACGACGAAGCCCTCGTCGACGACGATCTTCTGCGAGTAGCCGCCGTAGGTGGGCTCGCCGTCCTTGCCGATGCCGTTGTACGTCGGGACGTTGCCCTTGACGCAGTACTGCTCCAGGCCGTCCTTGCAGTTCTCGCACTCGCGGCACGAGTCGACCATGCAGCCGACACCCACGCGGTCACCGACGGCGAACCGGGTCACGCCGGAGCCGACCGCCGAGACCACGCCCGCGATCTCGTGGCCGGGAACCATCGGGAAGAGCGCCTCGCCCCAGCCCTCGCGGGCCTGGTGGATGTCGGAATGGCAAATACCGGCGAACTCGATGTCGATCAGGACGTCGTGCTCGCCGACCGCACGCCGTTCGATGGTGGTGCGCTCCAACGGAGCCTTGGCGGCGGGCGCGGCGTATGCGGCAACAGTGGTCATGCCGGGGTTCTCCTAGCGGGGGTCCGTGCCCGGCTGCCTTCTGTTCCTGACCGGGCACGCCACCCAGCCTGCCGAACCGTCCGCCATTCACCCAGGCCACGGCTTTGCGTACGCACACCGTACGTACCACTGGCGGGGTCAGGATGCCCTGCGTACGACGGTGAATACTGGACGCATGGACATACAGCCCGAATCCGTACCCGAGGCCGGCACCGGCCTGGACCGGCGTGCCGAGCTCAGCGAGTTCCTGCGCACCCGGCGTGCCCGGCTGAAGCCGGAGGACGTGGGGCTGCCGGACTTCGGGCGGCACCGCCGGGTACCGGGGCTGCGCCGCGAGGAGCTGGCGCAGCTGGCCGGGGTGTCCGTGGCGTACTACACGCGCCTGGAGCAGGGCAACGGCCGCAACGTCTCGGCGGAGGTCCTCGACTCCATCGCCCGCGCGCTGCGGCTGACCGACGCCGAGCACGCGCATCTGACGCACCTGGCGAAGCCGAAGCAGCACAAGAAGAAGCCGGCGGCGCGCACCCGGCAGGTGCGGCCGGCGCTGCGTCATCTGTTGGACTCGATCGACGGCGTTCCGGCCTACATCACCGGCCGGCGCTCCGACATCCTCGCCTGGAACCGGTTGGCCGCGGCCCTCTTCGGCGACTGGGCCGAGCTGCCGGAGCAGGAGCGGAACTGGGCACGGCTGGTGTTCCTGCGGCCCGAGTACCGCGACCTGTACGTGGAGTGGGACCAGAAGGCGTCCGACGTGGTCAGCCACCTGCGCATGGACGCCGGCTGCCACCCGGACGACCCGCGCCTGTCCGCCCTCGTGGGCGAACTCTCCGTCAAGAGCGAGGAGTTCCGGCGCCTGTGGGCCACCCACGACGTCAAGGAGAAGGGCTACGGCATCAAACGCATCCGCCACCCCTTGGTCGGCGACCTCACCCTCAACTTCGAGTCCTTCCGCCTCCCCGACGACGGCGAACAGATGCTGATCACCTACCACGCCGAACCGGACTCCCCCTCAGCCGAGGCCCTACACCTCCTGGCCAGCTGGGGCACGGACGCGACCCGCTCGGGAACGGGCGCTTCGACCCCGTCGGGCCCCTCCGAGTGAACCCGACGGCACGCGGCCACCCCTTGACCACCCTTCGGCCGACGCCACACCGATGGGTCGCAAGGCGGTGCCCGTCGGACACGAGGCAACCCAGCCGCCCTCGGAAGGGGCACCTGGCCTGCCCCAGCCCCGCCGAGGCGAAGCGCGCCCGAAGCTGTCAGCCCTCTGCCCGGGCAACGCCGATCGGGCAGGACACCCCGGTCCCGCCCAGGCCGCAGTACCCGGCCGGGTTCTTGTCCAGGTACTGCTGGTGGTAGGCCTCCGCCGGGTAGAAGGGGCGGTCCTCGGACGGGAGGATCTCCGTGGTGATCGTGCCGTGGCCCGAGGCTGTGAGGACCTTCTGGTAGGCCTCGCGGGAGGACCTGGCGGTGGCTGCCTGTTCGGGGGTGTGGGTGTAGATCGCGGAGCGGTACTGGGTGCCCACGTCGTTGCCCTGGCGGAAGCCCTGGGTGGGGTCGTGGGACTCCCAGAAGGTCTTCAGGAGGCGCTCGTACGAGATCAGGTTCGGGTCGTAGACGACGCGGACGGCCTCCGTGTGGCCGGTCAGGCCCGAGCAGACCTCCTCGTACGTGGGGTTCTCGGTGTAACCGCCCTGGTAGCCGACCAGGGTCGTCCAGATCCTGGCCGGGAGCTGCCAGAACTTGCGCTCGGCGCCCCAGAAGCAGCCCAGGCCGAAGTCGGCGATCTCCAGGCCCTCGGGGTAGGGGCCGAGGAGTGGGTTGCCGAGGACGGTGTGGCGGTCGGGGACCGTGAACGCCGGCTCCGGGCGCCCGGGCAGGGCCTGCTCGGGGGTCGGCAGCTGGGGCGTACGGCTGTGCAGGAACATGCGGTCTCCAATCGGCGCCGGCGTCATCCACCTCAACGTGCGGGGCCCTGCCCGAATTCCGGCCAGGTGCCGGGGCCGAGCCGGGCTCAGTGCGGCAGGCTCGCCGGGCTGCCGCCGTTCGCCTCGTAGCCCGCCACCGCCAGGGCGCGGTAGACGGCGAACTCGGCGGCCGGGTCGGGGGAGAGGGTCCAGGGCAGGGCGCCCACGTGGCCGTCGATGTGTATCAGCTGGTTCATGGCCTCCGACCAGCGCTCGCTGCGCACCAGGAAGAAGACCAGCATGTGGCGGACGTGTGCCAGCATCGGGTCGTCCGGGCGGGCCGAGTGCACCGCGTGCAGCGCGCCGTGGATCGCCTTGGTGACGACCTCGCTCTGGTAGAAACCGGCGACGAGGTTCACCTCGGGCATGTGCTCGAACACCGCGAAGAGCGGCATCGCGGCCAGCAGGGAGCCCTTCGGCGCGCGGGCCGCCGCGGCCTCCGCGAACTCGTACGCCAGCTCGCGCGAGCCGTGCCACTTCTCGCACCAGTAGTGCAGGGCGGCCAGGTGGGCGCCCATGTGCGTCGGCGCGCGGTCCAGGATCTTCAGCCACAGCTGCTCGAACTCCGGGTGCGGATAGGCCAGTCCGCGGGCCACCGACAGCTCGACGATGTACGGGATGGGGTCGCCGGGGGCCAGCAGCGCCGCCTCGCCGCAGGCCGCCTTCGCCTCCTCCATGATGATCCGGAACTCGTCCGTCCCGGGCGTGGACGTCCGCCACGCCTGCTGCACCAGGAACTCGGCGTGCACCGCCGCACCGCCCGCGTCCTTGGGATGCTCGGCCCGCCACACCCGCAGCCACTGCCCGCCCGGCGCCTCGCTCACCCCGCCGGGCCGCTGCTGCAGCTCCAGCGAGGCGGCGCCCGCGAAGGCCTGCACACGCTGCCAGCGCCGCTCGCCCTCGGTCTCCGTGCCGGCCAGGAGCTGCTGGGCCGCGCGGTAGTCCTGGGTGCGCTGCACCAGGTCCAGGACGTCCAGCAGGTCCTGGTCCGGGCCGGGCATCCGGATGTCCAGCTCCTCCTCGCGGACGAAGCCGTAGTTCGCCGGGTCCGCGGCGTCCGGATGGTCGGGCGAGACCAGCCCGATCGCGCCCCGCCTGCGCCGCAGGAAGGGCAGCAGCACAAAGCCGAGCATGACCAGTGCGATCAGCACCCAGAGAATCTCCATACTCCAAGCGAACCAGACCGCGCCGACAATTGGCCAACCTCGTCGGCGGACCTGTGGAAAACCTCTCGCGGACGTTCCCGCCGGACCGCCGGACCGCCGGACCGCCGGACCGCCGGACCGCCGCCGCCAGGGCCGGCCGCCGCGATCCGCGCCCGCCATCCCGCCCGTCGGCGCACTACGCTCGGTGCCCATGAGCGACAGGCACATCAGTCAGCACTTCGAGACGCTCGCGATCCACGCGGGCAACACCGCCGACCCCCTGACGGGTGCGGTCGTCCCGCCGATCTACCAGGTGTCGACCTACAAGCAGGACGGCGTCGGCGGACTGCGCTGCGGCTACGAGTACAGCCGCAGCGCCAACCCGACCAGGACCGCACTGGAGGAGAACCTCGCCGCCCTGGAGGGCGGCCGCCGCGGCCTCGCGTTCGCGTCCGGACTGGCGGCCGAGGACTGCCTGTTGCGCACGCTGCTCACCCCCGGCGACCACGTGGTCATCCCCAACGACGCGTACGGCGGCACGTTCCGCCTCTTCGCGAAGGTCGTCGCCCGCTGGGGCGTGGAGTGGTCGGTCGCCGACACCAGCGACCCCGCCGCCGTACGGGCCGCCCTCACCCCGAAGACCAAGGTCGTCTGGGTGGAGACGCCGTCCAACCCCCTCCTGGGCATCACCGACATCGCCGCCGTCGCTCAGATCGCCCGGGACGCGGGCGCCCGCCTCGTCGTCGACAACACCTTCGCCACGCCGTACCTCCAGCAGCCGCTGTCCCTCGGCGCGGACATCGTCGTGCACTCCCTGACCAAGTACATGGGCGGGCACTCGGACGTGGTGGGCGGCGCGCTCGTCGCGGCCGACGCGGACCTGGGCGAGGAGCTGGCGTTCCACCAGAACGCGATGGGCGCGGTCGCCGGGCCCTTCGACTCCTGGCTGGTGCTGCGCGGCACCAAGACCCTGTCGGTGCGCATGGACCGGCACAGCGAGAACGCCAGCAAGATCGCCGACATGCTGACCCGGCACGCGCGCGTGACGCGGGTGCTGTACCCGGGGCTGCCGGAGCACCCCGGTCACGAGGTCGCCGCCAAGCAGATGCGGTCGTACGGCGGCATGGTCTCCTTCCAGGTCGCCGGCGGCGAGGAGACGGCCGTCGAGGTCTGCAACCGGGCCAGGGTGTTCACGCTCGGCGAGTCCCTCGGCGGCGTCGAGTCGCTGATCGAGCACCCCGGCCGCATGACGCACGCCTCCGCGGCCGGCTCGGCCCTGGAGGTGCCCGCCGATCTCGTACGCCTCTCCGTGGGCATCGAGAACGTCGACGACCTCCTGGAAGACCTGCAGCAGGCACTCGGCTGACCGGGGCGGGATCCCGGCCGGAACCCGCGGGGTCTCACCAGCCCGTGAGCGGTGGAGTCGTCTCCGACGGCGGCTCCACCCAGGGGCGGGTCATGACCGCCCACACGACGAACGCCACAGCCGCCGCGCACAGCAGCAGCCACATCAGACGGCGGGCGATCACCCTGCGCCGCAGCATGCGCCCGCCCCGGCGCACGGCCTGCGCGCACAGCTCGGGCGGCACCGACGGCGCCCCCTCCTCCAGGATCCGCCGCACGGCTGCGTCACGGTCGAGCCTGCTCATACGCGCCTCCCGGCGCCCGATCGCGTTGTGCGGGGAGCGCGGTGACGGAGGCCTGCACCGGAGCCAACCCGAGAGCGCCGGCCCACTCCGCCGCCGACGCGGCCCCGGACCCCGCGAGCGCCTTGATCCCCACAGGAGCGACCGCCGTACTCCCACCGGCTCATCCCGGCGCGACCGCCGCACTTCCGCCCGCTCATGACGGAGCCACCTTCGCGCCCAGCACCGCCGGGGCCGGTCCTCGCGGCTGGTGCAGCAGGGCCGTCTGCGCGCGGGCGCAGATCGCCCGGACACGGTCAGGGGACAGGCCGAGCTGCGCCGCCACCTGTTCATCGGCGACACCTTCGTACATCCGCAGGACCAGGATCAGTCGCTCCTGCGGGCTGAGCCGGGCCAGGGCGCTCGCGGGGTGCGGGCGGGCCCGCCCGAGGCCGCCGTAGTGATGCCACGCCCCGCGCGCGAAGCGGGCGGCAAGTTCCTGGCGGGTGCGGGCGTACGGGTCCTCGCCGCGCAGCCGGTCCCAGCACGCGTACGTGTGGGCCAGGGACAGGGTCAGCAGGCGTCGCGCGCGCGGGTTGTCGTCCGGCGCCTCCGCCGTCAGCAGCGTGGCGGCGTGCAGCAGCCGCCTGGCCGCGCCCGCGACGAACGCCTCGAACTCCCGGGCCCGCCGGGCACCTTGGGACGCATGCCGTGCTCGCACCGCGCCTCCCCCCTGAGGGCGACCCTGAGGATGCGGGTCCCGGCCGCCGTACGGCCTGTGCCGGCCGCGTACGACGAGGCCCCGGTCTCATATGAGGCCAGGGGTGGCCCGTCGGTCAAGACTCCGGGGCCGGAGTCGGGGCACACGCGCGTGCCGTCGGTGCCGTACCGGGGCCGTCGCTGCCGTGTCCGGCTGCTCAGGACGGCGACTCGGCCTCCGGCCCCGGGCCGTGGGCGGCCATCCGGGTGGACAGCGCGGTGTTGAACCGTGTCAGGAACGTGCAGAACGCCTCGCGCTCCTCCGGTGCCCAGTCCTGCGTCAGCTCGGCCATCAACTGACGCCGGGACGAGCGCACCTCTTCAAGACGCGACTGCCCGCGCGGGGACAGCTGGAGCACCACGGCCCGTCCGTCCTCGGGGTGTGAGGTGCGCTTGACCAGGCCGGTGTCGACGAGCGGAGCCACCTGCCGGGTGACCGTCGAGGAGTCGATCCCCATGCTCGCGGCGAGCGCCTTGACGCCCATCGGGCCTTCCGTGTCGAGGCGGTTGAGCAGCAGGTACGCGGCGCGGTCCATGGAGTTGCGCACCTGCCCGACCCCGCCGAGCCGGGTCTGTTCCGCACGGCGGGCGAACACCGCCACCTCGTGCTGGAGCGTGTCGAGAAGGCCGGTGTCACCGACGGTCGTCATGTCCATCGACATTTCAGGTGTTGTGGGCATGGCCGGGGGCTCACTTCATGAAGGGTGCTGGGTTGGGGGACAGGGTACGCGGACGGGAGGCGGGTCGTACCGGCGCTGCGCGAACCAGTCTCGGAGGTTGGTCACAGCGGCCGTTCCCGCCGTGAACTGCGATGCTTGAGTCATGAGCAACAGCACGGCTGACTCCTTGCGGGCGGTCACCCTCGACGATGTGCGCGGGGCCCAGAAGATGCTGTCGGGCGTGGCCCGGGTGACGGCGATGGAGGGCAGCAGGCACCTGTCCCAGCTGGTGGCCGCGCCGGTGCACCTCAAGTGCGAGAACCTCCAGCGGACGGGCTCGTTCAAGCTGCGCGGCGCCTACGTCCGGATCGCCGGACTGCTGCCCGAGGAGCGCGCCGCCGGAGTCGTGGCGGCGAGCGCGGGCAACCACGCTCAGGGCGTCGCCCTGGCGTCCGCGCTGCTCGGCGTGCGCTCCACGGTGTTCATGCCGAAGGGCGCCCCGCTGCCGAAGATCAGCGCGACGCGGGACTACGGCGCCGAAGTGCGCCTGCACGGGCAGGTGGTCGACGAGACGCTGGCCGCCGCGCAGGCGTACGCGGCCGAGACGGGCGCGGTGTTCATCCACCCGTTCGACCACCCCGACATCATCGCGGGCCAGGGCACGGTGGGCCTGGAGATCCTTGAGCAGTGCCCCGAGGTGGGCACGATCGTCGTCGGGATCGGCGGGGGCGGCCTCGCGGCCGGGATCGCGGTCGCGGTGAAGGCGCTGCGGCCGGACGTGCGGATCGTGGGTGTGCAGGCGCAGGGCGCGGCGGCCTATCCGCCCTCCCTGGCGGCCGGGCGGCCCGTCGCGATCGACAACCCGGTGACGATGGCCGACGGCATCAAGGTCGGGCGGCCGGGCGACGTGCCCTTCGGGATCGTCGGCGACCTTGTCGACGAGGTGCGCACTGTCACCGAGGACGAGCTGTCCACCGCGCTGCTGTTGTGCCTGGAGCGGGCCAAGCTGGTCGTGGAGCCGGCCGGGGCGAGCCCGGTCGCGGCGCTGCTGAGCGAGCCCGGCGCGTTCGAGGGACCGGTGGTGGCGGTGCTGTCCGGCGGCAACGTCGACCCGGTGCTGATGCAGCGCGTGCTGCGGCACGGCATGGCCGCGCAGGGCCGCTACCTGGCGGTTCGGCTGCGGCTGACGGACCGTCCTGGGGCGCTCGCGACGCTTCTCAGTGCGTTGTCAGTGGTCGACGCTAATGTCCTCGACGTGAGCCACGTACGAACCGACCCACGGCTCGGGCTCACGGAGGCGGAGGTCGAGCTGCACCTGGAGACGAAGGGCCCGGCGCACTGCGCCGAGGTGAACCAGGCCCTGCGCGACGCGGGCTACACGGTCATGGACTGACGCCCGCGGCCCGCACGGGCTCACCGCCGCGGCGAACGCCGAGGTCAGAGGCTCTTCGTCACTCGTTCGAGGAATTCCGTTGAGAGACGCGATACATCGCGTTATGGTGTGTCTTGTGTCACCACCCAATGCCGCCGCTGGGCGGAACAAAATGCACAAACCTAGGCTTTCCGACGAATCCTTAACGACATGGAGACTCATATGCCAGGCGCCATCTATGCCGAAGGCCTGGTCAAGACCTTCGGTGACGTAAGGGCTCTGGACGGCGTCGACCTCGATGTCCCCGAGGGCACGGTCCTGGGCCTGCTCGGGCCGAACGGCGCGGGCAAGACGACGACCGTCCGCTGTCTGACGACCCTGCTGCAGCCCGACAGCGGCCAGGCCGTCGTCGCGGGCATCGACGTGCTCAAACAGCCCGACGCCGTGCGCCGCTCCATCGGCCTGTCCGGCCAGTTCGCGGCGGTCGACGAGTACCTGACCGGCCGCGAGAACCTCCAGATGGTCGGCCAGCTCTACCAGATGAGGGCGAAGGCGGCCAAGGCCCGCGCGGCCGAACTGCTGCAGCAGTTCCGTCTCGTGGACGCCGCCGACCGCCCCGCCAAGACCTACTCCGGAGGCATGCGCCGCCGCCTCGACCTCGCGGCGGCCCTGGTCGTCCGCCCGCCCGTGATGTTCATGGACGAGCCGACGACCGGCCTCGATCCGCGCAACCGCCAGCAGCTGTGGGAGGTCATCAAGGACCTGGTCTCCGGCGGTACGACCCTGCTGCTGACCACGCAGTATCTGGAAGAGGCCGACCACCTCGCGCACGACATCGCGGTCGTCGACCACGGCCGCGTCATCGCCAAGGGCACCTCCGACCAGCTCAAGGCCCACACCGGCGGCGAGCGCGTCGAGGTCGTGGTGCACGAGCCGGAGCACATACGGACCGCCTCTGAAGTGCTGCGCGGTTTCGGCAAGGGCGACACCACGGTCGAGGAGCACATGCGCAAGCTCACCGTGCCCGTGACCGGCGGTGCCAAGCTGCTCGCCGAGGTCATCCGCGAGCTCGACACCCGCGGCATCGAGATAGACGACATCGGCCTGCGCCGCCCCACTCTCGACGACGTCTTCCTGTCCCTCACGGGACACGTGGCCGAGGCGAAGGACGAGGAGAACGACAAGGAGGCCGCCAAGTGAGCGCCGTCACCGACGCCGTGCGGGTCGCGCCGGCCGCGGACCCGGTCAGCCAGTCGATCCGGGACTCGATGGTGGTTGCGAGACGCAACCTGAACCGCATCTCCCGGACCCCGGATCCCGTTCGCTCGTATCGGCCAGGATTCATCTCGCCGCGCGTCCGAGACCGGCGGCCCAATGCCTGGAAGGGGCAGGTGAAGTGAGCGCCGTGAGCGATTCCCTGGTCATCACTCGTCGGAATCTGATCCGCATGCGTCGGATTCCCGAGATGATCATTTTTGGGCTGGTCCAGCCCATCATGTTCGTGGTGCTGTTCACCTACGTGTTCGGCGGCTCGATCCAGGTCGGCTCGTCCACCTCCACTCAGGCCTACCGTGAGTTTCTGATGGCTGGCATCTTCGCCCAGACCGTGACGTTCGCTACCGCGGGCGCTGGCGCGGGCATCGCCGACGACATGCACAAGGGCCTCGTCGACCGTTTCCGCTCCCTGCCCATGACGCGTGGTGCGGTGCTGACTGGCCGCACCATCGCCGACTCGGTGCAGACGGCGCTCACCCTCGTCGTCCTGGCGGTCGTCGCCGTGCTGATCGGCTGGCGCACGCACGAGAACTTCGGCAAGGTGCTCGCCGGGTTCGGCCTGCTCCTGCTGCTCGGGTACGCGTTCTCGTGGATCGGCGCGCTCATTGGCCTCTCCGTGCGCACTCCGGAAGCGGCGACCTCGGGCGGCCTGATCTGGCTGTTTCCGCTGACGTTCATCTCGAACGCGTTCGTGGACGCGAACATGATGCCGTCCTTCCTGCGGCACATCGCGGAGTGGAACCCGTTCAGCGCCACCGTGCAGGCGTGCCGTGAGCTTTTCGGCAACCTTCCCCCGGGCTTCCGGACACCCGACGCCTGGCCCATGCAACACCCGGTGTGGGCCTCGCTGATCTGGTCGGTCCTGATCCTCCTGATCTTCCGTACGCTCGCGGTGCGCAAGTACCGCCGGGCGTCCGGTTGATCACGCTTCTTCGCAGGCGAACGCCGAGGCCGCTCGCGGAGACGGGGCATCGGAAGTACCTGCCGATCGTGGCGCCCTGGCTGCGGCACATCGCCGAGTGGAACCCGTTCAGCGCCACGGTCCAGGCCTGCCGCGAACTCTTCGGCAACCCCGGGCTCTCGAACTCAGAGGCTGGCCGGTGCAGCACCCGGTGTAGGTCTCGCTCTTCTACTCGATCGTGATCCTCGTCATATTCCGGACGCTGGCGGTGCGGAAGTACCGGTCCGCCACGGCGTGACGGCACGCGAGGTGACGACGACGGCATGACAGGGCCCCCGGCGTCGTTGCGGACGCCGGGGGCCCTCAAGGGCAGGCCGGCCGATCGGCCGGTGCGGATCAGCCGGTCAGCCGGAGTACGGCTCGGCCTTGAGGATCCGCACCGAGGCCGTCTTGCCGTTCGGCAGCTCGTACTCCGCGTCCTCGCCGACCTTGTGGCCGATGACGCCGGTCCCCAGCGGGGACTGCGGCGAGTACGTCTCGATGTCCGCGCTCGCGTACTCGCGGGAGGCGAGCAGGAACGTCAGCGTGTCGTCCTCGTCGCCGTCGAAGGCGATCGTGACGACCATGCCGGGCGCCACGGCACCGTTCGCCGCCGGTGCCTCACCGACCTTGGCGGTCGCAAGGAGCTGGGTCAGCTGGCGCACCCGGAGCTCCTGCTTGCCCTGCTCTTCCTTGGCCGCGTGGTACCCGCCGTTCTCACGCAGGTCGCCCTCCTCGCGCGCGGCGGCGATCTTGCCGGCGATCTCCGTGCGCGCGGGACCAGTAAGGTACTCAAGCTCATCCTTGAGCTTGTTGTACGCCTCCTGGGTCAGCCAGGTGACGTTCTCGCTGGTCTGGGTCACAGGTGCTCCTCGTAGGTACTTGGAATACAAAGCATCGCCCTACCAAGAAGCATGTTCCTTCATGGATGGGCGAAACCACGAGCCTAACAATTCGCTGCCGGAAGGGGGAGGACATAAGCCATCAGAATCACGTCAACACAGGTCAGCGGCTACGTATTCCGGATGAGATCAGTCGGCGTGACAGCCGAGGAGCTCGGCCGTCGTGCCCGGTGAGGTGGTGCGGAGCGTGACCACCTTGTCGATGCGGGTGGAGTCGCCGTCGAAGCGGAAGTCGGCCCGGCCGACCTCGGCGCCGTTCTCGGCCTGGGAGCGCAGGGTGCAGTAGCCGTCGGCGTCGGCGTCCTTGCGGACCTCCAGGTGCACCTTCACCGAGTCCCGCCCGGCGTCGAAGGCGATCACCTCGGCGCTGATCTTGCTCTGGCCGACGTAGTGGTAGGCGAAGTAGCCGATGAGGGCCAGCAGGGCCGCCGAGAGGACGGCGCCGACGACCTTGAGCGTGCGGTCGGCGCGCTCGTCCGAGGAGCGGCCGTAACGGCCCTCGGGCGGCCGCGTGGTCACCGTGCTCATGATCGTCCTCTCGGCTCGGGTGGGACGAGGGTGTCCCGAAACGGGCGCCCAGAACCGGACACCGGAATTATTCGCCTCCCGATTCGGTCACTATAGAAGCCTCCCTCCCGCCGTCCGACCACCGCCCCTCAACGACGCCCCTACGGGGCGGCACCTATTGGATTGCGCCGAAGCACACAGGGCGCCGTATTGACCAAGGATTGAGTCTTGACTGACCAGCTGCGACTGATGGCCGTTCACGCCCACCCCGACGACGAGTCGAGCAAGGGCGCGGCCACCATGGCGAAGTACGTGTCCGAGGGGGTGGACGTGCTGGTGGTGACCTGCACGGGCGGGGAACGCGGCTCCATCCTCAATCCGAAGCTGCTGGGGGACAAGTACGTCGAGGAGCACATCCACGAGGTACGCAAGAAGGAGATGGACGAGGCCCGGGAGATCCTGGGCGTGAAGCAGGAGTGGCTGGGCTTCGAGGACTCCGGGCTGCCGGAGGGCGACCCGCTGCCGCCGCTGCCCGAGGGCTGCTTCGCCCTGGAGGACGTCGCCAAGGCGGCCGGGGAGCTGGTGAGGAAGATCCGCTCGTTCCGTCCGCAGGTGATCACCACGTACGACGAGAACGGCGGGTACCCGCACCCCGACCACATCATGACCCACAAGATCTCGATGGTGGCGTTCGAGGGGGCGGCGGACGCCGAGAAGTACCCGGAGGACGAGTTCGGCCCGGCGTACCAGCCGCAGAAGCTGTACTACAACCAGGGTTTCAACCGGCCCCGGACCGAGGCGCTGCACGAGGCGTTGCTGGAGCGGGGGCTGGAGTCTCCCTACGGGGAGTGGCTCAAGCGGTGGGACGAGTTCGAGCGGACGGAGCGCACGCTGACCACGCACGTTCCGTGTGCGGACTTCTTCGAGATCCGGGACAAGGCGCTGATCGCGCACGCCACGCAGATCGATCCCGACGGGGGCTGGTTCCGGGTGCCGATGGAGATCCAGAAAAAGGTCTGGCCGACCGAGGAGTACGAGCTCGCGAAGTCTCTCGTGGATACCTCCCTCCCCGAGGACGACCTCTTCGCGGGCATCCGGGACAATGCCTGACATGAGCGCAAGCGCAAGCCTGGTCATGCCACACCTCGTCACGGTCGCGGCCGAGGTCGACGAGGACAAGGTCACTCCCGGCGTTCTCGGGTTCATCGTCTTCGCCGTGATGGCGTTGGCGGTGTGGGGCCTGATGAAGTCGATGAGCCGGCACATGGGCAAGGTCGACTTCGAGGAGGCGACCGATCCGAAGGGGAAGCCGTCCGGCAAGGACGCCGCGGACTCCGGGAAGACCTCACCCACGAAGGACTGAGCCCCTCGGGGCAGCGGCTGGCCGGGGCTGGGTCGCGCGGCCCGGCGCTGGCGGGGTGCCTCCCCCACGCTCGAACGAACTCGCGCGGGGGGCACCCCCATCGCCCACCCGTGCCGCCCTGGGAGTACCTCAGGCACTGGGAGAGGCACGCATGCCCGCAGCTACGACTGTTGCGGGCATGCGGCTACGGCCGCCGCGGCGGCCCACGGCTTGCGAGTGCCTGGCGCGCCGTCGTCGGGTGCGGCGTCGCGCGGGCGCGGCTCGCGAGTAGCGGGCCCAGCCCTGGTTACTTCCGAACGGCCGAGACCTCCACCCCCATCACCTCCCGTGCGTGCCTTCCCGGGGTCATGCCCAGGCGCCACGCCTGCCAGCCCGTTTCCAGCGTCACGCCTCGTTCCAGGAGGAGCTGGTAGGCCTCGACGCAGTCGTTCAGTTTCTCGTCGCGTGAGGGGTGGGTGGCGCGGGTCAGCTGTGTCAGTTCCTCCTGGGCCACCGCCGTGCCGATCTCCACGCCGCCGGGGGCGGCGTAGGGCAGGAGGGTGCAGCGGAGGAAGCGGGACCAGTCCTCGCCGCGGCGGTCGCCGTACGAGGTGAACAACGCCACCGCCTCGTCGCACAGGGTCAGGGCCTGCTGCGTGCGGGCGTTGCCCGCGTCGACCACCGCCAGCTCCAGGCAGGTCCAGGCCTCGCCGTGCGCGACCCCGATGCGCTGGAAGTCGGCGCGGGCGTCGACCAGCAGCTGCCGGGCGAACCCGGAGTTGCGCAGAGAGCCGGTCTGCGCGGCGCGCTGGTCGCGGGTCGCGCGGGCCGAGTGGTGGCGGGCGCAGGCCAGGCCGTACACATCCCGCATCCGGGAGAACATCGTGCGGGAGCGTTCCAGCTCGCGCACCGCCTGGTCGATGTTGCCGGTCTCCTCCAGCGCCTGCCCCAGGTAGTACAGCGTCCAGGCCTCACCGCGCGCGTCCTCGTTGTCCCGGTGCCGGGCGGCCGCGCCGTGCAGCTGCTCCAGCGCCGGCTGCGCGTCGCCGTCGACGAGGCGGGCCCGCGCCAACTGGGTCAGCGCCCAGGCCTCACCGCGGGCGTCGCGGGTACGGCCGTACAGGTCGAGGGCGTGGCCCAGCTCGGTCTCGGCGGCCGGCACGTCGCCCAGGCGCAGGTTCAGCTGGCCGAGCTGGAAGTGGGCCCAGGCCTGGCCGTGCACGGACTCGCCGGCGCGGTGCAGGACCAGGGACTCGGTGAGCAGACCGAGTGCCTCGGCGAGGTGGCCGCGGTCGCGTTCCACCGCGGCCAGCGCGTGCATCGTCCAGGCGCGGTCCGTGGCCAGCTCCGCGGGCGCCTGCATGTCGAGGGCCTCCCGCAGCTTCGCCGCGGCCTCCGTCAGGTTGCCCTGGTGGTGCAGGGTGATGCCGAGGGAGCACAGGGCGCGGGCCGCACCGGCGTCGTGATGCGCCTGCCGGTACAGGTCGACGACGGACGTGAGCGTCGTGCGCGCCTTGTCGAGTTCGCCCAGCTGGCGGGCCGCGATGCCGGTGCGCCACTGCACGGACCGCAGCAGCAGGCCCTGGTCGACGGACTGGGCCAGCTCGCTGATCTCGCCCAGCCGGTACAGGTCGCCGCGCAGCAGGCAGTAGTCGCACAGGGCGCCCAGGAGGTTCAGCACCGCGCTCTGGCTCACGCCCTCCGTGTGCCTCAGCGCCGCCGTGATGAAGCTGGACTCGTCGTCCAGCCAGCGCAGCGCCTCGTCCAGGGACGTGAAGCCGTGCGAGCCGAACCGGTCCGAGCGGGTCGACATGTTGCCGTCGACCAGGCGCAGCACCGAGTCCGCCAGGTCGGCGTAGTTCTGGATCAGCCGCTCCTGGGCCGCCGTGCGCCCGGCCGCCTCCTCCTCGTCCAGGAGGCGGGCCTGGGCGAAGGCGCGGACCAGGTCGTGCAGCCGGTAGCGGTCGCCGCGCACATGGTCGATCAGGCCGGTACCGGCCAGTGCCACCAGGTGCCGGGTGGCCTCCGACTCGTCCGTGTTCAGCAGGGCCGCGGCCGCCGCCGCGCCCAGCGAGGCGCGTCCGGCGAGCGCCAGGCGGCGCAGGAGTCTGCGCTCGGTCTCCGGCTGGTCGGTGTAGCGCAGCCACAGGGCGCGCTCCACCGGGTCGACGGGACCGTAGGCGCTCAGGTCCGCGGCCAGGGAGCGCGGCGAGCGGGAGCCCAGGGACGAGCCCGCGACGCGCAGCGCCAGCGGCAGCCCGCCGCACAGCTCCCGAACCCGGTCGGCGGACTCGGCGTCGTACGGACCCGGCTCGTCCTGCGCGACGGCGGACAGCAGCTCCTCCGCGCCCGCCGCGTCCAGCGCCCCCACCGGCAGCTGGTGCACCCGCGCGGGCAGGTCTGTGGGCAGCTCCAGGGGCTGCCGGGCGGTGACCAGGACCAGGCTGTCGGAGCGCTCGGGGACCAGGGTGCGGACCTGGTCGGGGTCGATGGCGTCGTCCAGGACGACCGTGACCGGCATGCCGGTCAGGTGCTGGTGGTACAGCTCGCTCAGCCGCTTGACCTGGTGCTCGGGGGAGGAGCGCTCGCGGAACAGCAGCTGCTCGCGGGGTGCGCCGAGCCGGTTCAGCAGGTGCAGCAGGGCGTCGCGGGTGGACAGCGGGGTATCGCCGGGCGTGCCGGTGCGCAGGTCGACGACGCAGGCGCCGCGGAAGTAGTCCTTCAGGTCGTGCGCGGCGCGCACCGCCAGTGTCGTACGGCCGCTGCCGGGCGCCCCGTGCAGTACCACCACCGTCGGCTGGGTCTCCGTGCTCGCGCGGGCCGCCTGCACCCACTGCCGGATCCGCCCCATCTCCTGCCGCCGGCCCGCGAACGGGCCCGCCGGCTCCGGGAGTTGCGCGAAGGACTGCTGGAGCACGGTACGGCCGCGGGCCGCCGCGCTCTTGTCCGCGCCGCGCAGCCGCGGACCGGTCTTCTTCGGGCCGGTGGACGCGGCCAGCACCCGCTGCTGGTCCAGGAACGGCCGGATCCCGCGCACCTCCAGCGCGGTCAGCCACGCGAGCCGCAGCTGCTCGGGGCCGCCCGGCTGGCTCACGGCGCCGGCGCGGTGGTGCGCGGCGGGCACGTGGGCGGCGGTCACCTTCACCACGGTCGCCGCCGCGCCGACCACGCCGACCGTCACGCCCGCGCCCAGCGCGGTACCCCCGTCGGTGCCCAGCACCAGGTCGGCGACGGCCGCCGCGACCGCCGCGACGGCGGCCACCAGCAGCGGAGTGCCGGCACCCTCGCGGGCGTACCGCTGCCGGAAGGTGAGCTGCCCGGCCTGCGCCTCGTCCAGCGCGCGCGTGTAGGCCCCGTACTCCTCGGCGGCCGTCTGCGCCATCGCGTCCAGCGCGCCGCGCGCCCGCGACAGCAGCACCTTGCCGTCGGTACGGCCGCCGGAGCGCCGTACCTCCTCCTCCACGGCCCGCACCAACAGCCGTTCGGCTTCCGCCCGATGACTGTCCCGCATGTCACGTCCCCCTCCGGCGGTCACGGCTCTCCCCGGACTCTTCCAGTCCCTGCCCGCTTTCCCGTCGGTCAAGTGTGCAGCGCACGGAACGTCCTGGGGAGAGGGCGGCAATTGCCTGCGTGTGCGCTCCGCATCCCCGGGTGCGGAAGGTCCGCCGACATTCGAGGTCACCGTCTGGGAGACGCCTGACGCGTGACGGGTGGGGTACTGCGGCAGGATGGACACCATGCCGAACCGACTGGCGCATGAGACGTCTCCGTACCTTCTTCAGCACGCCGACAACCCCGTCCACTGGTGGCCCTGGTCGGGTGAGGCCTTCGAGGAGGCGCGCAGGCGGAACGTGCCCGTGCTGCTGAGCGTCGGCTACAGCAGCTGCCACTGGTGTCACGTCATGGCGCACGAGTCCTTCGAGGACCGGCAGACCGCCGACTTCCTCAACGAGCACTTCGTGAGCGTCAAGGTCGACCGCGAGGAGCGGCCCGACGTGGACGCCGTCTACATGGAGGCCGTGCAGGCGGCGACCGGGCACGGCGGCTGGCCCATGACGGTGTTCCTCACCCCGGACGCCGAGCCCTTCTACTTCGGCACCTACTTCCCGCCCGCGCCCCGGCAGGGCATGCCGTCCTTCCGGCAGGTGCTGGAGGGCGTCCACCAGGCCTGGACCGACCGGCGCGAGGAGGTCGACGACGTCGCCGGGAAGATCGTGCGGGACCTGGCCGGGCGGGAGATCTCCTACGGCGACAGCCAGGCACCCGGCGAGCAGGAGCTCGCGCAGGCGCTGCTCGGGCTCACCCGGGAGTACGACCCGCAGCGCGGCGGGTTCGGCGGGGCGCCGAAGTTCCCGCCGTCCATGGTGATCGAGTTCCTGCTGCGCCACCACGCCCGCACCGGCTCCGAGGGCGCACTGCAGATGGCGCGGGACACGTGCGAGCGCATGGCGCGCGGCGGGATCTACGACCAGCTCGGCGGCGGCTTCGCGCGCTACTCCGTCGACCGGGACTGGGTCGTGCCGCACTTCGAGAAGATGCTCTACGACAACGCCCTGCTGTGCCGCGTGTACGCACACCTGTGGCGGTCCACCGGCTCGGAGCTGGCCCGCCGGGTCGCGCTGGAGACCGCCGACTTCATGGTGCGGGAGCTGAGCACCCCCGAGGGCGGGTTCGCCTCCGCGCTGGACGCCGACAGCGACGACGGGACGGGCAAGCACGTAGAGGGCGCGTACTACGTCTGGACCCCGCAGCAACTCCGCGAGGCGCTCGGTGACGAGGCCGACCTCGCCGCCCAGTACTTCGGCGTCACCGAGGAGGGCACGTTCGAGCACGGCGCCTCCGTCCTCCAGCTCCCGCAGCACGAGGGCGTGTTCGACGCCGAACGGATCGCCCGCGTCCGGGAACGGCTCCTCGAAAAGCGCCAGGAGCGCCCCGCTCCCGGCCGGGACGACAAGGTGGTAGCCGCCTGGAACGGCCTGGCGATCGCCGCGCTCGCGGAGACCGGTGCCTACTTCGGCCGCCCCGACCTCGTCGAGGCCGCCGTCGCCGCCGCCGACCTCCTCGTCCGGCTGCACCTCGACGACCGCGCCCGCCTCACCCGCACCAGCAAGGACGGCCACGCCGGCGCCAACGCGGGCGTGCTGGAGGACTACGCCGACGTCGCCGAGGGCTTCCTCGCGCTGGCGTCGGTCACCGGGGAGGGCGTGTGGCTGGAGTTCGCCGGGTTCCTCCTCGACCATGTGCTGGCCCGCTTCACCGACCCGGAGTCGGGCTCCCTGTACGACACCGCCGAGGACGCCGAGCGGCTGATCCGCCGCCCGCAGGACCCCACCGACAGCGCGACCCCGTCCGGCTGGAGCGCGGCGGCGGGCGCCCTGCTCAGCTACGCCGCCCACACCGGCGCCGAACCCCATCGCACCGCCGCCGAGAAGGCGCTCGGCGTCGTCAAGGCGCTCGGGCCGCGCGTCCCGCGGTTCATCGGCTGGGGGCTCGCGGTCGCCGAGGCGCGGCTCGACGGGCCGCGTGAAGTGGCGGTCGTGGGCCCGGAGCCGGACGACGCCGCCGCGAAGACCCTGCACCGTACGGCGCTTCTCGGCACCGCGCCGGGCGCGGTCGTCGCCTACGGCACCGTGGACAGCGACGAGTTCCCGCTGCTCGCCGACCGGCCCCTCGTCGGCGGTGAACCGGCCGCGTACGTCTGCCGTGACTTCACGTGTGACGCTCCGACGACCGATCCGGAGCGGCTGCGTGCGGTCATGACCGGCTGACACCCGTCGGCAACCGTCCTCGGTGACGGTGACGTGCTCTCCTTCGGCGGGCTGCGCGAGGGCTCGACCGGCTCGGTGACGGCCGAGCGCCGGTCGGATGCCCAGCAGCAGTGGCTGCCGACCTGGCAGGTCAACCGCAAGGACGGCCCACTGCGCCTGGACAGGAACAGGGACGGGACAGCCTGCGGCAAGAAGGATCGGAACGAGGCGCTGAACGCCCCGATAGAGGCGCGCGTAACGCCGATGCACAGGGGCGCGGGGCTGTATCGATATGCGGCTCCGCCGCGCCGGCGCGACCAGCCACACACGACCGGCAGATTCCCCACGGCGCTTCCCCTCAACGGCGCTGCGAGCGCAGCGCAAGCGCGCGCTCGACGATGGCCACCAGCTGCTCGTGGTGCGCGCCCTTCCAGTACGCCCGCCCACACACCGTGCACTGCGCGAACACGTCGTGCGTGCGGCGCGTGCCGTGTTCGAGCTGATCGGCGACCTCCTCCTTGGAGGCCTCGCGAAGCAGCCCGTTGCAGGCGGTGCAGCGCGTCCAGGGACGCAGCTCGGGCCGGAACCGGTCCAGCACATCCCGGAGCTGATCCTCCGGCCGGGTGCTGTACACGAACGCGCCGGCCCACAATTCACGCCGGCGCAGCAGCCCCCGGTCCCGGCTCAACATCACCCGCTTCTCTGCCGCCGAGCGCGCGGCCAGCGCCGGGTCGCCGATGTCCGCCGACTCGTACGCCGTGTCCACGCCGAGCAGGCGCAGCCGGCGGGCCAGCGTGCCGAGGTGCACGTCGAGGAGGAACCGCAGGGGAGCGCCCGGCACCTTCTGGGGGCGCTCGACGGTCCCGACCCGCACGGTCTCGCCCGCCGCCGGGACGTGTGACACCGGCACCTCGCGGCCGTCCACGACCAGCGCACCGACCTCGGTCAGCGGGACGCCGAGGGACTCCACGACATGGCCAAGCGTGGAGACGCCGTCGGTCGGCACGGGCGCCGCCCGCCGCGCCTCGGGGACGAACAGGTGCAGCTCGGGGGCGAACTCGACGCGGATCCGGGGACCGTTCACCCGGTCAGGATGTCACGGGGAACGAGCCGCGGCCTCAGGGCTTCGCGGTGGGCAGGCCGTGTTCCAGGACCTCGAGGGCGCGGTCGACGAGGTCCCGAACGTCGTCCCGGTGGTCGTTCTCAGCCCAGTAGTGCGAGGCCTCCAGCAGCCCGCCGATGACGGACATCGTGAGCACCCGCACCTCCAGGCTGTCCGGATCCAGCCCGGTGCGTTCGGCGACGGCCTGGCGGAGCAGCTGGCCGGTGGCCGACATGCTCTCGAACATCCGGCTGCGGACCGCGGGCACGTCGACCATCAGCCGGGTCCGCAGCCGGGTCACCTCCGGCTCCTCGGCGAGGCTGAGGTCGAGGGCCTTGTGCAGCACGTACCGGAGGCTGTCCGACCACGCCTCGTCCGCGGGCCGGGCCCGCAGCTCCTCCAGCATGACCGGGTCCCACTCGTCCGTGAGGACGATGTCCTCCTTGGCCGGGAAGTAGCGGAACACCGTGGACGGCGACACCTCGGCGCGCTCGGCGATCTGCTCGATCGTCGTGGCCTCGTAGCCCTGCTCCTCGATCAGCGCGTACGTCGCGTTGCGGATCGCCTGACGGGTCTTGATCTTCTTCCGCTCCCTGAGGCCCAGTGGGGGCCGGGCGGCGGGGGTGGAGGAGGTATGTGCGGGCGTCATTGGGTCATTGTCCGGCATCGGTCCGCGGGGTGACCATGTCCGGGCCGGTATCCGGAGTGGAGCGTTCCGGGGGTTTTCGTGCCGTCTGCGGCGTGTTCGGCAGGAACGCCCCGGCCAGCAGCGCGGCCACCAGGGACGCGACGCCGCACACCAGCAGGGCGACGCCCATGCCGTGCACGTACGCCCCGTTCGCGGAGTCGGCCAGCCCCTCCGCGCCCGCCCGCTCGGCGACGAGGTGGGCCGCGACGACGGACTCCTTCGCGGTGTCGGCCGCCTGCGCGGTGCGCTCGTCGGGCCCGAACAGCGAGGGCATCACGGACAGGGCCAGCGGGTCCCCGGCCAGCGCGCCGGCCAGGGGCCGCGGCGTCCGACGCCGCGGCCTGCAGGGGTGAAGGGGCTATGCGTGCTGGTACGCGACCAGCGAGATCCCCACGTAGTGCGTGATGAACGCCGCGAGGGTGAGGGAGTGGAACACCTCGTGGAAGCCGAACCAGCGCGGGGACGGGTTCGGCCGCTGGATGCCGTACACCACCCCGCCCGCGCTGTAGAGGACACCGCCGACGATCACCAGCACCAGCACCGCGATGCCGCCGTTCCGCATGAAGTCGGGCAGGAAGAACACGGCTGCCCAGCCCATCGCGATGTAGCAGGGGGTGTAGAGCCAGCGCGGGGCACCGACCCAGAACACCCGGAAGGCGATGCCGGCCAGCGCCGCGGCCCAGATGCCCCACAGCAGCCACTGCCCCTTGGCTTCCGGCAGGAGCAGCATGGTCAGCGGGGTGTACGTGCCCGCGATGATCAGGAAGATGTTGGCGTGGTCGAGGCGGCGCAGCACGCCGTCCATGCGCGGGCTCCAGTTGCCCCGGTGGTACAGCGCGCTCACGCCGAACAGCAGGCAGGCCGTCAGGGTGTAGATGCCGCAGGCGATGCGCCCCCGGGTCGAGTCGGCGAGGGCGGTGAGCACCAGGCCCGCGACGAGGGCGGCCGGAAACATGCCGAGATGCAGCCAGCCGCGTAGCTTGGGCTTGACCGGATGTGGCAGGGAGAGCGCGACGGGTCCACGGCCGGCGGTCGGCGTGTCCGTACGCGCGTCGGAGGCGGACGCAGTCATGCGCGGCATCGTACCTACGGAACCGTAAGTTGCGGATCAGTCCGGCGAGATGAGCGGCCGCAAGTGGCCATCATCTCACGCCTGTGGGTGCGATTGTCACGCAAAGAAACAGTCAGGTGAACTCAACGTGCACGCAAAACGGCACATCTATACGTGGCAATCCTCACGTCGCTCACCTGTGAGGTCCTCTGGACAGATGGGCACTCGCGGCGGATGATCAAATGAGTGCGGTCGGCACCGGATGAGCGCCGTGGATCAAACCGTGAAGCATCCGGGTCGCAGCCCCCACGGGGCCTCCAGCTGAAAACCCTCATCAAACCCCTCATCTAGGAGCAATCGTGGCGCGCGACATCGCGGCTCCCCCCGTCGTCCCCACCAAGCACCGGGAACTGGTCTCGTGGGTGAACGAGATCGCCGAACTGACCCAGCCGGACAACGTGGTCTGGTGTGACGGATCCGAGGCCGAGTACGAGCGACTGTGCGAGGAGCTCGTGGCCAAGGGCACGTTCAGGAAACTCGACCCGGTCAAGCGCCCCAACTCCTACTACGCCGCCTCCGACCCCAGCGACGTCGCCCGCGTCGAGGACCGGACCTTCATCTGCTCCGAGAAGGAGAAGGACGCAGGTCCCACCAACCACTGGAAGGCACCCGGCGAAATGCGGGAGATCTTCCGGGGCACCGGCGGAGAGGGCGGCCTGTTCCGCGGCTCGATGCGCGGCCGGACCATGTACGTCGTGCCGTTCTGCATGGGCCCCCTCGGCTCGCCGCTGTCCGCGATCGGCGTCGAGATCACCGATTCGGCGTACGTCGCCGTGTCCATGCGCACGATGACCCGAATGGGGCAGCCGGTCCTGGACGAGCTCGGCGACGAGGGCTTCTTCGTGCGCGCCGTGCACAGCCTGGGCGCCCCGCTGGAGCCCGGCCAGGAGGACGTGCCCTGGCCGTGCAACAAGACCAAGTACATCTCCCACTTCCCGGAGACCCGCGAGATCTGGTCCTACGGCTCCGGCTACGGCGGCAACGCGCTGCTCGGCAAGAAGTGCTACGCCCTGCGCATCGCGTCGGTGATGGCGCGGGACGAGGGCTGGCTCGCCGAGCACATGCTGATCCTGAAGCTGACCCCGCCGCGCGGGGAGTCCAAGTACGTCGCCGCCGCGTTCCCGAGCGCCTGCGGCAAGACCAACCTCGCCATGCTGGAGCCGACCATCCCCGGCTGGACGGTCGAGACGATCGGGGACGACATCGCCTGGATGCGGTTCGGCGAGGACGGCCGCCTGTACGCCATCAACCCCGAGGCCGGATTCTTCGGCGTAGCGCCCGGCACCGGTGAGCACACCAACGCCAACGCGATGAAGACGCTGTGGGGCAACTCGGTCTTCACGAACGTGGCGCTCACGGACGACGGCGACATCTGGTGGGAGGGCATGACGGAGGAGACTCCGGCCCACCTGACGGACTGGAAGGGCAACGACTGGACGCCGGGCTCCGAGACGCCGGCCGCCCACCCCAACGCCCGCTTCACCGTTCCCGCCGCGCAGTGCCCGATCATCGCGCCGGAGTGGGAGGACCCCAGGGGTGTGCCGATCTCGGCGATCCTGTTCGGCGGGCGCCGGGCCAGCGCCGTGCCGCTGGTGACGGAGTCGTTCGACTGGAACCACGGGGTTTTCCTGGGCGCGAATGTGGCGTCGGAGAAGACCGCTGCCGCCGAGGGCAAGGTCGGTGAGCTGCGCCGGGACCCGTTCGCCATGCTGCCGTTCTGCGGCTACAACATGGGCGACTACATGGCCCACTGGGTCGAGGTGGCCAAGGGCAAGGACCAGGCGAAGCTGCCGAAGATCTACTACGTCAACTGGTTCCGCAAGGACGAGGACGGCAAGTTCGTGTGGCCGGGCTTCGGTGAGAACAGCCGGGTCCTGAAGTGGATCGTGGAGCGGCTGGAGGGCAAGGCGGAGGGGGTCGAGACGCCGATCGGCGTCCTGCCGGCCAAGGAGGCCCTGGACGCGGACGGGCTCGAGCTGTCCGACTCCGAGCTGGACTTCCTTCTCACCGTCGACAAGGAGGTCTGGCGCGAGGAGGCGGCGCTGGTGCCGGAGCATCTGAACACGTTCGGTGAGCACACGCCGAAGGAGCTGTGGGATCAGTACCACGCACTGGTGCGGAGGCTGGGCGCCTAGGAGCTGTCCGCGCCCTTGAGCTGCTGCCAGGTGCGGTCGCGCTCGGCGGCGTCGAGGAAGGCGGACATCTTCGCTGGACGGGAAGGCGAGGTCGTAGCCACTGAGGTCGAGGCCCTCCATGGCCCAGGACCCCGAGGTTTCGGCCCGCACGGTGTAGCCCTGGCGGCGAGGGGCCCTCACCACGTCCGGGTCGGCGAAGAACTCCGCCTTCGCCGACCCGATCACTGCACCGGGCGAATCGGGTGAACGCCGGGTGACCGGGTCCTTCCGGTAGGCAACCGGGGCGGAGGCTTCCGAGGGTGCGGCGGGAGTGGAGGGGCTGGTGGGACACGTGAGGGTGATAACGGAGCAAAGCGGGCGTCTCACGTGGTGGAAAACACGGCCCAAGGTGCGTTACCGGGCCGTAAGCTCCCTGACATGCAGGTGATCCAGTCGACCAAACTCGCCAACGTCTGTTACGAGATCCGGGGCCCGGTTCTTGAGGAGGCGATGCGGCTCGAGGCGGCCGGGCATCGGATCCTCAAGCTGAACACCGGCAACCCTGCGGCGTTCGGCTTCGAGTGCCCTCCCGAGATCCTGGAGGACGTCCTCCGCAACGTGTCCACCGCGCACGGCTACGGCGACGCCAAGGGTCTGCTCGCCGCGCGCCGCGCGGTCGTCATGCACAACCAGACCCTCGGCATCGAGACGGACGTCGAGCACGTCTTCATCGGCAACGGCGTCTCCGAGCTGATCGTGATGGCGATGCAGGGCCTGCTGGACGACGGCGACGAGGTGCTCGTACCCGCGCCGGACTACCCGCTCTGGAGCGCCGCCGTGTCCCTGTCCGGCGGCACGGCCGTGCACTACCGGTGCGACGAGCAGGCCGACTGGATGCCCGACCTCGCCGACGTGGAGCGCAAGGTCACCGATCGCACCAAGGCGCTCGTCATCATCAACCCGAACAACCCGACGGGGGCCGTGTACGACGAGGCGATGACCAAGGGGCTGACCGACATCGCCCGCCGCCACAACCTGCTGGTCTGCTCCGACGAGATCTACGACAAGATCCTCTACGACGGCGCCACGCACACCCCGACCGCCGCGATCGCCCCCGACCTGCTGACCCTCACCTTCAACGGCATGTCCAAGGCGTACCGCGCGGCCGGCTACCGCGTGGGCTGGCTGTCGATCTCCGGGCCCCGCGCGCACGCCGACTCCTACATCGAGGGCCTGACGATCCTGGCGAACATGCGGCTGTGCGCGAACATGCCGGGCCAGCACGGGGTCGTCGCCGCGCTCACCGGGCGGCAGTCGGTCAACGATCTGGTACTGCCGGGGGGCCGGCTGCGGGAGCAGCGGGATGTGGCGTACGAGCTGCTGACGCAGATCCCGGGCGTGACCTGCGTGAAGCCGAAGGGGGCGCTGTATCTCTTCCCGCGCCTCGACCCCAAGGTCTTCAAGATCAAGGACGACCGGCGGATGGTCCTCGACCTGCTGCGCCGCGAGAAGATCATGGTTGTCCAGGGCACCGGCTTCAACTGGCCGGAGCCGGACCACTTCCGAGTGGTGACGCTGCCGACGGTCGGGGACCTGCGGGACGCGGTGGGCCGGATCGGGAACTTCCTGGACGGTTACGGCCAGCCGTAGCCGTCACTCTGCGCAGCCGGGTGCGGGCAGTTTTGCGAACAACTCAACTTTAGACCGAATCCAAGCTAGGATGGCTTCTGCTACAGCACAGGAGGCCATCCCATGTACGAACCGATCCGCACTGCATCTTCCAGTCGGTCCGTCCACGGCACGATGGCCGGCACCACCTCCGACTTCCCCCACCGGTCACGTGAGGAAGAGCTGGACATCCAGCTCGCTGGCCACCTCGCCGCGCTGCTCGCCGTCACGGACGAGCTGCGGGCGGTGGTGCCGTCCGCCGGCCTGGACGCGGCGGCCGAGCGGCTCGCCGGGCAGGTGACCCGGCTCAGGGGTGGACGTATGCCGGCCCGCGTGCCGCTGACGGCGGCCGGCGCCGACGCGCAGGCGGCCGTCCTGCACCGGCGGGCCCACGCCCTCGCGGGCCGCGCTCTGGTCGTCGCGGCCTCCCGCGCCGATACGGCCGCGGCGATCCTGGCCGCCGAGCAGATGGACGTGCACGCGGCGGCCCTGGAGCCCCGCGAACTCGCGTCCCACTGAGCCCCGTTCGGGGGCTCCCTCTGACGGCCCCGGTCCGCGTGCACCCGCAGCGACACGCGGACCGGGCGCCTCGACACCGCAGGCGCTCGCCGCGCACTCTCCTGCGCTCTGCTCAAGCCCGGTACACCAACAGGTACCGGTAGAACAGCAGTCGCCGCACCGTCGCGCCCGGCAGCAGGCGGGCGGCTTCGGTGCGGGTCTCGGCGTACGACATCGGGGGCGGCCAGACCGTCGGGATCTGGACCGGCGGGGCGGGGCGGCGCCTGCTCAGCAGCCGGTCCGCCTTGAGCAGGGTGCGGGCGGGGAACGCGCAGACGAAGTCCGTGAGAGACCGGACCGAGTAGAGGCCGAGCACGGCGAGAACGCCGCCCGGGGCAAGGGATTTGCGCAGGGTCAGGACCATGTCGAACGGCATGTGGTGCAGGCTGGCGATGCAGGAGATGAAGTCGTAGCGCTCTTCGGGGAGTTGTGAGCCGCGCACGTCGGCCCACCGGTAGCTGGGCCCGCCGCCGGCCGCCTGTGCCGCCTTGACCATGTCTGCGTCGGCGTCCACGCCCTCCACCTCAAGGCCGCGCGCCGCGAGGAGCCGCGCGAAACCGCCCGTCCCGCAGCCGACGTCCAGTGCTGTCCGCGCCCCCGGTGGTATCTGCTTCAGCAGCAGCGTGTGATAGTGATCGTTGTAGTTGAGGCCCATGAGCGCGGTTTTACCCTTCTTTGATGATCGCCAACTCGCCTGCGCCCAGCGCGACTTGACAGGTAAGCAGCCCCGCGTCGGAAAACGAATGCTTGCTCATCGGGCCCTCCCCCCTCAGAATGCGCATGACAAATCTGTGGGTGGCCGGAGTTTTTCCGGCCGCCCCCGTCGCAAGAGGGGACCCCCACATGAGAAAACCTCTTATCGCCGCGCTCTCTGTCCTGGCGATAGCCGGGGCCGGCGTGACCCCCGCGGTCGCGGCCGAGCCCGCCCCCACCGGTGTGGGCAAGAGCGCGGAAGCGGACACGGTCACGTCGGCCGTAAACGGCGTGGTCACGTCCGCAGCGGACACCGTCAACCGGCTCACGTCGCCCACCCCACGGGGCGTCAGCTTCGCCGGTACCGTCTCGCTCAGCAACTGCTCGGGCTCGGTGATCCGCTTCCCCGGCTCGGAGGAGAACGACCCGGCCCTGGTCATGTCCAACGGCCACTGCCTGGAGTCCGGCTTCCCGGCGCCCGGCCAGGTCATCGTCGACCAGGCCTCCAGCCGCACCTTCGGCCTGCTCAACGCCTCCGGCACCCGCGTCGCCACGCTGCGCGCCAACAAGCTCGCCTACGCGACGATGACCGACACGGACGTGTCGATCTACCAGCTCAACACCACGTACGCGCAGATCAAGAGCTCGTACGGGATCAACCCGCTGACGGTGAACGACAAGCACCCCACCGCCGGCACCGCCATCACCGTCGTCTCCGGCTACTGGAAGCGGACCTACGCCTGCAACATCGACGGTTTCGTCCACCAGTTGAAGGAGGGCAACTGGACCTGGAAGGACTCGGTCCGCTACACCTCCGCCTGCCAGACCATCGGCGGCACCTCGGGCTCGCCCGTCGTCGACAACGCCACCGGCAAGGTCGTCGCCGTCAACAACACCGGCAACGAGGACGGCGAGCGATGCACCGACAACAACCCCTGTGAGGTGGACGAGAGCGGCAAGGTGACCGTCCGTCACGGCATCAACTACGGCCAGGAGACCTACCAGATCCCGGCCTGCTTCGGCGTCGACAACAAGCTCGACCTGAGCCGCAGCGGCTGCACCCTGCCCAAGCCGTAGTCGTCAGGGCGGGCGATCACAGGGCACCGGTCACACCGGAGTCCTGCGGACCGCCCGCCCCGCCAGGACGTCCGTCCGGCGGCCGTCCTCGATGACGAACCGGCCGTCGACCAGGACGTACGGAATGCCGGTGGGCAGCCGACGCGGCTCTTCGAAGGTCGAGCCCGCCGCCACCGTCGCCGGGTCGAACAACACCAGATCCGCCCGGTACCCCTCGCGCACCAGCCCGCGGTCCGGCAGCCGCAGCCGGGCCGCCGGGCGCGAGGTCAGGTGCGCCACGCACTCCTCCAGGGACAGGATCCCCAACTCCCGTACATACCAGCCGAGATACTGCGGAAAGGTCCCGTAGGCGCGCGGATGCGGCTTGCTGCCCTGCAGGATGCCGTCCGAGCCGCCGGTGTGCACCCGGTGCCGCATGATCTCCCGCACGTTCTCCTCGTGGCCGACGTGCTGGAGGATCGTCGGCGCCAGCCGGTCCCGGAGCAGCAGGCGCCGGGCGGTCAACCAGGGGGCCTCGCCGCGCGCGTCTGCCGACTCCTGAACCGTACGGCCGACGTACTCCGCCAGCGCCCAGTCGCCCACGCCCGAGATCTCGATCGTGTCCCACTCGATGGGCACGCCGTGGCAGCCGTCCGAGCCGACGACCTCCAATTGATGCCGGATCCGCTCGGCGGCCGTGTCATCGGCGAGCCGTCCGAGGACCTCCTGCGGGCCGCCCTCGCCCGCCCAGCTCGGCAGCATGGCCGCCAGAGTCGTGCAGCCGGGCGTGTAGGGATAGGTGTCCAGGCTGATGTCGGCCCCGGCCTCCAGCGCCTGGTCCAGCAGGGCCAGCAGCTCCGGCGCCCGGCCCTTGTTCACGCCGAAGTTCATCGTCGCGTGCGCCAGGTGCAGCGCACAGCCCGCCTCCCGGGTCAGGGCGACCATCTCCGTGTACACCTCCAGGGCGCCCGCGCCGTAACTGCGGTGGTGCGGGCAGTAGTAGCCGCCGTACGACGCCACCACCCGGCACAGCTCGGTCAGTTCGGCGTCCTTGGCGTACATGCCCGGCGTGTACGTCAGCCCCGACGACAGGCCGACCGCGCCCTGCGCCATGCCCTGCGCGACCAGTTCCCGCATCCGGTCCAGCTCTTCGGGTGTCGCCTCCCTGTCCTCCCAGCCGACGGCGAGCGCGCGGACCGTGCCCTGCGGGATGAGGTAGGCCGCGTTCACGGCGATCCCCCGGTCGAGCCGGTCCAGGTACTCGCCGACCGACCGCCAGTCGAGGTCGAGGTCGTCGCCGGGGCCGTTCCAGCCCGCAATGGCCCGGCGCACCCCGTCGAGCGTACGGTCGTCGACCGGCGCGTACGACAGCCCGTCCTGGCCGATGACCTCCAGCGTCACGCCCTGCGCGGCCTTGGCGCTGTGGTCGGGGTCGCGCAGCAGGGCGAGGTCGCTGTGCGCGTGCATGTCGATGAAGCCGGGGGAGAGGGCGAGCCCTTCCGCGTCCAGCTCCCGCATGGCTTTGGGGCGTTGGCAGCCCGCCTCCGCCGCCTCCTTGACGATGGACACGATCCGTCCGGCGTCGACCACCACGTCTGCGCGGTAGGAGAGGGTGCCGGAGCCGTCCACCACCTCCCCGTCCCGGATGACGAGATCTTCCACTGCGGCTCCCCCTGAGCGGCCAAGGACCCCTTAGAAGAACGTGCGGATGTATTCGACGACCGTGCCGTCCGCCTGCGCGAGCGGGATCAGCGGCCACTTGTCGAAGGACGTGCACGGGTGGGACAGCCCGAGGCCCAGCCAGTCGCCGACCTCCAGGTCCGCGTCCGGGGCCGTGCGCAGCCAGGCGTGCTGGTCGGACAGGGCGGTGACGGAGACGCCGGTGGCCGGGCGCTCGGCGCCGTCTCTGCGGACCACCTGGGCGAAGGGCAGGTCGATGTCGTACGCCGCGTCCCGCTTGCCCGCGTTGACGAAGGCCTGCTCGGGGGAGGGGCGGGAGACGACCTGCGCCCACAGCCGGAACGCGGGCTCCAGGGCGCCCTCCTCCGGGACCCGGTTGAACGGCGTGATCTTCCGGTAGTGGCCGTCGTCGTGCGAGACGTACGCACCGGAGCGCAGCAGCTTCAGCACGGGCAGCGAGAGTTCAGGAATGCCGGAGAACACGTCGGCGACCGCGTCGAACCAGGCGCTGCCGCCCGCGGAGACCACGATCTCGTCGGTGCCCGTGAAGCGGCCGGCCTTGTCGAAGTCCATGGCGAGGGCGACCAGCCGCCGCAGATACGCACGCACCCGGTCGGGGTCGGCCTGCGGGACCTCGCCCTCGTAGCCCGCGACGCCGACGAGGCGCAGGGTACGGGTGCCGGCCACGGCCTCGGCGACCGCCGCACACTCGGCCTCGGTCCGCACGCCGGTACGGGCACCGTCCCCGGCGGCGAGCTCGACGACGACGTCCAGCGGGCGTCCGGCCCCCGCGAGCGCCGCGTCCATCAGCCCGACGCCGCGCACGGAGTCGACGTAACAGACGACCCGGAAGTCCGGGTCGGCGTCCAGCTGACCGGAGATCCAGCGCAGCGCCGCCGGATCGACCACCTCGTTGGCGAGAAAGACCCGCTGGATCCCGAAGGCCCGCGCCACCCGCACCTGATGCGGCACCGCGAGCGTGATCCCCCACGCCCCGTGCTCGATCTGGCGGTGGAAGAGCTGCGGGGCCATGGAGGTCTTGCCGTGCGGGGCGAAGACAAGGCCGTGGCGGGCCGCGTACGTCTCCATGAGCGCGAGGTTGTGTTCCAGGCGCTCGGCGGACAGCGCCAGCACCGGGGTGGCGAAGCCGCCGGTGAAGAGGTTGCGGCGCTGGGCGGCCAGCGCGCCGACGGGCAGGCCGTCGGCGTCCGGCGGGAGGCCCTTGAAACGGTGATCGACGCGTTCCTCGGCGAGGCGGGCGAGTGCATCGCTGGCCATCAGCGCCTCCTGATCTGCAAGGTTGCATTGCCTGCAACATTCATTGCGCATTACGCATTCCGCTGTCTAACATCTCGGCCACGCGGGGTCAACGAGAGCCGCGTCCCGCCACAGCCGACGGGGAGCTACGACCATCGTGACCGTCACCGGACCCTGCAATGCCCCCGACGCCGTGGACGTCGTCAGCGGTGCCGACATAGCTGCGGGCAGTCGTGCCTCCCCCAGTGCCTTAAGGGCCTGGGAGGTACCCCCAGGGCGGCACGGGTGGGCGCAGCGGCACCCCGCCGGCGCGGCCAAGCGCACCCACCCCGGCCCGCACCAGCCGACGGCACCCCGCAGCCAACCGCCTCGACTCGGACCCGGCTGGACCCGGGCCGCCGAGAAGGAGGACCGTACGCCATGAGCCAGACCGTCGACCGCGCCCTGAGCATCCTGCCGCTGCTCGCCGAGGGCCCCGCCGACCTCGGCAAGGTCGCCGACCGCCTCGGCGTGCACAAGTCCACGGCCCTGCGCCTCCTGCGTACCCTCCACGAGCACGGCTTCGTCTACCGCCAGTCCGACCAGCGCTACCGCCTCGGCGCCCGCCTCATCGCCCTCGCCCAGGAGGCGATGGAGAACCTCGATGTCCGCGAGATCGCCCACCCCCACCTCGCACGCCTCAACGAACAGTGCGGACACACCGTCCACCTCGCCGTCTACGAGGAGAACGAGGTCCTCTACATCGACAAGGTCGAGAGCCGGTACCCGGTGCGGATGTACTCCCGCATCGGCAAGCCCGTCGCCATCACCGTCGCCGCCGTCGCCAAACTCCTCCTCGCCGACCTCCCCGAGCCCGAGCGCCACGCCCTCGCCGAGAAGCTCGACTACCCCATGTACACGCCCCGTTCGACCCCCGACGCCGAAGCCTTCCGCAGGGAACTCGCCAAGGTGCGCGAACAGGGCTGGGCCACCGACCTCGGCGGCCACGAGGAGTCCATCAACTGCGTCGCCGCCCCCATCCGCGGCGCCGACGGCCGGGTCGTCGCGGCCATGTCGGTCTCCGCCCCCAACGTCGTCGTCACCGGCGACGAACTCCTCACCCTCCTCCCGCTGGTGCGCCGTACGGCGGACGCCATCAGCGGCGAGTACTCCGGCAGAACTCCAGTGAAAGGCACCGCATGACCGACAAGATCGCGTTCACGCCGAAGACGCACACCACGCCGCCCGCGAAGTTCTCCCACGGCGTGAAGAAGGGCAACATCCTCCAGGTCGCCGGCCAGGTCGGCTTCCTGCCCGCGGTCGAGGGGCAGCCGCCGACACCCGCGGGCCCGACCCTGCGCGAGCAGACCCTCCAGACCCTGGCCAACGTCAAGGCGATCCTCGAGGAGGGCGGCGCCGGCTGGGACGACGTGATGATGATCCGCGTCTACCTCACGGACGTGGACCACTTCGCCGAGCTGAACGAGATCTACAACCAGTACTTCGACGAGCAGAACCTCACCGCCCCGCCCGCCGCCCGCACCACCGTGTACGTCGGGCTCCCCGCCGGCCTCCTCATCGAGATCGACGCGCTCGCGGTCCTGGGCTGACCTCCTCTCTCAACTCTGCACCGTGGGTGGCGGGGTTCGTGGTGGCGTCGGTGCTCAGCGTGTTCGTGTAGCCGCTCCCTGACGTACGCCGGCCGCGCAGGCCACGAAGCCGGTGCACAGCAGGCAGCCGTAGCCCCCGGGCTTTCGCCACGCCCCGCGTCCGGCTCGCCTGCGCCCCCTGTCCGGGGCGGGCGAGTCCGGTACGCCTGGCACCGGCACGACCGCTACCACGTCCGGGATCCGTATGACCGATACGCGGGTCGCTCACCGGCACAGCCCTTCCTCCCCTGTCACCCGGGGAATCGCGCCGGCCGGCACGTCCAGCAGTCGGGCCGCCTCCGCCACGGTCGTGTCCGTGGCGGTGAGCCGGTCCCACAAGGCGCGCACCCGCTTGCCCGTGGCGTCGTCCGGCCGGTCCAGCAGGGCACGCGCCAGGGCGTCCTCACGCGGTCCGAAGCTCAGCCCGGACGCGGAGTTGAGGACGGGCAGGATGATCCCGCCGGAGGAGTGACCGGCCACGGAGTCGTACGCGCCGCGCGTCCCCGCAGTCGACTGGGCGGCGAGCCACAGGGTCAGCGCGCCCCGGGCACCGCACGACGCAGTGAGTCCGTTCGCGCCCACGGGCTGTCCGGCCACGAGGCGGTGGGCGAACTGGGTGGCGAAGGAGAGGACTTCGGTCTCGGCGAACCTCCCCTGCCCGCCCTCGGCCCAGAAGGTGACACGGGTATCGCGTCGGGGGTGCCGGCCCGCTTGTCGTCGGCGGCCCACTCGGCGGCCGGCGGGGCCACGCTCACCCCGTCGCCGTCCAGCTCCGTCGACAGCCGCTGGCGTACGGCCCGGGGCCGGTCGGCCACGGCCTTCGGCACCTGGGCCAGCTCACCCTCGGCCACCCGCGCCCAGCTGCCGATCCGCGAGGCGAAGTCGGGGAAGGCACAGTAGGTGACGAGGCCCTGGGGCCGGCAGGTCTGGTCTCGCGCGGGCTGCAGCGTCAGGACCTGCCGTTCCCGCTCCGTCTCCGCGCACTCCTGGAACAGCATGGCTGCACCGTCGTGCCAAAGGCCGAGCGCGGCGACCTGGCGCTGACCACCAGGACACCCTGCTGCGGGCCGGGTTCCAGGGGCTGATCGCCCGGGAGGCGCCCGCCGCTCTCCTCAGGAGCCTGCTCGCCGCCGCCGGCGCCGGCTACCTGGTCTGCCCTGCGGCGCTCACCCCTGTCCTGGCCGCCACCGCCGCCCCGAATCCGGGCGACGACCTGGGGGCGGACCCCGGCCTGGACCTGACCGGGCGTGGCTGGGAGATCTTCCATCTGCTGCACCTCGGCCTGAGCAACCGCCAGATCGCGGAGGCACTGCACATCAGCCCGTCGACAGTCAAGTGGTACGTGAGCAACCTGCTGACGCAACTCCGGGTGAGCAACCGTGTACAGGCCGCACGTCTGTACCCGGTCCTGTCCCCCCGTCTCCACGAGACATAGCAACGTCCGCCATACTGCCCGCTGTGGAGCAGCAGCGCATAGGTTCGAGCAGCCAGCCCCTGGAAGGCGCCGGATTCGACCCGGCCTTCATCCCCGGGCTCACCTCACCCGTGACCGGCGAGGCGGAGGACGCCAAGCCGGAGGAGACGGAGGAGGAGGTCGAGGAGGTCGAGGAGACCTCCTCGGAGGCCGGGGACGCCGTCGAGCCGGAGGAGTCCGAGGAGGCGGAGGAACCCGAGGAAGAGGCGGCCCCGGACGGCCCCGTCTTCGAGGCCTCCGACCGCCGCGCGAGATTCGTCGCCGACCACCGGGGCGTACGACTGACCCTGGACGACCAGGAGTGCGAGTTCCGCTGGGACGAGGTGGCCGCCGTCGAAACGGAGACGCCCCGCTTCGGCAAGCGGTACACCATCACCGTCCACACCCCTGACCGCCGCTGGTACCCGATCGAAATCGAGGCGACGGCCAGGAGCGTGTTCAAGGACTGGGACGAGCAGCTGGACGCGGTCCTCGACGCCTACTTCGAAGAAGAGGACGACTGATCCAACTCTTCAGGAGCGCGAGGAACCGCGCACATCAACTGCAGTACTGGGCTTCCTTACCGATCGACCGGTACATACAGTCCGCGTTCTCCAGCAACTGCAACACCGCATCCCAGTTCCGGGAAGTCTCCCGCTCGATCACCTCATCGGGCGGGTAGAACCCCCCACCCGCACCGGACGACGGATACATCTCGAACGTGTACCCGAAGATCTTGTGCGTGCCCCACAGGTAGTCATCGATCGACCCGTCGGTGATGTACAGGTCACTGGACTGCTGCGCCCTGTACCCGTTGCTCGCGGCCATCTTCCGCCCCACCGCCTTGAACGCGGCGTTGTCGTCGGCCGTCATCCCGGTCGTCGTGTCCGAGTTGGTGTACCCGAACGGCCACAGCACCAGCTCGCTGTACGTGTGGAAGTCGACGCCGGCCGTGATCTGCTGCCTGCCCCCGACGACCCGGCTGCGCACGAAGTCGGCGACCACCTTCACCTCGGGCGCCGACTCGGCCGCCGAACCCCGGTACGTGTCGGAGGACGGTGAGCCCGAGGAGCCGCCGCAGCAGCCCCACCGGTAGTCCCAGTTGCGGTTGAGGTCCGTGCCCACGGCCGACGAACCGCTGTTGGGCTGGCGGTTCTTGCGCCACGAGCGGTACGACCCGGTCGCGATGTCGTACTCGCCGCCGTCCGGGTTGATGTCGGGGACGATCCAGATCTCACGGTTGTTGACCATGCCGGTCACGCGTGAGTCGCTGCCGTACCCCTCGCCCAGCTCGCGGATCAGGTACAGCGCCATCTCCACGGTCAGGTGCTCACGCGCGTGCTGATGGTGCGTGAAGAGAACCTCGGGCTCGCTCTCGTCGCTCGCGACGTTGTCGCTGATCTTGACGGCGACGATGTCCCGGCCCTGGTACGACTTGCCGATCACCCGCTTGCTCATGATGTCCGGGTGGGCGGCCAGGCGCTGGTTGATCTCCGCGTTCATCTCGGCGTAGTTGTGGTAGCGCGAGTCGGCCGAGGGGAAGTCGAAGAGCCGTACGTCGCCCGCGCCCGCCGAGCGGTCGGGCGCCGAGCCCAGCGCGCGGACCTCGTAGCCGAGTTGCCGCAGCTTGCGGATCTGGTCCGCGCGGCCGGAGACGACGACGGTCTCCTCGTCGGCCTCGTCCACGGTGACGCCGGTCTGCTGGATGGCCGTACGGGTCACGGGAGTCGTGTGCTGGTGGATCTCGTACTGCCGTACATCGTCGGCGCCGGCGGCGGGTGCCGCCCGGTCGGCGCTGTCGGCGGTGGCGTCGGTCGCCGTCGCCGAGACGGGTGCCGCGAGGGCGAGCGCCAGGAGGGCGGCGAGCGCGGCCGATCGTCTGCCGCGGATCCGAAGTCGCATGAAGTCTCCTTGTGGGAGTGGGGGGTGGGTGCAGTGCGACGTACTGCGACGTACACGGTGCGGGTGTGGCGCTCATCGTGACGGGGTGGCATGAGCAGGTCAAGAGCGAGTAGTCGTGCCCGCACACGGATCCATAGGGGCATCAAGTGAAGATCCCCGCACGCCCCCTTGTCCGACCGGCGTCTTTGGGCTTTCTTGACCTTCATGGCGGAAACCACGGGCAATACCAGCGACATCTCGGCCACCGGTGACGGTGCGCCGGACTCCACTCCCCGCAAGTCCAGTTGGCGTTACATCGGCCCCGGCATCGTCGTCGCGGCGACCGGCGTGGGCGCGGGCGACCTCGTCGCCACGCTGATCGCGGGCAGCAACTTCGGCTACACCCTCCTGTGGGCCGCGATCCTCGGCTGTCTGGTGAAGATCTCCCTCGCCGAGGCGGCCGGCCGCTGGCATCTGTCCACCGGCCGCACCCTGTTCGACGGCTGGGCCAGCCTCGGCCGCTGGACGACGTGGTTCTTCGCCGTCTACGCCGTGGTCTGGGGCTTCGTCTACGGCGCAGCGGCGATGTCGTCGAGCGCCCTGCCCCTGCAGGCCCTCTTCCCGGACGTGATGGACCTCAAGTGGTGGGGCGTCGCGACCGGTCTCGTCGGCCTGGTCTTCGTCTGGTTCAACAAGTACGCCGTGTTCGAGAAGGTCATGACGGTCCTGGTGGGCGTCATGTTCGTGGTGACCGTCTACCTCGCGATCCGCGTCACCCCGAACATCGGCGACGCGTTCGCGGGCCTGCTGCCGGTGCTGCCCGACGAGAAGGACTCCATCCTCAACACCCTCGGCCTGATCGGCGGCGTCGGCGGCACCATCACGCTGGCCGCGTACGGCTACTGGGTCAACGCCAAGGGCTGGACCAACACCGGCTGGATGAAGATCATGCGCCTGGACAACCGCGTCGCCTACGCCACCACCGGCATCTTCGTGATCGCCATGCTCATCGTCGGCGCGGAGCTGCTGCACGCCGCGAACATCGCGATCGCCAGCGGCGACAAGGGCCTGATCCAGCTGGGCGACATCCTGGAGCGGGAGTACGGCACGGCGACCGCGAAGTTCTTCCTGATCGGCTTCCTCGCCACGTCCTTCACCTCCCTGATCGGTGTCTGGCACGGCGTGAGCCTGATGTTCGCCGACTTCGTGGCCCGCTACCGGAAGCGGGAGCAGGCGACGGGCGAGGAGGTCGCCTCCGGCGAGCGCGAGCGCTCCTGGCCCTTCCGCGCCTACCTGCTGTGGCTGACCTTCCCGCCCATCGTGCTGCTCTTCCAGGGCGAGCCCTTCCGCCTGATCATCATCTACGGCGTCCTCGGCGCGGCCTTCATGCCGTTCCTCGCCCTGACCCTGATCTGGCTCCTGAACTCCTCCCGCACCCCGAGCCAGTGGCGCAGCGGCCTGGTGAGCAACGGCATGCTCGCGATCGCCGGGCTGCTGTTCCTGGTGCTGTGTGTGAAGCAGATCTGGAACCAGCCGTGGTCGGAGTTCTTCTAGAACCCAGCGGGCTCACAGGGCCTTGCGCCACTTCGGGCTGAGGGCGATCGCCCTGAGCTGCTTCATGGTCAGCGCGGGGGCGTCACGCGTGGCGTCCTCGCGCTGGCTGCCCGCGTTGAACGCACTGATCACCACCCGCATCCCGTCGGTCCGCAGGGTGTCGACGGTCCACATGACGACCCCGGCACCGCCCTTCTCGCCCGGACCTTGCCGGGTCGCGACCAGCGTGCCGTCCGGCAGAGTCTCGACGTCGCCGTGGAGCTGGCCGGCCACGTCCGACATGTCCGGCTGGACGTTGATCTGGACGAAGCTCCTGCCCTTGCCGTCGTCGACCACGACATAGGCGTACTCGCCGTCACCGCCGCCGGATACCTCACGGACGCCCTTGGGGAGCAGCGAGGAGAGCGTGGTCCGCACCGCGTCGCCGACCGGAATCGCCGTACTGCCGGGCTCCGGCGGGGCGGGCTGCCGGGTCTCCTCGGGGAGGGCGGCGGCGACCCTGCGCCAGGCGGGCGCGGTGGCCAGCTTCTTCAACTCGTCGACGGAGAGCGGAGGCTCGGGCCGGCTGACGGGCGCGTCCTTCTCCGCCGCGGAGTTCCACTCGGACACGCTCACCTGCTGCCCCTGCGGAGTGACGAGTTCGGCGCTCCACCATTTGGTGTCCTTGCGCCGGTCCGGATACTCGTATCCCTGCAGGAGCATCAGCCGGGACCCGTCGGGCAGGGTGCTGGTGGTGCAGCTGTCGTGCGCCGTCAGGACCTTGTCCGGACACCGCGTCGCCCCCCGGGCGGCCTCGCTGCCCGGCTCGACCCGGTTCAGGCCCACGGAGATCGCGGCGGCGCCCTTGCCGTCGTCATACACCACATGGGCGGACGGCGGGAGGCCCGAGCCGGTGCCGCGTCCCGACTCCCCGGAGAACGTGCCCTCGGGCAGCAGCGCCTTGAGCGTGCTCACCAGCTGCTGCCCGGTGTACGCGCCGGGGGCGGTCGGCGTGGGCGTGCTCGCCGTGGCAGTCGAGGCCTTGCCTCCGCCCTCCGGCACGAGCAGCGTGCCGCCCACGCCCACCAGGGCGATCCCGGCCGCACCCCCGAGCACGGCGGCCCGGCGCCGCAGCCGGATCCGCCGCCCACGGACCTGCCCGCCGGCGGCGAGCGCGCCCCGGTCGGTGTCGAAGGCGCCGCCGGTGTCGCGCAGAACGGCGGCGAACCGCTCCTCGAAGGGGTCGCTGTGCTGGTCATCGGGCATGGCAAACCACCGTTCCGTGAACATGGGTGCAGATCATGGGTGGGCAGATGGGGAGGGCGTCAGGATCTGGCGTACTCGCCGAGGTCCTCCCCGAGCAGCTCGCGCAGCCGCGCCAGGGCCCGCACACACCGCGTCCGGACCGCGGCCGAGCTGGCGTTCAGGACGTCGGCGGTCTCCTCGATCGAGCGATCCTCCCAGTAGCGCAGGACGACCACAGCCCGGTCCTTGGCAGGCAGCAGGGCGAGCGCCGCCAACAGGGTGAGCCGCAGGGACGCATCACCGCCTTCGGCGCCGGGCAGGTCGGGGAAAACGTCCGTCGACCGCTCGGTGCTGCTGCGCCGCCGCTGATGGGCGAGGAAGGTCCGGGTGAGGACGGTCTGCGCGTACCCGGCGGGGTTCTCCGCGCGCGCCACCCGCCCCCAGCGGACGTACAGCCGCCCGAAGGTCTCCTGCACGAGATCCTCGGCGAGGTGCGTGTCCCCGGCGGTGAGCAGACAGGCGGACCGGTACAGATGCCCCGCACGCGCCGCCGCGAACTCCGCGTACCCGTTGTCCGCCCGGCCGAGTCCCATGCACTCCCCCTGCCCCGTCGTGTGCTGTCACCTCATTGATGCGGTGGCCCCCCGGAAATGTTTCACACCCGATGCTTCAGGTGAGCAGCTGAGCCAGGTGGTCGGCGAAACCGGTGAGCAGAGCCAGGCGCGGCCCGCCACGGGCGACGCGGAAGCCGCCGCGGCGGGCCTGGAACGCGGTGCGTACGGCGTGGAAGTGGCACCAGCGCCGGACGCGCTCGCGGTCGAGTTCCGCGGCCTCGGCGAAGGTGTCCACGACGCGGTGGACGGCCTTGCCGAGGTCGGGGGCTTCGAGGAGGGACAGGGCGCGGGATCTCAGCAGGGTGCCGCCGTCGTAGGCGGGGTCGCCCGCGCAGCCCTTGGGGTCGACGGCCAGCCACGGCTCCCGGTCGGCGCGCAGGATGTTGCGGGCGTGCAGATCGCCGTGGACGAGCGTGTCCGGCTGCGCCCTGCCCAGTTCGCGGACGGTGGCGACGGCGGCGGCCACCGTGGCGGTCGGCAGGGCCTGCGAAAAGTGCGCCGCGTCGGTGCGCAGTCGGCGTTCCCACTCCTCGGCCCGCTCCCGCAGCCGGGGCAGGCCGGGCGGCGCGGGTGCGGCGAGCCGGCGGCCCAGCCGCCCGGCCACCGTCACCACCTCGTCATTGTCCCCGGTCGCCGCCAGAGTCGGGGTCCGCGCCCGCTCCAGCAGCATCGCGAACCGCTCGTCGTCCCGCTCGTACAGCCGCACGGCCCCGCGCCCACCCCAGGCCGCGAACGCGTCCGGCTCGTGGACGTTGCCGGGGTGCGGGAACGACACCTTCAGTACGGCGGGTCCCGCCGCTCGCCGCACCGGGACGATGATGCCGACGCCCCCGTGCAGCACCTCCCCGTCCGGCACGCACGCCCAGCGTTCGAGGAGTTCGTCCACGACGGCGGGCAGCCCGGCCAGCCACGCCGCCGCCACTGCTCCCTCACGCTCGACGGTGGCCCGCGCGAACGGCCCCGGTACCACGATCACCCGGGCACGATACGCGCTGCCGTCCAGGTTCGGGGCCGGGCGGCGATGGGGATGCGTCTGCGTAAGAAACACGTGTGTCGAGAGAGCCGGGCGCCTTCGGTGTGGCCGTCCGGCGTCAAGGCAGTGCACATGATCTCCACCCCTGCGACCGAATCGAGACCGACAGGATGCTCAACCTGTCCCATTTTGGTGCCCCTTGTGCAAAGGCGGTTGTTCGCCAGCTACCCAAACGCTGTTCTCCGGCCAGAGAGCCGTGGATACAGTGCTGAGGTAGTCACGCAGTGAAGTCAACAAGGCGCACCGGCGTAACGCCGGCGGGCCGACGGGCATGGGGAAACGGGGAGCTGCGCGTGCCAACTGCCATTGCCGTGACCAGCGCCGACATGGCGCTGCCGGCACACGACGACCGGACCCTGCCCGCCGTCGTGCTGCGGGACGTGGACACCCGGCCGCTCGACGAGGCGCTGACCGACCTGCAGACGCTCGTCGAACAGCACGGTCACGTCATCGTGGTGTGCTCACCGGCCGCCCCGACCAGCCTGGAACGCCGGCTGCACACCATCCGCGCCCTCCTGGAGAGCGACCGGATAGCCCTGTTCCGGCCCGATCTGCCCCCGCTCGGACTCGCCGTCCTGGCCCGCCAGCTGAGACAGCTCGCCTCCTGCGACATCAGCCCCGGCGTGCTCGCCTCGGCCGGCCGGCTGCTCACCCACTACATACACGCCGGGGCGGTGCTCGGCTCCGTCGCCCGCCTCGACCGCGTCCCCGTCGACCTGAAGGCGCACGCCAAGTCCTGGGTGCCCGGCAGCCAGTTCGCCGTCCTCGCCCACCCCGAGCCCCAGCTCGTACGGCTCGGGCCCGGGGCCGCCCTGGCGGGACCGGAGTTCGGCACCTGGATGCTGCACGCCAAGGGACAGCTCCAGTCCGACTGGGTCACCGGCACCCTGGCCCCGTCCTGGAACGTGACCGGGATGCGCGAGACACCCCTGCCCGCCGAGTCGCCGGGCTGGTGGGGCACCGGCAAGCTGATCGAGTTCTGCGCCTACCTGCCCGACCTTTCCGTCCTCTACCAGCTGGTCACGTCGGTACGGCAGAGCACCTGCCACTGGTGCGGCCTCGACGTGATCGGCGACCGCTGCGTCTTCTGCTCCGCCACCCCGCCCACCCACGACACTCCGCACGACCATTTGCACACGCCCGTTGGGTAGGTATCCACGGACGCCGCCCGCCCCCGCCCGATTCCGCTCGACCGAGATCCCCCAATGAGGTTGTACGGCACATGAACTCCCGTCAGCGCCGCGGCGTGATACTCCTGCTCCTGTCGGTCGTGTGCGCCCTGGCCGCCTTCGCCGGCGTGCTGTCCGTCATCAGCGACGTGCGCTCCAAGGTCGGCCCCGAGGTCACCGCGTACCGCGTGAAGGACAATGTGGCGCCCTACACGGCCCTCAACCGGGACCAGTTCGAGAAGACCAGCATGCCCGAGCGGTGGCTGTCGGGCACCGCGGTCACCGATCTCGACGACATCCGCGGCAAGATCGCCGTGACGACCCTGAAGAAAGGGTCCCTGCTGCAGAGCGACATGATCGTCGATCAGCCTGCCCTGCAGCCGGGCCAGCAGGAGGTCGCCATCATGGTCGACGCGGCGACCGGGGTGGCGGGCAAGATCACGCCGGGTTCGGCGGTCAACGTGTACGCCACCTTCAAGGGCGAGCGGGAGGGTGATCCCGACCAGTCCAAGATCATCGTAACCAACGCCAGGGTCCTCGACGTCGGCGACGTCACCGCGCAGGACGCCGACGAGAGCGACCGCGGCCGCGACCCCACCGACGCCGTCCCGATCACCTTCGCCCTGACCACCCTCGACGCCCAGCGCCTCACGTACGCCGAGTCGTTCGCCGAGCGGGTCCGGCTCGCGCTCGTCGCGCCCGGCGACGACAGCACCGTCCCGGACTCGCAGCGCACGTACGAACTCGCGAAGGACAGGTGAGAGGCCCGCATGCCCACGAGGATCCTCCCGGCAGTCGGCGACGCGGAGGCGGTCCGGTCCGTCACGACGCTGCTCAGCCAGCTCCCGGACGCCGAGCCGGTGGCTCCGGTGGTCGACTCCACCCAGCTCATCGACACCCTCGCCCGCCTGGCCGCCGAGTCGGTCGACGAGCTGCCCGAGGTCGTCGTGGTGCACGAACGGATCGGCCCGGTGCCCGCACTGGAGCTCATCCGCGAAGTCGCCCTGCGCTTCCCTGCCGTCGGCGTCATCCTCGTCACCTCGGACGCCGGCCCCGGCCTCTTCCAGGCCGCCATGGACTACGGCGCACGCGGCCTGGTCGCCCTGCCGCTGAGCTACGAGGAACTCGCCAGCCGCGTCCAGGCGGTCGCCCAGTGGTCGGCGGGCGTACGGCGCCACCTGGGCGCCGGAGCCGACGTGTTCACCGGCGTCGGGGGCACGGTCGTCACGGTCAGCGGAGCCAAGGGGGGCGTGGGGGCCACCCTCACGGCGATCCAGCTGGCCCTCGCCGCCCAGACCTCCGGGCGCAGCACCGCCCTGGTCGACCTCGACCTGCAGACCGGGGACATCGCCTCCTACCTGGACGTCCAGTTCCGCCGCTCGGTGGCCGACCTGGCCACGATCACCGACATATCCCCGCGCGTCCTCGCCGACGCCGTCTTCCGCCACGACACCGGTGTCGCCCTGCTGCTCGCACCCGGCGAGGGCGAACGCGGCGAGGACGTCACCGACCGCGCCGCCCGCCAGATCGTCAGCGCCCTGCGCTCCCGCTACGAGGTCGTCGTCATCGACTGCGGCGCCCAGATCGGCGGCGCCGGCGCGGCGGCCGTGGAGATGGCCGACACCGCCCTGCTGGTCACCACCCCGGACGTGGTCGCGGTGCGGGGCGCCAAGCGGGCGGTGCGCATGTGGGACCGGCTGCAGATCCGCAAGGCCGAGGAGACCACGGTCGTCGTCAACCGCCACACCCGCGGCACCGAGATCCAGCCCCCGCTGATCCAGAAGATCACCGGCACCGCCGTCGCCGCCACCGCGATCCCCGCCCACTTCAAGGAACTCCAGAGCGCCGTCGACGCCGGCCGCGTCCACGAACTGGACAGCAAGAGCACGGTGAAACAGGCCCTGTGGACGCTGGCGGGCGAACTGGGCCTGGTCAAGGCCGCGGGCGCCGCCCAAAAGGCGGGCCGCTTCCGCGGCGACCGGGGGTCGCTGAGCTTTCGGCGGCGGAAGGACGGTGGGGGATGAGGGGACGGGCCTTACCGGCAGAGCACCGGGACCGGGGCCAGGTCACGATCGAGTTCCTCGGCATGACCCCGATGATCATTGTGACTCTGGTGGTGATGTGGCAGCTCGTGCTGGTGGGGTACACGTTCACGCTCGCGGGGAACGCTGCCGACGAGGCGGTGCGGGCGGGCACGGCGGTGGCGCCGGGCGCGCGGCAGGCCGCGTGCGAGGCCGCCGGACGGAGGCATCTGTCCGCGGCGTGGAGCGGGAACGCTCAGGTGACCTGCGGCGGTTCCGGCTTCGTGACGGCCGACGTGCGGCTGAAGGTCCCCGTCCTCTTCCCGGGCGCGATCGCCTTCCCGTTCACGGTCGAGGGCCACGCGGGCGCCGTAGAGGAAGAGAAGGGGGACTGAGATGCCGTACGGCCGCCGCCGGGACGACCGGCACCGCGACCGCGGGCAGGTCGCCATCGAGTACCTCGGGTTCATCCCGGTGCTGGTGCTGGTCGCGATGGCGGCCGTGCAGCTCGGGCTGGTCGCCTACGTCGCCCAGCAGGCCGGGACCGCGGCGCGGGCGGGGGCGCGCAGCGCGTCGCTGGACGGGCCGTACGCGCAGGACTGCCGGAGCGCGGTGAGCGGCTGGCTGGCCGACGGGACGGGGTGTTCGAGCGCGCAGCTGGGCGACGAGGTCGAGGTCACCGCGCGGATCGACATCCCGTCGGTCGTACCCGGCTGGGACTTCGGCCAGGCCGAGAAGACCGCGACCATGCCGCTCGACCACTGAGGCACGAACGAGGAGCACGGACCCATGAGCCTGCGGGCACGCATCAGCTCCCCCGAGGAGAACGGCAGCCGGGGCGAGGACGGCCACCTGGTCGCCTCCTACCGCGCCAAGCTCCTGGAGGAGATCGACCTCGCGGAGATGAGCTCCCTGGCCGCGGCCGAGCGCCGGGCCCGGCTGGAGCGGGTGCTCGGGCACATCATCAGCCGCGAGGGCCCGGTCCTGTCGACGGTGGAGCGCTCCCAGCTGATCCGCCGGGTCGTCGACGAGGCGCTGGGCCTCGGCATCCTGGAGCCGCTGCTGGAGGACGCGTCCATCACCGAGATCATGGTGAACGGCCCGGACGCGATCTTCGTGGAGCGCGGCGGCCGCGTCGAGCAACTGCCGCTGCGCTTCGCCTCGAACGACCAGCTCATGCAGACGATCGAGCGCATCGTCTCCACGGTCAACCGCCGCGTCGACGAGTCGAACCCCATGGTCGACGCCCGCCTCCCCTCCGGCGAGCGCGTCAACGTCATCATCCCGCCGCTGTCCCTGACCGGCGCCATCCTCACCATCCGCCGTTTCCCGCGCTCCTTCACACTCCAGGAGCTGATCGGCCTCGGCTCGCTCGACGAGCACATGGTGTACCTGCTGGCGGGCCTGGTGCAGGCCAAGTTCAACGTGATCGTGTCGGGAGCCACCGGCACCGGCAAGACGACCCTGCTCAACGCCCTCTCGGGGCTGATCCCGGAGGGCGAGCGCATCATCACCATCGAGGACTCGGCCGAACTCCAGCTCCAGCAGCCGCATGTGATCCGCCTGGAGTCGAGGCCGCCCAACGTCGAGGGCAAGGGCCGGGTCACCATCCGCGACCTGGTCCGCAACTCCCTCCGGATGCGCCCCGACCGGATCGTGGTCGGTGAGGTCCGCGGCGGCGAGTCGCTGGACATGCTCCAGGCGATGTCGACCGGCCACGACGGCTCCCTCGCCACCGTGCACGCCAACAGCGCCGAGGACGCGCTGATGCGGCTGCAGACCCTGGCCTCCATGTCGGACGTCGAGGTCCCCTTCGTAGCCCTGCACGACCAGATCAACAGCGCCGTCGACGTCATCATCCAGCTCACCCGCTTCGCTGACGGCGCCCGCCGCATCACCGAGGTCGCGATCGTCGACAGCCACGGCTCGGAGCCGTACCGCCTGGCCACGGTCGCGCGCTTCCACGCCCAGCCCATGACGCCCGACGGCCGGGTCCACGGCGCCTACGAGCACTTCCCGCTGCCGCGCCGCACCGCGGACCGCCTCTACATGGCGAGCCAGCCCGTCCCCCAGGCCTTCGGCGTAGCCCAGTCCGCAGACCAGCTGGCCACCCGAGAAGCCAGGTAGGCAGGAGCCGTATCCATGGATGTGCAGACCCTGATCACGCTCACCACCGGCGTCTCCCTGCTGACCTGCCTCCTAGCCGTCCTGGGCGGGCACTCCTACGCGTCGGGCCGGGCACAGCGCCGGGCCCTCGTCGAACGTCTCTCCGCCACGCCCCAGCTCCCGCCCGGCGGCCGCCGGCGCCGCTTCCCCGCCCTGGACCGCCGGCTGCGCCGTACGAAACTGGGACGGAAACTGGAACTGCGCCTGGCCGCCACGGGCCTGGACATCACCCCCGGCGAGTTCTTCGCCGCCATGCTCGCCGCCGTCGCCGGCCTGTGGCTGGTCGGCCAGGCGGCCCTGGCGCCCTTCTTCGGCCCGATCGCCGGGCTGCTGGGCGTCTGGGCGGCGGTGCAGTTCCTGAACTGGCAGCGCCAGAAACGCATCGAGAAGTTCATCAACCAACTCCCGGAACTGGCCCGCATCCTGGCCAACGCCACCCACGCGGGCCTGGCTCTCCGTACGGCGATAGGAATGGCGGCGGAGGAACTCGAAGCCCCCGCAGGCGAGGAACTGGCCAAGGTGTCGGCCCAGCTGGCGGTCGGCGCGTCCATGGACGAGACGCTGGAGGAACTGTCGGAGCGCCTCCCCTCCCGCGAACTGGTCGTCCTGGTCAGCACGCTCGTCCTGGCCAACCGGGCGGGCGGCCAGGTGGTGAGCGCGCTGCGGAACCTGACGGAGACGCTGGAGGAGCGCAAGGAGACCCGGCGCGAGATCCGCACCCAGCTGTCCCAGGTCAGCATGACGTCGTACGCGGTGCCGGTGCTGGGCGTGGGGTCCCTGTTCCTGATGAACGGGGTGAAGGACGGGGCGTTGGAGCGGATGACGAGTTCACCGGTCGGCCAGGCCGTCGTCCTGATCGCGTTCGGGCTGTACGCCGTCGGCTTCGTGCTGATCCGCCGGCTGTCGCGGATCGACGTGTGAGGGGGATCCATGGCTGAGCTGACGTTCGAGGGAGTGGGAGGGGAACCATGGCACTGCTGCTAGCTCTGCTCATGGGCCTCGGAGTCTGGGGCATCTTCGCCGGCATCCGCATGTACCGCGCGGACGCGAAGCTGCCCGGCGACCTGGTGCTGGCCCTGGAGGTGGGCGCCACCCGCACGGGAGCCGTCGACTCCCTGATCGACCGCCTGGGCATGCGCTACGCCCCGGCCGTGCTGCGCCTGATGGGCCCCAAGCTGGTGGCCAAGTACCGCCGCAAGATCGACCTGGCGGGCAACCCCGGCGGCCTGACGATCGACCGCTACGCGGCGCGGCGGGCGGTCTACGGCTTCCTGGGCGCGGTGGGTTTCCTGGTCTTCCTGATGCGCGGCCAGTTCTTTGTGGCCCTACTCCTGCTCGCTTTCGGCGCGTTCTGGACGGAGGTCGGCATCTGGTCGGCGATCCGCATCCGCAAGGACGAGATCGAACGGACGCTGCCGGACTTCCTGGACGTGCTGGCGGTGGTGGTGAGCGCGGGCCTGGGCTTCCGTCAGGCACTGGACCGTGTGGCGTCCAAGTACGAGGGTCCCTGGGCGGACGAACTGCGCATCACCCTCCGCCAGATGGACCTGGGCATGAGCCGCCGTCAGGCCTTCGCGGAGCTGCGGCGCCGCAACGACTCGGAACAGGTCGCCATGTTCGTGACGGCGCTGCAGCAGGGCGAGGAGTTGGGCGCGCCCATCGTCGACACACTGGTGTCCCTGGCCAAGGACATGCGCCGCACGGACGCGCAGAACGCCCGCCGCAAGGCCGCGCGGGCGGTGCCCAAGGCCACGATGATGATCACCACGTTCATGGTCCCGGCCACCATGCTGCTCCTCGGCGCGGGCCTCATCCTGGGCTCGGGCACCGACTTCGGCTCGTTGACGGGGGAGTAGGGCGTCGGGAGGAGGACAAGATGATTGTGCTGTCGATGAGGGAACGCTCAGAGTCTCAGCAACTCTCAGCACTCCGGACGTTTCCGCCTGGAAAGTCCGTGACGGTGTCACCGGAGCGCGGGTTGCGCTTCGGTGTCCTGACGACGGTCTCCCGTTTCCTTCCGCTGCGGATGCGGCAGGCTCGCGCCACCTGCCCGCCCGCCTCGGCCACGGTTGCAGCCGTGGCGGCGAAGGGCCAAGAGGCCCACGAGGCGGCCCGCAGCCATCGCCCTGATGTGATCCTCCTGGACGTACGCATGCCGGGGGAGTCGGAGACGGTCCGGGAGCCAGTGCGCCGAGGGGCTGCCGGTTACCTGGTCCACGGTGAGTTCACGACGAACGAACTGGTGGAGGCCGTACGGGACATCAAGCGGGGCTGGCTGCCGTGCCTCACCCTCACTGCAACAGCATCCCTCGCGCAAGCAAACATCCAACCTCCAACTACTGCAAGCGATTTATCGGAACGCCTTTCGCAAGTGCAACCAGATATGGGACAGTCGTCGTCATGCAGGTCGCGGTTCCAGCTGAGCGGGAGGGAGGCGGAGATCATGGACCTCATCGCATCGGGCATGAACAACCAGCAGATCGCCGCCGGCTGCTTCATCAGCGCAGCGAAAGCCGCTGCCAAGTGGCTGGGCGCGGCCCGGGTCCGCACCCAGTACGGAGCTGACCGGCGGTGACACAGCGATGGTTTTCGGCCAGGGCCCGGAATTGGGCCCGGGGACCCTCTGGTGTTCCGGGTATTTCCGCTTACCTTTCTCGCAAGACTTGCGGGCGCAGCGCTCAACGATCGCCGGACACCAGAGGGGAACGCCATGAACAACTGGATCAACACCACGGTCACGTACCTCAAGGCCCACGCCGCCCGCAACGACAGGGGCCAGACCGCGGTCGAGTATCTGGGGATCATCGCGGTGGTCGTGGCGATCGTGCTGGCGATCACGGGGACGGATATCGGTCAGACTATTTTCGATGCGATCACCACGAAGATCGCCGAGGTCACTGGGGGCTGATGCGGCTTCGCTGTTACGGCGACGCCGGGCAGGTCTTCCCCATCTACATCACGGTGGTGGGGGGCCTGCTCTTTCTCGCGCTCGCCTACTTCGCGGTCGGCCAGGCTGCGGCGAACCGGAACGGCGCCCAGACGGCAGCCGACGCGGCGGCACTCGCGGCGGCGCAGGACACCCGGGACCAACTCGCGGGCAAGTGGCTGGAGGACGTACTCGACCCGACGAAGTGGCAGGACATCTTCGACGGCAACGTGGACGTGGACCCCGGTGCGTGCGACCGTGCGGCTCGGCTCGCCGCACAGAACGAAGCCGGTATGCAGGACTGCGACCCGGAGGGCCTGCTGGGCTACACGGTCACGGTCAAGACCGACGAGCCCGTCGGAGACTCGATCATCCCCGGTACGGAGGACAAGCACTCCGAGGCATCCGCCACCGCCGTGATCGAGCCCCTGTGTACGTTCGAACCTCCCGCGGAAGGCACGGGAGACGACGTACTGCCACAGCTCGACTGCAAGGACCGGGACTGGGACCTGAACCCGGATGATCGCGACGTTCTCCCGAAACCCGAGGACCTCTTCGACGTCCACCTGGCCGACTCACCAGCGAACGACGAGTGATGAAGGAAGCGGAGTCATGAGTATTCGGTTCACCACGAAGGCCCGCAGGGGGATGGTCGCATTGACCGTTGCGGCCGGCCTGGCCCTCGGTGTGGCCGGGTGTGGAGGGGGCGGCGACGACGAGAAGCCGGATACTTCGGCATCCGCCTCGAACAACGGTGGGTCGAAGACGAGTGCTCAGGAGGGGCAGGCGGCAGAGCCGCTGGCCGAGGTGAAGGGTTCCGACGGCCTTCTCCTCCAGATCACCTCGGCGGAACGTGACTCCGGTGGCTTCGTCACGGTGAACGGCACCCTGAAGAACGACGGGGCCAAGAGTGCTCCGATTCCGGCTGCGTTGAGCGGCAACGAGACGGAGATCATCAGGAACGGAAGGTCTCTGGGAGGCGCCACGCTCGTCGACTCCAAGGGCAAGAAGCGGTACTACGTGCTGCGCGACACGGATGGCCGCCCGTTGACCACCACGGGTTTGTCGATCCTCAAGTCCGGAGACAGCGTGTCCGTCTTCATGCAGTTCCCGGCCCCGCCCGCGGACATCGCCGAGGTCAACTTCCAGTTGCCGACGTTCTCCACCGCAACCATCACGATCTCCGGGTGAGGTGCACCATGACCGTCACCCAGGCTCCAGCCCGAGCTCGAAACGTGCGCCTCGCACTGACCTTCACCGCCACCGCGGTCATCGTCGCCACAAACCTGTACGGCACCGGCCCCGCCCACGCCGCCGACGGCCCAAGCGTCCCCCCAGGCACCGAAGCAACAGCCACCGCCCCCGTCGAAGTGGACCGGAACGACCCGGACCTCAAACTCCCCGAGGGCGCCACCCTGGCCACCCCCAAAGTCCTCGACATCAAGTCGGTCGTAGAAGACCAGACCGGCGACGAACGCCGCGAGGACACCAACACCAACGTCAAGTTCGCCCTCCAGGCCGAGGTCCTCTTCAGCAAGGACAGCGCGAAGCTCAGCGCCGAATCGAGGGCACGGATCTCGGGTATCGCCGAGGAGATCAAAACCCAGAACGCCACAAGGATCCGCGTCTTCGGCTTCACCGACGACCTCGGCTCCTCAGCACACGGCGACGTCCTGTCCAAGCGCCGCGCCAACGCCGTACAGGAGGTCCTCGACCAAGAACTGAACGACTCCGCGATCACCTACGAGGTACGCGGATACGGGGAGCAGTACCCGATCGCCGACAACTCGACGGAAGCCGGCCGCAAGAAGAACCGCAGGGTCGAGGTCTCCTTCCCACGCTCGGAGAGCGGACAGGCGACAGGCTGACAAGGACCGGTCAGGGATCCACGTCCTCGATCGAGCTGGGTCCCATCTGGGACGCGGAGCTGAACTCCGGCAGCGTTGCGGGCTGGTCGAAGAGGAAGAAGCTCTGGTTCATGCCGATGGTGAACTCCAGGTAGGCACCCGTGGTGGCGTCGAAGCCGTAGTAGGTGTTGCAGGTCCCGGCCCCGTCGCTGTAGGTGCCGTCCATTTCCGGGAGCGGGACGTTGACCATGCCGTAGCTGCTCGATTTCGTCTTCGACGGTGGTGTACCCAGCGCACAATACGAGACGGGGAGACCCTTCAGAACGAAGTAGCCGTACTCACCCCTGGCGTTCTGAAGGTAGACGTAGCTGAGTTTGCCCTTCGAGCTGGCCTTCCCCCAGGTCTTGATCCACCTGTTGATGGTCTCGCGCGTCGTCGAGTACTCGGGGACCTCGATCGGCTGGCCCGGGTTCCGCAGCAAATCGGTCTCCTGGCAGGTGCTGCGTGGTGAAGTTGCTGGTCAGCGCGTTCAGGCATAGCGGCACGGCTC
>NZ_JACTVI010000005.1:207051-229868 GCF_014495685.1 Streptomyces sp. TRM68367 | reverse complement strand
GCTGAATCATCGCAGGTCGGAAGCACCCTTCCTCCATGAAGTGACTGGCTGTCACTGAAGCTCCTGGTGCCGTGAATTCGTGAGGCTGAGGGCCAAGTCCGCCTTGAACGGGCGCCGTCGCGAGCGCTCACTGTGGGGCGCTTTCGCTGCGCTTGCGGTGAGCTGGTTGTGCCGGACAACGATGGTCAACGATCTACTGGACGCGACGGGCATCCCCGATCTCGGCTTCCTGGTCAAGCACGCCACGGCGATCGTCGGAATCTGCGTGTTGCTCCGCTACGTCACCGCGGTCTACGCAGACGCGGAGGCCGACGTGCGACGCAGCGCGCGCATATCCGCCGCAGTCCACCGGATCGCTGCGCGCGCCTCGGTCGGCACGATCGCCGTCATGGCGGCCGCCTTCTTCTTCCTGCTGAACCCGCCGGACACCAGCACCCTGTTCTTCCTGGAGCGCCACGAGGGCGACCTAGGACTGCCGATCTACATGGGCCTGTTCTACCTATACATGGGTGCGGCCGCCACGGTCTGCGCCGTCCAGTGGGGCGGCGCAGCCCGAGCGACCCCGATTCGGTCGGTCCGTATCGGGATGCGCCTTATGTCTTGCGCGATGGTCCTGGCCGTGCTGTACGTGCTGCTGCGCACCGCATTCGTGGTGGTGATCACTGTTACGACGGTGTCCGACAGCGTCAGCCAGGCCCAGGAGGCACTCACGGACTCCCTGCTCTACCTGTTCTCGCTGCTCTGGGGGATCGGCGCCATAGCACCCGTCAGCCGAGCGGGCTCCGAGCGGTACCGGGCGGCCCGCAGTCTCCTCTCGTTGCACTGGCTCTGGAGGGAGTTGGCAATGGCGGCACCTGACGTGGTTCGCTACAGGCCCAGCCGGCTCTTCGCGCGTCTGCCGTTCGTCGGCCAGGCCCTCGATACTTTCCGCGATGTGTTTGCGAGCCCTGACGTGTCCTTGCTCGTGCGCCTCAACCGCTACACGGTCGATATCCGCGACGTGATTTTCGAACTACGGCGACGAGCTCCAGTAGACCTTGTCGAGCGGGCCCGCGACCTTGCGCGGAGTGTGCCGGATGACCTCCACGGCAGCGAGATCCGGGCCGAGGCGCTGTGGATCCGCTCTGCCCTGCTGTGCGAAGGGACTGAGGCTCCCGGCCAGTCGGCCACTCTGGCACCGTACCCTTTTGACCCGGGTACCGACCCACGGCACGAAGTGCCACACCTGCGGGCTGTTGCCACCGCGTACAGCCGCATCCGCAACTCCGACGCCCGCACTCTGCTGGCGAGGACCACTACCCACTACGCCTGATCTCCAGAGGCAAGGAGCAACTGATGAACGCCGCCAGCCCCGCTCGACCGACCATGTCGGCTGCGGCCGTCCTGGCCAATGGCGAGGGTGAGTACCTCATTGTCAAGCCCGGATACAAGGACGGCTGGAATCTCCCCGGCGGCGGAGTCGACGAGGGCGAGACGCCCAGACAGGCATGTCGGCGTGAGCTCAAGGAGGAACTCGGCATCGACCAGACGCCTGGGCGGCTCCTTCTGTCCGCCTACGTGCACACCGCGGACGGCGCGCACATCTTCTGGGTGTTCGACGGCGGAACGCTCACCACTGAGCAGCAGCAGGCGATCGTGCTGCATGAAGGCGAGCTCACAGCCTTCCGCTTCAGCGCACCTGGTGAGATTTCCCCCGACGAGATCCCACCGTCACGCAGGCCCCTGTGGGACGCGGCGCTAGGCGCGCTCATCGACGGCAGTACTGTCCACGTGGAGATCGTGGGCTAGGAGATACCGACGGTGGGGGCGATTGCTACGTCGGAACGTCGTCCGCATCGGAGCCGAGGATCTCCGCCATGGTGTCGCTGATGAAGTCCCGGAGTTGATCCCGCACTTCCTGCGAAATTCTTTGCTCACCGCCGCGCGCGGCCATGACCGTGAACTGGCTGTGCACGGCGCGCGCAGAGACGACCAAGCGGCCGATGTCCGGATCGCTGCTGCGGAAGAACACCGGAGGGACGTCGAAAGCCAAAGCCAGGGCTTCAAGAACGTCGTCCGGGGCGGTGGGCAGTCCACCCACGCGCAAGTCTCTTACCAGTTCTTCCGTCAGAAGAGACCGGCCACTCTTACGGTTGCCGGACGAGGCGAGGTCCGCGTCCGAGGGCAATGCCCCGTCGTAGACCTCCGTCTGCAAGTACTTGATCTTCCCGGCGACGGTGTTGACGACCTGTGGCGACGACGTCGCCTTCTCCGGCTTTACGGCCGGCACGTCGTGACCGAACGATCGCCTCTGTGCGGCCAGCAGTTCTGCACGGGTGACGTTGTAGGCGGAAGCCAGCGCCGTCACCGCCTCATCGGACAGTGCTCGCCTTCCCTGCTCGGCTGCGCGGATCGGCATCGGCGACGCCGTATTGGTGTAGCGGGTGGTGTCCGACTGCCTCATGCCTGCGTCGCAGCGCAGATCGGCGAGGTTGGGTGGCCCTATCCGCGGAAAGAGCTCGTCGAGTTCGGCCCCGACCATGGCGGCGATCGCAGGCAGGCGTTCCTGCGGGGGCGTGGCCAACTGGTTCTCCCAGCGGTAGACGGCGTTCGTCTTGACGTTCAAGCCTGCGGCCAGGTCGGCCTGCGACAGGCGCTTGGCCACGCGGCGATCGCGCAACTTGCTGCCGTCGAAGACGCGGTCGGGCATACAGGTTCTCCATAGTTCACGTAGACACTCTGACCACTTGATCGGATCACTAGAAGGCGATAGTTTCACCTTTTAGTGATTGGCGGGGTGGCTGGCTTGCGGCTCAACTGCCCAGCTCAGTCACTGTAGAGCGACCCGCTTCTTGCAGGAAGCAGGTCGGCCCAGGCCACAGAGGGTCGAGGCCGCGTGATTGCCGGGGCCGGACATACGTCGTGCCGAAGGGGGCGTCGATGGCACTGGCGTTGCCACCCATGCGCATCCATCCGCGAGAGGCATCACCAGTACGGGTCGTGTCAACCACGGCCAGGACCGCATTCAGGGCTCCACAAATGTCAGTACAGCTCAGTCAACGGGGGTGTCGCATTTGGAGATCGAAAGGTCGGACACGAGATCGGGCTTGGCAGCGAGGGCCTCGGGCTGCTCTCAATGGCTGCACGGTGGCCCGGAACGCCCAAGCCACCGGTCAGGCCCGCAGATAGGCGAGGACGGCCAGCACCCTGCGATGGGTCTCATCCGTCGGAGGCAGGTTCAGCTTGGTGAGGATGCTGCTGATGTGCTTGCCGATCGCGGCCTCGGAGACCACCAGCTCCTTTGCGATTGCGCCGTTGGACTTGCCCTCCGCGATCAGCGCCAGCACCTCGCGCTCACGCGGCGTGAGCCGCTCCAGCGGATCGCGGCGGCGGCGCAGCAGCTGGCGCACCACCTCCGGGTCGACCACTGTCCCGCCGTCCGCGACCTCGTGCAGTGCGTCGACGAACTCATCGACCTGGCCGACGCGGTCCTTGAGCAGGTAGCCGACCCCCGAGCCGTCGCCGGAGTCCAAGAGTTCGGAGGCGTAAGTCCGCTGCACGTACTGGCTGAGGACCAGGACCGGCAGAGTGGGCCGCTTCTCACGCAGTCGCACCGCCGCGTGCAGCCCTTCGTCCTGGAAACCGGGCGGCATGCGTACGTCCGTCACCACGATGTCGGGGGCGTGCTCCTCGACCGCAGCGACCAGCGCCTCCGCGTCCCCCACGGCCGCCACCACCTCGTTTCCGCAGCGGCTGAGCAGGCCGATGAGTCCTTCCCGCAGCAGCACGCTGTCCTCGGCCAGCACTACGCGGAGCGGTCGGCCGCTTTGGTCAACTCGCAAGGAAACTCCACAAGTAACAGGGTTGGTCCGCCCGGTGGACTGGACAGGGCAAGTCTGCCATCGAGAACCGATACCCGGTCCACGAGACCGGTGAGTCCGCTGCCCGCCGAGGGGTCCGCGCCGCCTCGGCCGTCGTCGCGCACCTGGAGGAACAGGCGGCCGTCGCGGTGACCGCCGCTCACCTGCGCGCGGTCGGCCCCGCTGTGCTTGGCGACGTTGGTGAGCGCCTCACAGACGACGAAGTACGCCGCGGATTCGACCGCCTGGGGCAGCCGTCCTGGCAGTTCGAGGTCGACGTTGACGGGGACCACGGAGCGGTCCGCGGCGTCGGCGACGGCGGCCTCCAGGCCGTAGTCCGCGAGGATCTTGGGGTGGATGCCGTGGATGAGCTCGCGCAGCTCCGCGAGCGCCTTGCCCGCTTCCTCGTGGGCTTTGGTGAGTTGGTCGGCGAGCGGGCCGGGCGGTGCGTCCAGCCGGGCCAGACCGAGGGTCATTGTCAGGGCCACCAGCCGCTGTTGCGCACCGTCGTGCAGATCGCGCTCGATGCGGCGCCGCTCCGCCTCGAAGGCGTCCACCAAACGGAAGCGGGAGCGGGCCAGTTCGACCACCTTGGCGTCGAGCTCGCCCTCGCGGGAGGCGATCAGCAGCCGGGTCAGCTCGGCGCGGGCGCCCGCCGCGATGCCGAGCACATAGCAGCACAGGCCCATGAGGAGCAGGCCGAGCACGGCGACGCCGAACGCGGTCGGCCATGTGGTGATCGTCCATTGCTTGAGCACCTTCGTCTCGTGGCCGTCACCGACCGTGGCCATCATCAACGGGGCGGCGACCATGGACAGCGGGAAGAGCAGGGCGACCGTCACCACCAGGGCGTCGACCGGCCACAGCAGCCCGGCGAACAACAGCGCGTGTCCGAACTCCCGCCAGGTCGCCTGCTCGCGCAGCCGGGTGGTCAGCCAGGTCCACAACCCCGGTGCGGCCGGCTCCTGGTGCTGGCCGGCCGCCGGATCGCGGTCGATCACGCGCAGTCTGTGCCGCTCCACCCAGGCCACCGGGATTCCGCTGAGAGCGACCACGACGAGCAGGGGCAGCCCCACCAGGACGATGGCGAGCGCCCCGCAGACAGCCGCCGCCGTCACGATCGCCACCAGGGCGCTGGCGCCGGTCACCGCGCCGGTGAGCAGATACGCGACGGAGCGCCAGGGCCAGGCCGACAGCAGGAAGCCTGGCCGGGACATGGCCTGCCACACATTCCGAGGGTGCATGGGGATCACCGTAGGTGGGCGAACCCGTCCGATGCCATCGGTCCAGGGCGCGGATCGGGGGTAGGGCCAGCCCCACCCCCGTACCGGACCCGGAGGCTACGCGGCGGGGACTGCAGGGGCTCGCCACCGCAGGCTGCCGCCAACAAGAAAGCGCAGTTCCGCCACCTTGTGGCGCAAGCAATGGTCGTAAGACAGACGTTCCGGTGTTCTGATCCGGCTGTGGCCGCCTTCGTTCGGCCGCCGTTGGGCAAGTGGGGGAGTTTTACGTGGAATTCCAGCTTCTCGGTCCGATCGAGGCGAGAAACGGATCGCGTCGCATCACGCTGTCGGGCACCAAAATGCACACGGTTCTGGCCGTGCTGCTGCTCGCCCGTGGTCGCGTGGTCAGTGACGGGAGGCTGAGCGAACTGCTGTGGGGGTGGGATCCGCCTGCCACGTGGAATGCTCAGATCTACACCTACATATCGAGGCTGAGAAAACTCCTCGGACCCGAGGTCGACCTGGTCCGCCGCCAGCCCGGCTACCAGCTGGTCGCTGACGGGGCGCACGTCGACGTCGTCGAGTTCGAGCGGCTGGAGCGGCTCGGGCGGCGTGCGATGGAGGAGCGGCGGTTCACGCAGGCCGCCGAAACGCTGCGGCAGGCACTCGACCTGTGGCAGGGACCGGCGCTGGCCAATGTCACGCCGCACCTCGCAGAGGCGGAGCTGCCGCAGCTGGAGGAGGTGCGTATGAGCGCTCTGGAGCACCGGATCGAGGCGGACCTCGCCCTCGGCAGGCACGGACAGCTCACCTCCGAACTCACCCAGCTCGTCAGCGAGTTCCCGGTGCGGGAGCGACTGCGTGCGCAGCTGATGGCCGTGCTGTACCGGAGTGGGCGGCAGGCCGAGGCGCTGCGCGCCTATCACGAGGGGCGCGAGGTGCTCGCGGAGGAACTGGGTGTGGACCCCGGGCCTGATCTCACCGCCGCCTATCAGTCCTTGCTGAGCGGAGAGCTGGACACCTTCCCGCAGCCCGCGCCGAGCCTGACGTCCGGTATGCCAACAGTGACCGCACCGCCTGTCATGATTCCGCCGGCGCCGACCGACTTCACAGGCCGGGAACGGGAGTTCGACGTGCTGTGCAGGCGGTTGACGCCGATGGCGGCGGACGGGCGTGCTGCGTTCCAGCCGCGCCGACTGCTGATCACCGGGATGCCGGGGGTCGGCAAGACCGCGCTCGCTGTACGGGTCGCGCACACCGTGGCTGGGGAGTTCCCGGACGGCTTACTGCATGCCCGGCTGCGCGCCGACGACGGCACCGTCGCGGACTGCGGTAAGGTCCTGGTCACGCTGCTTCGGGCGCTCGGCGAGACCTCCGAGAACGTGCTGACCGCGAACGGCGAGCCCGCCCGGACGGAGGATCTGGTCCACAGGTACCGGACCCGGACGGCGGGCCGTAAGCTGCTGATCCTGTTGGATGACGCGACGAACGAGCTGCAGCTTGACCCGCTGCTGCCGGCCACGACCGACGCCGCCGTCTTGGTGACGAGCCGCAACCGGCTCCCCACGGTGCCCGGTTCGTGGACCGTGGCGCTGGATCCGATGGAGACCAGCGAGTCGCTGGACCTGCTCTCCGCGATCGCAGGGGCCGACCGGACCACTGCGGAGCCCGAGGCGGCCCACGCCGTCGTCGAGGCCTGCGGACGACTGCCGCTCGCGCTGCGGGCCGCCGCCGCCCGGCTCGTCGCCCGGCCGCACTGGCCGATTACGCGGCTCGCGCGTCGCCTGGCGGATCCGGCCTCCCGCATCGAGGAGTTGCGGGTGGGCACGCTCGACGTGAGGCGGGTGCTGTCCGCAGCGCTGCGGCAACCTCCACTGCCGGAGCGGGAGTTGATTCGCCGACTCGCCGTACGCGCGGGAGGCGAGTTCACCGCGGTGGCAGCTGCGGTGCTTCTCAGACTGCCTGAGAACGCGGCCGAGGAGTTCCTGGAACGGCTGGTCGAGGCGTCGCTTCTGGAGGCACGCGGCATCGATGCCACGGGCGCGCCTTGTTACTGCTTCCACCCCTTGCTCCGTCTCGCCACGGCGAGCCTGGAGGATTTCCCTTCGGAGGAGGGGTTGCTGCGGGCGGGCTGAGCGGCGTCGCCTCCCATGAGGGTGCTGCCCCAGTGGCTGCGGCCAGGGGTGAGCCGGGCCCGACGCCGGGGGTAGGTTTGGCACTACCTCAAGTCTCGTCCCTGCCGCAGTGCGTCGCCAGGGTTCCCCGCGGTTTCGTGGAGAAAGCACGGAGACGAGGGAGGCGGCGCCCGATGACGGCATGGCTGGCAGAGCAGACGCTGGTGCACGGCAGCTTCGGCATCCTCGCCGCAGTGCTGCTGCTGCCCGCTCTGGAGGCGGCGCTCCCGGTCGTCGGCGCGTTGCTGCCCGGTCAGACCGCGGTGGTGCTGAGCGGGGTGCTTGCCTGGCACGGGCACGTCACGGTCGAGGCGGCACTGCTGACCGCGCTCGTCGGCGCGGTGCTGGGCAACCTGGCCGGGTACGCCATCGGAAGCCGCTGGAAGGAGCGGCTGATGGCCCGGATGACGAGCCGTTCCCGTCACCGCCGGTTCACCGAGCACGCCCTGGGGCTGATCGAGCGTCAGGGCGGCGGCGCGGTGTTCGTGGGCCGTTTCACCGCCGTCCTGCGCACCCTCGTACCGACCCTTTGCGGGGCGACCAGGATGCCGCTGCGCCGCTATCTGCTCTGGTCCGTGCTCAGCAGCGCGGTCTGGGCACCTGCCTTCGTCCTGATCGGTTACGTCATGGGCCCGGCCGGGCCCGGGTGACCGGGCCGCCCCGAGAACGGCCGGTACTGCGCCGTTCCCCGAAGTTTCCGTCCCGCCCAAGTCGCGGGAGGACCGACACCGACACGAGTTGGAACACATGAGCAACGATGCGATCCGATTGCGCTCCGTAACCCGGCGGTACGGCTCGGGCGGCACGTCCATCACCGCCCTCGACCAGGTATCGCTCGCCTTCCCGAGGGGGACCTTCACCGCCGTGATGGGCCCCTCCGGGTCCGGCAAGTCGACCCTGCTGCAGTGCGCCGCGGGCCTGGACCGGCCCACGTCGGGCTCGGTCACCGTGGGGGACACGGAGCTGACCACGCTGAGCGAGACCAAGCTGACCCTGCTGCGCCGCGAGCGCATCGGCTTTGTGTTCCAGGCGTTCAACCTGCTGCCCTCGCTGACCGCCGAGCAGAACGTGGCCCTGCCGCTGCGGCTGGCCGGCCGTCGTCCGAAGAAGGCCCAGGTGAGCGAGGTGCTCGACCAGGTCGGACTAGGCGACCGGGCGCGGCACCGCCCGACGGAGATGTCCGGCGGCCAGCAGCAGCGGGTTGCCCTGGCCCGCGCCCTGATCACCCGCCCCGAAGTGCTGTTCGGCGACGAACCGACCGGCGCGCTCGACTCACAGACCAGCCGCGAGGTGCTGACCCTGCTGCGCGGCATGGTCGACCAGGACGGCCAGACGATCATCATGGTCACCCACGACCCCGTCGCCGCCTCCTACGCCGACCGCGTCGTCTTCCTCGTCGACGGCCGTGTCAACGGTGAGCTGATCGGCGCCTCCGCCGAGGACATCGCGGCGCGCATGACCAAGCTCGAGGCGGCGCCGTGCTGAGCACCACGCTGCGCACCCTGCGCACCCGCTGGGTCACCTTCGTCGGCAGTTTCGTCGCCCTCTCCCTGGGCGTGGCGCTGATCGCCGTGATGGGGCTGGCCCTGGCGTCCTCACTGGACGCACCTGACCGGGGACCGGAGCGGTTCGCCGCCGCGCCGGTCGTCGTCAAGGGCCAGGACACCCTCGAGGTGCCCACCTCGATCGGCGACCGCACCCAGAAGCTCGCGCAGCCGCGTGCCGTGCCCGCCGACGCGATCGCGAAGCTGCGCGACCTCGGGACCGTCGTCGAGGACCGGTCGTTCGCCGTGCGCGCCGAGGGCGGGCCCGCCGATCTCGTGGGCCACCCCTGGTCCACCGCGGCCTTCGCGCCGTACGAGCTCGACGCGGGACGCGCGCCCGAGGCCGCGGACGAGGTCGTCGTCAGCGGTGACTGGGCCCGTCCGGGCACCCGGGTGCGGACCGACGGCGGCACGGTGCGCGTCGTCGGCACCGTGGCCGGACTCGGCTTCGAGAACGCCGTGTTCTACACCGACGCCCGCGCCGCCGAACTGTCGCCGCGCAGCCTCCAGCTCGTGGTCGACGCCGATGCGGCGGCCGTGCGCGGGGCGGTGCGCGGCAGCGAGGGCGTCCAGGTCCTCACCGGGGACGCGCGCCGGTACGCCGACGCCGACCCCGACCGGGACAGCGAGGCCCTCACCGCAATGAACGCCATGTTCGGCACGGCCGGCGGCGTCACCGGATTCGTGTCGGTGTTCGTGGTGGCCTCGACCTTCGCGTTCGCGGTGGCCCAGCGGCGCCGCGAGTTCGGACTGCTGCGCACCGCCGGGGCGACCCCGGGGCAGATCCGCCGCATGGTCGTCTCCGAGGCGCTCGTGGTCGGTGTGCTCGCCTCGGCCGCCGGCTGTGTGCTCGGTTCCTATGGGGCTCCGAAGCTCGCCGAGTGGGCGGTCGACGAGAGCCTTGCGCCCCGTTGGTTCACCATCGGGGACTACACCTGGCCCTATCACATGGCGTTCTGGACGGGCCTGTTCGTGGCCCTGTGCGGCGTGCTGGCCGCGTCCTGGCGGGCGGGTCGCACCGGTCCCACCGAGGCTCTGCGGGAGGCATCCGTGGACACCCGGCCGATGACATGGGGCCGCTGGCTGTTCGGCGCGGCCCTGCTGATCACCGCCGCGGTGACGCTGGCCCTGGCCCTGGTGACGAACCCGGGCGACCTGCTGCAGCGCAAGACCTATGTGAGCCGGCCCATGCTGCTGATCACCGCAGTCGCGCTGCTCGCGCCGGTGCTGGTGCGGCCACTGGCCCGGCTGATCGCCTGGCTGCCGGCCCAACTGCCCGGCGCCGGCGGGATGCTGGTGCGGGAGAACGCCGCAGCCGGGGTGCGCCGTACCGCCGCCGTCGCGGCGCCCGTGCTGGTCACGGTCGCGCTGGCGGGCTCGCTGTTGGGCGCCACCGCCACCCTCAACGAGGCGAAGGCCACCGAGGTGCGCGAGCAGACGGCCGCCGACTTCGTGGTCACTCCGGCGGGCGACGCCGGCTTCGACGAGGCGACGTTGCAGCGGCTTCGGGCCGTGTCCGGTGTCGAGGTCTCGGCGAGCTCGTCGAGCGCCGTGTACGTCCTGGAGGACGGCGTGGCGCTCATCAGGTCCGATGCCAGGGCCGTCGAGCCGGAACCGCTCGCGGCAACGGCCCGTCTCCCGCTCGCCGCGGGGAAGGTGAGCGACCTGGACGACGACTCGATCATCGTCAACGAGGAGTGGGAGAAGCACACCGTGGGCGAGCGGGTGGACGTGTGGCTCGGTGACGGCACGAGGAAGTCCCTGAAGATCGCCGCGGTCATGACCATCGGCACCGGCAACAATGGCGTCTACGTCACCCCGCGCAACGCCCCCGCGGCGCCCGTCGACCGGGTCGACGTACGCCTCGCGGACGGTGCTGACGCGGGCACCGTGGCCGCCGGTCTGCGTCAGGCGGTGCGCGCGTCGGGCGGGGAGGTCCTCACCAGGGACGCCTGGGTGCGTGCGACGTACCCCGAGACCAACCGGACGACCCGGATGGGCTTCTTCCTCGTCCTCGGGATCGCCCTCCTCTACACCGGCATCTCACTGGCCAACACGATGGTCATGGCGACCTCCGACCGGGTCCGCGAGCTGGCTGTGCTGCGGCTGGCCGGCGCCACCAGGCGGCAGGTGCTGCGGCTGGTGGGCGCCGAGGCGCTGATGGTGGTCATGGTCGGCGGACTGCTGGGAGCGCTGGTCGCCGGGCTCAACCTGGTGGGCATGTGGAGCGCGCTGGGCCTGCTCTCGGTGTGGACGTCCATCGAGATCCCGTGGGCGACGCTCGCGGCGGCCATGGGCGCCTGCGCGGTGCTTGCCGTGATCTCGGCGGTCGCTCCGGCCGGCCTCTCCCTGCGCCGCAGGGCGGTGGAGCTGGCGGGCACACCGGAGTGACCTTCTGACCCGGCGCCGAGCGGTTGTTCCCCCGTTCTGTCCGGTGCCGCCTCCGCGTCGCGCGGCACCCTCGTGGCCGCGGCGCGGACGCACGACGGCGGGGACGCCCTTGGGAGGCGTCCCCGCCGTCGGCCTTGCCCAAGTGAGGTGGCGTGGGTGCTCTTTGCGGGTGGCGCGGTGGTCTGAGGCATTGGCCTGGCACTACCGCGGTGGCGGGGATCCGGCGTTATCGTCTGGGAGTATGGCGGTTCGGCTGCTTTGTCGGTCTGCAACAGGGTTTCGTCCTCTCCTCCGGATTCTTCCGGGGGCCGGTGAACGGTTCGCGGCCGTGCGCGGCGAGCATGTTGTCGACGATGAGCACGTCGTCGCGCTGCCGGTCGAAGTGGCGGGGCTCCGGCCTGGGTGCAGCTCCGTCCGTGTCGCTCACGGCGCGGAGTCGGGTACGCCCCGATGCGCGGCAATGTGTGGATGATGACATCCGTGTGCGAGGGCGGTCGCAACCGTCCTTGCACACCGTGGGCCCGGCACTCCGGTGAGATGCTGTTGGTTGATTTCGCGTGACGTCGGCTCCCAAGACCGATTTGGTCTTGGGAGCCGACGATGTCGTATGGGGAGGGTGTCGATGTCCATGCAGCCGGGGGATGCGGGCGAGATCCCGCGCGAGACGGTGCGGTTGGCGCGGGACGCCTTCTTGAAGGGCAGCCTGACGATCAGGGTTCGGAACCAACTGACGGTGCTGCGCCAGGACGAGGATTTTGCCGCTCTTTTTCCGGTCGTGGGAAGCCTGCCTGGTTACCGCGCCGGTTAGCGCTCGTGCTGGTCCTGCCGTTCGTGGAAGTCTCGATTCCGGAGAGGGGCCGTGCCGTCCGCTGCCATGTCGTGCGTACCGGCTCTCATTCGTCCCATGGTTCGGCCATGGCGACGGCCACCTTGCGGGGGCCGGTGAACGGTTCGCGGCCGTGCGCGGCCAGCATGTTGTCGACGACGAGCACGTCGTCGCGCTGCCAGTCGAAGCGGGTGGACGCGGCCCGGTAGGCGGCCCGCAGATGGTCCATCACCTCGTCGGGGATGCGGCCGCCATCGCCGTAGTACGTATTGGTGGGCAGGTCCTCCTCGGCGTAGATCTCCCGCAGGCCCTCCTGGACCTCCGGGGCGAGCGTGGTGACGTGGAAGAACGTGGCGTGGTTGAACCAGACGCGGCTGCCGCTCGCGGGGTGGGTGTGCACGGCCCGGCGTACGGCGGTGGTACGCAGTCCGCCGTCCGGGCGCCAGTGCGGTTCGATGCCCTTGCCGCGGCAGTACTCCTCGACGGCGGCCCGGTCCTGCGTTCCGAACGCCTCCTGCCACGGCACGCCGAACTCGGCGTGGAAGTTGCGGACGACCTGCCAGCCTCTGCGCTCGAACTTCTCTCGGACCCCGGGGTCGATGCGCCGGTAGACCTCGCGGATGTCGGCGAGCGGGGTGGCACCCAGCGAGTGCGCGGGCTCGATGCAGTAGAAGTACAGGGTGTTCGGCCAGGTCGCCTGGTACGAGTTCTCGTTGTGCAGGAAGATCTCCTCGTCGGCCGGGTAGTCCGTCGACGTGTAGACCTGTCCCTTGATGGTGGAGCGCGGCGAGGAACGCTCGGCGTAGCGCAGCGGGGCACTGCCGGAGAAGGCGCGCACCACGCCTTCGAACCCGTCGACGCCTCCGACCTCGAAGCCGCGCAGCAGGATCGCCCCGCTCTCGCCGAGGACCGTCCGCAGCTTCTCGCGGTGAGCGGCAATGTACTCGTGCACCAGGGTGCCCGGCTCTGCGGTGAATTCGATTGCGGTCATGCGACCAGCACTCCCGTCTCCCTGCTGGGAACCAGTTCCTCGTACCGGTGGATCTCTACGGGACCGGCGGCGCCCGCCTCCCGGGCCAGCGCCGCGAACAGCCCATCGGCCATCGGCAGGTCCTGCACCAGCCACGTGTCGGGGCTGTTCGGTTCGGTGTGGTCGACCAGCACCGGGCCGTCCTGGCGGGGCTGTACGTCGACTGCCCTCAGATCCGTGATGATGCCGACGCCGATCGCCTTCACCACCGCTTCCTTCCGGGTCCAGCAGCGGAAGAAGGCGCGGGTGCGCGCGCTCTCGTCGGGCCGGGAGCAGACATGTGCCAGCTCCGGGGCGCTCATCACGAGCTCGGACGCGCCGTCGACGTCCAGGCTGCGGTCGCCTTCCAGGTCGACGCCGACCCGATGACCGGCGACCACGGCGAGCAGCCAGTGCGGTCCGGAGCGCGAGAGGTTGAACTCGAGGCCGGTGGGCGGCCACTCGATCCGGGGCCGGCCGTGCCGCAGGTAGGCACAGCGTGGGCATGGACGTCTGCCGAGGACCACCTCGCGCGGCGGCACGGCGAGGTAGTGGGAGACCACCCGGCGCAGCGCCGCGTGCGCGGCCGCGTAGCGCACCGCGGCCGGGTCCGGCAGACGGCGGACCTTGTGCCGTTCTTCCTCCGACAGCAGGTCGGTGTCGCCCGGTGCGAGCGCGTCGGGGGCCCGGCCCCGCCAGATGTGGACCGCGTTGCGGTCCCTGAGCCGTTCGTATGCGGTGGTCATATCGCCTCAGTCCGACATCGCGACCAGGACCCGGCGCTCGCCGGTGAAGGGGCGGCGGCCATGGGCCAGCAGGACGTTGTCGATCACCAGCAGGTCCCCGGTGCGCCAGTCGACGTCGACGGCGTGCTCCAGGCCGCGGTCGCGGATCTGCTCGACGTACGTGGCCGGGATGGGGCTGCCGTCGGCGAAGGTGACGTTCTGTGGCAGGTCGTCCTCGGGCATAATCTGTGCCAGGGCGGCCGCGGTGTCGTCGCCGAGGCCGGCCGGGTGCCACTGGTCGGATTGGTTGAACCACACCTCCGTGCCGGTGACCGGATGGCGGGTGGTGGCCGGGCGCACCGAGGAGACGCGCAGCCCGCCGTCGGCCCGCCACTCCCAGGTGGCGCCGGTCGGGTCGAGGAACGCCTCCACGTCCGCGCGGCTGGTCGTCTCGAAGGTGTCCTGCCAGCTCTTGCCCAGGCCGTAGCCGTCGTGCAGGTTCTGCACATAGCGCACGCCGCCTGCGAAGGCCTCGCGCACCTCGGCGTCCAGGGAGTTCAGCCACAGCGCCGCGTCCACCACTGGGGTGGCGCCGCCGCTGCCCGGCTGGATCTGGCAGTAGAAGGCGAGGCGGGCCGGCCAGGCGTGGGCGTAGCTCATCTCGTTGTGCATCGAGATGGTGAACTCCTGCGGGTACTCGGTCGAGGTGTAGACGTTGCTGCCGACCTTGGTGCGCGGCGAGTTGCCGTGCACATAGGCGAGCCGGTTGGGCAGCAGCAGGTCCAGCACCTCGTCCAGGTGGTCGGGGGTGACCCCGAAGCCGCGGAAGACCAGGCCCTTCTCCTCCGTCAGCAGCCGGGTCAGCTCCTGCGGCCCCATGTCCTTGAGACGGGCGACGAGTTCGCCGGCGTCACCACCGAACTCGGCCTCGATCTCCAGCGGGATCCAGATATCGGTCTGTGTCATCGGTTCATGCCTCCAGATCCTTGGTGATGTCGGCGACCAGCTCCGCCTCCCGGGGGGCGAGGTAGAAGTGGTCGCCCGGGTAGGTGCGCAGGGCGAAGCCATCGGCCCGGGTCAGCTCGGACCAGGCCAGTACGGAGTCGGGGCCGCAGCCGGGGTCCTGGAGCCCGAGACACGAGGTGATCGGGGCCCGCGTCGGCATGGGCGGGGACGCGGGGCGGTAGTTCTCGACAAGCCGGTAGTCGGCGCGCAGCGCGGGCAGCAGCAGTTCGCGCAGCTCGGGGATGTCGTACACCTCCGAGCCCAGCGAGCCCAGTCGGCGTACATCGGCGAGCAGTTCGTCGTCGCCGCGCAGGTGCAGGCCCGTGCGGCGGATCCGATGGGGCGCCGAGCGGGCCGAAACGATCAGTCGGCGCGGCACGACCCCGTGCCGGGACTCCAACCGCAGGGTGGTCTCGTAGGCGGCGGTCGAGCCCATGCTGTGCCCGAACAGGGCGAGCGGGCGGTCGAGGCGGGGCAGCAGTGCGGCGGTGATGGCGTCGGCGAGCTCGGCCATGTCCTCGGCGAACGGCTCGGACAGCCGCTCCTGACGGCCCGGGTAGCGGACTGCGAGCAGTTCCACGTCCTTGGGCAGCCGTGCCGCCCAGCCGTGGAAGAGCTGGGCGGTTCCCCCCGCGTGCGGGAAGCACACCAGCCGAACCCGGGGCGCCCGGCCGGACGCGGCCGGGTAAGTCCTGAGCCACGGGTCCCCCCACCCGGACCGGTCAGCCACCCGTGGCACGGCCGGTGTCCGTGTCGGTCCCGTCATCGGTGATCTCTCCCTTCAAATCTGGCGCCAGAACGGCGAACAGGGCCAGTACAACCATGGCGGCGGCGATCGCACGGACGGTGGTCTTGGCGCCCCAGGCCGCGAGGAGCAGGCCTGCCGCGAACGAGCCGAGTGCGTTGGTCCCGGAGCCGATGATTCCGGCCGTCGCGGCGACCCGACCCTGGAGCGCGTCGGGGGTGGTGCGGACCTGGTAGACGGACGCACCGACGTTGAACACCGCGCCGACGAACCCGGTGCCGGCGTACAGCGCGCCCAGCAGCACCGGCTCGCTGGTGAAGCCCATGGCGCCGATCAGCAGCGCCCAGGCCACGGCCCCGCCGATGAGTAGCGTGCGCTGGCGCATCCGGCGCTGAATCCAACCCCCCGCGAGTGCTCCGCACAGGCCGCCGACGCCGCCGATGCCCACGACGACGGCGAGGGTCGCCGAGGGCAGCCCTGCCTCCTTGATCCGCAGGATCAGGGCGAGTGCCAGCATCTGGAACAGCACGTTGGTGCCGGCGACGTACCCGAGCGCCGCGCGCAGGAACCGCTGCCGCCATAGCCAGCGCATCCCCTCCGCGACCTCCGTCACCATCCGGCGCCGGCCGGTGCGGTCGGCGCGTTCCTGCTGGAAGTCCTTGTGGATCAGCAGCAGAGAGAGGAGCGAGACCAGATAGCCGAGCGCGCCGAATCCGAACGGCAGCCAGCGGGCCGCCGACTGCAACAGCACCCCGCCGGGCTGGCCGAGCAGCCCGGCTGCCCGTCCGCGCGCCTCGTTCTGCGCGAGAGCGGTGGGCAGGTGCGCCGGATGCACGAGGTTGCGTACGGCGCCGCGTTCGGCAAGCCGGTAGAACACCGCAAGGGACGCCTCGACGAAGGCCGAGGCCGCCAGGTGCGCCACCGTCATCCGGCCCGCTGCGAGGGCGAGCGCGACGCTGCCCACCGCGACCAGCCGGCCCGCCTCGCACACCAGCATCAGCCGCCGCCGGTCCCAGCGGTCCACCAGCGCGCCGGCCGGCAACTGCACCAGCAGCAGCGGCAGCAGCGCCGCCGTGGACACCACGGACATGGCCAGCGGGGAGCCGGTGTGCCACAGCACGATCAGCGGGTAGGCGACTGCCGTGACCCGGGCGGCGAGGAAGGACAGACTGGCCCCCGACCACAGCAGGAGGAAGTCCCGGTTGCGGCGCAGCGGACGGTCCGGGCCCGCCTCCTCGGCCGTCGTGGAGTCGGCGGCGGGCCCGCCGCCGGTCTCGGCGTCCTCGACGAGTGTCATGCCCGGCACCACTCCAGGACCGCCATCGCACTGTGCATCTTGTTCTCGGCCTGCGCGAAGGCGATGCTCGCGGGGCCGTCGAGGACCTCGGCGGTGACCTCGTCGCCCCGGTGCGCGGGCAGGTCGTGCATGAAGACGGCCTTGGGACTGGTCTCCCAGAGCGCCTCGGTCACCTGGAACGGGGCGAAGGCCGTGCGCCAGTCCGGGTCGGGTTTACTGGTGCCGGTGGTCTGCCAGCGCGTGGTGTAGACGACGTCCAGGTCGGCGGGCAGCTCGTTCATGTGATGGCACTCGCGGAACACCGCCCCATACCGTGCGGCCTGCTCGGCTGCACGCTCGCGGTAGCAGGGGGCCAGGCCGTAGCCGGGCGGAGTGCGCAGTTCGAACTCGACGCTGGGGAAGCGGGTCAGGGCGAGGGACAGCGCGGAGGCGGTGTTGTTGCCCTCGCCCACGTAGAGCACGCGCAACCCCTCGACCCGGCCGAACTGCCTGCGCATCGTGGTCAAGTCGGTGAGTGCCTGGGTGGGGTGCTCGTCGGCGCTCATCGCGTTGATCACGGCCATCCGGCTCTGGGCGGCCCAAGCGCGCATCTCCGCGGGGTCGCCCGCGGTGCGGGCGACCAGGACGTCGAGCATGCGGGACATCACTCGGCCGGTGTCCTCGCTGGTCTCACCGGTGTTGAGCTGAAGGTCGTCGGGGCCGTACGCGATGATCTGCGCGCCCAGACGCAGTGCGCCGCTGGAGAAGGCGGTGCGGGTACGGGTGGAGGTCTTGCTGAAGTAAACGCCCACGACATCCCCGGCGAGCGGAGTGAGGTGGCCTGCGGTGCCGGCCGAGAAATCTGCCCCCCGGACGACCAGGGCCTGCAGATCCGCGTCGTCAAGGTCGTCGATGGAGATCAGATGCCGTACGGATGCCACGGAGTCCTCCTCTTCCTTCAGGGGTAGGGGCGGGCCGATTTCTTGCAGAGGTGCGGGCCGGCCGATAGGCGATGGGCGGTGCGGTCCGCTCCCGGTACGGTCCGTGCGGGGAGCGGGGTCATGCCTGTTCCTCGTCGGTGACGGCGGGGATGAGGACCGCCGGGAGCCCGTCGCCGCCCTCGGCGGTGCGCCAGTCGGAGGCCAGGCGGCCGCTGCCGAAACCGGCATGGGTACGGCCGAGTTCGGCTGCCAGGTGCTTGACAACGGTCATGCCGGAGTCGGCATTGGTCAGGGCGACGAATCCGGTGCCGCCGTGCAGGAGGCTGATCGCCATGTTCCGGTAGCCCGAGGGCTCGCCGCCATGCCCGAACTCCAGGTCGTCGCCGCTGTCGTCGACGATGGTCCCGAGCCCGTAGAACGTGCCGGTCTCGCCCGCCAGCAGCTCCCGGGCCAGGGCCTGAGGGATCAGTGCGCCCGGGGCACCGAGAAGAGCGTCCCGCACCGCGACCACGAACCGGGCCGTGTCCGCCGCCGTTGTCCACAGCCCCGCAGCGGCAAGGTGGGCGCGTGCGCGCCAGCCGCCCTTGAGCGGGACGCCGTGGGCGTCGTGGCCGAGGGCCACGGGCAGGCCGGCGGTGTGCGGGTGGCCCTGGTCGAAGTTGCTGTCGGCGAGGCCGAGCGGGTCCAGCACCAGGCGCCGCATCAGTGACTCGAACGGCTCACCTGTGACGTCCTCCAGCACCTGCTGGACCACCCAGTAGTGGGTGCTGCTCTTGCGGAACACCTCCCCTGGCGGCAGCTCGCGGCGCACCCGCGGGGTGGTGACCGGTGGCCTGCCCTCCAGCAGGTCGAGCAGGCTCGGTACCGGCTCGCCGGGACGGCATCTGAAGCCGCGGTACTGGGCGAGCCCGGCGCGGTGTCCGAGCAGCATCCGCAGGGTGACACGACCCGGAGTGTCCGGTGTCTCCTCGAGGTGCCAGGAGCTCAGGTAGTCCTCGATGTCGACGTCCAGCTCGACGATTCCCCGGTCCACCAGGCACAGCACACCCAGCGCGGTGACGTGCTTGCTGAGGGAGCCGACCTGGAACAGCGTCCGATCCGTCACCGGCGCGTCGCTGCTGGCCGCCAGCACGCCGTGGCCCTCGACGGCCGCCACGGCGCCGTCGCGGATGACGGCGAGCGCGACACCGGGCACGTGATGCTCGGTCATGACGGCGTCGATGTCCTCGACGAGTCCACCCGTCGCAGTGGGGGCCTGGTCCCGCGGCGCGGTGGCGAGCAGCGCGGCGGCTTGCGTCACCGCCTCGCTCGTCTGCTCCGGGCCGTCTCCGTCGGCCTGCCGGAGCAGATGCGCCAGCAACTCGGCGGGCACCTCGACGGTGCCTGAGGCCACGGCCTGCGGCCGAACGGCGTCCGCGTCCGCCGGGCTTGCGTCCCTGGACGCGGCCGGGGCCGTGCCGTGCCCGCCGTTCGCGGCGGCCGTGTCCGCGTCCACCGCCGCCGCCAGGTCGATCAGGGTGTCGTGCTGGTACATGCGGTAGATCGAGACCGCCAGGCCGGCGGCGCGGGCCGCGGCCAGGACTTTGATCATGAGCAGAGAGTGGCCGCCGAGGTCGAAGAAGCGGTCGTGGATGCCGATCTGCTCGACGCCGAGGACCTCGGACCAGATGGCGGCCAGCGCCTTCTCCGTCGGCGTGCGCGGTGGCACATGGTCCGTGCCGGTGCGCAGCGCACCCCGGTCGGGCACCGGCAGGGCGCGCCGGTCGACCTTGCCGTTGGCGTTCAGCGGCAGGGCGTCCAGGGCCACGAAGGCTGCGGGCACCATGTAGTCGGGCAGGTGCACCGCGCAGTGCTCGGCCATGGCCTCGGGCGCCGGCGTCGCCTCGCCCGCCGCCGTCCAGTACGCCACCAGGCGGCGGTCGCCGGGCACCGGCTCGTGGACGGTGAGGAACGCCTCGCGGACTGCGGGGTGTTGGGTGAGCACGGTCTGGATCTCGCCGAGTTCGACGCGGTAGCCGCGGATCTTGACCTGGTCGTCGATACGGCCGAGGAACTCGATGGCGCCGTCCGGGAGTTGACGGACCAGGTCGCCGGTGCGGTACACACGGGCACCCGGCTCATCACCGTACGGGTCGGGCAGGAAGCGTTCCGCGGTCAGGTCGGGGCGGCCCGCGTACCCACGCGCCACACCCGTGCCGCCGACATACAGCTCGCCCGGCACACCCACCGGGACCGGATGCATCCCCGTATCCAGCACGTACGTCCGCATGTTCGGCAACGGACGCCCGATCGGGACCACCTCGCGGCCGACCGGCTCCGTCACCGGGAAGACCGTGGAGCCGACGGACGCCTCGGTCGGGCCGTACTCGTTGATCAGGCGCCCGGGGCCGAGGATGTCCAGCGACCGGTCCGCCGTGGTGCCGGGCAGCGCCTCGCCCGCCACCACCATCACCGCCGCCAGCTCTTCCGCCTGCTCGGTGGTGAGCTGCTCGGCGAGCAGCTCCAGGTGCCCCGGGGTCAGCTTGACGAAGCTGTACGGCGCCTCGGCCAGCAGCGCACGGCCGAGTTGCCCGGGCTCGGTGTCCTGCGGTACCGCGAACACCCGCTGGCCGGTGACCAGCGGCGCCCACAGGTTGGGCACGACCAGGTCGAACGCGACCGAGGAGAACAGCGGGGCACCTCCGGTGCCGCGCGCGGCGAGTTCGCGGGCCGCCCAGGCCACATGGTTGACCAGACCACGGTGTGTGACCTCGACACCCTTGGGAACACCGGTGGAGCCAGACGTGAAGATGACATACGCCAGCCGGTCCAGATCGTCCACCCGCACCGGCGCGGTCGCGGGCCACGCGCTGACGTCCGCGTCGGCGAGCAGCACCTGGGCGGAGCCGAACCGGCCGGCGTACGCCTCGGAGGTGAGCGCCACCCGAGCACCCGAGGTCGCCACGATGGAGGCGACGCGCTCCGCCGGGTAGGACGGGTCGACCGGCACATACGTGCCGCCCGCCTTCCACACCGCGAGTAGCGCCGCGATCAGGGAGGGGCCCCGGTCCAGCTGGACCGCGACGCGCGCTTCAGCGTCGACGCCGCGCTCCCGCAGGGCGTGCGCCAGCCGGTTGGCCTGCGCATCCAGTTCGGCGTACGTCACCGTCTCCGTCCCGAGGGTCACCGCCGGGGCGTGGGGGACGCGGGCGGCCTGCGCCTCGAACAGCTGGAGCACGGAGGCGGTCTCGGCCTTGTGCGCGGTGTCGTTCCAGGTCACCAGCTGCCGCTCGACTTCCTCGGCCGGCAGCGGCACCAGGCGGGCGTCGCCGGTCGGGTCCGCGGTCATGGCGGCCAGGACCGCCGCGTACAGCGCGGTGAGCCGGTCCGCGTTCTCGCGGGACAGCGCGTGAGTGTGCGTGGCCATCAGCAGGTAGCCGGAGACCGCCGACACCGCGAGGTCGAACTCGGTCGCGCCCTCGCCGGAGCTCTCGGCCAGGTCGACGCGCTCGGTGTCGACGTGGTCGAAGTCCTGGTAGCTGAAGCGGACGTCGAGCAGGCGCTCCACTCCCGCGTCGTGCTGGATCGCCGGCATCGGGTGCCGACGGTGCTCCCACATGCCCGCCTCGTGCGCGAAGATCTCGCGGACCAGCTCCTCCCAGGTACGGTCACGGTCTGCGTCGAAGGCGAACGGCAGGGTGTTGAGGTACATGCCGTACACCCGGTCGGCGCCCGACGCCTCGGGGCGGGCACTGAACACCAGGCCCGAGTGGAACCGGCTCTCCTCGGTGAGGAGGCTGAGCACCTTCAGGTGGGCGGCCAGCAGCACGCTCTTGACCGAGACGCGGGCCCGGGCGGCCAGCGCGCGCAGCCCGGACTCGTAGGGGCCGAGCTCCACGGCGACCCGGTAGTGCTCTCGTTCGGCGGTGCGGTCGCCGGCCCAGGCCGTCGGCAGGGAGAAGCGCGCGTAGCCGCTCGTGACCTGCCGCCAGTACGCCCGGTCCTGCTCCGACTCCAGCGAGCGCAGTTCGGCGGCGACGAAATCGGCGTAGCGCACGGGCGGCGCGGGCACCTCGGACGGTTCCCCGCCGTCACGCACCCGACGGTACTCGTCGAGCAGCTCCATCAGCAGTGCCCGGTGGCTCCAGCCCTCGGTGATGGCGTGGCAGACGGTCAGCCCGAGGCGCCAGCCGTCGTCCTCGACGTGGGCGGTCATCCGCAGCAGTGGTGCCCGTTCCAGGTCGAACAGCTCGGCGCGCTCGCGGGCGACGAACTTCTCGACGGCAGCGCGCCGTTGAGCTTCGCCCAGCCCCCTCAGGTCGTGCACGGCCACCGGGACGGCGGCCTCGGCGTGCACCACCTGGAGCGGCTGTGTGTAGCCGTCGAGGTGGAAGGAGGTGCGCAGCATCTCGTGGCGGGCCGCGACCACGGCGGCGGCGACGCGCAGCGCCCGCTCCGAGAACGGCTCCGGCTCGCTGATCCGGAACGAGGAGACGTTGTGGTAGGCGTGCCCGGTGTCGTCCGCCAGCATCTCCAGAACCATGCCGAGCTGCACCTGCGTCAGCGGGTAGGCGTCCACAGCGTCGCCCGGGAGCGCCTGCCGGTCCTCGGCTCCGATCAGCGCGAACCGCTCGACGAGCACGTCCACCTCCGTGCGCGCGGGGCGACCGGTGAGGAACTCGCTCAGCTCGGCGACCGTGCGGTGCTCGAAGACGTCCCTGACCCCGATGTCGAATCCGGCCGCGCGCAGCGCGCCGACGAGCGCGACGGCACGGATGGAGTGGCCGCCGATCTCGAAGAAGCCGTCCTCGACACCGACCCGTTCCCGCCCCAGCACCTGGGCCCATATGTCGGCGATCCGCTCCTCGGTCATCGTGCGCGGCGCGACATAGTCGTCGTCCACGGCCGCGGCGGCGTCCGGGGCGGGCAGGGCGCGCCGGTCGACCTTGCCGTTGGCGTTCAGCGGCAGGGCGTCCAGAGCGATCAGAGTCCCGGGCAGCATGTACTCGGGCAGCCGGTAGGCCAGATGGGCGCGTACGGAGTCTGCGGCCGCATCGGCCGGCGCATAGTACGCGGTCAGCGCGCCCTCGTGGACGGTGAGGAACGCCTCGCGGACTGCGGGGTGTTCGGTAAGGACGGC
>NZ_JACTVI010000005.1:0-206833 GCF_014495685.1 Streptomyces sp. TRM68367 | reverse complement strand
CGTACGGGTCGGGCAGGAAGCGTTCCGCGGTCAGGTCGGGGCGGCCCGCGTACCCACGCGCCACACCCGTGCCGCCGACATACAGCTCACCCGGCACACCCACCGGGACCGGATGCATCCCCGTATCCAGCACGTACGTCCGCATGTTCGGCAACGGACGCCCGATCGGCAGGACGTCGGCCTCGGTGTCGTCCGGAACCGGGAAGACCGTGGAGCCGACGGACGCCTCGGTGGGACCGTACTCGTTGATCAGCTCCGTGTCCGGGGCGAGCGCGCGCCAGCGCTCGAGGGTGGCGCGGGTGAAGGCCTCGCCCGCCATCACCAGCACCGGCGCCAGCGCGGCCGCCTGCTCGACGGTGAGCTGCTGGGAAAGGACGTCGAGGTGGCCCGGGGTCAGCTTGACGAAGCTGTACGGCCCCGAGGCGACCAGGTGCTCGCCCAGATCGGCCAGGGTGACGTCCTGCCCCACCGTGTGCACGGCCTGTCCGGTCACGAGAGGCGCCCACAGGTTGGGCACGACCAGGTCGAACGCGACCGAGGAGAACAGCGGGGCACCTCCGGTGCCGCGCGCGGCGAGTTCGCGGGCCGCCCAGGCCACGTGGTTGACCAGACCACGGTGGGTGACCTCGACACCCTTGGGGACACCGGTGGAGCCAGAGGTGAAGATGACATAGGCCAGCCGGTCCAGATCGTCCACCCGCACCGGCGCGGAAGCCGGCAGCCCGGCGAGGTCCGGCAGCTCGCTGAGTGTCACCATGGCCGCGGAGGCCTCACCCATGGCGGTGACCCGGGCCGCCGGGTAGGCCGGGTCGGCCGGGACGTAGGCGCCGCCCGCCTTCCACACCGCGAGCAGGGCGGTCAGCAGGTCGGGGCCGCGGTCCAGCCGGACCAGCACCCGGGACTCGGCCGTGACGCCGAGGCCGCGCAGGTGGTGGGCGAGCCGGTTGGCACGGGCGTCCAGGCCGGCGTAGGAGACGGTGGCGCCCGCGTGCTCGACGGCGACCGCGTCCGGGGTGCGGGCGGCCTGCGCCTCGAACAGCTGGAGCACGGAGGCGGCCTCGGCCTCGTGGGCGGTGTCGTTCCACTCCGCCAGCTGCCGCTCCCGCTCGCCCTCCGGCAGGAAGGTGACCTGGGCATCGCCCTCGGGATCCGCGGCCATCGCCTCCAGGACCTGGCGCAGCATCTGTGCGAGCCGGTCCGTGGCGCTGCGGCTCAGGGCGCGCGGGGAGGCGGTGAGGACGAGGTGGCCGATGCGGGCCGAGACGCCGAGCGAGAACTCGGTGGGGCTGTCGTCGATGCTCGCCAGGTAGTCGACCTGGTCGTGGTCGACCTGATCGAAGTCGTGGTAGCTGAACCGCATCTCGACCAGCCGCTCGGCGTCGGCGAGTTCACGCTGGATGACCGGCATCGGGTAGGTGCGGTGCGGCCACAGTTCGACCTCGCGGGCGAACACGGCGGCGACCAGCTCGCGCCAGGTGGCCGCGGAACGGTCGTACGCGAACGGCAGCGTGTTCAGGTGCATGCCGTAGACCCGGTCGGCGCCGAGCACCTCGGGCCGTGCGTTGCACACCAGTCCGGTGAAGAAGCGCTCCTCCTCCGTGAGCATGCTGAGCGTCTTGAGGTGAGCCGCGTGCAGCACACTCTTGAGCGAGGAGCCCGCCTTGGAGGCCAGTGCGCGCAGCCTGTCCTCCAGGTCGTGGAAGGGCACGGGGACGCGATGGGGGGCGCCGGCGTCGTCCGGGTCGCCGTGCCACGCGGCGGGCACGGTCAGCGGCGGGTAGCCGTCGACGACGGACTGCCAGTAGGCGCGGGACTCCTCCGAGCCCAGGGCGCCCAGTTCCGCGGCGATGAAGTCGGCGAACCGGACGGCCGAGGCGCGGGACCCGGAGGGCTCCCGGCCGTCGCGGATGCGGCCGTACTCCTCCAGGATCTCCATCAGCAGCGAGTGGTGGCTCCAGCCGTCCAGGATCGCGTGGCACTCGGTGTTGGTGATCCACCAGCTTCCGTCACCGGCCACGTGCGCGTGCAGGCGCAGCAGCGGCGGCGTCGTCAGATCGAACAGGGCAGCGCGTTCCTGCCGGACGAACTCCCGCAGCTCCGCCAGGAGCTGGTCCTCGGACAGATGAGAGACGTCACGCACACCGATCGGCAGCTCCGCGGTCGCGTGCACCAGCTGCATCGGTACGGAATAGCCGGTGAGATCGAAGGAGGTGCGCAGGACGTCGTGGCGGGCGGCGACCACGGCGGCGGCCTCGCGCAGCGCCTCTGCGGAGAACGGCTGTTCGTCGCGGATCCGGAACGACGTGGCGTTGTGGTACGGGTGCCTGCCGTCGTCGGTCAGCATTTCCACGACCATGCCGAGCTGCACCTGCGACAGCGGGTACGCGTCGGCGACGCCCTCCGGGAGCCGGGCCGCGTCCTGAGCCGTGATCAGGGAGAAGGGCTCCACCGTACGGCCGGTGTCGGTCGGCGCCGGGCGGCCGGTGACCAGTTCGGCGATGCGGGCGACGGTGCGGTGCTCGAAGACGTCGCGCACCGCGAGGTCGTAGCCGATGGCCCGCAGCCGGCCCACGAGGGCGACGGCACGGATGGAATGCCCGCCCAGCTCGAAGAAACCGTCTTCGACGCCGACCTGCTCCAGGCCCAGGACATCCGCCCACACGGCGGCGATGCGTTCCTCGGTGACCGTGCGGGCGGCGACGGACCCCGCCGGCCCCAGGGCCTCCCGTCCGGGCGCGGGCAAGGCCCGCTTGTCGAGCTTGCCGTTGGTGGTCAACGGCAGCGCGTCCAGGGCGACGAACGCCGCCGGGACCATGTACTCGGGCAGTCGGCCGGCCAGGTGGGAGCGCAGGGCGCCCGGAGTCGGCGCGGCCCCGTCGGCCGGGGTCACATAGGCGACCAGCCGCTCGTCGCCGGGAGTGTCCTCGCGCACCAGCACGACCGCGTCCCGCACATCCGGGTGGGCGGCCAGCGAGGTCTCGATCTCGCCGAGTTCGATGCGGAAGCCCCGGACCTTGACCTGGTCGTCGATGCGGCCCAGGAACTCCAGGCTGCCGTCCGCCAGCCGGCGGGCCAGGTCACCGCTTCGGTACAGGCGGGACCCCGGCGGCCCGTACGGGTCGGGCACGAACCGCTCCGCGGTCAGCCGCGGCCGGTTGAGGTAGCCGCGCGCCACACCGGCGCCACCCACGCAGATCTCGCCGGGTACGCCCACCGGCACAGGCCGGCCGTCCGCGTCCAGCAGACAGACGCTCAGGTCCGCCAGCGGCCGGCCGACCGGACTGGCCACCTGCGCGTCCAGGTCCTGCCCGGTCACGCGGTGGTAGGTGGTGTGGACGGTGGTCTCGGTGATCCCGTACATGTTGACCAGGGCGATCCGGTCGAGGCCGAACCGCTCGACCCACGGCCGCAGATCGGACACCTCCAGCTTCTCGCCCCCGAAGACCACCGCGCGCAGGGCCAGCTCGGCGTCGGTGCCGACTAGGGCGCGGAACGCGGTCGGCGTCTGGTTCAGGAACGTGACCCGTTCGCGCACCAGGAGGTCGAGGAACTCCTCGGGGGAGCGCACGACGGAGTCCGGGACGACGACGAGGTGCCCGCCGTACAGCAGTGCTCCCCACATCTCCCACACGGAGAAGTCGAAGGCGTAGCTGTGGAACAGCGTCCACACGTCCGTCTCGGTGAAGGTGAAGTGCTCGTGGCCGCGGTCCATGAGGCGGACCACGTTGCTGTGGGTGAGCGCGACTCCCTTGGGCCTGCCGGCCGAACCCGAGGTGTAGATCGTGTAGATCAGGTTCTCCGGACTGCCGGCGACGGCCGGGTCGGTGTCGGGCTGGGCCGCGATGAGGTCCTCGTCCCCGTCGAGCAGCAGCAGCTCCCCCGCGAACAGCCTGGCGTGGGCCCGCGTGGTGACGACGACGGGGGCTTGGGCGTCGTCCACGATGTAGGCGATCCGGTCCGCGGGGTTGGCCGGGTCCAGCGGCAGGTACGCGGCACCGGACTTCAGGATGCCCAGCAGTGCGGGGATCAGCTCGATGCCGCGCTCCAGGCTGAGGCCGACCAGGGTCTCCGGGCCGGCCCCCTTGGCGATCAGGGCATGGGCGATGCGGTTGGCGCGGGCGTTGAGCTCGGCATACGTCAGAGTGGTGCCCGCGAAGGAGACGGCGACGTGATCCGGGGTGCGCGTGGCCTGTTCCTCGAACAGCTCGTGCACACGACGGGTCACCGGGCCCGGCTGTTCGGCCGGGCGGATCAGCACGGCCCGCTCCTCGTCCCCGATGATCTCCAGCGCGGACAGCTGCGCTCCGGGGGCAGCTGCGATGCCGGTGAGCAGGCGCAGCAGATGGCTGCGGAACCGCTCCACCGTCGTACGGTCGAACAGCGCCGTCGCGTACTCCAGGTACCCGCTGAGCGATCCGTCCCCGCCCTCGCGCAGCTGCAGGTCCAGGTCGAACTTGGCGACCTGTCCCGAGCCCTCGAAGGGTGACACCTCGATGCCGGGCAGCACGAATGAGGCATCCCGGTCGCCGCGCAGGGTGAACGCGACCTGGAACAGCGGGGTGCGCGACAGGTCGCGCTCCGGCCCGATCGCCTCGACGACCCGGGCGAAGGCCAGCTCCTGGTGGTCGTACGCGTCCAGAACCGTGGCGCGGGTGCGGGCCAGCAGCTCGGTGAACGCCGGATCGCCGGACAGGTCGCCGCGCATCACCAGGGTGTTGATGCCGTAGCCGATCAGCTGCTGCAGCTCCGGGCGGCCGCGGCCGGAGACCACGGTGCCGACCGCGATGTCGGTGCGGCCCGTGTAGCGGGCCAGCAGGGTCTGGTAGGCGGCGAGGAACAGCATGAACAGCGTGGTGTCCTGGGCGGCTGCCAGCTCGCGCAGCCGGGCCGCGAGCGGTTCCGGCACCTCGAACGGTACCGCGGCGCCCGCACCGTCCCGCACCGCTGGACGCGGCCGGTCCACGGGCAGATCAAGCGGGGTGAGGTCCGCCAGCCGGTCTGTCCAGTAATCGATGTGACGTGTCATCACATCCTGGGTGAGCTGCTCGCGCTGCCAGGCCGCGTAGTCGGCGTACTGCACGGTGAGCGGGGCCGGGGCCGCACCGTTGTACAGCTCGCTCAGCTCCTGGCCGAAGACCTGGGTGGACCACGCATCGCAGGCGATGTGGTGGAAGACCATCGCTAGCACGTGCTCGTCGGCGGACAGCCGGATCAGCCGGCCGCGCACCGGCCAGTCGCGGCCCAGATCGAAGGTGCGGGACAGGTCCGCCTCGACCAGGGCGTGCGCCGCCTCATCGTCCGCAGCCTCCGAACGGACCAGCGGCAGCGGGCGGGGGGCGTCGACGACCTGGACCGGCTCGTCGTCCCACAGGACGTAGCGGGTGCGGAGGATCTCGTGCCGCTCCACCACCCCCTGCCAGGCCAGATCCAGGGCGTCGGCGTCCAGCGGGCCGCGCAGCCGCAGCACCAGCGGCACCAGGTACTCGGGGCTGTCGGGCTCCAGCCGGCTGAGGAACCACATCTGCTGCTGTCCGTACGACAGCGGCAGCGGGGCGTTGCGATCGGCGCGCGGGATCCCCGTACGGCGCGGTGCGGCGGCACTGCCGCCGGCGAGGCGGCGGCGCAGCAGCTCAGCACGGAGCGCGTCGGCATCGGTGCCCGAGACGACGGGCGTGTCCATGTTACCGGTGCTCATGCCAGGTGCTCCTTGCTCCGCGATGTGGTGTCGGCGGTGGGAAGGGTGCCGACGGCGTTCAGCAGTTCGGTGTCGGACAGCGCAGCCACCTCCGCGGCGACGCGCTCCTCGACGACGGCCGCGAGCTGGGCGACCGTCGGGCCCTCGAAGACCGTGCGGACGGCGAAGTCGATCCCGTACTCCTGCTGGATCCGGGAGATCAGGCGGATCGCGAGGATCGAATTGCCGCCGATGTGGAAGAAGTTGTCGTGCGCCCCGGCCTGGACGCCGAGCAGCTCGGCCCAGATCTCCGCGACGGCCTCCTCGACCGGGCCGCGCGGCGGGACGTGCGCGTCGCCGTCGGGCAGCCCGGGTGCGGGCAGCGCCCTGCGATCGACCTTGCCGTTGGCGTTGACCGGGACGGCCTCCAGCGCGGTGAAGGTCGCCGGGATCATGTACTCCGGCAGCCGCGGCGCGCAGTGCGCGGCGAGGTCGGGCAGTTCGGTGCCGGGCTCGGCGGGCACCGCATAGCAGGCCAGCGCGGGCTCGCCGCCCTCCGGCCGGTGGACGACGACCACCGCCTCGCGCACCGCGGGGTGCGCCGCCACCACGGCCTGGATCTCGCCGAGTTCGACGCGATAACCGCGGATCTTGACCTGGTCGTCGAGCCGGCCCAGGAAGGACACGGCGCCGTCGGGCAGCCGGCGGACCAGGTCCCCGGTGCGGTAGAGGCGGGCGCCGGGCTCGGTGGCGTACGGGTCGGGCACGAACCGCTCGGCGGTCAGCTTGGGCCGGCCCGCGTAGCCGCGGGCGACACCCGTGCCGCCCACGTACAGCTCCCCGGCCACGCCGACCGGGACCGGCCGCATCGCTGCGTCCAGCACGTACATCGTCATGTTGGGCAGCGGCCGCCCGATCGGTAGGACGTCCGGAACCGGCCCGGCGCCCTCGGGCGGCACGGGGTGGATCGAGGTTCCGACGGACGCCTCGGTCGGCCCGTACTCGTTGATCAGTGTCATGTCCGGGGCCAGCTCCCGCCAGCGCGCGAGCGTGTCACGGGTGAACGGCTCGCCCGCCACCACCATGACCGGGGTGAGGGCGCCCGCCTGGGCGGGGGAGAGCTGGTGGGCGAGGATGTCCAGGTGCCCCGGCGTCAGCTTCAGGAAGCTGAACGGGGCGGCCTCCGCGAGGCGCTTGCCCAGCTCGGACATGTCCGTGTCCTGCGGCAGCAGGAACAGCCGCTGACCGGTGACCAGGGGCGCCCACAGGTTCGGCACCACCAGGTCGAAGGCGACCGAGGAGAACAGCGCCGCGCCGCCGTAGTCCTGTCCGGCCAGCTCCCGCGCGGCCCACGCCACATGGTTGGTCAGCCCCCCATGGGTGACCTCGACGCCCTTGGGCGTGCCGGTCGAGCCCGAGGTGAAGACGGTGTACGCCAGCCGGTCCAGGTCCCTGGTGCGTGCGGGCGCGTCGGCAGGCCATACGGCGATCTCGGCCGCGTCGGCGTCCACCCGCAGCACCCGCAGCCCGGGCACGGTGAACCGCTGCTCGTACGCCGAGGAGGTCACCACGACCCGTACCCTGGCCGCCTCGCACATCGCGGCGATGCGCTCCGCCGGGTACGACGGGTCGACCGGCACGTAGGCGCTGTCGGCCTTCCACACCGCGAGCAGCGCGGTCACCAGATCCGGGCCCCGGTCGAGCAGGACCGCGACGCGTGACTCGGCGCCGTCGCAGAGGGTGCGCAGCTGGTGGGCGAGCCGGTTGGCGGCGGTGTTCAGCTCCCCGTACCGGACGGTTCGGGCGCCGAAGGCCAGGGCGGTGCGCTCGGGGGCGGTGCGGGCCTGCTCTTCGAAGCGCTCGACGACGGTGCGCTCGTCGTGCTCGTACGCCGTGTCGTTCCACTCGGCGACCAGCAGACGGCGCTCCTCGTCGCCGAGCAGCTCCAGCTCGCCGAGGGGCGTCTCGGGGTGCTGCGCGACACGGTCGAGCAGCGTGAGGAAGTGACCGGCCATCCGCTCGGCGGTGGCCCGCTCGAACAGCGAGGTCGCGTACTCCAGGACACCGTCCAGGGCGCCCTCGGAGGTCTGCCGCATGAACAGCGACAGGTCGGTCTTCGCCACCTGCCAGACCTCGGTGAACGCCGTCAGGTCCGAGTCGTCGGTGACGACGGAGGTCACGCCCTCGCTGTGCAGGTCGAAGGCGGCCTGGTAGAGCGGCGTGCGGGACAGGTCGCGTTCGGGCTGGAGCTCGTCGACGAGCCGTTCGAAGGGCAGCTCCTGGTGGACGAAGGCCGTGCGGGCGGCGTCCCGGACCCGCCGCAGGGCCTCGGTGAAGGTCAGTTCGGCGGACAGTGCGCAGCGCACCACCAGGGAGTTGAGGAAGAAGCCGACCATGTTCTCGGTCTCGGGCCGGGTGCGGCCCGCCACCGGGGTGCCGACGGGCACGTCCCACTGGCCGCTGTAGCGGGCCAGGAGTGTGGCGTACGCCGTCAGCAGCGTCATGAACGGGGTCGCACCGTGCGCACGGCCCAACTCGGCCAGACCGGCGGCCGTCTCGGCCGGGACCCGGAAGGGGACCATCGCGCCGCGCGGGTCGCGGACCGCGGGACGGGGGCGGTCGGCCGGCAGGTCGAGCGGGGCGATGCCGTCCAGGGCGGTCCGCCAATGGGCCAGCTCGCGCTCGACGACCTCCTCGGTCAGCCAGGCGTGCTGCCAGGCGCCGTAGTCGGCGTACTGCAGGGCCAGAGCGGGCAGTTCGGGCTCGCGGCCGTCCTGATACGCGGCGCACAGCTCGCGCAGTTCGCGGTCCAGGACCACCGTCGACCAGCCGTCGCAGGTGATGTGGTGCAGCGTCAGCAGCAGCAAGTGGTCCTCGCCGGGCAGCCGCACCAGCAGCGCCCGCCACAACGGCCCCTCGGCCAGGTCGAAGCCGCGCGCGAACTGCTCGCCGAACAGCGCGGGCACCTCGGCGCGCCCGGCGTCCTCAACGCGCAGCTCGACCCGGGCTGCACCCGGTTCGTCGATGATCTGACGGGGCTCACCGCCCTCGGCGACGTACCGGGTGCGCAGCGGCTCGTGCCGGGTGGCCAACGCGTCCAGGGCGCGCCCCACCGCCTCCGGCGCCAGCTCGGCGGGCAGCCGCAGGAACAGCGGGGCCACCCACTCGGGGCTGCCGGGGTGCATCCGGTCCAGGAACCACAGACGCCGCTGCCCGGAGGACAGCGGAAGCTCACCGGACCGCGGCACCGGTAGGACGTCGCGCTCGTCGTAGGCCGGGGCGGGCCGGGCGTCGGTGGTGGCGGTGCCGGGCTGATCGGTCTGGGCGTCGGCCGTTGCGGCGGTCAGGGCGGTCCGGGCCGTGGTCGTGGTGGTGGCCGTCGGGTCGGCCTGCGTCCCGGCCGGGGGCGCGGTGAGCATCTTGGCCTGGGCCTCGACCGTCGTGGCTCCGAACAGACCGCGCAGCGAGACCTTCTCGCTGGACGCGGCACGCAGTCGCGCCGCCAGCCGGGTCAGCTGCAGGGATGTGCCGCCCAGGGCGAAGAAGTCGTCGAATGCGCCGACGCGCTCCTTGCCGAGCAGTTCGGCCCAGACGCCGGCCACCATCTCTTCCGCAGCGTCGCGCGGGGCGGTGTACTCCGGCTGCCGGGCAGCGGCGATCTCCTCGGGGCCAGGCAGCACGGCGCGGTCCACCTTGCCGTTGGGCAGCTGGGGGAAGGCGTCGAGCGTGTGGAAGAAGGACGGAACATGGCTGTCGGGCAGCCGCTCGGCCAGGAACACGCGCAGCTCGGCGGTGTCCACGGCGGCGCTCGCCGTCAGATGCGCGGCCAGCCGCTTGCCGCCGTCCTCGGCCGGATACGTGGTGACGACCGCGCCGGTGACCGACGGGTGGGCTACCAGCGTGGACTCGATCTCGCCCGGCTCGATGCGCACCCCGTTGACCTTCACCTGGTCGTCGAGGCGGCCCCGGTACTCCAGGGTGTGGTCGGCACGCCAGCGCACCTGGTCGCCGGTGCGGTAGAGGCGGGCGCCGGGGTCGGTGGCGTACGGGTCGGGCACGAACCGCTCGGCGGTCAGGTCGGGGCGGCCGACGTAGCCGCGGGCTACCTGCGGGCCGCCGACGTACAGCTCGCCGGGGACGCCCACCGGCACCGGGGCGCCGTTCGCGTCGAGGACGAGCAGCTTCGTGCTGGGCAGCGGCCGGCCGATGGGCACCGCGCCGGTGGTGACCGACGGGTCGGCCTGCTGCGCCGTGACGTCGATGGAGCACTCGGTCGGACCGTAGGTGTTCCACACCTCGACGCCCTCGCCGGCCTTCTCCCGCACCCGGGCGACCAGTTCGGCGTGCAGGGGCTCACCGGCCGAGAACAGCAGCCGCAGCGCGCCGCAGCGCTCCCAGCCGTCCTCCGCCACCAGCAGCCGCAGCACGGACGGCACCACCTGCAGCACGGTCACCCCGAAGTCGCCGACCGCGCGCAGCAGCGCCGCCGGGTCCCGCTCGGCACCCGCCGGGGCCAGCACCACGGTGCCGCCGCAGACCAGCGGGGCGAAGATCTCCCAGCTGGCCGCGTCGAAGCCGACGGTCGTCTTCTGCAGCACCCGCTCGCCGGGACCGAGCCCGTGCCGCTCCACGGTCCAGCCGACCCGGCGGGCGATGCCCGCGTGGATGACGACCACGGCCTTGGGGCGGCCCGTGGAGCCGGAGGTGAAGATGGCGTACGCGACGTTGTCGGGGCCCGCGGCGGCGACGTCCCCGGGGGCGTCGCCGGCCTCGGGAAGCTCACGGGGATCGACGCGGCGGGCGCCGGCCTCGCTCACGGCGGCGTCCAGCTCCGGTGCGGCCAGCACCAGGTCCGCCCCGGAGTCGCGGATCAGGTCCGACAGCCGCGCCGAGGGCTGGGCGGGGTCGAGCGGGACGTAGCCCGCCCCGGCCCGCCACACGCCCAGCAGCGCGACCACCAGGTCGAGCCCGCGGGGCAGGCTCACCCCGACGAGCGTCTCGGGCCCTGCGTCCAGGTCCCGAAGGCAGCGGGCCATGCGTGCGGACGCACGGTCCAGCTCCTCGTACGTCACCGCCCGCTCGCCGTCGACGACGGCAACGGCGTGCGGCGTACGGAACGCCTGCTCGGCGAAGCGTTCCGGAAGCAGTTCGGCGTTCACGGCAACTCCTGTCACAGACCTGGGTGTCGGGCGGTGGCGGACTCAGGCCGCAGAGGACTCGTCCATGCGGCGGCGCAGGCTCAGCGGGCGCATGTCGGTCCACACCTCGGCGATCCGGGCCAGGCACTCCTCCCGGGAGCCCTCGGTGCCCTCGGCGTGCCAGCCGGCGGGCAGCTCCCGCCCGACGGGCCACAGCGAGTACTGCTCCTCCTCGTTGAACACCACGCGCTGGCGAGGGCCTTCGGTCTGCTCGGTGGTCATGGGAACTCCTTCAGGCATACGAGTGGACGGGTGGGGTCGGGCAGGTTGGGCAAGGTGCCCAGAGGGGGACGACCGCAGGCGGGCAGCCGTACCGGCGTGACGTTCAGGCCGGCAGGAAGTCCTCGACGCGGACGCCGAGCCCGCGCTGTTCGGCCTCTTCGCGCACGTACTCGGCCAGCGCGATGTCCAGCACGCCCAGGCCGAACGGGGAATAGACGACGGGCCGTCCCGGGACGCGGCGCAGGATCGCGGTGCCGCGCAGCAGCGCGCCGATCTCGGCGGCGACGAAGTCCCGGTTCCCGGTGGCTTGTTGAGCCAGGTCGAGCGAGGTGCGCTCGCGGCAGACGTGGTCGGTGTCGTCGACCACGTTGACCGCGCCGAGGATCGCCCCGGCCGTCAGGTCGCGCAGCGAGACGTGCAGCACGGTGGTGTCCGGGCCGCATGCGGTCAGGTCCATGTGCGGAGTGGCCGCGGTGGTGGCCAGCGACACCAGACGGTGCTCGCCGAGGGCCGCCGCCAGGTCGGTCACCGGGTGGGCCTTCACCTCGGGCGCGGCCTCGGCGCAGCGGTCCGCGAACGCCTCGGCGCGGGCCGGGTCGGTGTCGTACAGGGCGGCCTCGCGCAGCCCGGGCAGGGCGGCGGCCAGAAAGCGCAGGATCTCCAGGTTGATCACGCCGCAGCCGATCAGCAGCACGGAGGCCGGGGGCCGCTCGGCGGTGAGCTCCGCAGCGGCGAGCGCGGCGCTCGCGGCGGTGCGTTTGGCCGAGATCACGGCGCCCTCGACGAACGCAACCGGGCGGCCGTGGTCGAGGGAGTTGAGCACGATGGCGGCACTTGCACGCTCGGTGCCGGCGGCGACGTTGCCCGGGAAGGAGGCGATCCACTTCATCCCGGCCGCCGGGCGCTCGCCGCCGCGGTAGGCCGGCAGTCCGATGACCCGGTCGCTGCGGTGGCGCTCCTCGGGGAAGCGCAGGAACGTCGAATGCGGCAGGGCCGTCTGCCCGGCATCGTGCAGCCGGTAGGTGTCGGCGACGAGATGGATGATTTCCGCCTCCCGGCCGGACAGCACATCCGCCACATCGGTGCGCCGGAGGATCAGCATGGGGGTTCCCTCTCTGCGGGACGAGCGAGGACAAGGGCCGGCAGTGATGGCAAGAACAGGCCGGAGGCGGTAGGACAGCGCCTGTGGTGATGCAGCGATGGTGGGCTCCGGTGCTATATGCGCCCTATACGTCCCGTACCGCTCCGCCCGGCCCCGACGCGGTCAGCACTCCCGTACGGCCTCCAGCTCGTACAGGCCCGTGCCCGCCAGGAGAGGATCCTGGTGCACCTCGAGCGTGAAGCCGTGGCGGTGCAGCAGGTTCTGGACGGCGGTGAGGCGGCCGGCCTCGTCGTGGACCTCGACCACCACCGTGTGGATCAGGGGCCAGTGGAGGTCCTCGATGCCACGCAGGACGTCCAGTTCCGCGCGTTCGACATCGACCTTGAGAAGGTCGACGCGCGAGACGGCGTGGCGGCGCAGCAGGTCGGAGACGGTCAGGGCGGGGACGGTGCACTCGACGCCCTCGTGTAGGCCTTCGAGCAGTTCGGCGGCGTCCTCGGGAGCGACCCTGCTGTTGCGGAGGAAGATCAGGCTGATCTCGTCGTCGGCGGCCCGGTCGGCGTGGAGGCCGGAGTTGCCGGGGGCCTCGGGGTAGTACGTGAAGCGCAGCCGGCCGGGTCGGTCCGCGGCGGCCACGCACTCTGCCGCCCAGCCCGGCGCCGCATGCTCGGCGAGATTGCGCACCAAGCAGGCGTGCAGCGCGGGCGCCGGCTCGGCCGCGATGACGCGGACGCGCCGCCGGGTGCGCGCGCAGAGAACCGACAGCAGCCCGATGTTGGCGCCGACATCGACGACCGTGCCCCCGTCCCGCAGCCCGCGTGCCGCCCGGTCGTACGCCCCCGGCGGCAGCATCTCCCGCCACATGGCCACCGCCGCGGGGCCGTTGGTGCACCACACGGCGGGGCCGTCGGGCAACTGCTGCCGCAGGGGGCCGCCGGGGCAGGGGACCGTCGGGATGTTCGTGCCGGGCTCCTGCCGGTGGCGCGATTCCTCGGGGCCGGTCCCTCCTGAGTCGCTCATGCCGCCCCCGACCCGAGTGCGAGCAGAAAGGCCAGATCGTCGGGGGCGACGAGGGAGACGTCGGCCACGCGGGTGCCGGGTGTGTCGAGGGAGGTGTCGAGCAGGCGGTGCCAGGTCTCCCCGAACCGTTCGATCGTGGCCGCGTCGAACAGGTCGGTGTTGTAGCGCAGCACCGCCCGGAAGCCGTTGGCGCCCTGGAGCACCTCCACGGTCAGGTCGAGCTGCCCCTCCTGCTGCGGCACGTCGCACAGCTCGGCCCGCAGCCCACCGAGCCGCACCGGCCCCTCGTACAGCCCGGGCACCGGCAGCCGGTCCGCGGCCACCAGGGTGCAGGAGATCCGGAACAGCGGCCCGCGCGAGGGCCCGCCGGCCAGCAGCTCCACGGGATGGCGGGCGTGTGCCATCCCGGTGCGCAGCTGCCGCTGCGCCGACTCGATGACCCCCAGCAGCGTCGTCGCGGAGGTGAACCGCCCGACGACCGGCAGCGCGTTGACGTAGTAGCCAACTGCCTCCCGGGTGCCGGGCGTGAACCGTGTGGTGGCCGGGCAGCCGATGAGGAAGCCGTCGCCGGCGCCGGAACGGTTCAGGGCGGACTGAAAGGTGCCGAGCAGCCACGCGAACGGAGTGAGGCCCCGGTCCGCGGCCGCTTCCCGCAGCCGTTGCGCCGTCGCCGTGTCCAGCTTCACCTCGTGGGTGGCGCCATTGAGGGTGCGCTGCGCCGGCCGCGGCCGGTCGGTGGGCAGCTCCGCCGCCTGGACGCCGGCGCACACGTCCTGCCAGTACGCGGCGGCCCGCTGCCCCCGCGGTGAGAGGACGAAGTCCCGCTCGGCACGCACCTGTTCGTCCCAGGGCGTGACCGCACCGGGCGGGGTGGCGGGTGCGCCCTGCCCGGTGCGGGCGCCGTACTCGGCGAACAGGTCGCGTACCAGCAACCACTGTGAGGTGGCGTCGCTGACCAGATGGTGGGTGGCGGTGACCAGCACCGCGTCGTCGGGCGCCCGGCGCAGCAGCACCGCGCGAAACGCCCCGGACTCCGTGATGCGGAACGGCTCCTCGCCCGCCCGCCGGGCGAGCCGGAACAGCCTCTCCTCGTCGGTGTCCGGCACCTCCCGCACCTCGAGCCTCAGCGACTCGGGCGCCATGAGCAGCCGTACGGGCCCCTCGTTGGTGGCGGGGAAGCGGGAGCGCAGCAGTTCGTGCCGTTCGACGAGTGCGGTCAGCGCCCGCTGCAGGACCTCGGTGTCGACGCGGTCACGCAGCCGCACCGCGAGGACGACGTTGTACGCGGAGCTGTCCGGATCGATCCGGTGGGCAAGCCAGAGCGCCTCCTGGCCGGTGGACATGAGCATCCGCGTTCAGCCCTTCCACAGGTGTGCGACGTCGCCGAAGTTCTCGCGCACCCAGGAGTCCGAGTAGATGGTGTCGAGATAGCGGTCGCCGCCGTCGGGGAAGATGAGGACGCAGTTCGAGCCATCAGGTATGCGGTGCCTGATCTTCCACAGCGCCGCCACGGTGGCACCGGACGAGCCGCCCGCGAGGACCGCCTCCCGGTCGATGAGCCGACGGCAGGCGGTGACGCACTCCAGGTCGGAGATGTGCACCACCTCGTCGGCGGCCGAGGCATCCATCAGCGGCGGTACCACGGACGCGCCGTGGCCCGGGATCAGGCGCTGGGTGGACTCCAGACCGAAGATCGCGCTGCCCATCGCGTCGACGGCGACGATGGTGGTGTCCAGACCGCGCGCTCTGATGTGGTCCCGGCATCCGCGCAGGGTGCCGAAGGTGCTGACCGAGCAGAAGAGGAAGTCGACCTTGCCGTCCAGGGCCTCCTCGATCTCCCGCATGGTCGTCTCGTGGGCCTTGGGGTTGAGCAGGCTGGTGTACTGGTTGGGCCAGTACGAGTCCGGCATCCGGTCGACCAGCTCGCGCACCCGGCGCAGCCGGACCGGCAGGAATTCGCCGGTCAGCCGGTCGCGTTCGGTCACCACCTCCACCTCGGCGCCGAAGGCTTTGAGGATGGCGAGGTTCTGCCCGGTGGTCTTGCCGTCCACCACACAGATGAAGCGCAGTCCGAAGTACCGACAGATCTGCGCGAGTCCGACGGCGAGATTGCCGGAGCTGGACTCGACGATCACCGAACGGCCCGGCTCCGCGTCGCCGCTGCGGATGGCCGCGAGGAGCATGCCGAGCGCGGATCGGTCCTTGATGCTGCCCCCCGGATTGAATCTCTCGATCTTCCCGAACACGCGGGAGCCCAGGTCCGGCAGCAGTTTTTCGAATGCAACGAGCGGGGTGTTTCCTACGGTTGACAGAATGCCAGGGAACGTTTTCTCGGGCATGACTGTTCGCCCCTTCCCGGAGAAGCGGTGCGGAAATGGGCCGTTGCCTAGCGGGCCAGCTCGGCGGCGAGGTGGGCGGTGATCGCGTCGATGGTCGGGTGGTCCCAGGCCATGGTGGGCTCAACGACGAGGCCGAAGCGGTCCTCGACGTCACCGCACAGGGTCAGGGCGTACACGGAGTCCAGGCCCAGCTCGGCGAGTTCGGCGCCCGCGTCGATGTCGGCCGGGGTGCATTCGAGGTAGTAGGCGACCCGATCGACGAGCCAACTACGGATGGCCTGCGGCGAGGTGATGGGGTCTCGAGTGGCTGATGTGGCGTCGGCTGCGGTGTCGGTGACGGAGGCTTCGGTCATGGGGCAACTCCCTTGACGGGTACGGCCCGCGGGGCGAGCCGAGTGCGGAACAGGTCGAAGGTGCGGGCGTCGTTATGGCGAGCGGACAGCTCGTCGAAGAGCGCCCCGGCGGCGGCCTGGGACAGCGGCCCGCGGCGCGGGCCGAGCCGCCCGGCGAGCCGGTGCAGCGCCGCCGTGGCCCACAGCGGGTCGGCGAGGAAACCGTCGGAGCGCCGCGCCGTCCGCCAGACGGCCAGGCAGGCAGCGGCCGCGAGCAGCAGCACATACCGCTCGGCCAGCAGGAAGGAGCGGCGCCCGGCGACCGGGGTCCGCTCCAGCGGCGACAGGGCGGCGCTGCGGCGCGCCAGGTCGGCGAGCGCGTCACTGAACTCGGCGGCCAGAGCGGCGAGTTCGGTCAGCTCGGGACGGGTGGCCGCCTGCCTGGCCAGGTCCCGGGCGAACAGCGGGAGTCGGCCGGCCAGGCCGTCGGCCCCGCGTGTGGTGAGCTCCAGTCTGCCGAAGTCGAGCGGGGGCAGCGGGTCGTGCAGGCGGAACAGCGCGTCGTCGCCGTCCGGCCCGCTGGTGGGGGCGTCCAGCGCGGGCTGCCAGGCGCGCTCGGCGAGCCGGGGCAGCTGCGGGACGATGTTCGCCAGGCACACCGCGCCACTGGCGTGGGCCAGTGCCACCACAGGCAGATCGCGCGCCGCCTTCTGGAAGGTCGCGTACGGCCCTTCGCGTAGGTAGCTGCGGGCGCCCAGCACCACGCCGAGCCGGTAGGAGTTCTCCTGGAGCAGCTTGGGCACGAGGTACTTCACCGCCGCCGAGCGCACGCTCGCCTCGGCGGGCCGCAGGTGCAGGGTGCGGGCGGCGACCATGGATAGCGCGTCACAGATCAGCAGGTCCACGAAGGCGTCGGTGAGCACCGAGCGGGGCAGCGGCAGCGCGCTCACCGAGGCTCCGTACAGCCGGCGTTCCCTGGCGAAGGCGAGGACCGTGCGCAGCTGGGTGTCACCGACACCGACGACCATGCCGGGCAGCACACAGCGGGTCACTTGGAAGACCTTCATTACGGTTTCCATGGCGCCGCCCTCCTCGCCGAGCAGGGCGTCGGCCGGGACTGGGCAGGAGTCGAAGCGTGCGCCCCCCAGCAGACAGCCGCGGACCCCGGAGGTGGGATAGCGGGCACTGCGGTCGACGTGCCCCGCAGGCAGGACGTCGAGGTCGACCAGCAGATGCGAGTGGCCGCGGCTGCCGGGCCGTTCGTCGGTGCGGGCGAAGAGCACGGCGGCCTCGGCCCGGCCGATGTTGTTGACCAGCTGCTTGCCGCCGTCGAGGAGATAGCCGCCGTCGGCCGCGGGGCGCGCGGCGAGCGAGATCCGGGTGAAGTCGCTGCCGTGGTCGAGCTCGGTGTAGGCGGCGACGATCCGGCCGCCCGCGCACAGCAGATCGGCCGCCCGCTGCTGCTGCTCGGCGCTTCCGTCCGACCAGATCGGCAGCCCCGCGATGAAGCTGGTGACGCCGTGGCCGATGCCCAGGGCACAGTCCCGGCGGAAGATCGCCCGCATCAGCAGCGCGAACCGGTCGGAACGCTCGAAGCGGCCGCCGAGCGCGGCCGGCGCGAACTCGGCTCCCAGCCCGTACGCGGCCAGCGCACTCTCGCCGTCCGCGGGCAGCTCGCCGCGCTCGTCGGCTTCGAGGACGGCTGCCGAGCCGCGCGGGTTGACGGGGTCGTACGGGTCGCCGAGCAGGGTCTCCAGGCGGTCGAGGCGCTCCAGGGCGGTGTCAGGCCGGGCGCCGTCCGCGCGGACCTCCGTGGCGCTCGTGGTTGACAGGTCCGTCATGCCGCGTCCTTGGGTGAGGCGGTGGGGGTCGGCCGGTCGGCGGCTGCGCCGCTCGTGGCGCTGGTGGCCTCGGCCAGCGGGCAGTGCAGCAGGGAGAACAACAGCCCCCGCTCGTGTTGGGTGTGCAGTGCGGGCAGCAGGGCGTCCAGAGCCGGTCCATCGGCGTCGTCCAGGTCGGGCGTGCCGGTCAGGCGGCTCAGCAGCCGGGCGAGTACGGCGTCCAGCCAGGCCGCGTCGTGCCACAGCGGGCCGTCGGGCACGGCACGGCCCCGGTTCTCCAGCCAGAGGTGGAGGCCGGCGGCGCCGGCGTACACCAGGGCGTACCGGCCGGCGGAGGCGAACGCCGTCTCCGGGACGGCGCGGGCGCTGTGCCGGTGTGCGGCGAGTTCCTCGTGCACCTCGTCCGCGAGCGCGAGCAGCCGCACGGCCCGCTCCGCCACGGAGGGCGGGGCCAGCTCTTTGACGCGGCGCACCGCCTCCGGCAGGGACTGCACGACGCTCACACCCGCGCGGGCGTACAGCGTGAGCCGGTCGTGGTCCAGCTCCGGCGGCGGGCCGTCGAGGCGGGCGGCGGCCGCGACCCCGTCCCGGTCGGCGAGGCACTTGCGGTAGCCGCGGGCGAGCACCTGGAACTGGTTGATCAGCGAGTTGAGGTTGACGGCCGTACTGCCGTCGAAGATGCCCACGATCCGGTGGTCGCGCTCCAGCTTCTGGAAGGCGCCGTCGGCGAAGTCCTCGACCAGCATGGCGCGGGCGCCGAGCAGTCCGCGCAGCGCGCCGATGACCTCGTCGCCGAGGGTGGGCACGAGGTACTTCACCACCGCGGAGACCGCGCTCAGCTCGTCGGTCAGCGTGTGCACGGAGCGGGTCGCGACGAGGCTCGCGGCCTCCATGGCCAGCAGGTCGGCGTAGGCCTCGGCGAGGGTCCGCGCGGCGTGCGGCAGGCCGTCCAGGGGGCGGCCGTAGAGCCGATGGGCGCGGGCGAAGCCGGTGGCGATGCGCAGGGCGTGGTCGGCCATACCTAGGGACATCGCCGAGCACAGGGTGCGGGTGATCTGGAAGCCCTTGAGGACGATCTCCAGGCCCGCCCCTTCGGCGCCGACCAGCGCGTCGGCGGGGAGTTCGGCGCCGTCGAAGGCGATGCCGCTGATGTCGGCGCCGCGCACGCCGTGGGTAGGGACGCGCGGAAGGGATCGCCAGGTGCCGGGAGCCAGCCGCGCCTTGTCCACGAGGAACAGGCTGAAGCCGCGGCTGCCGCCGTCGGGCCTGGTGCGCGCCAGGACGCACACGAACTCGGCCCGTCCGGCGTTGTTGATCAGCCACTTCTCGCCGTCCAGTCGCCACCCGCCCGCGGTGCGCTCGGCGCGCAGCTCGCCGGCGAGCAGGTCGCTGCCGTGGGCTCGCTCGGTGAGCGCGAGGGAGACGACGGCCCCCTCGCAGACCCGTGACGCGAGAGCGCCGGCCTGTTCCGGCCGCCCGGCCAGCCAGACCGACACGGCACCCAGATAGGTCTTGGCGTGGCCGAGCGCGACGGTGAAATCCCGCCGGGCCAGGATCCGGATGAGCTGCGACAGTTCCTCGGCGCTGCGCAGTTCGCCACCGAACCGGGCGGGCACGAACCACCGGGGCAGCCCCGACGCGTCCAGCTCCCGGCACACGCCCGCCGGGAACTCCTCCGCCCGGTCGGCCTGCGCACTGCCCCGGTAGGAGAACAGCTGCCGCCCGTCCCCCGGGTCCCCGAGCCGCATCTCCAGCTCCCGGCCGAGCGCGTACGGATCCCATACCTCGCCCTCGACCACAGGCGGCACTCGCAGCTCGTTCGCGTCCCGGCCGACCCCGCAGCGCGGGGCCACGCCGCCCGCCGACATGCCGACGCCGTTCGCCCGGCCGTCGGACGGCGGCTCGATGGGCTTGTGGGCCTCAGCGGCCACCTCCGAGCGAGGAGCGCCGGCCGGCCCGCGAGGTGCCGGTTCGTCTGCCGCCCGCATGCCCCAGGCCCCCGTGCCCTCCGCCCCTGCGGTGTTCCCCGATGGGGTGGCGGCAAGGTCGGGCGCCGCGTCGACGGGATCCCCCTCGCTGCGAAACGCCGCGCGCAGCTGCGGTGACAACTCCTCATGCAGCGTGGACAGTTGCGCTTCTTCGAACAGAATCCGCATCTGCGTGCGCCGGATCTTGCCGCTCGTGGTGCGCTGGATACGGCCGGGCTTGACGAGGACCACGCCGCCGACCCGGACGCCCAGGCGCTGGGCCAGCCGGGCGCGGGTGGTGCGGGCCAGGGTGGCGAGGGTCTCGGCGGGGACGCCGCGGCTGTGGACCTCCTGGACTGCGACGACCTCCTCCGCGACGGAGCCGCCGGGCCGGGAGGCGAAGACCGCGGCGGGCAGGTCGCCGAAGGCCGGGTCGATGTCGCGCAGTTCGCGCTCGACGTCGTGCGGATACAGATTCCGGCCGTGCACAATGATCATTTCCTTCAGTCGGCCGGTCACATAGAGGTGGCCGTCGCGCAGCGCCCCCAGGTCACCGGTGCGCAGAAACGGCCTGGCACCGTCGGCCGTGACCGCGCGGAATGTCCGCTCGGTCTCGGCCGGGCGGTTCCAGTAGCCGAGCGCCACGCTGTCGCCGCGGATCCAGATCTCGCCGACCTGGCCGTCGGGCAGCACCGCACCCGTGTCGGCGGCCACGACACGCACGTCAAGGCCGCGCACCACCCCGCTGCTCACCAGCTCCTGCACCGCCCCACTGGACCGGCCCTCCGCCTGCGTCACCAGGCCGTCGGCCAGCGCCCCCGCGTCCGCACGCAGCACCGTCGGCGGCTCGTCCACAGGCGTGCCGGAGACGTAGAGCGTGGACTCGGCGAGACCGTAGCCGGGCAGCAGGGAGCGCGCCGAGAAGCCCGCGCCCGCGAACCGCTTTGCGAAGCGGGCGAGGGTCGCGGCGTCGACAGGCTCGGCGCCGTTGCAGGCGTAGCGCCAGTGGGACAGGTCCAGCCCGGTGGTCTGCTCCTCAGTGAGGCGGCGCGCGCACAGGTCGTACGCGAAGTTCGGCGCACAGCTGATGTCTGCCTTGTGCCGGGCGATCAGCCGCAGCCAGGAGACCGGCCGTTTGAGGAACTCGGTCGCCGACATCATCACCGCGGTCCCGCCGAGATACAGCGGGGCGAGCATCATCGCGATCAGACCCATGTCGTGGTAGGCGGGCAGCCAGCTGCACCAGGTCATGCCGCCGTGCCAGCCGTGGCTGTCGCGCATCAGCCGCAGGTTGTGCACCAGCGCGCCGTGCGGGACCATCACGCCCTTCGGATCGCCGGTCGACCCGGAGGTGTACTGCAGGAAGCACAACTCGCCTGGCTCAACGGTGCGTTCGGCCCAGGCCGTCGCGTCCCCGGCGCGCTCGGCGGACTCCACTGCGGCGGCTGTGGTCCCGGCGAGCGCCGTCCGCTCCCCCTCCAGCCAGCGCTCCACCGCGGGCAGACTCGCCGCGTCGGTGAGCACCAGCCGAGCCCCGGTGTCCGCGGCGATCGCCGTCGTACGGGCTTCCTGGCGCCCGAAGCCCCCCGGCAGCGGCACCGGGACGGGCACGGCGCCTGCGTAGAGGCAGCCGAGGAAGGCCCGGACGAACCCGGTGCCGGGACCGCAGGACAGCAGCACCCGGTCGCCGGTCGCCACCCGCCCGCGCAGCCACTGGGCCGCGGACCGTGCGGCCCGGTCCAGTTCCGCGTAGGTCAGGCTCTCCTCGGCCGGCCCGGTACTGAACCGGACGGCGCTGTGAGCGGGCTTTCGTGCGGCCCTACGGCGCAGCGCGCTGACGAAGCTCTCGAAGTCGGTCACCCCAACTACTCACCCTCTGCGGCTGGTGGGGCCGCGGTCGCACAGCAGCGGTATGTCGTTCACCCAACCGGCGCCCGCTATGCGGCACCTATATGCGGCCTTCCGGGCATCGGGAGGGGCGGATCGGTTCGAAACGGCGGGTGGCCTACAGCATTCGGTCCGCCCGGACCGCAACGGCCGCCGTACGACGCCGGCGGGGCGGTGACGTACGGCGGCCGTGGATGCCGTACGCGACCAGGGGGGAAGCGGTGGCATACGGCGGCCCGGATCCGGTCGGCCGCAAGGGCGGCTCAGCCGCATCCACCCGCGTGGCCGTCGTCGACGGACCGCTCGGGCTCGGTGAGCGCACCCTCCGGGTCGGCCGGGGGTTCCGCGAGTCCGGGAGAGCGGCCGGTGAGCGCCGCCACGAAGGCGGGCAGCCGGTCGACGCCCCAGTACTTGTCGTAGTGGTCGACGAAGAACGGCACTCCGAAGACGCCATCGCGCTGGATCTCCAGCAGCACCCGCACGCCCTCGGCACGCAGCTCGGGATCATCTGACGCCGACGCCAACTCCTCGCTGTCGAGGCCGAGTCGGGCGCCGAAGCCACCGATCACCGACCGGTCGCAGATGTCCTGCCCGAGCTCCCAGCGGGCCCGGGCGGCGAGCGCGATGTACTCGGGGCCCATGCCGTACCGGGCCGCGGCCAGATAGCCGAGGTGCGGCACCTCCCATACCGGCTCGCGGTCCACGGGCCAGCTCAGCGACAGCCCCCGCTCGGCGGCCAGGCGCCGCACGTCCTGGAGGATGTAGCGGTGCTTCTCCGGGCTCATCGGGGTGTAGGGAAAGGCCCCGCCGGCCTCGTCGAGCAGCTTGCGGCTCAGCTCGTCCGGCTCGAAGAACGGTACCCACTCCAGGGCGGCCGCCAGGCGCGGGTGGTGGGCCGTCAGGTCCCGGTAGGCGAGCCAGGAGTAGGGGCTGCGCAGCGAGAAGTAGAAGCGCGGGGGCCGCCGGGTGCGGCGGCCCCCGCCCGCCGTGCCGCTCACAGCGCGATGCCGCCGTCGACCTGGAAGACCTGGCCCGTGATGTACGACGCCTCGGACGAGATCAGGAAGGAGACCAGCGCGGCGACGTCCTCCGGGAGGCCGAACCGTTTCAGCGGAATGCGGCCCAGCATCTCCTTTAACACCTTCGGCGGCAGCACCGAGGTCATGTCGGTGTCGATGAAGCCGGGCGCCACCGTGTTGGCCCGGATGCCGTGCCGGCCGCCCTCCTTCGCCAGGGAGCGGGTGAAGCCGATGATCCCCGCCTTCGACGCCGAGTAGTTGGTCTGGCCCGCGTTGCCCGCGACCCCGGCCACCGAGGAGAGCGTGACGACTGCACCGCCGCCCCGCTTGATCATCGGGAAGGCCACCGCACGGCACAGGCTGTAGGTGCCGTCCAGGTTGGTGCGCAGCACCGCGTCCCAGTCCTCGTCCGGCATCAGCACCAGCGGGTTGTCGCGGGTGATGCCGGCCGAGGTGACCGCGGCCGACGCCGGGCCCAGCTCCTCCTCGGCCGCGGTGACGAAGTCCTGCACCTGGGCGCGGTCGGTCACGTCCACCCGCCGGGAGAGCACCCGTCGACCCAGCTCGCGCACCTCCTTCTCCACCACGGCGGCGGCCTGCGCGTCGGAGCGGTAGCAGAAGCCGATGTCGTAACCGTCGCGGGCCAGCCGTTCGACGACCGCGCGGCCGATGCCGCGGGACCCTCCGGTGACCAGGGCGACCTTGTCGCGGTGGGTGTCACTCGCTGCGGACATCAGATCGTCTCCTCACACCTTCGACAGGGCACGGTCGGGCGCCTGCAGCAGTTCCGAAACATCACGCAGCGCTACCACGAAGGAGCCGATGCGCAACACCTCACGGCCGGCGGCGTACGTCTCGCCCGCGAGGACCGCCGTCTCGTCCACGGACTTCACCAGGCGCACCCGGTGCTCCAGGACGTCCCCGGGGTGGACGCGCACGCCGAAGGCCACCTCGTTGATGGCGCCGGCGAGTTCGACCTTCCCGGCCAGCACGTCCGGGTTGGGGTTGTCCCACACGGACAGCAGCACCGCGGACTGGGCCCAGGACTCGATCACCAGCGAGGTGGGATAGGCGTAGTCGGCGGCTGCGGCATCCTGGCCGAGAGGCGTGTAGCAGGGCTCGTTGCCGGAGACCGCCTTGAGCGCGGTCAGGCTCTCGCCCGGTGTCACCTGCGTGACGCGGTCTACCAGGAGGATCTCCCCGCGGTGCGGAATGGTGTTCTTGATGCGGTCGACGCCGTACGCCGTCATGAGGTGCCCTCTTCCTGGTCCCGGCCGTCCCGGACGCGGTAGCGCAGCCGGATGTCGGCGACCTTGCCGTGGTTGGTGGCGATGGCCGCCTTGAACAGCAGCCCGGCCGCGTTGTCGGCGACCGTGACGTCGGCCAGCACGCGGTCGCCCGGGAAGACCGGCCGGTGGAAGCGGCACCGGTCCATGGCGACCAGCTCCACCTCGCCGGTGTGGGCGACCTCGCCGGGCGGCTCGGCGACGGGGTTGTCCATGGCCCACTGACGGACCGTGCGGTCGGCGGCCTCGATGAGGAACACCCCGGGCAGCACGGGGAATCCGGGATAGTGGCCGGCCATGACCGGGCCGTCCTCCGGCGCGTCGAAGGCACCGAGCGCGCCCGTCGGGCCGGTGCGGATCAGCTCGAGGTCGCCCAGTGGTGAGGCAGCGCTCACCGGGTCTCCCGCAGCTTGCGGTCGAGCAGCTCGTAGGTGCCGTGCAGGGAGGTGATCGACGCCAGCTCGGTCTCGGCGAGCTTGACGCCGTACTCCTTCTCCAGGCGCACGGTGATCTCCAGCGCCATCAGCGAGTCGACGTCCAGGTCCTCCGTGAAGTGGGCCTCGTCGGTGACCTCGGCGACGTCCAGATCGAGGACGTCGGCCACCAGGTCACGCAGCTGTTCCTTGTCGAGCACGGGTGTGGTGGTGATGTCGGGCATGGGGTACACGCGTCCTTCCGGATGGTGGTTGGCATACGAGAGGTTCACGAGCAGGCGGCGCAGCCGGTGGGCGCCGCGGCGCCCACCGGCGGAGGAGCGCGCTCGGCCCACGGAGTGCCGTGCGGATCGCCCCGGCTCCCGCCGAGGGCGCCGTGTGACGCGCGGCCACGGTGAGACGAGTACCGAGATCCGTACGACGCCCGCCAAGCCCCGCGTCGAGGGCGCTTGCCGCCTCACTGCGCACCGGTGCGCAGGACGACCGCCCCGGCCTGGCCGTCAGGGTCGACCGAGGTGATTAGCACGGGGCGGTCTGCCTCCGTCACGGTCACGGCGGCTGCCAGCTGGAGAGATGCGGAGGCGGCGCCCAGGTCGCCGATCAGGCGGCGTAGGCGCAACCGGGGCGGCTGATGCTCGCCGAAGATCGAGGCGAGCGCCGCGTCCTCACGGCCGCCGAGCGGGCCGCCGCAGTCGGACGGCACCAGCAGGGCGACCTCGTCGGGCCGTACGTCGGCCTCCTTGAGGGCCTCGGTGACCGCACGCACGACCGCGTTGTGGGCGCGTTCCGGAGCGTGGAAGGCGACGAAACGGCTGCCGAGCAGCGTGGCGAGCGCGGGGCGGCCGTGCGTGCGGGCCCGGCCGAGCGGCTCCAGCAGGAAGAGCGCGCAGCCCTCGCCGAGCGGCCCGGTGGGCTGCTGGTAAGGGCCTGAGACGCGGGCCCGGTACTCCAGCCAGGCACGCTCGGTGGAGAATTCTTCGACGGCGCCGCACAGGACGGCCTCGCAGTGGCCCCGGCGCAGCAGCCGGGCCGCGTAGTTGAGGGCGAGCAAGCCGGTCAGGGCGCCGCCCGCAACCGTGGTGTTGGGGCCGCGCACGGTGTGCCAGATCGCGCTCTGGCCGGCGGCCCGGTTCATCACGGTGTTGGGGAACAGGGCCGGGTCCACGTGGAAGGGCTTCTCGCCCGTCAGGGAGTCCCGGGTGAAGTCCATGATGCTTTGCACGCTGCCGTGCCCGGTGCCGAGCACCATGCCCACGGCCTCCGGGTCGTCCTGGGCGAGTCCGCCGCCGGCCCGCTCCAGGAGCATCCCGGCGGTGGCGACGGCGAGCGCGGTGGCCCGGTCCATCGACCGGGTGCCCTTGCGGCCCAGCACCGCCCTGATGTCGAAACCCGGGACGTGCCCGGACCGTTCGTAGGGGCCGAGGTCGAGGGCGTCGTCCGCGGCGCGCATGCCGCCCCGGCTCTCCCGCACCCCCTCGGCGAAGGCCTCGGCACCGAGCCCGTACGGCGAGGCGGCCGACCAGCCGGATACGACCAGGGTGTCCGGGTCCGCTCCGGTAGCAAGACTGACACTCATCGCTGTCTGCTCCTGTCGGTGAAGGTCGTGGAGGTCGTGGCCGGTCAGCCCCAGGCGCCGGCGGCGGCGTGCAGTTCCGCGCCGTCGACGCCGATGGTGTTGCCGGTCAGCCAGGAGGACTCGGTGCGTGACAGCAGTGCGACGGCATCCGCTACGTCCTCGGACCGGGTCAGCCGACCGTGGGGGTTGTTCTCGGCGGCGCGCTCGACGTAGTCGGCGTGTTCCGGGATGCGCCGCAGGGCAGGGGTGACGGTGGTGCCGGCGCGCAGCGCGTTCACGGCGACACCCCGGGGGGCCAGTTCGCATGCCAGCTGGCGGACATGGGCCTCCAGGGCGGACTTGGCCGCGGAGACCGCGCCGTAGCTGGGCAGCGCCTGAGAGGTGCCGGCACTCGTCATCGCGTAGACCTTCGAGCCGTCGCGCAGCAGGCCCGCCGTGAGCAGGTCCTGTGTCCAGTACACGAGGCTGTGCGCCATGACGTCGAGGGTCATCTCCAGCTGGCGGGCGGTGATCTGCTTGTCCCAGCCGGCGCGCGGCAGAAACGGCACGAGGGTGCCGAAGGCGAGGGAGTGGACCAGGATGCGGACGCCGCCGGTGGTGCCGGTCAGCTCGGCCAGCTGGGGGACGATCTCCTGCCGGGTGCCCCGGGAGGCGGCGTTGGCGTTGAAGAAGTGCGCCTCGACGCCCTTGCCCCGTATCTCACCGACGAGTTCCTCGACCTCCTCGGCACGCGACGCCGTGTCGAAGTGCACGCCGGCGACATGGACGCCCTCCTCGGCGAGCCCCAGGGCGATGGCTCGCCCGATCCCACTGGAAACCCCGAGGACCAGGCACCAGCTCCCCTCAAGCGACTTCAGCATGCTCTGACTCCTGTGTGCGGCGGGGCGGTTCGACGGACGCGGCGGATACGGACGGCACGGCTACGGGGGAGACACGCACGAGCGCCACATGCCCGGCGCCGGTCGCACAGACGACCAGCCGGGCGGCCCCGTCCTGTGCGGTGACGGCGTGGGCCACGGCCAGGGCGGGGCCCAGACAGCCGGTCCGCGGTCCCGGGGCTGCCGCCGGGCTGAGGCTGGGGGGTCCGGGGGTGTCGGTCAGGGGAGCATCGCCGGACGGGATCGGGCGGCGCGCGGCTGCCGCGGACGCGACCGCCTCGGCGACCGGGGAGTCGTCCAGGTCGAGGTGGAGCATGACGGGGCGATCCCCTGGAGCGGCCAGCTCCGCCAGCGCCGTGGTGAGGGCGCGGTCGGCACGGGTCCGTCCCGCCGGGTCGGCCAGTGCGGCAGGCGGTACGAACAGGGAGCGGGCCCGCACTGCCGCCCGTACCGTCGAGCCGCGTGCCCGCGCCCCGGCCGGGGTCTCCAGCGTGAGCACCGCGGCGCCCTGCTCTCCCCCGCCGCCCCGGCCGTCCGGGACGGGTTCCTCGGTTGCCGCCAGCACCAGCGCGTCGGCGCGGCCGGACGCCAGTACCAGAGCCGCGGTGGACAGCGCGTCCAGCGCTGCCGTACGGGCCGTGGCGACGGTCAGTGCGAAGCCGTTGAGGGCGAGCTCGACGGCCAGCCGGTTGCCGAGGACGTTGACCGCGAAGTACGGGGCCGAGGCGGGGGAGATACCGGCCGCACCCGACTCGGCAACAGTGGCGTCCATGGCGTCGAAGAGCCCGGCGAGCCCCGCGTTGGTGGCGAGCAGGAGCCCGCGCCGGTCGGCCGGGACCGCGTCGGGTAGGCCCCCGTCGGCGAGCGCGCCCCGCGCCGCGGCGAGGGCGTACTGGGCGGCCGCCGGAAGGTACTTGTAGCCGCGAGGCCCGAGCCGCTCCCGGTGGTCGAACCAGTCGTCGGCATCCGCCATCGGCACCCCGCCCGCCGCCGCAGCCAACTCCGGCGCGTCACCCCACGGCGTGACCACACCCGAACCGGTGACGACGAGTTCGTCCGCGGACACATCCGTCATACCGGCACTCCCCTTTCCCCTTCCCTGCTCCGGGCCTCCCCTTGCCTGCTCCGAGCCCCACCGCGTCCGCGCCCCCCGCCAGCACCACCGACGCGTTGTTCCCGCCGAACCCGTAGGCGTTGACCAGCACACGCCGCGCCTGTGCGGGCACGGGCACTGGCTCGCCCTGCGGCAGCGCCACCGCGCACTCGGGGTCCTGCTCCTTCAGCGGCACGTTCGGCGGGACCGTGCCGTGGCGCAGGATGAGCGCCGCGGCTACGGCGGCCAGCGCGGCGGACGCCCCGCCCGCGTGGCCGAGGAGTGCCTTGAGGCTGTACAGCGGCACATGCGCGGCACGCCCCCCGAGGACGCGGTGCAGGGCCCGGCTCTCCAGGACGTCGTTGAGCCGGGTGCCGGTGCCGTGCGGCACCACGCAGCCGATGTCGTCGGCCGCGCTGCCCACGGCCTCGCGCATCGCCCGCGCGATCTGCGCGCCGTCGGCCCGCGGCGCCGTCGGATGGTCCGCGTCGCAGCTCCACGCGACGGCGGAGAGCCGTAGCACACCGCGGCCGTCACCGGTCGCCGGCACACCCCGCGCCCGGGCATGCGCCGCCGACTCCACGACGAGAATCCCCGCGCCCTCGGCGAACACCGTGCCGTTGCGGTCGCTCTCGAACGGCCGGCAGCGCTCCGGATCGACGGCACCGAGCCGGTTGAAGCAGCCGAGTGCCACCCGCGAGTACGCGTCGGAGCCGCCCGCGATCACCACGTCCGCCATGCCCGCGCGCACCAGATCCGCCGCGATGCCGAGCGCGTACGCCCCGGCCGCACAGGCGTTCCCGACGTCGTGGACCGCGCCGAACAGGCCGAGCTCGGCGGCCAGCGCGCCGGCCAGGCGGAACGGCGGCGTCCAGGCACTGTCGTCCCCCCGGCCGCGTTCGTTGGCGCCCGGTTCGCCCATACAACTGCCCAGCACGACGGCCGTACGGGCCGCGGCGAGCGCCGCGGCGTCCAGTCCTGCGTCGGCCAGCGCCTCGGCGGTGGCGAGCGACGCGAACCGCGTCGCCCGGTCGGCCGCCAGGTCGGGGTCGGGCACCAGGCTGATCAGCGGCAGGTCCATCCGGGCGAGTGGGTCCGCCGGCCGGTCGGGCAGACGGGTGCCGGCCGCCGTCATGGCCCGCCACAGAGTGTCGGCACCCGCACCGTGACAGGTGACGGCGCCGACCCCGGTGACCACGACCTCGACCTCGCGGTTCATGCCGCCCGGCCCTCCAGGGCGGCGTTCATACGGTCGTCGAAGGCCACCAGGGACCAGTCGCGGCGGTTCTCGATCACTGCGTAACCGTGGGTGATCCGGCCGGTCGCCGTCTGCACCAGCTTCCCGTCGCGCACCACATAGGTGTCCATGCGCGAGTCGTACGTGAAGCCCTTGAAGACGCTCTCGACGGTGAGGACGACGTACATGTCCTCCTCCATACGGGCCTCGTCGAGGACGGTGATCCGCGAGTGCGGCACCACCGGAATCCAGTTCTGCTCGTCCAGCAGCGTCTTGATGGACACCCCGCGGTTGGCGACCAGCCGGTCCTTGGCCTCCTCCATCAGCCGCAGATAGCCGGACATCTGCTGACGCTCGGTGAAGTGGCAGTACCAGTACGGGATGCGGAACTTCCACGCGTACGCGTTGCGCCCGGCCGTCAGCTCCTTGACCACGTCGGCGGCAGCCGGGTCGGCCTCGACGGGCTCCGGCGTCCAGCCGGGCGTGGCCGCGAGCCGGTCGACCGCGAACGGCGCGAGCGCGGCCGGCAGCGGCTGTTCGCCGCCGCCGCGCGGGTCGAGGCGCAGCTGGACGCGGACAGTGGAGGTCACGGCCTTCAGCAGGGTGTCACGCCGCACGTGCAGGGTGACGGCGAACAGCAGCTCGTCGTCCTTGGCCCTGCGATGCGGCCCGACCTCGGCGACGGCCGTGTCGTCGATGTGAAAGGCATGCAGGATGCGGGTGTCGATGTCCACGATGTCCGTGCACAGGCCGTACCCCTCGTAGATCTCGCCCGGCGCGATACCCGCCTGCCTGAGGTGGTTCAGTACAGCTTCCTCGACCAGGTAGTTGACATGCTTGAACCCGATCCAGGTGCAGATGTTGGAGCCCTCGTAGCGGGGGCGGATCTCCAGGGAGCTGGGCTCCTTCAGGTCGAGGACCGAGGCCTCGAGGTCAGCGGTGTGGATGGTCACGTCGACTCCGGTGCGTAGAGGTGGAGTTGCAGAAAAGGGTGAGTGCGGGCGGGGCGGCGGGTACGGCGGTGGTGGCCGTGCCGTTCGCCAGGCGGTCGGGGAAGACCTCGCTCAGCAAGGTGTGCACCGCGTCCGCGAACCGCCACGGCTGCTCCGCCATGGCGAAGTGGCCGCAGTCGTCGAAGAGTTCGAACCGGCCGTCGGGCAACGCCCCGGCCAGCGCGCGGGCGTCGTCGGGCGGCGCGGCGAAGTCCTCCGTGCCGGCCACCACGAGCACCGGCAGGCGCAGCGCGGCGACATCGAGGTGGGGGCTGCGCAGGTACGCCCCGAAGAACTGCTGCCAGCCGTAAGGCCCGATCCGGTCCCGCACCCGCATCGCCATGGCGGCGCGCAGCGCGGGCGTGATGCGGTCGCCCGCACCGATCCGCAGCCCCTCTTCGAGGATGCGGTGGAAGCCGTTCAGGTAGTACAAGGCGTCGTCCCAGGTGAAGTCCCCGGGGCTGCGCCGATGGAAGGGCGCCACGACCACGGCGGCTCGCGGCCCGCGGCCGGCTGCCTGTCGGGCCAGCACCTCCAGGGCCGGTCCCGCGGTGAAGGAGTGCACGATGACCGCGTCGACCCCGCCGGGCACCGCGTCGAGCGCCCGCTCCACGTGCTCCGCCGGGTCGTCGTGAACGCTCCACCCGGGGTCGCCCTCGGCTCCCCACGGCAGGACGCCCTCCCAGATCTCGGCGCCGTCAAGGGCCAGTTCCTCGTACGACCGCCACACGGAGGTGGACCCGGCCAGCCCGTGCAGCAACAGCACCCGCACCGGCACGGACCCGTCCCGGGCCGACCGTCGCAACCGCGCGGTGGCCGTCCGCTGCCCAGGGAAACCCAGCAGCCCGGTCGCCATGCCACCGACGGGTGGCCGACCGACCGGTTCGGTGGGGTGTTGAGGCTGGTCCTGACCCTTCGGGTCTCCGGACGGCGGTCGGCCCTGCAGTTCGGGTGCCGTGCCGCCGGCGTCCGGTTCGCCCGGGCCGCGAGGCCCACCCCGGCCCGTCCGCGCCTCGTAGGCCGGCTCACCCGGCAAGCGGGCCGTAGTCCCCGAGGACGCGTCGGTCGGCGGCCGCGGTCCCTCGTAAACGCTCATCGTGTGACGCCCACGGGCTCCATCGGCACGGCTTCTGTCGTGGGCGACGCTGTTCCGGGCTTCGCCGACACCGTTCCGGGGTGGGTCAGCAGAAGGGCCGCGCTCGCGTCGTCCCAGCCCGCGTCGCCGGTGCCCGCGCTGGCAAGCACCATCTCGGCGTCATCGGGACGACCACCGGCTCGGCTGTCCAACCAGACGGCCGCCGCCGCGCACTGCAGTACGCCGAGCGCGCCCGAGGCGGGTCCGTACAGGGCCGACAGGTCGTGGACAGGCGCGCTGCCCGCCCCAGTGCCCAGCCCCGCCGCCGGAGCCGTCACCCCCTCCGGGTGCTCCGGCACGCACCATAGCCCGATCCGCCCGGCATGCCGGGAGCGCACCGCGGCGACCGCCTGGGCGTGGTCGCCCCGGCGCGCGTAGGGACCCACGGCAGCCAGGTGCCGTGCGCCCCGGGCACGAGCCGACGCAGCCGACTCCACGACCAGCGCGGCCGCCCCGTCGAACAGTTCGGGAACCGCAGCCGGGTTTTCCACGACCGGCGCCTGGGGCGTGCCCGTGACATGCCGGACGGCAGCGTTGTCCGGTTCGACACCCAGGACCAGGACCCGTTCGACCCGGCCGGCCGCGATCAGCAGCCGGGCCCAGTTGACGGCGTCCAGGCCGGAGGTCGGACCGTTGCACAGCGTCAGGTTGGCGCCGCGCAGCCCGTGCGTGATGGCCACCCAGGAGGCCACGACGTTGCTGGAGGTGGCGGGCAGCGTCATGGGGCTGGTCGCCAGGTAGGTGGACTCGGCGATGGTCTGCACGGTCGCGCAGACCGTGTCGGCGTTGCCGTAGTTCGTGCTGGCCACGACGCCCACGCTCTCGCCGGGGACGGTGAGGTCCCCGTTGTCGCCGGTGAGCCCGGCCGCGCGCAGGGCGTCCGCGGCCGCGGCCATGCCGAGCTTGGTGGCGCGGTCCTTGTAGCGCAGCCCGCGCCCCTTGAGCCGGGAGACGGGGTCGGCCGCGTCCCGGTGGTCGGCGGGCAGCGGCCCGAGCAGATCCTGCGGCCCGGTCAGCCCGCGTACGGCGGTGCCGAGCCCGGTGATCACGGCGTACGCCGTGCGTTCGGTACTCACTGGTCTCCTCCCTCCGGACGCATCGGGTGCCGAAGGGCTTCGTCGGCGACACGCTCCACGACCGCGACCGCGTTGAGCCCGCCGAACCCGAACGAGTCGATCTGCGCCAGCCGCAGCGGCTGCACCGGCCGCACGGCGCCGCCCCGCACCAGGCGGAAGCCGGCCACGGCGTCCACCGGGGCGTCGAGATACACCGTCGGCGGAATGGTGCCGGTGCGCATCACGTCGACCGCCGCGACCAGGCTGTGCAGCCCCGAGGCGCCCGCGGTGTGCCCGGTCATCGACTTGATCGCCGTCATGTAGGGGGAGGGGGTCAGGCCCGCGAACACCGTGCCGAGCGCGCTCGACTCGGCCTCGTCGTTCAGCGGGGTGCCGGTGCCGTGCAGCATGACCAGGTCGATGTCCGCGGGCCGCACCCCGGCCCTGCGGTGCGCTTCCTGGACGGCGGCGGTGATGCTCTTCGCGTCCGGCGCCGACGGGTGGTAGGCGTCGCAGTTGACGGCGACCCCCCGCACCCGGGCGTGCACCCGGGAGCCCGGCCCGGGCCCGTCCGCCTCCCGGCGCAGCACCACCGCCACCGCGCCCTCCCCCTGGAGCATCCCGCGCCGCTCCCGGTCGAACGGCCGGACGCGGTCGGGGGCTTCGGGATAGCAACGGTCGAGCAACCCGTAGGTGCTCTCGGTGATGGTGTCGACCCCGGCCACGACGACGGTGTCCGCCGCGTTCAGGTCGAGCAGGTCGGCGCCCAGCGCCAGCGTGTACAGCGACGCCGAGCAGGCGTTGGCGACGGTGTGGGTGTCAGCGGCGCCGAACCGGTGCCGCAACATGGTCCCGAAGTGCAGGTCGGCAGCGTCGAATGGGATCCCGTCCCGCCACGAGAGCTCCACCGAGCGCAGCTCGCGCAGGGTGGTACCCACCAGTACCGGTACCTCCGACAGGTCGTCGCCGAGTCCGGCATCCGCCGCGGCCTGTGCCACCGCGCGTTCGAGCCAGCGGGTCGCCCGCAGCGGCACGTCCACGCCCGGCGCCGGACGGTCGTCGATCTCGTACGCCACCTGCGCGCGGAACCTTTCCCGGTCGTAGCCACGCAGGGGTCCGAGCCCGCTGCGGCCGGCGATCAGCGAGTCGAAGATCTCCTCGACGTCGGCACCGATGCTGGCGACGGCGCCCATCCCGGTCACGATCCAGCTCATGCCGCGCTCCCCACGGGCTCTGTACGCTGCGCGCCGCGGTACGCCCCGAGGATCAGCACCGCGTTGTTGCCGCCGAACGCGAGCGCGTTGTTCTGCACCACGTTCAGCTCCGCCTCGACGGCCCGGTTGGGCACACAGTTGACACCGCACTCCGGGTCGGTCTCACGGTGGTTGATGGTCGGCGGGATGAATCCCTCGGCGATCGCTAGCGCGCAGGCCGCGGCGGCGACCGCGCTGGCCGCCCCCATGCTGTGGCCGATCATCGACTTGATGGAGACCGTGCGCGGCATGGACCCCTCACCGAACACCTGACGGATCGCGCCCGCCTCCGTGATGTCGTTGGCTTTGGTGCCGGTGCCGTGCGCGGAGACGAAGTCGACCTGATCCGGCGTCACCCCGGCGTTGCGGTGGGCGATCCGGATGGTCCGCGCGATACTGTCCCGGTCCGGGGCGACCGGGTGCAGGGCGTCGCAGGCGAGCCCGTACCCGAGCACCTCGGCGTAGATGCGGGCCCCGCGGGCGAGCGCGGAGTCGAGGCTCTCCATCAGGAGGATGCCCGCTCCCTCGCCGGTGAGGATGCCCTCGCGGTCCTTGTCGAAGGGCCGGCACACCTCAGGGGCGATGGTGCCGAGCCGGTAGAAGCCGGTGAACGTCTTGCGGCACGCGGCGTCGGCGCCACCGCACAGGGCGATGTCGACATCGCCGCTGCGCAGGGCGTCGAAGCCGTAGCCGACCGCGTAATTGCCCGCTGCGCACGCGGTCGGGATCGTCACGGCCTCCACGTCCTCCAGCTCCAGCTCGCGCACGATGCTGGCCGACAGGCGTCCGGCCGGGACGCGCCGGGCGACGGCCGGGTCGTACATGCCAGGGCCGCCGCCCAGGCTCGCGGCGACGAGCTGGTCGAGGTCGCGGGACTCGCCGTCCGTGGTACCCACCGACACAAGGGAGCGGCGGGAGCGCACGTCCGCCACGGTCAGGCTGGCGTCCTCGACCGCCATCCGTGCGGCGGCGACCGAGAACTGGCTCGCCCGGCCCAGCTCCCCGGGGTCCTGCTGCGTGATCCAGCGTTCCGGCGCGAAGTCGGTGACCTCGCAACCGTTGGCGTGGGCGAATCCGGCCGTGTCGAACGCGGTAATCGGCTTGACGCCGCTGCGTCCCTCACGGAGCCCGGCGGTGAAGGCCTCGACACCAATGCCGATGCTGGTGACCACACCGAGTCCGGTGATGACCACCCGGCGGTCGGCGGCCCCGGGATGCGGGCGCCGGGGCCCGCCGTGACCTCGCTCGTCCGTGCTGATCGAAGCATTCATCGAAGCTCACCCATCTGGCGGTCGGGACGACGGATCAGCCTCGAGCGGCCTCGGCCACCACCGCGAACACGCCCTCCAGGTTGACCATGCGGCTGAGCTCGCTCTGGTCGATCGTCACGTTCTGGGTCCGCTCCAGGGCGGCGAGGATCTCGATCGCGCGCAGCGAGTCCGCGTCGTGCTCCACCTTGAAGAGGCTGGTTTCGGTGACCTCGTCCTCGTCGATCTCGAGAATGTCGCAGACGATTTCCTTGATCTCCTGCTTACGGGCAGCGTCAAGGCCGTTCGTCAGACTCACGTTGGTCATCTCGACTCCAATGCGGGATCGGTATCGGAGTCCGGTGACTCCGCCCGTGTGATGAGTCGAGGGTGGAATCGGCCGCTATACGCGGCCTATACGGTCTGACCCACCAGTCGGTTCAGCTGCGCGTCGTGCAGTCCCGTCAACCAGCCCGACCAGCCAGGTCGCGTGGGCCCGGCCCTGCACCAGGGCGGGCAGGCGGGGTCCTTGGCAGTGCGGGTGAGGAAGCTGGCGGCGGTGTTCTTCGCCCGCGCCAGAGCGTGCGGCCGGAACAGTCAGGACCCCAGCACTTGGCGCGGTGGCCTCACCCACGGCCTGATTTTCGGTGGCGGGACACATCTTGCGCCCGGGTGAGGGGCATCGTGCGGGCGCAAGATCGGCGAGGACGATGCTGATGGTTGGCTCCGGTCCGCTCCTCACCTTCGACTGGACTGGGCCCGCGACTGCCAGCAGGTCGTCGTCCGCGCGCGGGAAGTCCGCGAGTGCGCTCCGCGGGGCGGTCAGTTCGCCGAGCCCAGCCGGGACGGGCGGCTCCGGGCAGGTTTGGTACTCCTTTTCTGGGGCGCTGGCCGCATCGACCTGGACACCGGCGAGTGTCGGCCGGCCTTCGCGGACACCGAGGAGTCATGGCACGAGGAGGAACCGGAAGACATCGAGCGGTGGCTCTATGTCCCGTGCGAGGGATCGCGGCACGCCTACCGCGACATGGAGATTTCAACATCCCCTCGACGACCAGGACCTCGCTCGGTTCCTCGGCATCGCGATCCAGGGCCGAGGAGCCTTCCGCCGCTTCAAGGACATGCTGGCCACTTCAACGGCGCAGCTGCAGCGGTACCGGCTGTTCGCCGCGGAGCGGCATTACGGCCGGGCTCACGGTTTCCAGTGCCGGTAGGCCTCGATCCCCTCGGCGCCTTCGGGCGCAGGATCCGGCAACGGTAGGTCGAGAACCGATCACCTGCCGGTGCCCGCCTCTCGTACAGACCGCCACGATCTGGCTGCCGGGCAGCAGGTCCACCTTCTTCACGGTGACCTCGACCCCGAGAACGACGTCTTGAACGGGACGGCCAGATGCTCTGCGAGCATCGAGTAGAGGCCCGCAAGCTACTCCCCGTCGTCGTAGGCGTCCACGGTGGCCTGCTCGACCAGCTCATCGAGTTCCGCGTCACTCAGCTGCCCGTCCACAGGGAGCACGGTACTGACGGAGGCCGCAACTCCTCTCTCTCGGTCAACGTCGGCCGCTCCGCCCTGAGCCACGACGGTCGTTTCTCCCGTGCCGACGACAAGCATGCTGCCTGGTAGCGCGTATCGACTCCCCAGCACCCACCGCGAGTTGGCGCCGAGAGGGCCGCCGACTGCATGAACTTGTGTTGATCAGGGGCCGACTGCTCACTCGCGGCGCCTACCGATGGCCGCCGGGCCCCAGGGCCCTCGGCAGGAGACCACCCATGTTTTGGGTGCCCCGTAGGGCTCGAACCTGTGGCTGGCCCCCACATTTCGGGAATATAGACGAGGCGCTGTGACCTGCGTCTTCCCCTACCTGGACGGGATTCCGTCAGCTCGGCTCATCCTCAGTTTCCAAGGGGCACACGACCACGAACTGCCACTGACGGACGAAACACAGCGTTGACCTGCGATGATGCCCAGTCAGGGCTGACCACAGGTTGGCGCCCCCGGCAGGACTCGAACCTGCGGCCAAGCGCTTAGAAGAGGCACTCAGCCTAATGGTATCTCTACCGCTCTGACCTGGCCTTTTGGCGTCCGGTGATGCATCGTCAGCTGTTTTGGGGGACGTATGTGGGACGATCTTGCCGGCCTGCTGACGGTGGGATCATGGAGGTAGAACCCGTAGCGATTCGGGGACATGGGTTTCCGCGAGGCGGGGCGCCATGGGCGGATCGGATCGAGGTGCGGACCATGGATCACACCTTTGACGTCAGGGTCTGGCAGATCGAGAGGGGCTCCGGGAAGCTGCGCGAGTCCTACGGGGTCCGCTGGTCCGTCGGTGGAAAACGTCATCGCAAGACGTTTCAGACGTTCGCGCTGGCCGACGGTTTCCGAGCGGAGCTGGTGACCGCGACGCACGCCGGAGAGCCTTTCAATATGTCGACCGGCTTGCCGGAACGGCACGAGCCGAGGGCTTCCTCGGTCGGGTGGTACGACTTCGCTGTCCAGTTCACGGACGCCCAGTGGCCGCGTGTGTCGGCGAATCACCGGAAGAATACGGCTCGCACATTGATGATCGTCACCACTGCGCTGATGGACCGGGATCCACCGGGCGTACCTTCTCGCCGGGTCCGTACGGCCCTGAGCAATTGGGCTTTCAACACCAACCGCCGCGACGATGCCCCGGATGACGTGGCCGCGGTACTCGGTTGGGTACGACGGCACACTCCGACCATGGACGCCTGGACTGATCCGCTCATCGTTCAGGACGTGCTGTTGGTACTGGGAACGCTGCTGGACGGGAGACGGGCGGCCGCCTCGTCCGTGAAGCGGCATCGCCGGGTCATGCATCTGCTGATGAGGTATGCGATCGTCCGCGGCATTCTGCTGTCCGATCCGGTTCCTGAGTCGCGGAACCTCGCACCGCAGTCTGCCGGTGCGATCGACCGACGCCGTCTGCTGAACGAGGGGCAGGCGGCGCAGTTGCTCGACTGGATTCGCGACCGGCCGCGCAGCGGGCAAAGACTGCGTGCGTTCTTCGCCACGCTGTACTTCACGGGGCTGCGCCCAGAAGAAGCTATTGCGCTGCGCGTCTCGGACCTTGTCGTGCCCACCTCGGGGGAAGGGCAGTGGGCCGACATCGTGGTGCACGCCGCCGAGCCTGAGATCGGGCGTACGTGGACCGACAGTGGAACCCGGCACGATCAGCGACGTCTGAAAGGCAGAGCAGAGGGTGAAACGCGCATAGTGCCGTGCCCTCCGAGCCTGTTCACCCTCTTGCGGGCGCGTATCCAGGAGGCGAGCCTGCTTCCCGACGATCGACTCGTTCCTGGGGAACACGGCGGAGTTCTCGCTGGCTCCGTCTACCGCCGCATGTGGGACAACGCCCGCAGGGCAACCCTGCCATCCCACGTATACGCATCACAGACAGGACGACGCGTATACGACCTGCGGCATGCCCGGCTGACGATGTGGCTGAACAACGGCATCCCACCTGCTCAGGTGGCTGAGTGGGCCGGCACCAGCGTTGCCATGTTGTTCGCCACGTACGCGCAATGCATCAGTGGTCAAGAGCAAGATCTGCGGCAGCGACTCGACGAGATGCACGATGCCTCGGCCACCCTGGTCGCGTAATTGCCGACGGGGGTCACCGCTCCCGCCGGTAGGGGTCCGTGTACGGCTCCATGGATTGGCGGACCTCGTCTCGGACCGGGTCCATGAGGGGACCCGGGGCGTAGTACCGGGCGCGGGCCTTGCCGTGGGGGACGAGCCAGCCGCGGGCCACAAGCTCCCGGATGTCGCGGATGGCCTGCTGGTCGCTGAGGTCGGCGTCCTGCTGGTAGACGGTGCGGCGGACCTTCGCGTCCGAGAACGCAGGCAGCAGGGCGTAGACGACCCGCTCGTCGAGGCCGGCGGCCTCGACGCCCTCGACCAGGCGGGTCCATGCCCGCGACATGACGTCGAAGCGGCGCTGGGCCTGCTGGGCCTGGCGGTGGTGGGCGGTCAGGCAGAACCGGATCCAGGGGCGGGTGTCCCGTTCGGGGCTCCAGTGCGGGCCGCCTACGTCCTCCAGGACTTGGTAGTAGGCGTAAGTGTTCTGTCCCCGGCCGAGCCACTCCTCGATGGATGAGAATTCGGGCGGCATCAGGGCCTCGCGGGAGAACACCAAGGTCGACAGGGCGCGGGACATGCGCCCGTTGCCGTCTTTCCACGGGTGGATCTTGACGAGGTTGAGGTGCGCCATGGAGGCACGGACGTGGACGGGCGAGTCGAGGTCGCCCTCGTTGAGCCACTCGATGAACTCCGACATCAGCGCGGGGACGTCCGCCTGGTCAGGCGCGGTGTAGGCGGGGACCAGGGGGTCGTCAGGGCTGGTGACGTAGACGGGGCCGTCGCGCCAGCGGCCGGGGCGCTTGTCGAGGTGGTGGCCCTGGAGCATTAATGCAGGCCGTTGAGCAGGCCGGCGTCGTACCGGAAATCGTCGCCCGCGTCGGCGAGAGCCTGGATGTAAGTCATACCGCGCTGGTAGCCCTCCAGCTCGGCACGCGTCTTCTCCCCGGCCTCCAAGGGCTCCTCGCCCGACATGAGGGCTTCCACGTCGTCCACGGTCGCGGCGTAGCCAGGGGAACCCGGAATCCGCGCCCTGCGCCTCGCGGGGGAGGTGTTCCACCGCGTGGCGGATGCTGGATGGGTGCTTGTGTCAGCCCGGCCGGCCGGGCTGTGGGGACCTCGCCCATGAGCGCACCGGGCGCGCTTCTGGCCCCATCGGGTGGCGGAAGGGGCGCAGTGGATCGACCTCGGCCCAGGGGGTGAGCGCGGCCGCCGGGTCGCCGCGTTCAGGAAGCCAAGTGGCGAGCCGCCGCCAGACCTCGCCGGCGTGGGGTGGGCGGTCGTTCGGTGTCTTGGAGAGGAGTTCGAGTACGAGGGCTTCCAGGTCCTCGGGGGTGTCGGGGCGCAGGTCGCGCAGAGGGATCGGCGGGTGGTCGAGGATCAGGCCGGGGAGCATGAGTTCCGAGCGGTGCTCGAAGACGGGTTCGCCGGTGAGCATCTTGTGGAGCAGGCAGCCGAGGGCATACAGGTCAGTGCGATGATCGACCGGTTTGCCCAGGATCTGTTCGGGTGCCATGCACTCCAGGCTGCCCGGCCGCTCGCCCGTGGTGGTGAGCTTGGCGGTGCCGGGTTCGAGGAAAGCGGCGACGCCGAAGTCGAGGACCTTGACCACGCCGTCGGTGCGGATGATGACGTTGCGGCCCTTGAGGTCGCGGTGGACGACGTCGCGGGCATGCACGGAGCCGAGGACGGAGGCGATCTGCACCCCGACCGAAGCGGCTTCCTCGATGCTCAGCCGTTCCTGTTCGGCGATCCGGTCTTCAAGGTCGATGCCGGTCACGTACTGCATGACCAGGAACCGTGTGCCGCGTTCCTCGCCGAGGTCGTAGACCGTCGCGATGCCGGTGTGGTCGAGGCGTGCGGCGGCGCGGGCCTCGCGGCGGAAGCGTTCGGCGTCCCGGGTGCGCTGGTCCTGCGTCAAGCCGGGAGGCGTGTTCATGGTCTTGACGGCGACATCGCGGCCGAGGTGTTCGTCGTGGGCGAGCCAGACGACACCCATGCCGCCGGATCCGATCTCCCGCTTGATCCGGTAGCGCTTGGCGATCACAGGTCCGATGTCCATGTGCGGGGCGACTCCGTCCGCGTCCGTCTTCGTGGCCCGATGCGTCCGCCGGGCGGGCGCATCGGACAGAGTGTGGCATGAGCACGTTGTTTCGCGAATCGGCCTTCTCGTATCTGACATCTATTGACTGAGTTCACAATCGCATGCTGTGATGTGCGACGTACGATCAAGGGGGAGTGTGGCGCACCGCGGTCGGCGGGTGGCTACCGTTGCTCCGGACCGCCTCGGGAACAAGTGGGGAACACGTGGACGTCTTCAAGGTGCACCAGCGGCTCATCCGGGACTACAAGGAGTACACGTCCGGGTCGGTGGTGATCGACGACCGGCGCATCGACGCCAAGGTCTCGAAGTCGCTCGCCGACGGAGACCAGTGGCCCGACCCCTACCTCTCCCTCAACCCGAGCTTCGCGCCCGGCGGTTCGGTCGAGGATCTCGCGCGGCCGGGAGGACTGCTTCACCCGGCGTGCGCGGACATCTTCCGTACGGGCAAGGACGAGCGGGGCGCCATCGTCCGCCCGATCCATTTCCACCAGCACCAGCTGGAGGCGATCAAGGCGGCCGCCTCCAGGGAGTCGTACGTCCTGACGACCGGCACCGGCTCCGGGAAGAGCCTCGGCTACATCGTGCCGATCGTCGACCGGGTGCTGCGCGAGAAGGAGGCCGGGGGCGCGCCCGGCATCAAGGCGATCATCGTCTACCCCATGAACGCCCTCGCCAACAGCCAGGAGCGGGAGTTGGCGAAGTTCCTCACCGCCGGATACGGCGAGGGGAGCGAGCCGGTCACTTATGCCCGCTACACCGGTCAGGAGAAGGAGGACGAAAAGGAGGCCATCCGCGAATCCAAGCCCGACATCCTGCTCACCAACTACGTGATGCTGGAGCTGATGCTCACCCGTCCCAAGGAGCGCGAGAAGCTCATCGGGGCGGCCAAGGGGTTGCGCTTCCTCGTCCTCGACGAACTGCACACCTACCGGGGGCGGCAGGGCGCCGACGTCGCCATGCTGGTGCGGCGCGTACGTGAGGCTTGCGAATCGCCCAATCTGCAGTGCGTGGGCACGTCCGCGACGATGGCCACCGGCGGCACGCCCGCCGCTCGCCGTCGTGAGGTCGCCCGGGTCGCCTCCACCCTCTTCGACACGGAGATCGACCCGAAGCGGGTGGTCGGCGAGACCCTGGTGCGGGCGACCGGGGACGCCATGCCCACGCCGTCCGAACTCGCCGAGCGGGTACGGGAGAACAACCCTCCGGCCGAGTACGGGTGGCTGGCCGCCGATCCGCTGGCCCGCTGGATCGAGACCACCTTCGGCCTGGTCGAGACCGAGGACGAGGACGGCAGCACGCTCCTGGTCCGCGCCGAACCCGTCACCGTGGAGGCCGCCGCTCTGCGCCTGCGCTCCGAGGCGTTCGGCATCGAGGAGAGCGAGCCCGAGGAACGCTGGTACGAGGCGTGCGCGGAGGCCATCCGGGCCACCCTCCAGTCGGGGGCGGCCGCCCGCAGGGAGGAGGGCGACCGCCCGCTGTTCGCCTTCAGGCTGCACCAGTTCCTGTCCAAGGGCGGATCCGTCTACGTTTCCCTGGAGGGAGAGGCCGACCGCCATATCACCCGCACCTACCAGCAGCGCGTCCCCAACGCCCCCGAGAAGCTGCTGTTGCCGCTGTCCTTCTGCCGTGAATGCGGGCAGGAGTACCTCATGGTGGCCCGTGACCAGGACGGCGACGGCAGCGTCGCTTTCCGTACCCGCGAGGACGAGGACGACGAGCAGGGATATCTGTACATCTCGGCCGTAAACCCGTGGCCGGAACAGGTCGGCGACGCCATCGAGCAGCGGCGCTTCCCCGACAGCTGGCTCACCTTCGACGAGCGCAAGGGCACTCCGGTGCTCACCGCCAGCCGCAGGAAGCGGGCGCCGCAGCCGGTGTGGGTGCGCCCGGACGGCACCGGCGGGGGAAAGGCGAACGGGGGCATCTACGCGGCGTACCTGCCTGCTCCGTTCCTCTTCTGCCTGGAGTGCGGTGTCGGGTACGAGCAGGTCAAGGAGCGCGACTTCGCCAAGCTGATGACTCTCGACCAGGAGGGCCGCTCGACCGCCACGTCGGTCATCAGTGCCTCGATCGTGCGTCACCTCAAGAGCATTCCCGAGGGAGAACTCAAGAAGGACGCAAGGAAGTTGCTCACCTTCGTCGACAACCGGCAGGACGCGAGCCTCCAGTCGGGGCACTTCAACGACTTCGTCATGGTCACGCAGCTGCGCGGCGCCCTCTACCGGGCGATGGTCGCGGCCGGCGACAAGGGGCTGCGCTGGAAGCGGCTCGGCGAAGAAGTGGTGGCGGCGATGGCGCTCTCCCCGCACGAGTACGCGGCCAAGCCCACCGAGATCGAGGAGCTCGCCGAGAGCACGCTCGAGGCACTGGCCGCGGTCGCCGAGTACCGCCTCTTCCTCGACCTGGAACGCGGCTGGCGCGTCACCATGCCCAACCTGGAGCAGACCGGACTGCTCGGCCTCGAGTACGCGGGTCTGGAGGCGATCGCCGGCGAGGAGGACCGGTGGCAGGACACCGCGGGCCCGCTGCGTACAGCCACCCCCGAGGTGCGCCACCGGCTGTCCACGGTCCTCATGGATGAACTGCGCCGCCAGCGCGCCGTGGACACGCCCTACTTCACCGAGGCCAAGTTCGCCGAACTACGCAAGGAGTCGGCCCGGCTCAACGACGCGTGGGGGATCGCCGACACGGAGGCGGCGCCGCCTCCGGCCGGTGTCGCCGTCGCCCGCGTCGGACGCCCGGGCCGTACCGGGCGCGTTCGCAGCGAGCTGAACCTCACCGGCCGAGGCGCCTTCGGCCGCCATGTCCGAAAGAGCGGCACCTTCCCCGACTGGGGGCAGGGACTGTCCCTGGACGAGGCCCAGGACATCATCCGCGACCTGCTCCGGGTCCTGGCGGACGGCGGAGTGCTGACCGAGGTCTCCCAGGGGAGGGGCGAGGAGCCCGGCTACCGGATCAACCACACAGTCATCCGCTGGCACGCCCGCGACGACGACCACGGCGCCGTGGACCGCCTGCGCCGCACCTACCGCGACGAGCGCGGGCCCCGCGTCAACGCCTTCTTCAAGCGGCTCTACCAGGACATCGCCGCCACCTTCGCCGGTCTGCACGCCGCCGAGCACACGGCCCAGGTCCACCCCGACGTCCGCCAAGAGCGCGAGGACCTGTTCGGCGAGGGCACCCGGCTTCCCCTCCTGTACTGCTCGCCGACGATGGAACTCGGCGTCGACATCAAGAGCCTCAACGCGGTCAACCTGCGCAACGTGCCGCCGACCCCCGCCAACTACGCACAGCGCTCGGGCCGCGCCGGCCGCAGCGGGCAGCCCGCGCTGGTCACCACGTACTGCGCGACCGGCAACAGCCACGACCAGTACTATTTCACCCGGCGCAGGCAGATGGTGTCCGGTGCCGTCGCCCCACCCCGGCTCGACCTGGCCAACGAGGATCTGCTCGCCTCTCATGTGCACGCGATCTGGCTCGCCGAGACCCGGCTCGATCTCGGCACCAGCATGGCCAGGCTGATCGAGTCCGACGGCGACAACCCCTCGCTGGAACTGGCGTCGTCGGTGGCCGGGGCCATCGACGAGCCGGCCGCCCGGCGCCGTGCTCTGGCGCGGGCCCGTACCGTCCTCGACGGCTGTGGCGACCTGCTGCGCGCCACGTCCTGGTGGCACGAGCAGTGGCTGGAGCAGACCGTCGAGGCCGCGCCGGGCAGCTTCCGCCGGGCCTGCGAGCGCTGGCGGAATCTCTTCAGGCGCGCCCTCGAAGAGCGCGAGATCCAGCACCGCAACATCCTCAACCGCACCGCCACGGGCCGCTCCAAGGACCAGGCCAAACGCCGCCGCGCCCAGGCCGAGAGCCAGCTCGCGCTGCTGCGCAACGAGCAGGGTGGCGAGCGGACCGTGATGTCGGACTTCTTCCCGTACCGCTACTTCGCCTCCGAGGGCTTCCTGCCGGGCTACTCCTTCCCCCGGCTGCCGCTCGCCGCCTACATCCCGGGCACCGGCCGCACCAGCCGCGGCGGCTACGACGGCGACTACCTGCAGCGTTCCAGGTTCATCGCGATCCGGGAGTTCGGGCCCGGTGCGCTGATCTACCACGAGGGAAGCCGCTACAAGGTGGACCGGGTGCAGCTGCCGCCGGACACCGCGGGTGAGCTGACCACCGAGAGCGCGAAGGTCTGCGGGCGGTGCGGGTATCTGTCCCCGGAGGAGCAGCGCGAGGACGTCTGCGGGGGCTGCGGCAGCGGCCTCGGTGACGCGCGAACCGGTCTTCTGCACCTCCACACCGTCTTCACCCATCGACGCGACCGGATCTCCTCCGACGAGGAGGAGCGCCAGCGCACCGGCTACAAGGTGGAGATCTCCTACCGTTTCAAGAAGCACGAGGACGGCCGCGACGGATCACTGCGGGCCATGGTGCAGACCGCGTCCGGCCGCGCCCTTGCCGAGCTGGCGTACGGCGACAGCGCCACCGTCCGGCTCACCAACCTCGGTTACCGCCGCTCCGTCGCCAAGGGCGAGATCGGCTTCTGGATGGACCCGGTGACGGGCGAGTGGCTCGCGGGCGGGGCGGCCAAGAAGGGCGGCCGGGAGACCCCCCAGGAGCAGGAAGGGCTCGCGGACGCCGAGAAGGCGGGCCGAAAGATGCCGGTGATCCCGTATGTGCAGGACACCCGGAACATCCTCGTTCTCCAGCTGGCCGAGCCGGTCGACCGGGACACCGCCGTCACCCTCCAGTACGCCCTGGAGCGGGGTATCGAGGCCGAGTTCCAGCTGGAGGACGCCGAACTCGACACCGAGGAACTGCCGCCGTACGACGGGCCGCGTGAGCGGCTGCTGTTCATCGAGAGCGCGGAGGGCGGCGCGGGGGTGCTCCGGCGTCTGCAGGCCGAACCCGGCGCGCTGGCCAGCGCAGCGCGCAAGGCTCTGGAGATCGCCCACTTCGACCAGCTGGGGCGTGACCGCGGCGACGAGAAGACCAACGGCGACCCGTGCGAGAAGGGCTGCTACGACTGTCTGCTCTCCTTCGGCAACCAGCGCCACCACCGCGTCATCGACCGGCAGTTGGTGCGCGACCTGCTCCAGGCGTTCGCAGACGGCAGCGTCGGCGAGTCCACCCCGGGCCGCTCGCGAGACGAGCACGCCGACGTGCTGCGGCAGGGCGCCGACTCCACCCTGGAGGAGCGCTTCGTCGAGTACCTGCGGTCGCACCGGCACCGACTCCCGGACCACCAGCAGATCACGGTTCGTGAAGCCCTGTCCAAGCCGGACTTCGTGTACGACACCGGGTTCGGCCCGATCGCGGTCTTCGTCGACGGCCCGCACCACGACCACGACGACATCGTGCTGCGCGACGAGGAGGCGGAGGAACGGCTGAAGGACTTCGGCTGGGAAGTGGTCCGTGTCCGCTACGACGACGACTGGTCCAAGAAGGTCGCCGAGTACCCTCAGGTGTTCGGCGAACCTCGTCGCTGACCTGCGGTCGGACACCTTGCCAAGGAGCGTCGGCCGCCGGGTTCAGCGACCGTCGGCCGCCCCTCCATACTCCGTACGTATGTCAGCTCCGCCCGCCCGCACCCACCCGGAAGGCCCGTATGACCACCGCCGCCGCGCCGGCCCCGAAGTACGCCGTCGGCTCCCTCGTCCACGCCCGGGGCCGTGAATGGGTGGTGCTGCCGGACTCCACCGAGGACCTCCTCGTGCTGCGCCCGCTCGGCGGCGCCGACGTCGACATCGCGGGGGTGCTGCCCGGCCTGGAGACCGTGGTGCCCGCCACGTTCGCCCCGCCCACGCCCGGTGACCTCGGCGACCAGCACACCGCCGGTCTGCTGCGCACCGCCCTGCGGATCGGGTTCCGGGCCGGGGCGGGTCCCTTCCGATCCCTCGCCTCGATCGCCGTGGACCCGCGCCCGTACCAGCTGGTGCCGCTGATGATGGCGCTGCGCCAGGACACGGTAAGGCTGCTGATCGCCGACGACGTGGGCATCGGCAAGACCGTCGAGGCCGGTCTCATCGCGGCCGAACTGCTCGCCCAGGGCGACGCCCGCGGCCTGGTCGTGCTGTGCTCCCCGGCGCTCGCCGAACAGTGGCGGGCCGAGCTGCGGGGCAAGTTCGGTATTGACGCGCGTCTGGTGCTGCCCGCCACGATCGGCCGGCTCGAGCGCGAGACGCCGTACGGGCAGTCGGTGTTCCGCCCGGACGGCGTCTACGTCGTGTCGACGGACTTCATCAAGTCGCCCCGCCACCGTGAGGACTTCCTGCGCAACTGCCCCGACCTGGTGATCGTCGACGAGGCGCACACCTGTGTCGCGGACACCTCGGCGCAGATCTCGGCGCGCACCTCGCAGCAGCGGTACGGACTGCTGCGCGCGCTCGCCGACGCCCCCGACCGGCACCTCCTCCTGGTCACCGCGACCCCGCACAGTGGCAAGGAGGAGCCCTTCCGAAGGTTGCTCGGGCTCCTTGACGCCCGCCTCGCCACCGTGAGCTTCGAGTCCCGCGCGGGCCGTGAGCTGCTCGCCCAGTTCTTCGTGCAGCGCCGCCGCGCCGACATCCGTGAGGACTTCCAGGACGGCGCGCACTTCCCCTCCAGCCGGGACAGCGCCGAGGTCTCCTACACCCTGCACCGCGACTACCGCGCCCTGCTCGCCGAGGTTCTCGCGTACGCCCGTGAGACGGTGCGCTCCGCCGACGGAGCACTGCAGCAGAGGCAGCGCTGGTGGTCGACGCTGGCGCTGCTGCGCACTCTGTCGTCCTCGCCCGCCGCCGCCGTACGGTCGTTGAACACCAGGGCCGGTGTCCAGGAGGCGGACACCCCCGACGAGGCGGACCGCACCGGGCAGTCGACCGTCTCGGACCCGGCCGACAGTGACAGCGCGCACTCCGCCGACGAGGTCCCGGGCAGCCTGCTGCCGTCCACCGCCACGTCCGCGGCCGCCGAAGCGGACACCACGGACGCCGGCGACGCGATCGACGACGACGAGAAGGCCCGCCTCGTCGCCATGGCCGAGGCCGCGAGCAAGCTCGCCGGACCCACCCGCGACACCAAGCTGAAGAAGCTGGTGGCGACGGTCACCGACCTCCTCGACTCCGGCTACCGGCCGATCGTGTTCTGTCGCTACATCGCCACGTCCGACTACGTCGCCGACCATCTGAAGAAGGCGCTCAACAAGAGGGGCACCGAGCACCCGGTGGCGGTCGCCTCCGTCACCGGCGAGCTCTCGCCCGACATGCGCCTGAACCGGATCGCCGAACTCAGCGGTACGGACGAGAACGGCGAGCCGGCCCCCGAACGGCGCGTCCTGGTGGCCACCGACTGCCTGTCCGAGGGTGTCAACCTCCAGGAGTCCTTCGACGCCGTCATCCACTACGACCTGGCCTGGAATCCGACCCGCCACGAGCAGCGCGAAGGCCGGGTCGACCGTTTCGGGCAGCGCACCGACACCGTGAAGGCCCTCACCCTGTACGGGGCGGACAACCCGGTCGACGACATCGTCCTGAAGGTGCTGCTGCGCAAGCACGAGCGCATCCGCCGCGCCACCGGCATCTCCGTCCCCGTGCCGCAGCAGGCGGAGAGCGCCATGCAGGCAGTCTTCGAACAGCTGATCCTGCGCGGTGAGACCCCTTCCTTCGAGCAGGAGGGGCTGTTCGAGCGCGAACAGCTGCCCGCCGCCGAGCAGTTGGAGCTCGCCTGGGAATCCTCCGCCGAGCGTGAGAAGGCGTCCCGGTCCCTCTACGCCCAGAACCGGATCAAGAAGGAGGACGTGGCCGCCGAGGTCGCCGAGATCCGTGCCGCGCTCGGCACCGTCGAGGAGGTCAGGGAGTTCACCCGCCGCGCGCTCGGCGCGCTGCGCGGGGTCCCCGCCGACCGCAAGCAGGGCGGGTTCACCGCACACACCGACGCCCTTCCGCAGGGCCTGCGCGACGCCGTGACTGCAGCGCTCGGCCCCCGCCATCCGCGCCCGGTCGTCTTCCACGACGCGCCGAGCGCCCCGCGCGGCGAGGTGGCGCTCACCCGCACCGACCCGGTGGTGGCCGCGACCGCCCGCTTCGTCCTGGACACCGCCCTGGACGAGAAGTTCCCCGCCTGGCAGCGCCCGGCCCGCCGCTGCGGCGTGATCCGTACGAGTGCCGTACGACGGCCCACCACGATGCTCCTCGTCCGGCACCGCTTCCAGCTGAGCCTGCCCACCCGCGACGGCGGCGTACGCACCCAACTCGCCGAGGACGCGCGAGTGGTGGCCTTCCACGGCAGACCCGAGGCGCCCCAGTGGCTGCCCGACGAGGAGGCCCTGGCCCTCCTGGAGGCCCGCGCCACCGGCAACTCCGATCCAGGCTTCGCCACCGACCACATCGCGTCGATCCTCGCCGCCCTGGACACCGGCCTGATGGACGAACTGCGACTGCGTTCCAAGGCCGCCGCGAAGGAGCTGGAGGCTTCGCACCACCGGGTCCGCACCGCCGCCAGGGCCCGCCTCGCCGGTCTGAAGGCCGCCCCGCAGGGCGACCCGGACGTCCTCGGCGTCTTCCTCTACCGCCCGGCCGCCACGATCCCGCTGGGAGCCGACGCATGAGCACCGCGAGGACCCTGGTCACCGACACCGTCGCCACCGTCGGCGGACTCCTGCCGTACGACCTCCTCGTGCGCATCAAGGAGGGCAAGGAGCAGTCCGGCGCGAAACCCGCCGACTACCGGCTGTTCGCCAAGGGCGAGTCCGTACGGGACGCCGCCGAGCGCTCCTGGGGCTATCTGCGCGGCGTCTGGGCCGCCTACCAGGACGCCCTCGCCCGCGACGGAGCGGACGACGACACCGGTGTGCACGCGGTGGGGCTCACCACCGAACGCTGGCTGCTGCCCCTGTTCGAGCAGCTGGGATTCGGCGCGCTGTCCGCAGTGCCGGAGCCCGGCCTCCCCGCCCACGACGAGACGAAGATCTTCCCGGTCAGCCACGCGTGGGCGCATGTGCCCGTGCATCTCACCGGTTGGAACGTCCCGCTGGACACCCGCACTCCTCAAGTGGCGCCGCAGGCCCCGCAGTCCATGCTCCAGGAGTACCTCAACCGCTCCGGCGACAAGGCCCTGTGGGGTGTCCTGTCCAACGGCCGCCAGCTGCGGCTGCTGCGCGAGTCCGCGTCGCTGACCGGCGCCGCGTTCATCGAGTTCGACCTCCAGGCGATCTTCGAGGGCAAGCGCTCCGACGACTTCGTCCTCCTGTGGCGCCTGCTGCACCGCACCCGCTTCGAGGGCGACCCCGCAGCGTCCTGCCCGCTGGAGAAGTGGCGCACCGAGGCCATCGACTCCGGCACCCGCGCCCTCAAGGAGCTCCGCAAGGGCGTCGAGACGGCCCTCACGGTGATCGGCGGCGGGCTCATCGCCCACCCCGACAACGCGGAGCTGCGCGAGGCCCTGCGCACCCGCGCCCTCACCGTCCGCGACCTCCACCCCGCCCTGCTGCGGCTTGTCTACCGGCTGCTCTTCCTCTTCGTCACCGAGGACCGCGGCCTGCTCCTCCACCCGGACGCCGACGACGTCGCGTGCGACCGTTACGAGAAGTACTTCTCCACGGACCGCCTGCGCCGCCTCGCCCGCCGCTCCGGCAGCCCGCACGGCGACCAGTGGGAGGCCCTCACTCTCGTCATCAAGGGCCTCGGCAAACCCGGCGGGCGTCCCGAACTCGGCCTGCCCGCACTCGGCGGCCTCTTCGAACCCACCCCTGTGGACGGGAGGCTGGACGGTCTCGCCCTCACCAACGAGTCCCTGTACGAGGCGGTGCGCGCCCTCGCCGTCATCTTCGACGCCAAGCTCGGCCGCCCCCGCAAGGTCGACTACCGGCACCTGGGCGCGGACGAACTCGGCTCGGTCTACGAGTCGCTCCTCGAACTCGAACCCCGCCAGGACGACGACGGCTCCTACGTCCTGAAGAAGCTGGACGGCAACGACCGCAAGACCTCCGGCTCCTACTACACGCCCTCTCCGCTCATCGACTGCCTCCTTGACTCGGCCCTCGACCCCGTCATCGAGCGGGCCGTCCGCTCGGGCACGACGAAGGGGGAACGGAAGGCGGCGCTGCTCGCCCTGACCGTGTGTGACCCGGCCTGCGGCAGCGGCCACTTCCTGGTCGCGGCGGCCCGCCGTATCGCCCGCCGGCTCGCGGAGATCGAGACCGACGATCCGGAGCCGGGCGCCGAGGACGTACGCAGCGCCCTGCGCGAGGTCATCTCCCGCTGCGTGTACGGCGTCGACCTCAACCCGATGGCCGTGGAACTCGCCAAGGTCTCCCTGTGGATCGAGGCCATGAAGCCGGGCCGCCCGCTCACGTTCCTCGACGCGCACATCAAACACGGCAACGGACTGCTCGGCACGACACCGAAGCTCCTCGCGGGCGGTCTGCCCGACGAGGCGTTCAAGGTCCTTGAGGGCGACGAGTCCAAGGCCGTCAGAAATCTGAAGGCCCGCAACGCGAGCGAGCGGGAGCGGTGGCTGGCGGCGCTGCGACACCACGCGAGCCAGGACGCCCTGTTCTCGGAGCAGCACGCGCTGGAGATCTCCAACGCGGCGATCAGCAGCGCGACTTCGGACATCACGACCGCACCGTCGGAAGAGCTGGAGGACGTCCAGGGCCAGGCCAGCGCGTACCACGAGCTCACCACGTCCAAGGACTACCTGCGGGCCCTGGAGCTCGCCGACGCGTGGTGTGCGGCGTTCGTCTGGGAGAAGACCGAGCGGACCGACGGAACCAGGCGGACGGACGAGACCTTCCCGCCCGCGCTCACCACGGACTCCCTGCTCGCGCTGCACTCCGCCGACGGGGGCGCGAGCCTGCCGGCGGGCACGGTGGAGAAGGTGGCGCGGCTGCGCGAGGCGTACCGCTTCTTCCACTGGCACCTGGAGTTCCCGGAGGTGTTCCGGGTGCCGGCCGATCCGGGCGCGCCGGGAGTGGATGAACGGACGGGGTGGAGGGGCGGGTTCAGCTGTGTGCTGGGGAATCCGCCGTGGGAGCGGGTCAAGCTCCAGGAGCAGGAGTTCTTCGCCACCCGTGACGCGTCGGTCGCGAACGCCGCGAACAAAGCGGCCCGCGAGCGCCGGATCGCCGCGCTGGCCACCAGCGAGGAGGAGGCCGACCGGGCCCTGCACGCCGAGTTCATCGCCGCGCGCCGCCTCTCCGAGGGCGTCAGCCACCTGCTGCGCGGCTCGGGCCGCTTCCCGCTCGCCGGGCGCGGCGACGTCAACACGTACACGGTCTTCGCCGAGGCCGCCTCGCTCGGCATCGCGCCCACCGGGCGCTTCGGCCTTGTCCTGCCGACCGGCATCGCCACCGACGCGACGACCGCGCCGTTCTTCTCCGACCTGGTGCGCACCTCACGGCTCGTGTCGTTCCTGGACTTCGAGAACGAGGCGTTCATCCTCAGCCGGGACGTGGACCACCGGGTTCGGTTCTCGCTGCTGACCGTCACCGGCCGGGGCGAGCGGGTGGGTTCGGCGTCCTTCGCGTTCGGCACCCGGTACATGGAGGACCTCGACGAGCGCCGCTTCGCGATGCCGCCCGAGGAGATCCTCCTGGTCAACCCCAACACGGGCACGCTGCCGGTGTTCCGTACGCGCAGGGACGCGGAGATCACGCTGGGGATCTACCGGCGAGTCCCGGTGCTCAGGCGGGAGCCGGACGCGGAGGGGAGGGGCGGCACGGACCCGTGGGGCCTGACCTTCATGCGCATGTTCGACATGTCCAACGACTCGCATCTGTTCCGCGGCAAGGCGGAGCTGGAGGGCGAGGGCTGGAAGCTCAAGGGCAACATCTTCACGCACCCGTCCGACGGGCGGCGCTATCTGCCGCTGTACGAGGCGAAGATGCTGCACCACTTCGACCACCGGCTGGGGACGTATGAGGGGCAGACGCAGGCGCAGGCGAATGTGGGGACGCTGCCACGGGTTACGCCGGAACAGCATGATGATCCGGAGTTTGCGCCGATGCCGCGGTACTGGGTGCCGGAATTCGATGTGGATTCCGGGAAGCGGGACAAGAAGCTGAACCCGATCATGTGGCCGGGGGTGGCTTCGCGGCTTGCTGAGCGGGAGTGGTGGAACGGGTGGTTGATGGGGTGGCGGGACGTCGCTCGGTCTACGGATACGCGGACTGTGATCAGCACGCCTCTTCCCGCGTACGGCGTCGGCCACAAGTTCCCGCTGATGTTCGTCCAAGCCGGAGCTGCGGCGTTGAGCGGGATTCTGGCGTCGTACGTCTTCGATTACGTGGCACGCCAGAAGGTCGCCGGAACGTCCATGACCTACGGCTACGTGATGCAGTTTCCTGTTCCGGCGCCGAATGCCGACCTGCCGTTCACCACTGCGGATGGGAGGAACCTGGCGGAGTGGATCACACTCCGAGTGTTGGAACTGTCCTACACGTCAAGGGACATGGCGTCCTTCGCCAGGAGCCATGGGGACGAAGGAGCCCCGTTCCGCTGGAACGCGGAACGCCGTGAGCTGCTGCGCGCGGAGTTGGACGCCGCGCTGTTCCATGCGTACGGGCTCAGCCGTGATGACGCGGACTACGTGATGGAGACGTTCCCCACAGTCAAGAAGAGGGAGGAGACCCTGTGCGGCACCTACCGCACCAAGGACCTCATCCTCGACATCTACGACCGCATGGCGGAGGCCCGCGAGACCGGCCGCGTGTACCAGACCGTGCTGGACCCGCCGCCGGGCAAGGGCCCCCGTCACGAGGGCTGAACTGGGAAGTCGCGGGCGGACGGTCAGTTGTACCGGCTCCGCCCGGCCACGGCGACGAACCCGGCCCACGTTCCACGCGTGAACGCGAGATGCGGGCCGCTGCGCTCCCTGGAGTCCCGTACGTAGATGGCGGTGTGGGGGGTGGCTAGCTCTGCCGCCATCGAGTGTGACCCGGAACTTGGTTCCTGAGCTGACCGCGTGACCGGCGGCGTGACGATGGCGAGTTGCGCGGAGACGATCTTGCCGCCCGACGGGTGAAGGTAGGCATCCCAGCGCTGACTCAGTGCTGCGACCACCAGCGGTAGCCCACGACCGGTCTGGGCGTCGTCCTCCGGCATCCCTGGCTTGGGCAGGTCCGTGCTGGTGTCCCAGACCTCAACGAGCGCCACCGGCCCCGCTACACGCACCCGCACCGCGACGAGCGGCAGTGTTTCCCGCATCAATGCCGAGGGCTTGGGGTCCTCGGTGCCCGTCGCCTTCACGGAGTTGGTCAGCAGCTCCGAGGCGATCACCTCGGCGTCCGCGCGCAAGTGGCCAAGGCCGAAGTCGTCGAGGCAGCGAGACACGAACTGCCGCCCCCGCGTCGCCGCCAAGGGCTCCGCCGAGTGCCTGAACCAGTACGTCGTCACATCCACGGCGCGATCACCTCCCGGCAGCGCGAACAGGCGGGGAGTCTGCGGCGACCGGTGCCAGGCAGCAGACGATCAAGGACATACGTCACGAGGGTCAAGGGTCGGTCCTCCCAGTCGATCAGGGCCACGCCCCAAAGGTGCGCGGTCCTCCTGCTGCGACAAGCCCACGGCGGAAGTGCAGAACCCCACGGTGCCGCCCGGCAAGCCTCGCCAGCCTCTACAGGGCAGGCTCAACTCACTGCGTCGGCCCCGTCACGCTGGGCTTGCGCTGTTCCCCAGCATGGCTCTGATGGACTGTCGTCTGCAAGCTATTCAAATGAAGTCCCTTCATTTGCGAATCGGCTTGGTGATCAGGCCCCCGATGAGCGACACTCGGCCGTGACCGCTCATGCAGGGATGAAGGGATGTGAGCGTGACCGCAAGGCCGCCAACGGTGCGCCTCCGCCGCCTCGCGTCGGAACTCAAACGGGCGCGGAAAGCCGCCGGGCTGAGTCAGGGCGACGTGACCGCACAGACGCGGATCAGCCCGGCCACGCTGTACCGCATCGAAAAGCCGGAAGGCCGGCCGCAGATGCGCACCCTGCTCACGCTGCTCGACCTCTACGGGGTCGGCGCCGACGTGCGCTCGCGGGTCATGGCACTGCATGAGGGAGCCGATACACAGGGGTGGCTGCGGCCCTACCGCGACGCGCTGCGCGACGAGTACAACGCCTACATCCAGTTCGAAGCGGAGGCAATGGTCGTCCGTAACTGGGAGGCCCTGTATATCCCCGGCCTGCTCCAGACCGAGCCATACGCCCACGCCGTCATCAAGGGGCACCTGCCCAACGCCACCCCCGAAGACCTCGAACAGCGCGTCAAGGCGCGCATGGACCGCCAAGAAGTCCTGACCAAGAAAGACCCGCTCGAACTCACCGTGATCATGGACGAGGCCGCGCTGCACCGGCAGGTCGGGGGCCCGCACGTCATGGCCGAGCAATTGCAACGACTCGAAGCGACGGTCGACTTGCCGCACGTCAGCCTGCACGTCATCCCCTGGGATGTGGGGGCGCATCCGGGGATGCCCGGCTCGTTCGTCGTGCTGTCCTTCGCCGACCCCGACGACGGCCAGATCGTCTACATCGACTCGATGGCCAACGACAGCTTCCTGGAATCGCCGGCGGACATCGACCGCTACGGCGGCATCTTCGACGACCTGCGTCGGCGCGCCCTGAGCCCCGACGATTCAGTTGCTCTGATCGCCAAGACGAGGCGCGAGTGCACCCGAGAATTGGAGACAGCATGAACACCCCCGACAGCCTCGCCCACGCCCACTGGATAAGGAGCAGCTACAGCAGCGGCGAGGGCCAGTGCGTAGAGGTCGCGCCCCTGCCCGCCGCCATCGCCGCCCGCGACAGCAAGAACCCCACAGGCCCGGTGCTCGTGTTCAGCCCGGAAAGATGGGCCGGGTTCATCCGGGGCGTCAACGCCAACGACTTCCGTCCATAACCCACGCATCCGACGCGCCCCCGCTTCGATCAACGAAGCGGGGGCGCTCGGCATATGGCGGCGGCGCAGAACCGCCCGGCTGGCCGATGGATCCGTGGTCGGTTCCCGCGATCCGCGCATGCGCACCATCCAAGTCGACGACGGACAGCGCATCGTCGATCACCTGATCCACCGGACAGACCCTGGTCCGGCTCGTCAGTCGACGCGTCGGACGCGTTGGCCCGTGATGCCGGCGATGGCGTCGAAGTCCTTGTCCGCGTGCAGGACGGTCAGTTTGTGGTGTGCGGCGGTGATCGCGACGAGCAGGTCGACGGGGCTGGCGGACTGGTGCCAGCTGCGGTCGGCGAGGTCCCGTTGTAGCTGAGCGGTCTTCTGCCAGGCGTCTTCAGGTACTTCGTAGTGGGGGAAGGTTTCGTGCAGTACGGCGTCGGCTTCGTAGTAGTCGGCGCGGCCGCCGACCGCGCGCAGGAATTCCTGGCGGATCGGCTCGCACAGGCCGACCAGGCCGGCGGTGACGGTGTCGTCCCAACCGGGAGAGGTCTGCCCCCGGTAGAAGCGGATGAGAGCGGAGGTGTCTGCCAAGAACCCTTCCCTCACGCCGCGTCGGCTCCCGCCGAGTGGTCGCCGGAGTCGGCGCCGTCCTCGTCGATCAGGTCGAGGTCGACCTTGCCCTCGCTGACCATGTGCCGCATGCGCTCGATGGCGGCTGCGCGTCGCCGACGGTCGTTGATCTCGTGGAGGGCGGCGTTGACGGTGTCCTTCTTGGTGGTGGTGCCCAGGTAGCGGGCGGCTTCGGCAAGTGCGTCGTCATCGACGTCGATCACGGTACGGGCCATGTGGACCACCTCCGAAGAGCCTGATATCTAGATTCGCAATAAGGATATCAATGCACGGGACGTCTGGCCCGCCTCGACGTCCGCCTGGACGTGGGCGAACTGCGGATCGAGGTCACCGACGCCTGCGGCGAGCGGTGGCCGACACCACAACACCCCGACGACGGCGATGAGTCGGGGCGTGGCCTGCTGCTCGTCGAGGCCCTGACCGACGACTGGGTGTACGCCCGCACCGCCCCGGAGGTAAAACGGTGTGGGCCGTGTGCCGCCGGTAAGTCAGTGGCCCGCGTCCCGCCGCCCCTGGACCACTCAGACCCGAACGAGTTCGCCCAGCGTGTCACGCAGGGCCGCGCCACCGTCCGGTGCGGCCACCGCCACCTTCCGCAGGTCCTCTCCCGTCAAATACCGGTAGCTCTGTGGTGGATGGAACGACCCGGAAGCCCGCAGGGCCGCCAGCGACACCGGCGATTCGAAGGCCACGGGCGCTTCCAGCGAGAGCCCGCTCGCCTGGAGTGCTCCGCTCATGTACTCGTCGTACTCGCGTCGGCTGATTCCGGCCTTCGTCCGGCTGGCGGACCAGACCTCGCGGGGCGAGGCCACCCGCACCGAGGTGATGCGCGCGAGGCCCACGATGGCCATGGTGGGGGCGGTCGCGTAGAGGAGGACCGGAGTCCCGGGCGGGGCGGCGACGCGCTGGCGGCGGACCTCCACCGTCTTCGTCCCGGCCAGGATCGCCGTGGCGAACCGAGGGTGGACGGACAGCAGCATCGCGCGCTCCGGATCGTTCACGTCGTTCGGTGCCCCTCTTCATAAACAGCCTGGAACAGCGCGTTGCTGATCTTCGACAGCGACATCAGTGACAACGGTAGCCGCAGCTTCCCGGCCAACGCGGTCAACCGGGAATGCGTCACTTGTACAGGAAAGATCTCCGTGTCGGAGAACCTCAAGGCCATGACCTTCCCTGAGCTGTCGGCTGTCGCGCGCACGTCGGCACGACCATATACGCCCAGGTGTTCGAATTTCGAGAAGAGAGTGTCAGGTTCGTCGACGATCACTTCGTCCAGGCGTGAGCAGCCGATCACCATCTGTCCCTGCTGCCCGGAGGTGCCCTTGCTGACGTACCAGAGGATTCGGGCGGGGACCGACTCCCCACGGCGCCCTGACGATCGGTAGTAGACGTGCTCACGGCTGATGCCGAGCGCGTCGGCCCGGGGGACGAGCATGGCCGGAACGTCGAACAGTTCCGTCGACCAACGGGGCTTGATGGGTGCGATGAAGGACGGCAGAGCCGAATCGATGAGCTTCACCGGCCACCACACCCGCTCGGCCACGCTCGCGATCTCTGGCGGCACCTGAGGATCCAAGGCCGGCATCACGCGCCCCAGGCGGCTTCCGATCTCAGCGGCTACCGCGGACACGGCGTCGGCGGAGCCGCACACATCGACGAGGACAGCGGTGAAGCCGGTCTCATCGGCGAGGAAGCCGTCGCTGCCGGCTGCCGCCTTGGCTGCCGCGGACATGTACGGATCCGCGATGCGGACCGCTTGCGCACTTCTCTCTCGGGCGAGCTTCTTCAGCATGAAGAGCAATTGCCTCGCGAGTGTCTCCTCCAGGGGGTGTGAAGCGGTACGCAGGAAGGCGACATTGAGTGTGCGGCCGTCCATGGCCCAGTCGTTCAGAGCCACAGGGCGTCCCGCTCCGTCCCGGAGCAGTTCCCTGTGCCACAGCATACCGTCTGTGGCGAGGCGTTTCAGTCGCTCCGCGAAGGCGGAACCCCTGTCGCCGTCGGCCTGGTCGAAGAAGGCGACCAGCTCACCTTCGCTGCCGGGTGTGACCGTCTCGGCGGAAAAGGCGGTGCCCATGAGATCGGCCGGCCGGTACACCTGGGCCTGGTGCAGTTCATCCACATGCAGGGTGACCACCGCGGGGGAGACGACCTTGACGCGTGCTACGCCCCAGGCGATATCGGCCAGGGCGGCAAGTCCGGGATCGCGTGTCACCAGTACCTGAAGGCCGGCGCAGGACGTCTCGGCCACGTACCGCAGGTGGGCGCGCTGCTCGGCGGCGAGGGGTACGCCGGGCGACTCTTTCCGCACTGCCGCGACCAACTCCGCCAAGCGGACCGAAACCGCTGCGGTGTCAGGGGACAGTGGCCGCAGCCCGGCCAAGCCAGCGCGCTGATGCCGCCGTTCTTCCGCCTTCTCCACGTCGCGTACGGCGTGCAGCAGCTGCGGTGTATGAGCGAGCTCGATCAGGTCGGCGAGCCATCCCGCTTCGAGGGCCTGCGACTCCTTCACCGCTTGCTCCGACCCCGCACCGCGGAGTCCTGCGAAGACGCTGTGGTCGACGGTCACCACGAGCAGAGCCTCGCTCTGAGCCTCGGTGAACAGGTCCTCATGGCCGAGGTCGAGCCACCAGGTGTCCAGGATCTCCCTGTCCTTGCCCCTGCCCACGCTCTCGCCCTTGGGGACGAAGCCGAGGCCCGCCCACATGTCGCTGAGGCCGTAGTCGCGACGGCACTTGGCCCGGATTCCGAGCCGGTGCGCGTGCTGCTCCCGAATGGTCTTGATCAGTCGGTGTGCGACTCCCTTCTTCCGGTGCTCCTCGGCCACGCACAAGTGGGCGAGGCGCACATGGAGATTCCGTTTCGGGAGCCCGAAGAGCGCGTAGCCGACGACTTCCCCGTCCTCCACGGCCGCCAACAGGCCGCCGTCCTCGGCGTGCTTGTGGTAGGCGGGCGGCGTGAGCAGGCCCAGATACTTCGTGTACCGGTCGCCCAGGGCGATGACCGGGCCCATCAGCTCCGACCCCTCCCCGGACACCGGCAGCACCTTGATCGCCATGTTCCCCCTCCGCCACTTGTCCGGCCGATCAACGTCCCAGGTGAATCTTGCCAAGCGGAGCCGCCTACGGACCATGGATTGATCAGATGGGGCCGCACCCAACCCGGTCAATTGTAAACTCAGTCAATGCTTGCTGTTGTAGCGGAGCTTGGCGTAGGAAGGCGAGGCGCGTATGCCGCAGATCGCGATCACCAACACCTTCTGGGAGGGCGTGGACCGGCTCGACAAGCCCTCCCGCGCCCGCGTCCACAAGGCGATGGGGAAGTTCCAGCAGCTGACGGTCCACCAGTTGCACGCCGACAAGGGCCTGCACCTGGAGTCCGTGGTCGGCTCCCGCGATCCGCGCATGCGCACCATCCGGGTCGACGACGGACAGCGCATCGTGCTGCTCGCGCCCGACGACGGCAGTGACGTGTTCGTCTTCGTCCATGTGGTCTCGCACGACAAGGCGTACTCCTGGGCCAAGCGGCGGCTGTATTCCGTCAACGCGGTCACCCGCTGTCTCGAAGTGCGTGATCTCACCGCCATGGAGCAGGTCACCCCGCTCTTCGCCCAGGAGGCCGAGGCCGCGCCGCAGCTCTTGTTCGCCGGCTGGTCGGACACCGTGCTGCGGCACCTGGGTGTCGACGACGTCACGCTGCGCGCAGCCCGCGTCATCACTGGCAAGGCACAGTTGGAAGCCTTCGGGTCGCTGATGCCCGAGGACCAGTTCGAGGCGCTGTGGCTGCTCGCGGAAGGCTTCGACCCCGACGACATCTACCGTGACCTCGCCGCGGCGCGGCAGGCGGTCGCCGGTGACGAGTCCGAGGAGAAGCGGGGCGAGCTGGCCGCCGCCGTCAGTCGTACCCGCAGCCGGATCGCCCTCGTCACCGGGCCCGAGGAGCTCGCCGACATTCTCGCCAAGCCCTTCGACGCGTGGCGGATCTTCCTGCACCCGACACAGCGGCGGGTGGCCTACCGGCCGGCGTACGCGGGCCCCGCCCAGATCACCGGCGGCCCCGGCACCGGCAAGACCGTGGTCGCCCTGCACCGCGTCAGGCATCTGCTCGGGCGCTCACCCGACACCCGCGTCCTGCTCACCACGTACACCGGCGCGCTCGCCCGCTCGTTGCGCTCCGGACTCGCCCTGCTCCTCGACCACGACCAGGCGCTCCTCGGCCGGGTCACCGTCAACACGGTCGACGCCACCGCGCACCGCATCGTGCGGGAGCTGCACGGGAGTCCGGGGAGCGTCCTCGGCGACAAGGACGAGCGGCGGCGCTGGCAGCGTCTGGCCCGCAGGCTCGAACTGCCGTGGACCGACGCCTTCCTGGCCCAGGAGTACCGGCATGTGCTGCTCGCCCAGGACCTGCGCACCCGCGAGGAGTACGAGAAGTGCCTTCGGCGTGGGCGCGGCAGCAAACTGGCGGCCGGGCAGCGTCCGCGGCTCTGGCAGGCGATGGCGCAGTTCGAGGAGGAACTCGCCCGCGACCGTGCCTGCACCTGGCTGCAGTTGTGCGCCCGGGCCGCCCGGCTGCTGAAGGACAGGCCGGGCGAGGGCCCCTCGTACGACCATGTGGTGGTGGACGAGGCGCAGGACCTGCACCCAGCCCAGTGGCGGCTGCTGAGGGCTCTGGTGCCGGAGGGGCCCGACGACCTGTTTCTCACCGGCGACCCGCACCAGCGGATCTACGACTCCCGGGTCTCGCTGCGTTCCCTCGGAGTCTCCGTCGCGGGGCGTGGTGCGCGGCTGCGCCTCAACTACCGCTCCACGGAGGAGATCCTGCGCTGGTCGCGGGCGCTGCTCGACGGGGAACCGGTGGCGGATCTGACCGGTGACGCGCCGGATTCGCTCTCTGGCTACCGATCCCTGCTGCACGGGGAGCGGCCCGTGTGCGAAGGGCACGGGACGGAGGCCGCCGAGGCCGATGCCGTCGTCCGCAGGGTGAGCGCGTGGGTGGCGGCCGGGGTCGCGCCGTCCGAGATCGCGGTCTGCGCCCGGTTCCACACGCAGACCGCGCGGATCGGCGACCGGCTCGCTCAGGCCGGGCTGCCCGTGGTACGGGTCAAGGACGGGGAGTCCGACGACGCGGCCGGGGTACGGGTGTCGAGTCTGCACAGTCTGAAGGGCCTTGAGTTCCGCTGTGTGGCCGTGGCCGGGGTGACCGTGTCGGCGTTTCCGTTCCCGCCGGCGGTGACGCCGGTCGAGGTCGATCCTCTGCAGAACGCGACGGATCTCGCGGCGGAACGGTGCCTGCTGTTCGTGGCGAGCACCCGGGCGAGAGAGGCGCTGTACATGTCGTACAGCGGACAGCCGAGCACCTTCCTCGACGGGGTGAGATAGCGGGAAGGGTGACGCTCGCGGTCGGCCTGTGAACAATGTCAATGCTCGCGCCTTGCCGTAGTAGTCTGCCGGACGCGCGGGAGGGGGAAAGTGGCTTGAACACGCGCCCGTAGGCGGGGGAGTGTCCGCAGTCATTGAGAAACGTCCAGGGAGTCCAGATGTCCACGCCCGGTGCCGTACCCGTGTCTCTGGCGGAAATCGCTCGTCTCGCGGGCGTCGGGCGGGCCGCCGTCAGCAACTGGCGGCGGCGTTATCCGTCGTTCCCCACCCGGATCGCCGGCACGGATGTGAACCCCCAGTTCTCCCTCACCGACATCGAGAACTGGCTGCGCGACAACAAGAAGCTCAAGAAGTCCGCCGAGCGCGAATGGCTCTGGCCCCGCTTCGAGGCCCTCGGCGGACGCGACCAGACGGGGGCGGCGGTCGCGGAGGTGGGCAGGAGGCTCGCCCGTCGGCGCGCGGCAGCTGAGTCCGCGTTCCCCGAAGAGGTGGCGGCGCTGATCGAGCGGGCTGTGGACCTCGGGTGGCGCGAAGGACGCTCGGAGACCTTCGCCTTTCTGCTGCGGCGCTGGCTGGACGTCCATGTACGCCAGATCGCCACGACACCCGAGCCGCTGGCCGCGCTCATGGCGGAGCTCGCCACCCGCGTCACGGCCGTCGACGGCGGCGTCACGGTGATGGACCCCGCGTGCGGCACCGGCCATCTCCTGATGGCCGCGACCGAGGCGGTCAAGACGGCAGGCGGTGGAGCGCCGACCCTGCTGGGCGGCGACCGTGAGCCCGTACTCGCGGCACTCGCCGAAGCCCGCCTGTGCCTCGCTGGGGAGCTATCGGAGACAGAGCCCGCGCGCATCGACGTACGGGAAGGGGACTCTCTGCGCGACGAACCGTTCGCCGACGACCCCGCCGACATCGTCCTGTGCAACCCGCCGTTCAACGAACGGGACTGGGGATACGAGGAGTTGGCCACGGACGCCCGCTGGAGCCACGGGCTGCCGCCGCGTACCGAACCCGAACTCGCCTGGGTCCAGCACTGCCTGGCCGGGCTGCGACCCGGCGGCGCGGCCGTGCTGCTGCTGCCCCCCGCCGTGGCGGCGCGAAAAGCGGGTCGGCGCATCCGCGGATCGTTGCTGCGCACCGGCCAGTTGAAGGCCGTCGTCGCGCTGCCGCCGGGCTGCGCCGCGCCGCACAGTGTCTCCCTGCACCTGTGGGTGCTGCGGGCGCCCGTACCAGGTGAAGAGCCACATACGGGAGGCCACCTGCTGGTGGCCGACGGCGTGTCCCGCTTTCCCCGCGACCCGGGCCGCGAGTGGGCCCCCGACTGGACGGCGATCGGCGACTTCGTGCGCGAGGCCGTCGGGCGGACGGATCCGGCCGAGGTCTCTCCCTTCGTACGACGCGTACCCGTCATCGAGCTCCTCGACGACGAGGTCGACCTCACTCCGGGACGTCACATCACCCCGTCCCCGGCGGACACCGCACCTCGACTGGCGGAATCCTGGCGGGAGTTCAAGGATCTGGCCGCCAGGGTGACCAAGTCGGCCCGGCTGCTCGCGTCGCTCGAACTGACCTCCTCCGCACAGGACTCGCCGACGGCTACCACCGTCGCCGAACTGGCGCGGGCGGGGGCGCTCACCCTACGCGGCGGTCAGCAACCACCGGAGGCAGCGGTTCGTACCGGGGTGCCGTCCGCCGAGGACATTCCGCTCCTGACGGTTCCCGATCTGCTGTCGGGCGGTGAACCCAGGGGGCATCTCACCGCCGACGACCCCGCGGTGCGCGAGGCCGTGATCGCCGAACCCGGGGACATCGTGGTGGTGGGGGTGGCACGGGCGTTCTCGGCTTGGGTCCACGAAGGGCCGCCGACCGCTCTGGGGCCCCAGCTCCACGCCGTGCGAGTGCAGCCCGAGCAGCTCGACGCCTGGTTCCTCGCCGGTTCGCTGCGCGCCCCGGCCAATGTCCGGCAGGCCGGGACGCACGCGACGAGCTCCTCCCGTATCGATGTCCGGCGCCTCCAGGTCCGCCAGGTGCCGCTCCGTGAACAGCGGCGCTACGGCGAGGCGTTCCGCGAGCTCGCCGCCTTCGAACAGCTGGCGAGGCGCACCGCCGAACTCGGTGCTGACCTTGTCCACGATCTCGGCGACGAACTGGCGGCCGGGCGGCTCGCGGGCGGGGCGTAGAGCGCCCGAGAGGGGCAGGCGCCGCATGCGGCGAGGCGAGGCATGTCACGGCGCCCTCCCCTGCGGTCAGGCCCCTGGCCCGCCCTGGTCGTCCGCATCCGCGAGCCGGGCAGAGAGCTGGACATCGACCTCGCGCCGCACGGACTCGACCTGTACGGCGAGCTCGCCCGGCAGGCCCGCGGCCGTACGTCCCGCGGCGTCGACGGCGGCGACGGCGGCGTCCAGCTCACCGAAGGCGAGGCGGCATTCGGCCAGCCGCAGCCGCACCACCGCCCGCTCCGCCCGCTCGGCCGGACCGTCGCCGTGCAGGAGAGTGTTGTCGATGCCTTGGTAGAGACGGGCCGCGGAGCCGAAGTCCCAGGCCAACCGGAGCCCGTCCGCCGCTCCCCGCCATACGCGGCGCACCAGCGGGCGGCGCGCTCCCCACTCCGCACGCACCCGCTCCGCCAGTTCGCGTAGACGGCCGACCGCGTCTCCCGGTTTACCGGCGGCGATCTCCGACTCGGCCCGTGTGCAGAGGAGTTCCACCGCGCGGGCGTCCAGCCATTCCTCCTCGCCCGCCACCGGGGACGTGACCGGCGGCGCGGCGGGAGCGCGGTGCGTGCGCGGAGCCCGGTCCGCGGGTCGGCGCAGCGGGGTCGTGGGGTCGGGGTGGGTGCGCGGTCGGGGTTCGGGGTCGTCAGGCTGGGGGCCGAGCGGGGCGAGGACCGCCAGGACCTCGTCGACGGGCGGACGCTGTCCGGGCTGCTTGGCGAGCATGCGGATCACCAGGTCGTCGATCGCCTCGGGGATGCCCGCGGCGTACACGCTCGGCGGCAGGGGATCCTCGTAGAGATGTCTCTCGGTGAGACCGGAGTCCGCGCCGAGCGGGAACGGCGGGCGTCCGGTGAGCAGTTCGTAGAAGACGCAGCCGAAGCAGTACACGTCCGTACGCGCGGTCGGCTCGCGCTCCAGGAGCTGTTCGGGTGCCAGGTAGCCGCGGGTGCCCAGCGTGGAGCCGTGCGCCGTGTACCGGGTGGCGTCGGCCCGCAGCGGCTTGGCGATACCGAAGTCGATGAGGACGACCGCCCCTTCGTCGTCGATCATGATGTTGGGAGGCTTGAGGTCCCGGTGCACGACGGGCAGCGTGTGTGCGCAGGCGAGTGCTCCCGCCATCTGTACGGCGATGGCGATCGCCGACATCACCGGCAGCGGTGTGTGCTCATCGAGGAATGTCCGCAGACTCACTCCGGTCACCAGGCGCATGGCGATGTACGGCACACCCCGGTGCGATCCGCTGCCGTACAGCTCGGTGATGCCCGGGTGGTCGAGCGTGCCCAGCAGTGTGGCCTCGCGCCGGAACCGGGCGTTTCTGACGGCGAGTTCGGCCGCCCTCTCGTCCGGGTCCAGGGCGTACAGGGCCTCGGAGTCGTGGCGCAGGAACTTCACCGCGACCTCGCGCCCCGCGGCAACCTCGTGATTCTCGGGAGCCTCATGGCCTGGGAAGACCTCGCGGGCGCGCCAGACGTGGGCCATCCCGCCCTTGCCGAGCGACTCCGTCAACTCGTAGCGCCCGTCGATCAGATCGCCCGTGCCTGGCTTGTACATCTCCGCGTACGAATCCGCGTCCACGCCGCGCAGCTCCTTCGCCTCCCGCACCATTCAGCACACCAGCCTAGCGTGAAGTAACCCCCTTGCGAGAAGTTCATGGACTCAGTTCACAAACGTATGTCATGCTGGGGTTGCGTCCGGGGCTCAGGGTCAGGGTGTGTCAAGCCCGACGGTCCTGGACGCCCTCCTGCCCATGCCGCCCTCCACGGGGGTCACCATGCAGAATCCACCGGGCGTCACCGGAGACGACTGGCTGATCAGGGCGAGTCCCCGGATGGCCCGGCCCGCCGCCGCGGCCTGTCCCACGCACCGCCGCATCGCGATGCGGCCCCAGCTCGTGGCCGAGCCGGCCATGCCGTTCCTGTCCACGCCGTACGAGGAGTTCGGGTTCGACCCGCTCTTCACGGCGCTCGACCTCGTGGAGCACCGCGGTTGGTCCGTCGAGCGGGTGCGTACGGAACTGCGCGGCACCCGCGGGCCGTTCCGCGGCCGGGGCGCGCCGGTCCACCCCGTCCACCTCGCGTGGACCGCCCACGCCCTGGAGCGGTACATCGCGGCCCGCACCCGGGAGCAGGCCGCGGCCGAGGAGTCGGGCTTGCCGCCGACCGCGGCGGTCAAACTCTCGTGGACGTGGCGCACCCGCCGCACGGACGTCCCCGACCCGCGCGGTGCCCGGCAGTACGAGCACACCCTGTGGGGCCGCATGTACGCCTCCGCCGACGGGACGGTGCGCGATCTGTGGCTGCCCTCGCTGGGCCGGGCCAAGAGCAGCCGCCCCGAGGCCGAACTCGGAGCCGTGGCACAGGTGATGGCGTATGGGGCACCCACGCCCTGGCGCAGGGCGCGTGATGAACCCCCGGCCGAGGCGACCGACACCACCCGCTCACCTGCCCTGGTGCGTGTCTTCGACGTGGGATGCGCCGACGGCTCGGTGGAACCGCTGCTGGGCGTGGCACCACGGTTCGGCGAAGGCCCCGACGAGGCGAGGGAGCGGTTCGAGAGCCACACCGTGTCGGCGTTCCTCGCCGCCACGACCGCGACCGGTACCCGGCCCGGCGAGAGCTGCGTCGACTGCAAGGCCCTCGCCGGCTGTACGGACTTGAGGCGCACCCCGGGTCTGTGGGGCGGGCGGCCCCCGTCCTTCGCACGCAAGCGCCGCTCTGTTTCCGCCTGGGACCTGAGGCTGTACGCCGAATGCCCCGCCCAGTACCACCTGGTGCGGCGCCTGCATCTCAACGATCTGTCCGCCGAGAACGAGGGAGCGCGGCGCGGCAGGGTCGTCGACTCCTGGCTGGACGCGCGACACGGCGAACGGCCGGTGCGCGGCTGCCGGGACAGCGCGTCCTCCGACCCGGCCGCGCTGCGGTCCGAGACCGGTCTGGACGACACGTCCGCGCGTGAGGCCGCCGGAATGCTGGCCGAGCACCGGCTGCTGTGCCCGCTCAACGGACTCGACGCCGACGAGCGCGTACTCGTACAGCATCGGGTCACGGCCTACGTGCCGGAGCTCGATGTCGTCGTGCTCGCCGTACCCGATCTGGTGTACACCCATCGCGGCCGGTGGATCTGGCGCGAGACGAAGACGTCCGCCCGCCCGTTGTGGGATCGGGAGCCGCTGCTCCGCACGTACCCGCAGCTGGCACTCGGCGTCCTGTTGTTCCACGCGGGGGCGCTGGGCGACGACCCGCGCCGCTCCTGGGTCGAACTGGAGCATCTGCGCGAGGGCCACGGAGAGAGCAGGCTCGAACGCGTCGACCCCGGCCGCGCCCAGATCGTCGACGAGGCCCGGGACGTCATCGCCGGCCTCGCCCAGCCGCTCCTGGACGACACCACGTACGAACCGAGGACCGGACGCCACTGCCACGGCTGCCAGGCGCGGACCTGGTGCCGGCCCGGCACCGCCTACGTCACCGACCATCCGCTGCCGCACGGCGCCGACGTGCCCTCGCACGCGGGCGGCCCGAAGCCGAGCGTCCCACCCCAGTCGCGAGGAGGTATTCCGGTCCATGACTGACCAACAGCCCACACCGGACTGGCTGTTCAACCCGGACGTCGTCCTGCTCCGGGACGTGGCCACCGCCGTCCTGCATCTGGCCGCCGTCGACGACCTCGACGCCTTCATCCTGCCCTATCCGCCCAGCGCGCAGCGCGCCCTGGACGCCCTGGTCCTCCAGTGCCTGCGCAACGAGGCCAGGCCCCCGACCGGCGTCCCCGAGATGATGCGCTGGGCCCGCGCCCGGCCGCTCGGCAACTGGCCCCTCGACCAGCTGCCCCCCGACCTGTTCGACATCGCGGACCGGTTGATCGACGAGGACTCGGGGGAACCCGCACAGCTCTGCCACGAACTCGCCGTCCGCGGATACGGCGACAGCACCGGACGCCAGTACGACCGCATGGTCATCCACGAAGCCCTGCGGGCCTGCCGCGCCATGTCCTCGCCCGAGTCGTACACGGCCTTCCGCCGCCTCCTGGTCACCCGGCCGGTCCTCACCGAGGAGGAATGGGCCGAGGTCAGCTGCGACCTCTTCCTCGACCCGGTCCGGTTCCTCGTCGAGGAGATCTACGCCCCCGTCCCCGCCGGGTTCCGGCGGGACGGCTCCTATCTGTGCTGCCACCGCTGCCTGACCCTGCTGCATCCGGTCTCCGACACCGAGTGGTGGTGCGAGCGGGACCAGTGCCGGCACCGAGGTCCCGCGCCGCACGGCCGGGAACTCGTGGCGGCGCAGGTGGGAGAGGTGCGCCAACTGCGCAAACCGCTGCGGCTGTCCGTCACCGGGCCGGGACAGGCGGAGACCTCCCTGGAGGGCGAGCTGCGGGCGCTGGGACTCACCGTCGAGATGTGGCCCAACTACGACTCGTACGACGTGCGCGTCACGTTCCCCGACGGCCACGTGTGGGCCGTGGACGTCAAGGACTGGGCGCATCCCGCCTTTCTAGGCCGCAGCGCGACCGCGGTGCGCGCCGAACCTCCCTACGACGAAGCCTGCTGGGTCGTCCCGGAATTCAGGGTCCGCGCACGCCGCGACTACCTCGACAGCTACGCCAGGGAGCGGGGCGCTCAGGCGGGTGGACTGCGGCTGCTGACGGACAGGCAGCTGGTGCGGGCCGCACGGCTGCGTCTGTCAGGTGACCGCGGGCCGGACGCCTTCATCGGCCCCCTTCCCACCGGAGCGGGCGGACCGTCGGGCCCCGGCCGACGAGCCACTGGGAACCGCCCCGCGGACAACACGACACCGGCCGAGGACGCCGGGCAGGACGGAGTGGACGATGCGTGACCGCAGCAGCTGGTACCAACCGGTCGTAGCCGCGTTGGGGCCCTGGCCCGAAGAGCACGCCAGGACCCGGCCCGCCCTGCTGTGCCAGGTCGAGCTCGCCCTGCGGCTGATGGAGACCGTGGCGCCCGGCCACGCCGCCGACGGAGCGTGGACGCTCCTGGGCGGCTACGGCCTGGCCTTCGCGCGCGCCACGAAGCTGTCCGTCGGCGAGGCGGAACAGGTCGCGCTCACCGCGGCCCGGCACCTGCTCTGGCCGATGCGCCGCGCCCGGATGTGGCACCAGTCCCTGGACGCCTACCTGCGACTGCCGGAAAGGCTGCGCGCGTACCGTGTCCCGGCGGAGGGGGAACCGGCGTACCGGCTTCCCCTCGTGGTCGCCGCCGACCGCTTCGCCGTGTACGACGAAGCGCTCGCGCACCTGCCCGGCTTCGCCGTCAAGCCGCTGGAGCAGGTGGTGGAGGGCGAGCACCGCTTCATGGACCGCCGCCACCGGCGCACTTCCGTCACCATCCCGGCCGACCTGGTACGAGACCCCCTCCCGGGTCACCCCCTCACCACCGAACGCCCCGCCACCGCGGGCCCGCTGGACGTACCGCTGGACGTACCGCTCGACGAACTCGCCGACGTGGCGCGCTGGATGGACGAGGAGGAGCGGCGTCTTGGCCGAAAGGCGGGCAACTGGGCCCAGCGCCTCCACGACCTCGACCTCGACACCCGCACCCCGGACGGGACCGCCTTCGCGCCGGCGTCCGCGCTGCCGCTCGACCGGCTCACCCACCTCGTCGGCATGGTCGGCGCCGGCAAGTCGACCCTGATGACTCTGCTCGCGGTCTGGGCGCACCACAACTCCCTGCGCATCACACTCGTCGTCGGTGACGTGGCCGAGCAGCTCACCCTGACCGAACTCTTCCGCGGTCTCGGCCTGAAGGCCGCCTTGATCCAGGGCGGCACCACACGGCCTCAGCACACCCAGCGGCTGCACCGCAGGCTCGCCGCGCGCGGAGCGCACTCACTCCTCGCCCACACCGACGCGGCCTTCAGACACCTCAGCACCGCCTGCCCGTTGGACGCGCTGCGCGCCCTCGACACATCGGAGCCGCTGCGCTACAACGACGCGCCATGCGGCGGCCTGCACCCCGTGCGGCCGGCCGCCGACTCCGGCGACGCTCCTCAGGAGTCGGCGGCCGAACACGCCGTACGCGAACTCGAACGCGCCCGTGGCGCCGCCGGGAGGCAGCCCCCCGAGGACGACAGTGACGAAGAGGAGGAGTGGGGCACCCCGCACGCCTGTCCGTTGTGGAGCGCCTGCCCTCGCCACTCCGCCGCGCGTGACCTCGTGGACGCGCTGATCTGGGTGGCGAACCCCGCCAGCCTTGTGCAGACGGCCGTACCGCGCCAGCTCAACGCCGAACGCCTGCGCTACCTGGAACTGGCCTGCCTGCGCAGCGACATCGTGGTCGTCGACGAGGCCGACCGCGTACAGATGCAGCTGGACCAGATGTTCGCGCCGTCGGCCACTCTCGTCACCACCGGTGTCTCCGAATCCTGGCTCGACCAGCTGCAGACCCATGAGATCGCCGAACTCGCCCGGCAGGGACGGCTCCAGCTCTCCGACCAGGACGTGGAACGGTGGTCCGCCGCCCTGGACATCGTCGGCTCCGCGGCAGACCGGCTGTACGCCATGCTCATCGACGACGAAGGGCTGCGGAACTGGGCGCAGATCGACTACTTCAGCGCATGGACCCTCCAGGAGAAGCTGCTCAACGCCTGGTATCCGCTCACGCCCGGCCGGTCCGTCCGTCGCCCCGACAGCACGGAGGCGGGGGATGTCGAGGACGAGAACGCGCTGTACGAAGACGAGGACGACAGTGACGGCGAGGATCAGCCGGGAGGACACGAGGTCCCCGAACCGCAAGTGCCCTGGGCGCACCGCCGTAGCGAGATCACCGCGTTCTTCGACACCTTCCGGGACGATCCGCTCGGCGGGCGGGGCCCCTATCTGACGCCCGCCGACGAGCTCACCGCCCTCGCCCACGACGTCCTGCACACCCTCGACGAGAAGCGGACACGCAGCCGGGTCCGCGCGCTCCTCGACTCCTTCCTCGCCGGAGCGCCGGGTCCTCAGCAGCGCCCGCCGTCCACCGCCCGCCAGGGCAAGGAGCCGGCGCGCGAGGAGGTTCCTCTCACCGAGGAGTGGCGTGAACTGAACGCGCGGCGATTGGAGTTCACCCTCGTGCTTGCCGCGTTGCACCAGCGTCTGGACCGGGTGACGTTCCTGTGGCCTCAGGTGGAGGCAGCGCTGCGGCTCGACGCGGCGAGCCACGAACTGACCCGCCGACCACCCCTCGACTACGCGCCGCTCCTGCCCGAGGCACCCATGGGCAACGTCCTCGGCTTCCAGTACCTGATCGACGAACGGGCGGCCGCCCGCGACAGGGACGGCCGTCGCACCGGAACCCTGCGCTTCTTCCGCTGCGCGGGCGTGGGCCGCGAACTGCTTCTCGGCCTTCCCCAGCTCGGCGCCGATCTCGCCCGGGAGGAGGCCGGCCCGCACGTTCTGCTGATGTCGGGCACCAGCTGGGCCGGCACGTCCACCCGCGCCCATGTCCTCGCTCCCGTCCGGGCGGTCCTCAAACCGCAGAGCAGGGCGCTGCGGTCCATCCGGGACACCGTGTTCCGCACCGAGTTCGTCCACGACGCGGCCGGACAGCCGATCCGTCTCTCCGGACAGGACCCGGACAAACGCGAGGACGTCCTGCGTCTGATGATCGACCGACTGGCCCGTCCCCGTAGGGACGGAACCACCTCCCCGCTGCAGAGCGAACTCGCCCAGATCCCCGACCAGCGCCGCAGGCGCGCCCTCCTTCTGGTCGGCAGCTACACGGAGGCAGGGGTGGCCGCCGCGGCCCTGGACGAGATCCCGCGCTGGCGCGGGCGGGTACGTGTTCTGGCCGCCGACGACGCGGAACTGGAAGCGGCGGTCGACGGCGCGGCACCGACGGGGAGCCGGACACGGAGTACGGGGGCGGTGCGGCGCGGAGACCTCGCCTCCTTCGCCGAGGACCCGGACGCCGAACTGCTCGTCGCCCCCCTGCTCGCCGTCGAGCGAGGGCACAACATTCTCACCACCCCCCAGCGCCCCGGCGAGGAGAGGGTGGCGGCGTTCGGGACGGTGTTCTTCCTGGTCCGCCCCCACCCTCGTCCCGATGACCTGTCCCTGGCGGTGTTCGCCATCAACGACTGGGCGAGCAGGTTCGTACGCGGTCGACTGACCAGCCCGGAGGGAACGTTCGGGGAGCTGGTGACAGAGGCAGACGGTCTCGACGCGGCGGGCGGCACCTTCCGGACCGTCGCCCGCCGTGTCTGGCGGCACGTACTGTCCCGCCCCTACATCTACTCCGCGCTTCCCGACGACGAGAAGGAGTCCTTCGTCTGGGACCAGCTTGTCACCATCTGGCAGGTCATCGGCCGCCTCGTCCGCGGTGGTGTGCCGGCCCGCGTCGTGTTCGTCGACGCCGCCTTCGCACCGCGGCTGGCGGCGGCACAGGCACCCGTCGCTGACAGGAGCGGGCGGTCCCGCACCAGCGACCCGGGACTGCTGGTACGCCTTCGGGACGTTCTGGCCCCGTACTTCACCGGCACCGGCACCGAGAACACCACCGGCGGTACCGATCCCGACCCGGCCGACACCGAACTCGTCAAGCTGCTCTATCGGCCGTTGTACGAGGCCCTGTGCGGCCTGGACGCTCCGCCCGAGCCGCGCGGCACCGGCTGACACACCGAGACCCGCCACCTCCAAGGCCGTGGAAGACGCGGCACGCGACCGACCACGTACGACATCGCAGGGAGAACGGACATGTACCAGAACATCCGCCGATCCGCGTACCACCTTGCCGAGGGCGGCGAGCCCTGGACCGAGGACTTCCGCGCACTCGCCTTTCCCGAACACTGGCACGCGGAAATTCTCGCACTGCACAACCACGGGCGCGACGAGGAGAAACGGCAGCTGACCCTGCCCACTCGCCGGCTCGACGGCGTACTCCAGACCCTCGCCCCCGACGTGATCGTGCGCCCCCGCCCTCGTACCCCCGTCGAGCCGGGGGCGGAGCAGAGCCATCGGATCGACGAGGACTTCTGGATGTACGTCCCTGCCTCGGCGACCGATCCGCTCCCGGGCCCTTCCATGCGGCAGCTCCTGGACGCCTGGCTGCGCACGCTCGGCCCCAGGGGCGCGGGGCAGGATCCCGGGTTCCGTTCGCTGCTGCTCGCGACCAGCGCCGGCCTCAAGCGGAACCTGCCCGAGTGGCAGCCGGTTCCCGGCGTCGAACTGCTCACCGCCCCCGTCACCGACGGCGGTACCGCAGCCCCCGACCCCCGGCAGTTCCAGCTCGCCACCGACGCGTTGGCCCGCCGCGTCCTGTCCCTCGACCCCTACCCCTTCGAAGGCGGCGAGCTGCGCTTTCGCGCTGTGCCTCGCGGACCCCGCGACCAGGGCGCCGAACTCATGTCGCAGCCTCTGTGCCGAACCGTCAAGCGCAAGGAGTGGTGGTTCTCCGTCGTACTCAACATCTCCCTGCACACCACACCGTTCGAAGCCAGGCCGCGCCTCCATCTGCACTGGGGCGTACGGCGATGGGCGACGCATCCGCGGGTCGCCACCAAACGCCTCAACCTGTCCTACCGGGAGGCCACCACGGTCTACTTGCGGCCCACCATCCCCTGGCTGCCCGGAGCACCGGCCACCGAGCGCTACGCACTCGCCCGGCTGCGCCGGGACCGGGCGGCCGACACTTTCGCCTGGTCGGAGAACGACACCGCCGGCATCCTGCGTGGGCTCAGCCTCGCCGGTAACTTCCCCGACCCCGAACAACTCCTCGCCGAACCGGGTTCCTGGATCGGCGAGGGCCGCGGAGTCCGCGCCGCCGTCGTGCACAGCACCAGGATGGGGAAGCACGAGATCGGTACCGGCTTCATGCCCAACCAGCGAGCCCAGCTGACCGAGTGGGTTGAACAGGCCCTTCCGGAGACGGTGGTACGGGTACCCGATCTGAAGCGGGGGCGAGGCAAGGGCATCGGCGCACCGGACAACCGGCGACCCAAACCGAGGACCGACGAAGCCAAGAAGACCGAGCTGCTGCGTGAAACCCAGGCGCGCAGGGCGAATCTGGCGGCGCAGGCGCGGATCGCCGGCCGGCACCCGCATCGCAGTGGTCTGCCGCTGGAGGAGGTCCGGTTGCTGTGGCAGTCACCGGAGGTGCGGAAGGAAGCAGTGGCCCAGTTCGCACACGCCCTGGGGCTGGACGGTGACGGCGGCGCTTCCGCCGCCGCGATCACGGATCGGGACTTCGACGAGGCCAGGCCCGGAGCACCGGTCGTTCTGGAATGGCGGACGGAGGAACTCACCCTACGGCTGCGGTGCCTGCCGCTGGCCGACGGACTCGGAGACCGGCTGGTGCCCGACCCGGTCGTCAAAGCCAAGGGCGCGGCCATCGCGACGGCCATCGGTGAGCGCCGCCGCGCCCTGCACTCATGGCTGAGCGCGGACGGTGCGGACCCCGACCACCCTGAGCTGGCCCTGGTGGAGATCGCCCACCGTAGCACCTTCCGCCCGTCGACGACCGACCCCAAGTTTGCCGTCCGTCTGGGGTGTGCCGACGCGGGGGTACTGACCCAGTTCGTCGTGACCCCGTCCACCGACCGGCAGATCGACAACGCGGACAGCCTCGGCCATCGCACCCACAGCTCCTGGCTCGACGGACTGCGCCAGCTCGGCGTCCGCGTACTGCCGCAGCACACACTCGGCAACGACTTGCCCGACGGACTTCAGTACGCCGCCGTGTGGATGGTGAAGCGCCGCAAGGACGGCCCGACCCGGCTGCCCAAGCACCTGCCCGTGGCCGTCCTGACCACCCCTCTGCCGGACGCGGCCGGCCTGGCGGCCGTGCGCGGATGGGACGACGCCGAGGGGAAGTGGGTGCCGTACCCGCGCTTCCTCCTAGGTCTGGTGAAGCAGGCCGAGATCGACCCCGAGGCATGCGCCGAGCCTGACCCACAGACCGGCGACCCGTACCCCGGGAGCTCCCGTGTGACCGGCAAGCAGTGGCGTACCAACCTCGCCAAGCAGCGCAAGGAGACCGCGGCATTCCTCCAGCGTGTACTGCACTCGCTGCGCGGTCAGCCCACCGCGCTGATCACCCACGCGCAGAACAGCAGGCTGCACTGGCCGTGGCTGCAGGACGGTCGGATCGAGCGGGATCTGATCCAGGCGGGCCACGCTCCCGCGGGCCGGCTCGACGATGAACTGCGCCTTGTACGCGTCCGTGGGTGTGGCGGACGGGAGACCGCGCAGTGGTGGGGTCTGGCGGAACCCGGTAAGCCGCACGGACAGCCGGCTGGCTTCTGGGCCCAGACCAGCCCGTCGTCGGGCGGCGCCCCCTCAGGTGACCGGATCTTCTACAGCACCACGGAACGCCCCGGTACCCATGCGGTGTCGCCCGCTCTCGACCGCCTGGCCACCCGGGTCAACGCCGCGGGCAATCTCACCTCACAGGCTGGCACCAGCGCCTGGAACCCAACCTTGGTCGAAATCGCGGTTCTCGGCTGTCACACGGACGACGACCCGGCCGTCCCCGCACTGGGCAAGCCGGATGATGCCGAGGCTCTGGCCCTTGCCGTACACCAACTGCGCCAGGCGCCGGACTATGCCGCGGCGTTGTCCCTGCCGCTACCTCTTCACCTGGCGGGACTGGCCCAGGCGTACGTCCTTCCGATGCTCACGGAGAGTGATGTGACTCCGGGAGGGGAGACGGCGGAGCCCACTGAGGAGCGAGGGCGGCGGAGTACGACGGGGGACGACCTGGACCCGGACCTGATGGACGCTGCCGGGTTGACCACGGAACCCGAGATGGAAATGGAAGAAGAGGACGGGTGAAGCTCTTCTGCGGCGACGTGCTGAGCTGTGGGACAACGCGGTTCTGCGTGTGGGTCTCCATGGTGATGAAGCGCCCATGGCTGGAGCTTCCAGGTGTCCACGCTGCCAGGCGTCTTCATCCTGAGGGGCGCGCGAGAAGGTCCTCCGCCTCGGTGATCGACGCGCGGCCGCTCAGGCAGTCGGCTTCCTCCGGCGCCGACAGTGATCACCAAGCCCTCGCCGAACGCTTGGGCTTCGCGCTCTCCGTACTGGCCCCGCGGACCGTCCAAGCTCTGACCACGACTCTCCGCCCGTGTAGCCCTCCAGCCGCACCCACATCGGGCGGCTGGCGTCGGGGCTGAATCTACGTGTGTGCGGTGGCGTGAGGACAGGTGTCGAGCAGTTCGAGCCAGCGAACAAGAACAGGGCAGGTGCCGCTTTGGCGCCTGCTCGATGTTTTCCCAATGGGCCGTCAAAATTGCTCTGACCAGGCATTACTCGCCCGCAGACGGTGACTGGCCGTGGAACGACTCCCGAACCGGGGGACGTATGTGGGACGGGGGGCCGATTCAAGGGTGCAAATCGGGGTGAAACTCCCTCCCGGGTACCGAAAAAACCCTTCACGACCGATCTCGTGAAGGGCTAAAAAGGGCTCTGACCTGCATAAATGCGCGCCCCCGGCAGGACTCGAACCTGCGGCCAAGCGCTTAGAAGGCGCCTGCTCTATCCACTGAGCTACGGGGGCCAGGTGTGGTGGCCTCTGTCGTGGGGCCCGGGTATGGGCCGAACCCTGACGTTTGCCGGGGACAAGGATAGGGCTCCCGGCTCCTTGTCCCAGTTGCTTCGCCTCCGTGACTCGATGTGGAGGTTCGGTGAAGCGATCCTGATAATCGCAGGCAGGTACGAATCCTGCATCGCTTTTGGGCTGTCGGGCACCGGGTGTTGTGCACTCGTTATGCCTGGAGTGTGCCTGCGTCCCACTCGCCCCTTCCATCCCTTATGTCCTGTCGGCGCGCAGACGTGCTCATATGCTTCAGAATTCCCCTAAAATTGGGCATTCTTCGCATGTGGTGACCTTGGACGTACGGCCTCAGCTGCTCGACGCACTCTCCGCCCTGCGCGACCGTGTCGCCGCCGCACGCTTCCCGCTGCCCCTGGCGGGGGCCCCACGCGCGCGTGCCAACCGCGACGAACTGCTCGCGCAGCTCGACGACTACTTGGTGCCCCGATTGCGGGAGCCCGAAGCGCCGTTGCTGGCCGTCGTGGGCGGATCCACCGGGGCCGGCAAGTCGACGCTCGTCAACTCCCTCGTGGGACGGCGGGTCAGCGAGGCGGGCGTGCTGCGGCCGACGACCCGGACGCCGGTGCTTGTCTGCCATTCGGAGGATCATCACTGGTTCAGCGGAATGCGGGTGCTGCCCGACCTCACGCGCGTGTGGGTGCCCCAACAGGAACCGGGGGACGACCTGCTGCTGCCCGGCGAGGACCCCGCGCGCGTGCTGCGCATCGAGACCGCCGACACCCTGCCGCCCGGTCTCGCCCTCCTCGACGCGCCCGACATCGACTCCCTGGTCTCCGACAACCGCGTCCTCGCCGCCGAGCTCGTCTGCGCCGCCGACATCTGGGTGATGGTCACCACCGCGGCCCGGTACGCCGACGCCGTGCCCTGGCACCTGCTGCGCACCGCCAAGGAGTACGACGTCACCCTCGTCACCGTCCTCGACCGCGTCCCGCACCAGGTCGTCTCCGAGGTGTCCCGGCAGTACGGCGCCCTCCTCACCAAGGCCGGGCTCGGCGACCTACCCCGCTTCACCGTGCCCGAACTGCCCGAGTCGGCCTGGGGTGGCGGACTGCTGCCCGCCACCGCCGTGGCACCGCTGCGGACCTGGCTCGTCCACCAGGCGCAGGACCCCGCCTCCCGGCAGCACGTGCTCGCCCGCACGGCATACGGCGTCCTCGACTCCCTCAAGGCCCGCATGCCCGAACTGGCCGGTGCCGCCGCCGCGCAGTACGCGGCCGCCCTGCGGCTCACCACCGCCGTCGACAGGGCGTACGACAGCGAGCACACGCGCGTGCGGGGGCGTCTGAAGTCGGGCGCCGTACTCGCCGGGAACGCCCTGAAGCGCTGGCGGGCCTTCCCCCTCGACTGCACCGCCGGCGAACTCCTCGATGCCCTTGTGGAGAGCCTGAGCGCGCTGCTGCTGTGCGCGGTCACCGCCGCCGACGAGCGCGTCGACGACGCCTGGCGGCGCGAACCCGCGGCGCACGCCCCAGAGCTGACCCGCCGCGCCCCCTCGCCGGAGACCGCCGAGCACCGGATCGGGATGGCCGTACGGCGGTGGCGGCGGGAGCTGGAGGAGTACGCCGACGACGAGGTGCACGAGCTGGACCGGACCGTCGCGCCCGACCCCGAGGCGGTCGCCGCCCTGGTCGCCACCGCACTGCTGAGCGGCCGCCGGGCGCGCGCCGCCGGGGAGAGCCTCGCCGAGCGGATCGGCGCGCACGGGGCGCTGCGGCTGCGCGACCGGGGCGGGCGGCTGCTCACCGAACTCCTGGACCGGGTCATGCAAACCGAGCGCGAGCGTCGCCTCGCCCCCCTCGACGCGCTCGACGTCCACCCGGAGCCCCAGGCCGAACTCATCGCCGCGCTGTCCGTACTGCAGAAGGAGAGGTGACCGGTGACCGCCGTCACTGACCAGGACCACGCCGATCACACCGAGCACGCCGAGCACGGAGATCGCGGAGATCGGGAAGATCGGGAAGATCGCGGAGATCGGGGAGATCAGGGAGATCACATGGAGAGCACGGGGTCCGGGGGCGTGGCCCGTTTCGAGGGCACTTCCGCCGAGGGGGCCCCGCGAGAGGCCGCCTCCGAGAGGGGCGACGGTGAGCGTTCCGAGGAGCCCGCGAACGACGCACACGCGCGCGTGCAGGGCACCGAGGGCGCAGAGGACACCGACGGTTCCCGCCGTACGGGCTCGGCCGGTTCGTCCCGTCGCACGGACGCCGGTTCCGCCGATCGCACTGACGGCCGTACGGACCCCGGTTCTGCCAGTCGTACGGATGCCGCCGGCGCCTGGGACGACGGGCTGATCGCGCGGCGGGTGAACGAGGCGACTGGGGAGGAGCAGTTCGTCCGCGCGGAGAGCAGGAGCGCCCGGACGCAGGCGGTGCCGTCCCTGGCGTACGACGGGCCGCTGCGGTCGCGGCTGGACGCGCTGCGCGAACTGGTGGGGCTGTCCCGTACGCGGCTGGACAGCAGGACGCTCGCCGAGGCGGGCCAGGTCCTCGACGAGGCCACCGCTCGGCGCAGGCTGTCCGGGCAGCACACCGTCGTCGCCATCGCGGGCGCGACCGGCAGCGGCAAGTCCCAGCTTTTCAACACGCTCGCCGGGGTGACCATCTCGGAGACCGGGGTGCGCAGGCCCACCACCGCCGCGCCCATCGCGTGCAGCTGGAGCGACGGCGCGGCGAGCCTCATCGACCGGCTCGGCATCCCGGGGCGGCTGCGGCGGCGCCCGCTGCAGAGCCCGGAGGCGGAAGCCCAGTTGCGCGGGCTCGTGCTGATCGACCTGCCCGACCACGACTCGGCGGCCGTACAGCACCGTGAGCAGGTTGACCGCGTCCTGGCGCTCGTCGACGCCGTGATCTGGGTCGTCGACCCGGAGAAGTACGCCGACGCCGTCCTGCACGAGCGCTACCTGCGGCCCATGGCGGGACACGCGGAGGTCATGTTCGTGGTCCTCAACCAGATCGACCGGCTCCCCGGGGAGGCCGCCCACCAGGTCCTCGACGATCTGCGGCGGCTGCTCGACGAGGACGGGATCGCCCTGGGGGAGTACGGCGAACCGGGCGCGACCGTGCTCGCGCTGTCCGCGCTCACCGGGGACGGCGTCGGCGAACTGCGCGAGGCGCTCGGGCAGTTCGTGGCGGAGCGCGCGGCCCCCGCCCGCCGGATCTCAGCTGACGTGGACGCCGCCGCGTGGCGGCTGCGCTCCCTGTACACCACAGGGCAGCGCACCGGGCTCACTGAGACGGCGCGGGAGGAGTTCTCGGACCGGCTCGCGGACGCGGTGGGCGCCACCGCGGCGGGCGAGGCGGCCGAACGCGCGTGGCTGCGCAACGCGAACCGTGCGTGCGGCACGCCGTGGCTGCGGCTGTGGCGCTGGTACGTGGACCGGCGCGAGCCGCCCACCGGACGGCTGCCTCTGCGCATGCAGGCCGACGAGGAGGCCACGGCCCGCCAGCGCGTCGAGCAGGCGGTGCGTACGGTGGCCGACCGGGCCTCGGCCGGGCTGCCCGCGCCGTGGGCGCAGGCGGTGCGGGAGGCGGCGGTGCGCGGCGCCCACGGGCTGCCCGAGGCGCTGGACGACCTGGCCGCGCGGGCGGGACTGCCACCGGGGCGGCCGCCGCGGCCGGGCTGGTGGCCGGTGGCCGTGCTGGCGCAGGCCTCCATGACGATCCTCCAGGTCCTCGGCGGGCTGTGGCTGGTGGGGCAGATCGTCGGGGTCATGTCGCCCAACCTCGGGGTGCCGGTGCTGCTGATGGTGGCCGGCATCGTCGGCGGTCCGCTCATCGAGTGGAGCTGCCGGATGGCGGCGCGGGGGCCGGCGCGGCGGTACGGACTGGACGCGGAGCGGCGATTGCGGGAGGCCGCGGCCGGGTGCGGGCGGGCGCGGGTACTGGATCCGGTGGCGGCGGAGTTGCTGCGGTACCGGGAAGTGCGGGAGCAGTACGGGCGGGTGTTGGGGGTGGGGTGATTTCAGGGCCGGGTGGGGTGAGGTCCTGGACGGGGGGCGGGGCTCGGGCGGGTTGGGGTATTGGCCGGGTGAGGCCCTGGCCAGGTGGGGGCCCTGGCCAGGTGGGGCCCTGGGCGAGTCGTATGCGCCCGGGGCTTTCGAGTGCGCCCGGGGCTTTCGAGCTCGGCGGCGACGCGGGCGAGGCGGTGCCCGGGGTGGGCAAGGGCCCGGCCGGGTCCGGTCCGGTCCGGACCGGGTCCGCCGGGTCCGGGTCCGGGTCCGGGTCCGGACCGGGTCGTCTGTGCGTGTCCCTCGCTCGGCCGGGAGGAGCAGAGACTCGCCCGGTCCGCGGCCACGCGGCGACCGTTGCCGTCGGCACCTGTCACCCGTCCGGGTGGCCGAGTTTTCCACAGGAGGGTGGCGGTCCACAGCGCTCAGCGGGCCCGGCCCGGCGGGAGGCAGTCTGGTTTCGCGGCGATCGTGACGGACGCGGTCGCCACGGCAGACGCAGCCGTACGGGACGGGCCCGTACGCGTATCCGCCCGGCCACGACGTCCGGGCGAGGGAGGGATTGGCACCATGAACGAGACGATGATCTGCGCCGTGGGCAACGTGGCGACGCAGCCGGTGTACCGGGAGCTGGCGTCCGGTCCGTCGGCGAGGTTCCGGTTGGCGGCCACCGCGCGCTACTGGGACCGCGAGAAGAACGCGTGGACGGACGGGCACACCAATTTCTTCACGGTGTGGGCCAACCGGCAGCTGGCCACGAACGCGGCGTCGTCGCTGTCGGTCGGAGAGCCCGTCATCGTGCACGGCAGGCTGAAGGTGCGCACGGACATGCGCGACGGACAGCAGAGCTGGACCTCGGCGGACATCGATGCGGTGGCCATCGGCCACGACCTGACCCGGGGCACGGCGGTCTTCCGCCGCGGCGGGAAACCGGAGACGACGATGCCCACTTCTCAGCAGCCGGAGCCCAACTGGGAGAAACCGGCCGAGGATTCGGCCGACGGCACGGACATGACCGCCCAACAGCGACCGGAGCCAGCCGCGGTGACATGACGTCGGCTGCCTGGCCGGCCTGGCCGGCCTGGCCGGCCTGGCCGGAGCGGCTTGGCCGACCGAGCCGCGGCCGAGCTGCCCGAACTGCGGCTTATCGGCGAACGCGCGCCTGGACACCCGGGGTTGATTTGTCGATAAGCCCAGCTCACAGACGATGTGGCGATAACGATTCCGAGTCGGATCGGCCCTGCGGCGCTCTCCCGGACGGGCATGCCCCGCGGCGTCCTTAGGATGCCGGGCATAGCTCTCGCAGCTGGAGGAATCTGCTGGTGGGACCGTCCCCCCACGTCAACGGGTCCTGCTCGAAGGGGAATTTGGTGTTTGCTTCGTTCTCCCTGCCGTCCCTGCGCAGGCGGGGGGCGGCCCGGCTGGCCGCCGCGACACTGGCGTCCGGGCTCGGCGTCGCCGGTGTGCTGACCGCAGCCGGCCCGGCGACCGCGGACGAGACGGCGCAGCACGAGGGCGGGGCGGCCGCCACCATGGGAGGCCTGAAGATCCACGGCGCCGCCGTGATCCACGACGCCGCCGGGGACCAGCAGGTGTCGGCGGGCCTGTCCGAGATGTCCGTCGAGGGCGGCGGCATGCTCCAGACGTACGGCGTCGACCTCCGCGCCCCCACCCAGGGCGACGCCAAGTATCACGAGACCCCCTGGAGCGGCACCTCACTGGGCGCCAACCAGGACGCGGGCCGCATCCGCTGGATCCTCCAGCACTCCTACCCCCAGGTGAACGACCTCGCGGCGCTCGCGCGCAAGGCGGACGTCCGCGGCGCGCTCACCGAGGAGGATGCGGCCGCCGGCACGCAGGTGGCGATCTGGCGCTACTCCGACGACACGGACGTCGACGCGCTCGACCCGCAGGCCGAGCAGCTCGCGGACTACCTGGAGAAGAACGCCCGCGACATGCCGGAACCCCCGGCGTCGCTGACCCTCGACCCGCCCGCGGTCTCCGGCCGCTCCGGCGGGCGACTCGGCCCCGTGACCGTGCACACCAACGCGGACGCCGTGACCCTCTCGCCGCCGGCCGACGCCGCCACGACCGGGGTGCGGCTCGTTGACAGGAACGGCAGGACCCTCACGTCGTCCGTCAACGGCGGTCAGGTGTTCTTCGACGCCCCCGAGGACGCGGTGGCCGGCACGGCCGAGCTGACCGTGCAGGCCTCGACCACCGTGCCGGTAGGCCGGGCCTTCACCTCCGAGGGCCGCAGCCAGACCCAGATCCTGGCCGGCTCCAGCGAGTCGACCGTCTCGGCGACGGCGAGCGCGACCTGGGCGAAGAAGGGCGCGATACCCGCGGTGTCCGCGGCGAAGAACTGCGCCAGGAGCGGCCTGGACATCACCACGGCCAACCACGGCGACGAGCCGTTCACCTTCGACCTCGCCGGGACCGAGTACACGATCGCGCCGGGCGAGACGAGGACCGTGACGACGCCCCTACCGGAGGACCAGCCCTACGACGTCGCCGTCCACGCTGCCGGCTCCGACCAGCACTTCACCGGCGTCCTCGACTGCCGCACCCAGAGCAGTGTCACCGGGGCCTCGACCCAGACCCTCAGTGAGCCGGGCGCCACCGTCCCCACCGCCCCCGCCACGGACACCAACCTCGCCGAAACCGGCACCTCCACCGCCACCCCCCTGATCACCACTGTTGCCGTCACTCTCCTCGCCCTCGGCGGCACGACCCTGATCCTCGTCCGCCGCAAGCAGAACGCGACGCGGGACTGACCGAAACGGATCACTGAGCGGTACGGAGAACGATCCTTGACACTTCAACAGTGAGCGTCCGATACCGACTGGTCACGCTCCCTGCTGGTGCAGGCGGAGCGGCAGTGGTCACGCCGCCTGCCGTGACGGCCACTGTCCGGGCGGCCGTAAGGTGATCGGTGGGGTACCAGAGCGGAGGGCGCCCCCGAGCCGTCTGTGGGCCGTCCGAGGGCGCCCGAGGACGACCAGCGACGACCCGACAGCGACAGTCGACCCGCCGCACCAACGGCGAAGCCCCAGGTCAGAGCCCTCGGACCATACTGGTTTCCCCCGACGGGTAGCGGTCGGGCAAGATGGGGTGTATCTCCCACTGCCAGATTTCAAGCTGCCGGACGGTTTCTCTTGGCTGAGTTCATTTACACCATGCGCAAGGCGCGCAAGGCGCACGGCGACAAGGTGATTCTCGACGACGTGACGACCAGCTTCTACCCGGGAGCGAAGATCGGCGTCGTCGGCCCGAACGGTGCCGGCAAGTCGACGATTCTCAAGATCATGGCCGGAATCGAGCAGCCGTCCAACGGTGACGCCTTCCTCACTCCCGGTTACAGCGTCGGCATCCTGCTGCAGGAGCCGCCGCTCAATGAAGAGAAGACGGTCCTGGGGAACGTCGAGGAGGGTGTCGGCGAGATCAAGGCCAAGCTCGACCGGTTCAACCAGATCGCCGAGCAGATGGCCACCGACTACTCGGACGCGCTGCTGGAGGAGATGGGCAAGCTCCAGGAGGATCTGGACCACGCCGACGCGTGGACCCTGGAGGCCCAGCTGGAGCAGGCCATGGACGCGCTGGGCTGCCCGCCCGGCGACTGGGCCGTCACCAACCTCTCCGGTGGTGAGCGCCGCCGCGTCGCGCTGTGCAAGCTGCTGCTCGAGCAGCCCGACCTGCTGCTGCTCGACGAGCCCACCAACCACCTCGACGCCGAGTCGGTGAACTGGCTTGAGCAGCACCTGGCCCAGTACAGCGGAACCGTCGTGGCGGTCACCCACGACCGGTACTTCCTCGACAACGTGGCCCAGTGGATCTGCGAGGTCGACCGCGGCCGCATGTACCCCTACGAGGGCAACTACTCCAAGTACCTGGAGACCAAGGCCGCCCGCCTCAAGGTCGAGGGCCAGAAGGACGCCAAGCGGCAGAAGCGTCTGAAGGACGAGCTGGACTGGGTCCGCTCCAACGCCAAGGGGCGGCAGGCCAAGTCCAAGGCGCGACTGGCTCGCTACGAGGAGATGGCCGCCGAGGCCGAGAAGATGCGGAAGCTGGACTTCGAGGAGATCCAGATCCCGCCGGGCCCCCGGCTGGGCAACGTCGTCGTCGAGATCAACAACCTCAGCAAGGCGTTCGGGGAGAAGGTCCTCATCGACGACCTCTCCTTCACGCTGCCGCGCAACGGGATCGTCGGGGTCATCGGGCCGAACGGCGCCGGCAAGACCACCCTGTTCAAGATGATCCAGGGCCTGGAGCAGCCGGACTCCGGCATGATCAAGGTCGGCGACACCGTCAAGATCTCCTACGTCGACCAGACCCGCGCGAACATCGACCCGAAGAAGACCCTGTGGGCCGTGGTCAGCGACGAGCTCGACTACATCAACGTCGGGCAGGTGGAGATGCCGTCCCGGGCCTACGTCTCCGCCTTCGGGTTCAAGGGGCCGGACCAGCAGAAGCCGGCCGGGGTCCTCTCCGGCGGTGAGCGCAACCGGCTGAACCTCGCGCTCACCCTCAAGCAGGGCGGCAACCTGCTGCTCCTCGACGAGCCGACCAACGATCTCGACGTGGAGACGCTCTCCTCCCTGGAGAACGCGCTGCTGGAGTTCCCCGGCTGCGCCGTCGTCGTCTCCCACGACCGGTGGTTCCTGGACCGCGTCGCCACGCACATCCTCGCCTACGAGGGCGAGTCCAAGTGGTTCTGGTTCGAGGGCAACTTCGAGTCGTACGAGAAGAACAAGATCGAGCGCCTCGGACCGGACGCCGCGCGTCCGCACCGGGCCACCTACAAGAAGCTGACCCGGGGCTGATCTCTTGCGGCACATCTACCGCTGCCCGCTGCGCTGGGCGGACATGGACGTGTACGGCCACATCAACAACGTGGTCTTCCTCCGCTACCTGGAAGAAGCCCGCATCAACTTCCTGTTCCGCCCGGACAAGGACTTCCAGCAGGGATCGGTGGTGGCCCGCCACGAGATCGACTACAAGCGGCAGCTCGTCCACCGGCACGCGCCGGTGGACATCGAGCTGTGGGTCACACAGATCAGGGCGGCGTCGTTCACCCTCGCCTACGAGGTCAAGGACCCGGACCAGATCTACGTCCAGGCCTCCACGGTGATCGTGCCGTACGACTTCGAGGCGCAGTGCCCGCGGCGGCTCACCGCGGAGGAGCGGGAGTTCCTCCGGGAGTACACGGACGACGCCGACGCGAACGGCACGGACGACGAGGGGGAGGCCGTCGCCGCATGACGGTGCTGCACCTCGCCGACGAGGGGGAGGCGGCGGACTTCGCTGCCTTCCTCTCCCGGCTGCTCCACTACGACCGTGGAGCCGCGGTGCGCCTGCAGGCGGTTGGCACGGCGCTCGCCGTCTTCGGCCGGCCGCCGTCCTTCGAGGTGCTGGCGGTCCGCGCGGTCCGGCTCACCAAGCCGTACGAGAACGGCCTCGAGGTCACGCTCGACGTGACCGTCTCCGCCGGTGAACTCCTGGAGTCGGTGGACGAGGCCGCCGCCACGGCCGCCGTCCCGGCCGCGGTCACCGGGCCGCCCTGGGCGGGCGTGCTGCCACCGCGGGGCGGCTGGCGGGCCGAGCCGGGGCTGCCGGCGCCGGACACGCTGCGCGCGCTCGTCGCCGCGGCGGTCACGGAATTCCGGTCCTGTACACAGGAGTTGGCGCCCGAGCGGCGTACGCGGGCCGAACTCGACGGGATCGGACGGGAGATCTGGTCCCGGACGGTCGCGGACACCGACCTGCCCGTGCGGGCGGTGCACGCCGCGCAGTCGCTCGGCTTCCTGCGGCCCGCGGCGACCGCGCAGGACCTCGGGCTGTTCTCCTCCGGCGGCTGGCTGCGGCTGCGCACGCCGTACGGGTCGATCGCCGTGCGCCGGGCGGGAGTCGGGGCGCTGGGCCTCAGCGTGCGCTGACGGATACACGTACGCCGCGTATCACGTCTGTACGTCACTTGTGTCCGTTCCGGTCGCTGTCGTCCGGCCAGACGCCGATGTGGTCCGGTTCCAGTTCCAGGGCCACGCGGTCGCGCATGCCGAGGGCGGCGGTGTACTCGGCGGGGAGCTGGAGGCGGCCCGCGCGGTCGAGCATCGCGTACTCGCGGGCGACCACCGTCTCATGGCCGGTGGCCGCGTCGACCTCGCTGCGGCGCAGGACCTCCGTGGCGGTGCGGCCGTCGCGGATGGCGACCGTGCGGCGGACCTCGCCGGCCACGGCCTGGTCGAGGGTGGCACGTCCCGCCCGCGCGCCCGCCTTGCCGCCCGCGCGCCGCTCACCGTCCCGTCCCGCGCGTGCCTCGCCGTCCCGTCCCGCCCGCAGCTCGCCCGCCTCGAACGTCCCCAGCCCCGTGCTCCGCGCGAGGCCCGCATAGCTGTCGGGCTCCACCCCCGCCAGCGGGACCGTCACCGTGCCGCAGCAGGGCGGCCCGGTCGCTGGCGTCGGCCACGCCCGCGAGGTCGCTGCCGCCGAACGCGGCCGTTGTCAGCGCGGTCAGCAGGGCCGGCAGCGGCAGCACCGCGGAGCGGACGTACGGCCCGCGCGCGCCAGCGACAGATGGCCGACCGCACCCCGCAGCCGCCCCGCCGGACGGGCCAGCCAGCGCAGCGGCAGCGGATCAGCCGGACCAGCACCAGCGCGGCGATCACCGCCACCAGCACCGGCGCCAGGGAGACGAGCTGATCCCCGGATGACCCGGTACCACGGCGGCGCAGCGCCACCACCGCGCCCACGGCCAGCACGAGCAGGGTGAGTTCGGCGACCGTACGGCGCCGGGACGGACGTACGGCGGTGATGTCCTCGCGGCCGGTGTGCACGCGGACGGCGCGGTGCGCGGTCGCGGCGCGCAGCGGCAGGGCCAGGCAGGCGAGCAGCGCGACGAGCACAGCGGCGGCGACGGCGTACCGCAGGCGGGCACCGGGGAGGGCGAGCAAGGCGGCGGTCAGACCGAGCGCGGCCGCCGGTACGGCCACCACCGCCGTCTCGGCGAGCAGCCGTCCTGAGATGCCGCGCAGGGAGCCGCCACGGGCGCGCAGCAGGGCGAGTTCGCCGCGGCGGGGGTCGGCGGCCAGGCCGCCCGCCATGAGCAGGACGACGGCGGCGACGGTCCCGGTGCCGAAGGCGGCGACGGCGATGAGCGGGCCGATGGCCGAGCGCAGCCGGTCGTAGTCGTGGAGCACGTCGTCGAGGTCGGTGCTCGCCGCCAGTTCCGGGTCGGTGACCGTGCGCGCCTGCTGCAGGCCGGGCCCGGACTCCAGTGTGGCGGCGGCGGACGTCAGCCGGGAGATGTCGTGGGCGTGCAGGCCGGTGAGGTCCGAGGCGACCTGCCAGTAGCGCGCGGGGTTTCCGGCGGTGCCGAGCATGGCCGGGGCCGCGTCCGGGTGCAGCAGCAGGGCGCCGAGCCAGTACTGCCGGCGGTCGGGGTCGCCGGGGAAGGGGACCAGGGCGGGCGTGCCCAGCAGGTGCTGGGCCGACCAGTACGCGCCGCGGGGCTCGTGCGGGTCGACGATGCCGGTGACGCGTACGGCGAGCGGCTCGCGTTCCATGCCGGGGAAGTGGAGCACGGACCCCACCTTGATGCGCAGGTCACGGGCCGTGTCGGCGCTGACGGCGGCCTCGACGCTCCCGGTGGCAGCGGTGACGGTGCCGTTCGCGCGCGGCAGGCGGCCCTCCCGCAGGCGGGCGTGGTCGCCGAGCGCGTCCTGCGCGGCGAGCACCATGCGCGCGGGCAGCCCGTCCGGCCTGGGCAGCCACGGGTCCGGCACCTCCTGCTCCTCGACGGTGCCGACGCCGTAGGAGGACTGCTGCCGGTCGACGGGCAGGGACCGTTCGGCCATGGGGAGGAGGCGGTCGTACGCGGTGCGCAGCACGTCCTCGCGCGGGGCCGCCTCCCGCTCCGGCTGCGGGAGGGTGCGGTCGGGCGGCGGCGCGCTCAGCTGGACGCTGGTTCGCTCGGGCCGCGCCACCTCCGCGGCCCGTAGCAGCCCCGCGTCCCCGTACCGGTCGATCGCACGCGGCAGCGCCGCCGCCAGGCACGCGGTCACCACCACCAGCGCCAGGGCTCTGACCGGATCGTGATCGGACAGCGGCGACGGCTCACCGCATTGCGACCGGAATCCGGCAGGTGGGGACGGGGGTCAGCCCGGCGTGTTCACCATCGAGGCCGCCGCGTACGTCAGGTAGTTCCACAGCGTCTGCTCGTGCTCCTCGGACAGGCCGAGCTCGTCGACGGCGACCCGCATGTGCTTCAGCCACGCGTCGTGGGCGGCCCGGTCGACGGTGAAGGGGGCGTGGCGCATGCGCAGCCGGGGGTGGCCGCGGTTGTCGCTGTACGTCGTCGGGCCGCCCCAGTACTGGATCAGGAACAGCGTGAAGCGCTCCTCGGCCGGGCCGAGGTCCTCCTCCGGGTACATGGGCCGCAGGATCGGGTCCTCGGCGACTCCCTGGTAGAAGCGGTGGACGAGCCGGCGGAAGGTCTCCTCCCCGCCGACCTGCTCGTAGAAGGTCTGCTCCTGAAGCGTGCCGCGCCGAATCTCCTTCACGTGGGTCTGCCTCACCAATCTCATACCGGTCCGCCCCGAGCGTGTTCGGCCGGGGGTCCGGGGGTGCCCCCGGGAAATGCCGTACGCGTTCCATGGTCTCAGACGGGCCGACGGAGGACTCAAGGTTTAGGGGCCCTTCCGACAGACCTCCGCCCACCGGCTGCCGAAGGGCCGGGTCCGGTACTCGCCTCGCGACGCGTCCCGCAGGACAGTGGAGGTATGGGTGGGCACGCGCTCGACAAGGGTGACGCGGGCGGCAGGGCCGACGCGTCCGGCACGGTCCGCAGCGACCGCGCCGGTCTCGCCGCGTCGGCGAGGGCCGCGCTGGTGCGGGAGATCGAGCTGAGCGGCGCCTGGGCAGCCGACCCGGTGTGGCGGGAGGTGTTCGCGGCGGTGCCGCGGCACCTGTTCGTGCCGTACTACTTCGTCGGCGCCGTGGGCGGATACGAGCGGCGCTGGGGCGAGAGCCCCGACCCGGCCGAGCGGGAACGCTGGCTGCGCGGCGCCTACGCCGACATCCCGCTGGCCACCCGGATGCGGGACGGCGAGCTGGTCTCCTCCAGCAGCCAGCCGTCCCTGATGGCGACCATGCTGGCCGAGCTGCACATCGAGGACGGCGACCGGGTCCTGGAGATCGGCGCCGGCACCGGCTACAACGCGGCCCTCATCGCCCACCGGCTCGGCGACGACGACCTGGTCACCACCGTCGACCTCGATCCGGAGATCACCGAGTCGGCCCGCCGGCACCTGGCCGCCGCCGGGTACCGTCCGGTCGTCGTCACCGGCGACGGCGCGCGCGGCGTGCCCGAACGCGCCCCCTTCGACCGGATCATCGCGACCTGCGCCCTGACCTCGGTGCCGCGCGCCTGGCTCGCCCAGTGCCGCCCCGGCGCCCGGATCCTCACACCGCTGGCCACCGGCCTGGTCGTGCTCACCGTCCGGGACGCCGGGCACGCCGAGGGCCGCTTCCTGTACACGCCCGCCTACTTCGTGCCGCTGCGCGGCGGGGACCGCCCCGGACCAGGGTCGGCCCCGCTGGGCGGGGTGCCGCACCGGGCCCGGGAGAGCGACCTGTTCCGCTTCCTGCTGGCGCTGACCCGCGCCAGCCTCGACCCGCAGGAGGCGTACGCCCTGTGGGAGCGCGAGGACATGCCACAGCGCGACCGCTACGGCATCACCGTCGGCGAGAGCGGCCAGTGGGCGTGGCTGGACGACCCGGAGGGGCCGTACGCCTGGCCCCTGACGGGGTGACGAGATCCCGCGACCTCGGGTCAGCCGCGCCGGATCCTGATCGTCGTCCACGCGCCCACATGCACCTGGTCGCCGTCCTGCAACGGCACCGGCACGAAGGGCTGGATCGGCTCCTCGCCGCCGTTGACCGTGGTGCCGTTCGTCGAGTTCTGGTCGACGATCGCCCAGCTGCCGTCCGGCTGCTGGACCAGCACCGCGTGCTGGTGCGAGACGCCCGGGTCCTCCGGCGGCACCGAGAGGTCGATGTCGGGGGTGTCGCCGGTGGAGTGCCGGCGGCGGCCGATCGTGATCTGGTTGCCGGTGAGCGTGCGCTGCTGCTCGGGCGAGTACGCGGGCAGGTTCAGGCCCGCGGCCTCGGGGCCGGAGCGCTGCATCATCGCCATGAAGTAGTCGCGGTCCGGGCCGATCGTCGCCGTCCATGTAGTCGGCGTAACGGGCTGTCCGTAGCCGGGTCCGGGCGGCGCCTGGGTGGAGCCGGGCTGCGGATAGCCGTAACCGCCGCCCTGACCAGGGCCGTTCGGGCCACCGCGACCACCAGGCCCGCCGGGTCCGGTGGACGACGGCGGGGGGAGCACCCAGTCGTCGTCACCGCCGCCGAAGGACGGACCGCCGGGCTGCGGCGGGTTCGTCTGCTGCGGGTATCCGGGCGGCGCGGTCGGTCCGGGCTGCTGGTACGCCTGCGGGGCACCGCCGGGCGCGCCGTGCCCCGGGGGCGGCGGAGGCGGGCCCGGTCGCGACGGCTCGCCGCCGAAGCCGGGGGGACCGGGAGGTCCGGGCGGACCTCCGGGGCCGCCGCCGTTCGGATCACCGGGCGGCGGGAAGCCGTAGCCGCCACCGCCGCCGGGCGGGCCCGGCGGGATCGGCTCGGCGGGCCGGTTCATCTGCGACGGGCGCGAGCTCTGGTAGTCGTACGACTCACCGCCGCCGTACGACGGTCCGGGCGGCGGCTGCTGGAAACGCACGGCCGGACCGGGCGCCGGCGGGCGCGGGGCGGCCGGGGTGTATGAGGTCGCCGTGTTGGTCAGGAAGTTCCACCGGCACTCCTCGCAGAACGGCGCGCCGCCCTCCCGCGGCGTACGGCACTGCGGGCACAGCTCCGGCTCCGGCACGGCGGACAGGTGCGGCGGCCGCCCACCGGGCTGACCGCCGGGACCACCCGGGCCGCCCTGGCCACCGGGGCCGCCGGGCGGCGGGAAGCCGTAGCCGCCACCGCCGCCGGGCGGGGGCGGCGGGGGAGGTGGCGGAGGCACGGCACCGGCCATGCGGTGACCGCAGACCTCGCACCAGTCGTCGGAACCCGACTGGTGTCCGTTCGGGCAGGTCGGCATGTCGGCGCTTCCCTCTCTACGTCACTTCTTCACACGAACAGTCTTGGTGGACCGCGTTTCGAGCGTCATCTCGTCGGCCTCCTCGACCTTCGCCTTCAGTCGCACAGTACCTGTCGCGGCATCGACCACGTCCACCACCTTCGCAAGCAGTTTCGCAGTATCGGCGTTCCCGGAGTCGCTGGCGAGCTGAACGGCCCGGCCCAGTTTGGCCGTTGCTCCATCCATATCGCCCGCTTTGCGCAGATCGAGCCCTTGTTGGATGGCCTGTGCCAGTTCGGCCTGCCCGGTGTAGTGGGCGACTTGGGGGTTGATCGAGGTCGAGGCGACCATGTCGTCCGTCCACACCGCCCGCACCAGGCCCTGCGCGCCGAGGTTCTGCACGCTGCCGTCGGGCTGCGGGATGACCAGGCAGATGCGGGCGGCGAGCATCTCCTGGCCGATGTTCGCGGGCGGCACCGCCACGCACACGTGGTAGTCGCGGGACTCGTCTCCCCAGGAGCCGGTGGGGTAGTCCCCGGCGCGCGGGCCCGCCTCGGTGCGGCGGTCGGTCAACTCCTCGACGCTGGGGGCGACTTGCTTGACGAATTTCACAGTCGTGTCGACCGGGGTCCAGAGCCTGAGCGCCACGTCCGCGACCTCCTTGCCCATCGCCGTCTCCATCATCTGCGTGAAGTCGGCGGCGAGCCCGGCCGGATCGGCGACGATGTCGGCCGAGCCGAGCAGGGCGGAGGCGATAGCTGTGACTTCTTTCACTTCCCAGTCGGTGCCCACCCCGCGCGCGTCACAGGTGAAGCGCCCGGCGCACGCGTCGAGCGCCGCCTTCAGGGCCTCGGGCGACTCGTGCTCGTTGCGGCCGTCGGTGAGCAGGATGCCGTGCCGGATCGCGACGTCCGCGGGGGACAGCAGGCGGTCGGCCAGCTTCAGCCAGGTGCCGATCGCCGTACCGCCGCCCGCGCTCAGCTTGCGCAGGGCCTGCTTGGCCTGCGCGCGGGTGGTGGCGTCGGCGACCGCGAGGCTCCCGTCGCCCGGGTAGACCTCGTGCGCCACGTGCGTGCCGCCGATCACCGCGAAGTGCACACCGTCGCGCAGGGTGTCGATCGCGGCGGCGGTGGCGTCCCGGGCGTTGCGCATCTTGGTCGGCGGGTAGTCCATCGACCCCGAGCAGTCGACCATGATCGCCACCGCCGCGGACGGGCCCCGCCCCGGCGAGTACAGGTGGGGTGCCGTGACCGCGCTTCCGATCGTGCCGCCGCCGGTCGCGGTCACCGTGACGATCGCGTTGACGTCGCGGCCGCCCTCCGGCAGGTACTCGTTCTGGTACACCTCCACCGAGAACTGAGGCACGTTCGACTTCGAGAAATTGGCCATGCCTGCTTCGCTCCCCCTCGAAATCCCCACAGCGTGAGGAAACGGCTGTGTGCGGACCGTCCCCTTCCGGTCCGTCGGGGCCTCCCCGAACGCGGCCCCAGGCCGATCCTGCCCGTCAGGGCACGGCGGGGAACGGCACGACGGCCACTGTTACGTTGTCGTGGCCCCCGCCGTCCAGGGCGTGGCCGACGAGCACCCGGGCGCTGTGCAGCGGACGGACGGCGGCGTCGAGCGGCAGGACGCGGGCCATCTCCTCGGCCGCCTCCGCGTAGTTCCACAGGCCGTCCGTGCACACCACCACTACACCCGGCCGGTCCGGCTTGAAGGAAGCGGTGTGCGGCTCCAGTTCGTAGGCGTCCGCGCCGAGCCAGCCGGTGATCGCGTGCGCGCGCTCGTCGGCGTACGCCTCCGCTTCGCTCATCAGGCCCGCGGCGACCATCTGCGCGGCCCACGAGTCGTCCTCGGTGAGCCGGGCCGCGGGGGCGCCGCGGTCCACCGGCACCCAGTAGGCGCGGCTGTCGCCGACCCAGCCGACGACCAGCAGGCCGCTGGTCACGACGGCGCCGACCAGGGTGCAGGCCGGGGCGTTCTGGTGCGGCGCGTGTTCGCGGGCGGTCGCCGGTTCACCGGCGAGCGCGTTGACGGCGCGGGAAGCCGCGACGATCGCGTCGTGCATGGCCTGTTGCGGGTGCGTGCCGCGCGGCAGGGCGGCGAGCAGCGACTCGCTGGCCGCCTTCGACGCGGCGAGCGAGGCGTCGTCGGGGCGGGTCGCCGAGGAGACGCCGTCGCAGACGATCGCCACGGAGGCGAGCGAGCCGTCGGGCAGCGCGGTGTGACCGATGCCGAACGCGTCCTCGTTGCGGTGATGGCGCAGGCCGCGGTCGCTGACCGCGGCGATCGGCCCGGACTCCTGTTCCATGTGGTCCCGTTCGCGTGGCTGGGCGTGCCCGCAGTTCTCGCAGTAGCCGTCGCTGTCCACCCGGCCGGCGCGGCAGGCCACGCACACGGCGCCGCCCGCGGCCGGCGCCGCGACCTCGGCGATCCGCGGGTCCGGGGCCTGGAGCGGGTACTCCTCCGGCTCGGCGGGGCGGTCGAAGCGGACGCCGGGAGCGGGGGTGCCCGGCGCGGCGGGGGACGCCTGCGCGTCCAGGGGTGGAGCGGGCGGCGCGAGTGCCTCCGGGGCCATGGCGGGCGGCGCGGGCGGCACGGGGGAGCCGCCGGAGTCCGCCGCCGGGAGGTCCGTCGGCAGGTGCAGCCCGGCCGGGTGGCCGGTCGCGGCCGGCTCGGGGGCGACGGGCCAGGGCATGCCGGCGGGCGGCGCGGGCGAGCCGCTCATGGCGACCGTCGGGTGGTCCGCGGGGCGCGCGGGCACCGCGGACAGGTCGTAACCGCACGCTCCGCAGAAACGGTCACCCGATTCGAGCGGCTCCTCGCAGCTCGGGCAGTTCGACAGAGCGGCCTGCTGGGGCATCTGCGACATCAACTACACCCACGTCCGGGGGCGGTAACGATTGGCACGTTCCACCAGGTCGATCCTCTCCTCGCCGCCCCGCGCGAGCCGGGCCAGCGTGCGGTACGAACGCTCAAGGCCGAACCGCAGGCCCCGCTCGTCCAGGCCGCTGCCGAGCAGCGTCCGCCCCCCGGCGGCGGGTGGTTCTGGGGCGGAACCCTGGCCACCGGAGAGTACCCAGTCCAGGGCGCAGCCGAGGACTTCGGCCGACAACTGCTCCCGCCGCGCCGGGTCCAGACCCACCGTTTCCAGCGCCTCGACCTGTCTCGCGGCGGCGGTCAGGTCCTCCAGGAACAGCGTGTCGCCGGCGGTGGCCGTGCGCTGCCGCAGCCGCGCCCGCACCGCCGCCACGCGCGCGGCCGTGTAGTGGATGGACGACTCCGGCACCGACTCCAGCGTCCCTACGGCGCCGCGCCGGTCGCCGGCCGCGAGCTGCACCCGGGCCAGGCCGAACGCGGCGCTCACATAGCTCGGGTCGGTCGCCCACACCAGGCGGTAGTACTCGGCGGCGTTGTCCAGCTGGCCCAGCACCTCCGCGCACAGGCCGAGGGCCAGCTTGGGCGCGACCTCGCCGGGGAAGGCGTCGTAGATCGCGTCGAAGGCGAGCGCCGCGCCCTCGTGGTCGCCGGTCACCAGCGCGGCCACGCCGCGGTACCACACCACCCGCCAGTCGTCGGGCCGCTCGCCCTCCAGCTCCGTCAGCGCACTGAGCGCGGTGTCCGGGCCGCCGGTCTCCAGCCGGGCCCGCACGTGCCGCAGCCGGGTCTCGACCGACTGCGCCGGGGCCGCCGCGAGGGCGCCGATCAGCTCGGCCGGCGCGGAGGTCATCAGGCCGGCCAGGAACCCCGCGTTGGGGTCGGACGGGTCGACGTGCGGGACGGGCAGGGCGAGCGCCGCCGCCGGGACGGCGAGGGACTTGACCAGGCTCGGGGTGCTGTTGCCCGCATGCGCGGCCACGAGCGCGGGCACCGTCGGGGCGCCGGACTGCTCCGCGGCCGCGGAGCCGGAGACGAGAGCGGCGGCGGAGAGCGGGGCGGAGGGAAGCGCCGCGGTGGAGTGCGGGGCGGAGGGAAGCGCCGCGGCGGTACGGCGCCTGGTGCGGACCGGCCGCGCACCCAGCCGTGACACCTCCCCGTCCAGCTTGGGGAACAACTCTGCGTCGGTGACCTTGAGTTCGGGACCGAACAGCGTGGACAGGGTGGGCCGGGCGCGGCCCGACTGTAGGGAGACCACCTCGCGCAGCACGCCCGTCAGCTGCTCGGCCATCTCCTGCGCCGAGGCGAACCGGCGCACCGGATCCGGGTCGGTCGCGCGGACCAGGAGGCGGTAGAACGACTCGTACTGCCGGAAGACCTCGATGCTGTCGGGGTCGGGCAGACAGTCCGCGTAGACGTTCGTGTAGCCCTGGAAGTCGAAGGTCAGCACGGCGAGCGTCCGGCCCACCGTGTACAGGTCGGACGCCACCGACGGGCCGAGCTCGGCGACCTCCGGCGCCTGGTAGCCGACCGTGCCGTAGATGGCCGACTCGTCGTCGTCCATCCGGCGCACCGCGCCCATGTCGATCAGCTTCAGCTGGTCCTCGGTCTGGATGGCGTTGTCGACCTTGAAGTCGCAGTACAGCAGGTTGCGGCTGTGCAGGTGGCCGAGCGCCTCCAGGGTCTCGATGCCGTACGCGCACGCCTGCTCCACCGGCAGCGGGTCCCGCCTGCCCTCCGGCGTGCGGCGGCCGTTGGCGATCTCCTTCAGGGACTTGCCGCCGACGTACTCCATGACGATGTAGCCGTCGAGGGAGCCGGTGCGCTGGTCGAGATGCTCCACGAAGTTGTAGATCCGCACGATGTTGGCGTGCTCGATCTCCGCGAGGAAGCGCCGCTCGGAGATCGCCGCCGCCATCGCGTCCTGGTCGCCGGTGTCCAGCAGGCCCTTCAGCACCACCCAGCGGTCGGAGACCGCCCGGTCCACGGCGAGGTAGATCCAGCCCAGGCCGCCGTGCGCCAGACAGCCCACCACCTCGTACTGACCGTGCACGACGTCGCCGGTCCTCAGCTTCGGGACGAAGGAGTACGGGTGCCCGCACTTGGTGCAGAAGCCCTCCGTGCGCCCCGGCCGGTCGCCGCGCGCCCGCCCGACCGGCGCCCCGCAGTCAGAGCGGGAGCAGAACCGCTTCCGCTCCGGCACCTGGGGGTTGTCCAGCACCATCTCGCGCGGATCGGGCCGCGGGATCGCGGGCACCTGCACCAGTCCCACGCCCAGTCGGCCGCGCCCGGAGGAGCCGGCCCCGGAACCCGAGCTGCGCACCGACACCAAGCGGCCCGTGGACTTGCCCGACAGCGAGCGCGACAGGCGTCCCGACACCGAGCGCCGCGACTTCGACGACTGCGACGACTGCGACGACGTACGCGAACTGCGGCTGCTGGAACGGGAACTGCCGCTGCCCGCCGAACCGCGCGAGCCGCCCTTGCCGCTTCCGGTGATGCCGGTCGGCGCCGAACCGACCATGTCCCTCGAAGACACGACCGGGGCCAGGCCGCAGGTGTCGCAGTACAGCTCGCCGCCGCCCACGTCCTCGTACGTCCCCTCGCAGCCCGGCCGCTGACACGACTGAGGTGCGGGACTCTCCGTCTGTCCCTGTGCCTGACTCATGACCACGCTGCCTCCCCCTTGTCGCTCATGCGCCGGGCCCCCTGACGTCCTCGGCGCCGCCCTGGCCGGGCACCCGCCGGCCGCTGCCGAGGAGTTCGGCCGCCGCCTGCTGGTAGCGCAGCACCGCCTGCTCGGCGACGCGCAGATCGCAGGGTGCGCTCCACAGCATGCGGCGGGCCTTCTCGTACCGCTCTACCAGCTCGGGTTCCTCCGCGAAGCCGTGCCGCGCGACCTTCGCCTTGTATGCGTCGAGGCGGCCGCGCAGCTCCGCGCGGACCGCGAGCGGCGCGGTGACCGCGGTCAACGACTCGCGGGCGCGCAGCAGTTCGTCCTCCGCCTTCTGCTCCAGCGACTCCAGCAGCGGCGAGAGGCGGTGCCACTGGGCCTGCCTGCGGTACTCGGCGGCCGTCGCCAGCTGCTCCTGCAGCACGGTCGGCGGCCCGCTGACGACCGGCACCTCCGTCGCGGCGATCTTCGCCAGGACCTCGCCGCGCGCGGTGCGCGCCTCGGCGAGCGTACGGTCCGCGCGCGAGAGCACGTCCCGCAGCTTCACGATCCGCTTCTCCGCGTCCTGACGGACCGTCAGCACGGCGTCGATCTCCCGGCGTACGTCCTCCAGGGCGCGCGCCTCCCGGTCGTACACCGTCGTGTCCGGCCGGCCGCCGCCCGGTGCCGAGCTGCCCTCGGCGGGGATCCAGAACGCCAGCGGGTCGGACACCACCTCCTCGCGCAGCTTCGTCAGCGTGCGCGTGATGCGCTCCAGGTCGTCGCCGGCCGGATGCTCGCCGGGGCGTACGCCCACGGAGTGCGCGAGCTTGCGGGTGCGCTGGAGTTCGGCGGCCAGCAGGTCGATGCGGGCGGGCAGCGCCGACCAGACCGCGTCGGCGGCGACGACCAGGTCCAGGCTCGTCGCGTACAACTCGTTCATCCGGTCGACCAGGGTGGCGAGCGAGTAACGCTCGCTGAGCCTGCTCGAAGTGCCATGCAGTGTTGGCGCGTTGGCGGTGGCGGTGACCGACCCCGCCACCATGACGGACTCGCCGCGCAGCAGCTCCGTCAGCTCCACCAGGTCCTCGCGGCTGGACCAGCGGCGGCGGGCCCGGATCTCCCGCGCGGTGCGCAGCGCGCCCGTGTACGCGTCGAAGTACGTCCACAGCAGCGTGATCGACGCCTCCGTGGACGTCCAGCGCTCCCGGGTGATGCCAGTGAGGCCGGCTCCTTCGAGGAGTCTGCGGCCCGCGTGGTCCTGCAGCGCGAGGAGCGAGGTCTCGATCGCCTCGTGCTCCGCGCCGAGCCGCGCCAGCGCACGGTCCACCTCGTCCCGGTCCATCACCGGCCCGGTGGGTCCCGTGACGCCCATCGATCACCTCTCGCTGCCGTGTCGCGTTCCGTCGGGGGGTTCGTTTCTGATGTTGCCCTGGTCTGTGCCGGTCATGTCGTGATCGTCGGTCAGCTCTTGCGGAGGTATTCCGGCGCGGGCGGCGCCGACCGGCTCGCGTCCCTGCCCAGGGTCGCCGACAGCCACCTGCCGTACGACGCCTGCCAGCCGTCGGCGGTGTCCCTGCGGTAGTCCACGAGGATCTGGTTGACCCGGCGCACCAGATCGTCGGCGTCCTTCTTCATCGCCACTCCGTAGTACTCGGTCGTGAACGCCGCTCCCTTGAGCTGGACCGTGGGGTCCTGCGCGGCCTGGCTCGCGGCGAGCGCGCCGTCGGTGACCACGGCGTCGGCCTCGCCGAGCTGGAGGCGCACCAGGCAGTCCAGCTGGTTGGGGACGGTGGCGGCGATGTCGGCGGAGGCCGGGAGCTTGCCGTCCTTCTGGTCCTGCTCCAGATTCGTGTACGCAGTCGAACCCGTCGCCGTGCAGATCCTCTTGTCGGCGAGCGTGCCGTCGTACCCCGTGACGGACGAGTCCTTGGGCGCCAGGACCTGCTGGCCCGTCCGGAAGTACGGCGCGGAGAAGGCGACCTGGCCCACGCGCTCGCAGTTGATCGTCATCGTGCGGACGACCATGTCGACCCGGCCGTCCTGGATCGCCGGGATGCGCTGGTCGGTGGGGATCGCCTTGAACTGCACCGCGTCCCGGTCGCCGAGTATGTCCTCGGCTATGCGGTGCACCAGGTCGATGTCGAAGCCCTCCAGCTCGCCGGACTTGCCGCTGTTGGGGTTGCGGTAGCCCCAGCGGTAGCTGTTCTGGTCGATGCCGACGACCAGCTTCCGCTTCCCGCCCTCGCGTTTCCTGATCGCCTCGATCGTGGGGCCGTCCGTGGGGGACGGGGACAGGGTCTGCTTCTCGGGGTCCGTGCAGTCCTCCGCGGCCCTGACCTGGCTGCCGTGCGCGACGCTCTCATCGCCCGCGCCTCCCGGACGGACGGTCGAGGGCTGCCCGGTCAGCGGCAGCAACAGCGCGAACACCGCCACCAGGGCGCAGACGACCGCCATCGCACCCACGCCGCCCCAGCCCTTCAGGCCGGCCCGCACGCGTCGTGCACGCATCACTACGCCGCCTTTCACCGGTGCTGTGTTCATCGCGTTCGGCGCGTTCATCGGTACTCCGAGAGCCTGCGGCCGATGCCGAGCACCGCGCCGGCGGCGCCCAGCACGGCGAGGACGGCGGCGCCGACGGGCAGGCCCGTCGTCGCGTCCCGGCCGTCGCCGGCCGCCTGCCTGAACTCGGTCTGCTCGTGGCCGATCGCGGTGGCGAGGTTGGCGTCGACGTTGTCGAAGCACTCGCCGGTCGCGCCCTTGGTGCCGATCACCTTGTCCAGGGCCGCCTGGTAGTCGCCGTTCTCGTCCTCGTCGCGGGCGGCGGCGTGGCGCTTCTTCCACTCCGTCATGTTCCCTACGGCCTCCGTGACGGGCTGCTCGCCCGTGCGGTCGTCGGCCAGTTGCCCGGCCCGGGTCAGGTCCTTGCCGAGGGCGTTCATCTCCTGCTGGAAGCTGTAGTCGTAGGCGTCGTACGTCCTGCCGCCCTCCTTCCGCGTCTCCGCGCCGCGGGCCACGAGGGTGAGGTTCTCGTTACCGCGGGCCTTGAGGGAGGCGATGCGGGCGTCGTGCAGGACGTTCAGCGAGCGGACGCCGTGGTCGTAGGAGTCGCCCAGGCCGGAGCGGGCGACCGTGTGGCCGACGACCAGCCAGAGGAGGACGACCGTGGCGCTGGCCGTGGCGGCGACCAGGCCGTGGTTCAGGACGCGGTTGGTGTGCAGATAGGTGCGGTGCTGGGCCCAGGCGAGGGCAGCGAGCGCGAGGACGCCGAGGGCGATGGCGGCCCAGGGGTACGCCGTCGCGTCCGCGTAGTCGTCCTCGAGGCGCTGGTTCTCCTTCGTGTAGAGGTCCTCCGCCGCCGGGAGCATGTCCTGCTGCATCTTCTCGTTGGCGTAGCGGAGGTAGGCGCCGCCGACGGGGAAGCCCTGGCGGTTGTAGGTACGGGCGCGCTCGATCAGGCCCTTGTACTCCGGGAGGAGCCGGTTGAGTTCGGCGATGGTCTCGGCGGACGGGGAGTCCGGGTCCGAGTTGGCCGCGGCGTTGATGATCTTGGCTGCGGCGGTGCGGATGTCCTTCTCGTAGCGCTCGCGGGACGCCGGGGTTTCCTGCCCGCCGACGAGGAAGCCGCTGGAGGCGGCGGTGTTGGCGTCGGCGAGGGAGCGGTAGATGTCGGCGGCGTCGGAGCTGAGGGGCTGGCTGCTGGTGAGGACGTCGTCGGCGGCGGAGGCGCGGTCGGTGGTCTGCCAGGCGGTGACGGCGCCGAAGGCAACGACGAGGAGGGCGAGGACGGCGCCGATGATGCGGAGCCGGCCGGGTTCTGTGGTCGCGGCGGTGCGGAGCTGGTCGAACCCTTCGGCGAAGGCAGTACGCCGGGCCGATGCCGGTGCCGGTGCCTCCGGCGGTGTGGCCGTGGCTGTGGGCAGGCCGGTGGGGCCTGGTGGTGCCGTGCTGCTCATCGGCGGTGGTGTCACTGCTGACCTCCCCCATGGTCATCCGTCGCCGCAAGTATCGCCGCCGGGACTGACATCCGCAGCGGCCTTCACTGGTTCTTGATCGGATCGCAGCGTGGTTGCCGGTTCGCCCGCACGCGTCCCACCCCTGCCCATGAATACGCCGGTAGCACGGGTTCGGTTCCCGGGGTGTGCGGTGGGTGGGTGGGTTGGTGCGGGTTGCGTTGTATGCCTGCGGCGCCTGCGCGGGTGGGGCGGGGTGCGCCGGGGGCTGGGGGCTCGCTTTCTGGAGGGCGCGGGCCGCACCGGCCCCGGCCCCTGTGTGCGTGCCGTGAGCGGGCGGGCGGCAATGCGAAGGCCCGGATCGTCGTCAGGCAGAGATGCCGTCGATCCGGGCCATGGCGTCTTCCGCGCCGTATGGCTGCAAGTACGGCAGCCAGCGCGGGTCCCTATGGCCGGTGCCGATGATGCGCCAGGCCAGGCCGGAGGGCGGGGCGGGTTTGTGGCGCAGGCGCCAGCCGAGTTCGACGAGGTGGCGGTCGGCCTTGACGTGGTTGCAGCGACGGCAGGAGGCCACCACGTTGTCCCAGACGTGCTTGCCACCGCGGGAGCGCGGAATGACGTGGTCGACGCTGGTTGCGACGCCACCGCAGTACATGCACCGGCCCCCGTCGCGCGCGAAGAGCGCCCGCCGGGTAAGAGGAACGGGCCCCCGATAGGGAACCCGGACGAATCGCTTGAGCCGGACCACGCTGGGTGCGGGGACAGTGACGGTTGCGCTGTGCAGATAGGCGCCGGACTCCTCAAGGCATACGGCCTTGTTCTCCAGGACGAGGACGAGCGCGCGGCGAAGCGGTACGACGCCGAGCGGCTCGTACGACGCGTTGAGGACCAGGACATGCGGCACGGATGCCTCCTTGTGCGTCGGCGGCGCGTGGCTCGCGCCGGGACGATCTGGTAGTCAGTCTCCCCTCATGCCTGGTGGAAGCGCCACCATGTCCCGGTAACGGGCTGGGAGTGTTTTCGACCACATCTGATTCTTCCCCCGGATCCTCAACGGTTCATCCCACCAGTTCATCCCCCGGTGGGCACTGTTTCTCCCCCGAACAACAGGGCGATCCCCACACGGTGCCCCCGTTAGTGTGGTGGACCTGCCCGTCCGGTGACCTTTCCGTGACCACGGAAACCGACCGCCGCGCCGGACCGGGCGGACCGCTGCACTGGAGGTACCTGCCGTGTCCCTGTCCGCCGTGTCCGCCGTGTCCGCTGTCCTGCTGGCCGCCGGTACGTCGCCGTCTCCGTCACCCTCGGAGTCGGAGATCCCGCAGGTGCCCACGTTCCAGGACGCCCAGGAGAGCGCCACGAACGCCGCCGGCTGGGTCGAGCAGAACTGGTCGACATGGCTCGCCATCGGCCTGCGGGTCATGCTGATCCTGGTGATCGCCGGGGTGCTGAGAGCGGTCGTGCGGCGGGCGATCACCAAGCTGATAGACCGCATGAACCGCACCGCGCACGCCGTCGACGGCACGGCGCTGGGCGGGCTGCTGGTCAACGTCGAGCGCCGCCGGCAGCGCTCGCAGGCCATCGGCTCAGTGCTGCGTTCGGTGGCGAGCTTCGCGATCATGGGCACGGCCGCGCTGATGATCCTGTCCGCGTTCCAGATCAACCTGGCCCCGCTGCTGGCCTCGGCCGGTGTCGCCGGCGTGGCGATCGGCTTCGGCGCCCGCAACCTCGTCACGGACTTCCTCTCCGGCGTCTTCATGATCCTGGAGGACCAGTACGGCGTCGGCGACAGCATCGACGCGGGCGTCGCGTCGGGCGAGGTGATCGAGGTCGGCCTGCGCGTGACCAAGCTGCGCGGCGAGAACGGCGCCATCTGGTACGTCCGCAACGGCGAGGTCAAGCGGATCGGCAACCTCTCGCAGGGCTGGTCGACGGCCCACGTGGAGGTGAGTCTGCGCCCCTCGGAGGACCTGGACCGGATCAGGGCGATCCTCGTCGAGACCGGCGCCACCATGACGGAGGACGAGCCGTGGAACGAGACGCTGTGGGGCCCGGTCGAGGTGCTGGGCCTGGACTCCGTGCTGCAGGACGCGATGATCATGCACGTCTCGGCGAAGACGATGCCCGGCAAGGCCCTGTCGGTGGAGCGCGAACTGCGCTGGCGCATCAAGCGCGCCCTCGACGCGGCCGACATCCCCATCGTCGGCGGTCTCCCGGTCCCGGCGGACGAGGCGGAGTCCGCCGACCCGGCGGCGGGCGTGGCGGCCCCGTCGGCCTACGCCAGCAGCACGTCCCCGCAGTCGGTCGCGGCCTCGCCGCTCACGCCGCCGGCGAACGTGACCAAGTAGCTCCCACTCCGCACATCCCCGCCCCCGCAGGTTGCCGCGGGGGCCCGGGGACCTGCCCGTCCGTGCCGCTCAGGCGTACCGCAGCTCCGCCGGACGCCCCGAGCGGCCGGCCCGCGCCCGGGCCGCGCGCGGTCGTCCCCGGCCAGCAGCAACGGCAGCGCGACGTTGTCGAGCGCGGTCAGCTCGGGAATCAGCTGACCGAACTGGAAGACCACACCGAACTCGGTACGGCGCAGCTCGCTCAGCCGCTTCTCGTGCAGTGTGTCCAGCCGCTGCCCGGCATACGTCACCGCCCCCGCGTCGGGTCTGACGATCCCCGCCAGGCAGTGCAGCAGCGTGGACTTCCCGCTGCCGCTGCCGCTGCCGCTGTCGCTGGCGCCGGTGACGGCGAGGATCTCGCCCCCGTGCAGCTCGACGCAGGCGCCGCGCAGGGCGGGTGTCCTGCCGTGCGCCTTGGCGAGATCACGGGCCGTCAGGAGTGGCGCTGGGTTGCTCATGCTGCGTCGACCTCCGCGGCCAGGGTGGTCAGCCGGGCCGCCGTCGTGGTCATCCAGCGGAGGTCGGCGTCGAGATGGTTGAGGGCGAAGTCCGCCGAGAGCACGGTCGCCAGGTCCGCGCCCTTCGCGGACTTCATCGCCGTGAGCTCCCGCATCCGCTCCATGTGCGCGGCACGCTGGGCCGTGAGGTAGGCGGCCGGGTCTCCGTCGGCCAGGATCGAGACGACGACCTTGGCGAAGATCTCGTTCGTCACGAAGGGCGCGGACGCGGCGATCTCACCGGCCCACCGGGCCAGTTCGCGCGCCCCCTCGGCGGTCGAGCGGTACGTCGTCCGCTCCGGCCCGCCGTCCGAGTCGGTGCCCTCGACCTCCGCCAGGCCGTCCCGGACCAGGCGCTGCAGGGTCGTGTAGACCTGCCCGTAGGCCAGCGGACGGGCCTGCGGGAAGCGTTCGTCGTGGCGCCGTTTGAGGTCGTAGCCATGGCTCGGCCCCGAGGCGAGCAGGCCCAGGAGGATGCGGCGGGTGCTCATGGGATCAGTACGCACTGAGTACATGTACTGAGTGAATAGTCAGGGACAGGGAGCGCCGGGGAACGTGTCGACGCGCTTGGTCGTTGTGTCGTAAATACCCGGTCCTGGCGGTTGGGTGAGCCAGCAGAATGTGACCAGTACCACGTAGTTCGCCTGTGCACGTCTGCCCTCGCGTCCGCTGGGTAGGGCTGCGGTGACCCACAAGTAGCCGTACTCGACAAGGAGGCCCTAGTGGCTGCACCGGCACATCTTCTGCTCCCTACCCTGTCCAAACCCTCGGCGGAGTCGTCCGCCGAACCCGACCTGGCGCAGGCGTGCGTCCTGAGCGCCGAGGGAGCCTGCGCCGAAGCACCCCTGACCAGTGAACCGCCCCTGCCCGACGCCGCCCCCCTCACCAGCGAGCCGCCGCTCGCCGACGCCGCCCCGCTGACCAGCGAGTCCGACGCCTACGCCGACCCATCCGGCCTGGACTCCTGCCCCGACTTCTTCCCGGAGAGCGGCATGGACTCGTCGTACCCGGACCTGTTCCGCCAGGATCTCTACCGCCCAGCGCCCTAGATGCCCGCCCGGAGTCTTGGATGACCGCGCCCCAGCCGGCCGAGCCGCCCCCGAGTTCGCCACAGGACCTGCCCGAGGACCTGTCCCGGCTCGCCGGCCTGTGCGGCGTCGCCACCTCCTACAGCCCGTCTCAGGACCGTACGGTCACCGCCTCGGTCACCGCCGTCACCCTGGCGCTGGCCGCCCTGGGGGTCGCGGCCGGCCCGGAGGCGGTGCGTGCCGCGCTCGCCGCGCGCGAGCGGGAGCTGCGGGAGCGGCTGCTGCCGCCGACGGTGGTGCGCTGGGGCGGTCGTACGCCCGGCGCGCTGGCCGCGCTGCCCGAGGGCACCCGGCTGCGCGTCGAGACCGAACAGGGCGAGACCCGCGCCGACCTGGGACAACTCCCGCCCGGCGTCCACCGGTTGACGGCCGCCGCCCCCGACGGGCGCACCGCCGAGGCCCACCTCGTGGTCGCCCCGGCCCGGCTGCCCACGCCGCGCGGGCGCTCGTACGGCCTCCTCGTCCAGCTCTACTCCCTGCTCTCACGCCGCTCCTGGGGCATGGGCGACCTCGGTGACCTCGCCGAGCTCACGAGCTGGGCCGGGCGGGCGCTCGGCGCCGGGTTCGTCCAGGTCAACCCGCTGCACGCGGCCGTGCCCGGCGCCCCCACCGACCCCTCCCCCTACCGGCCCTCCTCCCGCCGCTTCCCCGACCCCGTCCACCTGCGCGTGCAGGACATCCCCGAGTTCGCGTACGTCGAGGACCGTGAGCGGGTGCGGGCCCTGCTGGAGCGGGCGGGCCGGCTGCGCGGGGCGGTGCTGGAGAAGGACGCGCTGATCGACCGGGACGCGGTGTGGGAGGTCAAGCGGGAGGCGCTGGAGCTGCTGCGGGACGTGCCGCTCGGTCCGGGCAGACGCGCCGCGTACGCCGACTTCCTCGCCGAGCAGGGGCAGGCGCTGGAGGACCACGCCACCTGGTGCGCGCTCGCCGAGGTGCACGGCTCCGACTGGCACCGGTGGCCGGTCGGCCTGCGCGATCCCGGATCGCCGGAGACCGCCCGGGCCCGCACCGACCTGATGGACCGGATCGACTTCCACTGCCGCCTGGCCTGGCTCACCGACGCCCAGCTCACCGACGCCCAGCGGGCCGCGCGCGAGGCCGGGATGCCGGTCGGGATCGTGCACGACCTCGCGGTCGGCGTGCACCCCGGGGGCGCCGACGCCTGGGCGCAGCAGGAGTACCTCGCCGCCGGCATGTCGGTGGGCGCCCCGCCGGACGCCTTCAACGCGCGCGGCCAGGACTGGGGCCTGCCGCCCTGGCGCCCGGACCGGCTCGCCGCCTCCGGCTACGCGCCGTACCGTCAGCTGCTGCGGGCCCTGTTCCGCTCCGCCGGCGCGCTGCGCATCGATCACGTGATGGGCCTGTTCCGGCTGTGGTGGGTGCCGCAGGGCCACCCACCCACAGAGGGCACGTACGTCCGCTACGACGCCGACGCCATGCTCGCGATCCTGGCCCTGGAGGCCTCGCGGGCCGGGGCGATGGTGATCGGCGAGGACCTGGGCACCGTCGGGCCCGGCGTGCGCGAGACGCTGCGCGAGCGCGGGGTGCTCGGCACGTCGGTGCTGTGGTTCGAACGGGACTGGGAGGGCGACGGCCGGCCCCTGCCACCCGAGCGCTGGCGCGCCGACTGCCTGGCCACCGCCACCACCCACGACCTGCCGCCCACCGCCGCCCGTCTCACCGGCGAACACGTCGACCTCCGCGCCGGTCTCGGCCTGCTCACCCGCCCGCTGGAGGAGGAGCGCCAGGAGGCTGCCGCCGACACGGGGGAGTGGCTCGAACTCCTTTCCCGGCTCGGGCTGCTCCAGGGCACCGGCGGCACGGATCCCTCCTCCGAGGAGGCCGAGATCCAGGCGGTCCACCGCTTCCTGCTGCACACTCCTGCCCGCATGATCGGCATCTGGCTCCCGGACGGCGTCGGCGACCGCCGCCCGCAGAACCTGCCGGGGACGTGGGACCAGTACCCGAACTGGCGGCTGCCGATCGCGGACGGGGCGGGGAGGCCGGTGACGCTGGAGCAGCTGGCGGCCTCGCCGCGGCTGCACGCGCTGATCGACGCGGTGCGGGAGCGCCGGTCGGACTGACGTACTCCTGAGGCGGGCCCCGGCTTCTAGGGCACCCCGGCCGCGCGCTCCCTCCCGGCGTTCGATACTTTTGGCCCCGTGGACAAGAAGAACGCCCTGCGCGCCGGCGCCCTGGCCGCCGGTACGACGCTGATGATGCTGCTCATGTCGTCCCCCGCGTTCGCGCTCACCCGCGACGACGGCGACGACCCCGGCAAGGGCCTGAGCGTCATCGAGACGCTGGGTCTGTTCGTCGTGACCCCGATCGCGCTGTTCGTGGTCATCGCCGGCCTGGTGATGATCGGGGACAAGTCGCACAAGGAGAAGGACACGACCAGCTCCAACATCACGACCAAGGCCAAGGCGAAGGCCTGACGCAGGGCGCCGCCCCGCACCTTTCCAGAGGGCGCCGTCTCCGGCGTACGTACGGCTGTGTACGCGTACGTACGCCGGAGGCGGCGCTCTTCGTGTTGCCGAGACCTACGGGTGCGGCGCGGTCAGGTACCGCTGCACCGTCGGGCCCAGCCACGCCACGACCTCCTCGCGGCTCAGCGCCACGGCCGGCGGGAACCGCAGGACGTACCGGGTGAGCGCCAGCCCGAGCAACTGCGTCGCGGTGAGCGCGGCGCGGGCGGGGGCCTGCTCGGGGTCCGGGCACACCTGGCGCACGACCGGCAGCAGCTGGTCGCGGAAGATGCCCCGCGAACGCTCGGTCCCGGCCTGGTTGGTGACGCCGACCCGGAGCAGGGCAGTGAGCACCTCGTTGCCCTCCCACATGTCGAGGAAGTGCGACACCAGGGTCTGTCCGGCCTCGTCCCGGTGCAGCGCTCCCAGGTCGGGCAGCTTCAGGTCGACGGCGACGGCCGCCGCGAAGAGGCCCTCCTTGCTGCCGTAGTAGCGCATCACCATCGACGGGTCGATGCTCGCGTCCTTGGCGATGGCGCGGATGGTGGCGCGGTCGTAGCCGTCGGCGGCGAAGCGCTCGCGGGCTGCCTCGAGGATGGCGGCGCGGGTGGTGTCGGAGCGGCGGGGTGCGGGGGGTCTGTTGTCGAGCACGCCAACGAATGTAGGCCAACAGGCGTAGGCCAACAAGTGTTGACGTCTGCGGAGGTGCGCTCCTACGGTGGCCAACGAGTGTTGGCAAACAACCGTTGGCAAACGGACGTTGATCAACGGCCGCCGGCCAGCAGAGGCTGACCGGCGACCGTTGGCACCAAGGAGGCCAAGATGAACAACGGCACCGCTCCTACCGTGATCGTCGTCGGATCCGGCCCCACGGGTCTCCTCCTGGCCGGTGACCTCGCCGCCGCCGGCATCCCCGTCACCGTCGTCGAGAAGCGCCCCCACGAGATAAGCAACCTCTCCCGCGCCTTCGTCCTGCACGCCCGCACCCTCGAACAGTTCGACGCACGCGCCCTCGCCGACGACCTGGAGTCGGTCGGCGAGCCCCTCGATCGCGTCCGCCTCTTCGGCCGGCTCACCATGGACCTCGACACCCTGCCCTCCCGCTTCAACCACCTCCTCGTGATCCCGCAGTACGAGGTGGAGACGGTGCTGGAGAAGCGGGCCGTCGAGGCCGGGGTGGACTTCCGGTACGAGACGGAGACGACCGGGCTCACGCAGGACGCGGACGGCGTGACCGTCGAGGTCCGCACGGTCGACGGGCGGGCCGAGGAACTGCGGGCGGCGTACGTCGTGGGCGCCGACGGCATGCGCAGCACCGTGCGCACCGCGATCGGGCTGCCTTTCCCCGGCCGTTCGGTGATCCGCTCCGTCGTCCTCGCGGACGTGCGGCTCGCCGAGCAGCCCGAGTCGCTCCTCACCGTCAACGCCGTCGGCGACGCCTTCGCCTTCATCGCACCCTTCAGCGACGGCTACCACCGCGTGATCGGCTGGCACCGCGGGCGCAACGTCCCCGACAGCGCGCCCCTCGACCTCGACGAGATCAAGGAGATCACCCGGCTCGCCCTCGGCCGCGACTTCGGTATGCACGACGCCCGCTGGATGTCCCGCTTTCACAGTGACGAACGGCAGGTGCCCGCCTACCGCGTCGGCCGTGTCTTCCTCGCCGGAGACGCCGCGCACGTGCACACCCCGGCCGGGGGCCAGGGCATGAACACCGGCCTCCAGGACGCGGCCAACCTCGGCTGGAAGCTCGCCGTCGTCCTCCACGGGCACGCGGCCCCGGAACTCCTCGACACCTACGAGGCCGAACGGCACCCCGTCGGCAGGTCCGTCCTGCGCAGCAGCGGCGGCATCATCCGCCTCGCGATGGCCAAGCGCCCCTGGACGCTGGCGCTGCGCGCGCCCCTGACCGCCTTCCTCGACCACGTACCCGCGGTCCGCCACAAGGCGATCGGCCAGGTCACCGGCATCGGCTTCAGGTACGCCGCTCCCCGGGGCGCCCACCCCCTGACCGGCGCCCGCGTCCCGGACGTCCGCCTCGCCGACGGCGACCGTCTGTACGAGGCGCTGCGCGGCGGCCGGTTCGTACTGATCACGCCGGGCGCGTACGAGGGGCCCGGCGAGGAGCGCCTGACCGTGCGGCACTGGGCGAGCGACCGCCGTACGACCGTGCTGGTGCGGCCGGACGGATACGCCGCGTGGGCGGCGGACGCGGCGGACCCGGTGGCGATCGGGCAGGCGGTCAGGACGCACGTGGGGGCGGCGCAGTCAGCCGTCGTATGACCTGCCGTCCGCTCCTGCCGATCCCCGCAACTCCGCCAGCCGCTCCAAGTCGTCCCGCACCGACGCGCGCTCCTCCTCGGGGAGACGGATCGCGGCGGCCTCGGCGAGCGCGGACTGCGCGGTCGGGCCGTCGCCCAGGCACCCGGCGGCATCCGCGCGGAGTCGAGCAGGCGCACATGCTGTGCCGGTGGCGCTGGCTCACTCTACACCAAGCTAGTCAAAGTTGAATAGATGGCCTGCCCTAGCGTTCCGCGCCCTGTGTGCCGGCCAGCAAGTCCCGTAGCAGGCCCGCCAGTTGGGCGGCCCGTTCGTCGTTCAGGGCAGCGGTCAGTGCCTCCGTCTGGACGGCGAGCCCGGCGGCGGCCGCCTCGTCGATGAGGGGCAGTCCCTTCTCGGTGAGGGTGACCTGGAGCCCGCGGCGGTCATGCGGGTCGGGGGAGCGGCGCAGCAGTCCGGCCCGCTCCAGCTTGTCCAGTCGGCCGGTCATGCCGCCGGTGGTGAGCATCAGCGTGGCCGACAGCTGGCGGGGCGACAGTGTGTAGGGCTCGCCGGAGCGGCGCAGGGTCGCGAGTACGTCGAACTCGCCGCGCGAGATCCCGAACCGGGCGTACGTCTTCTCCAGCCGGTCGCCCATCGCGCGTTCGAGGCGGTGGATCCGCCCGAAGATCTCCATGCCGGCGGTGTGGAGGTCGGGCCGCACGGCCGCCCACTGGTCGATGATCGCGTCGACGGGGTCCTTGCGCCGGGGCGGAGGTGCACTCATGTGCCGAGTATCGGACGCCGGAGGGCCACCCGCAAGAAAGTGGCTTGACGGAAAGTAGCTTGAGGCTAAGCTACTTTCTGCCGACCTACTCGAAGGGTGCCCCGATGCCCGCCAGCCGTCCCGCCCTCATAGAGCGCCGCCGGCGCTCGACGGCCGGGCGACCGCCGGCTACCTCTATCTGGCGCTGGCGAACACGGCGGTCGCGTACTGGCTGTGGTTCCGCGGCATCGGCCGGCTGACCGCCACGCAGGTCACCTTCCTCGGCCCGCTGTCCCCGCTGACCGCGGCGGTCGTCGGCTGGGCGGCACTGGGGCAGGCGCTGACGCCGGTGCAGGTGGCGGGGATGGCACTGGCGTTCGGGGCGACGGTTGTGGGGCAGCTGGGGGCGCGCGGCGCTGTCGTACCCCGAGGATCATTCAGGTCTGCTGAACGGAACGCTCGGGTCCGCGCGGCCGGCTACCCCCGGACGCTTCTCCGTTCAGCTGCCGCAGGCACCCCCCGCCGATCAGGGCAAACCATTTGACGATCAAGAACCACAGTCGCGGAGTCTGTCTGCCCGGCGTTCCGGGAGGTAGCGTGGTAGAGAAGGCCCCTTAAGGAGGGCGATGCGATGCCGTGGTTCGTATGGCTGCTCGCTGCCGCGGCGCTGGGTGCCGCGGAGTTCTTCACCCTGACACTGGTCTTCGGCTTGCTGGCGGGTGCTGCGCTGGTCGCCGCCGTGGTCGCCGGTGTGGGCATCGGCGTTCTCGGCCAGCTCGTGGCCCTCGGAGTAGCGGCGGCAGCGGGCCTCCTGGTCGTCCGTCCCATCGCGTTGCGGCATATGGCACAGCAACCCATCACCCGCGAGGGCAGTGATGCGCTGATCGGTAAACGGGCTGAGGTCATGCAGGAGGTCACCGCGACCCGCGGCCTGATCAAACTCTCCGGCGAAGAGTGGTCCGCCCGCGCCCTCGACGAGAGCCTGGTGATCCCGGTGGGAGCGTTGGTGGACGTCATGGAGATCGAGGGCGCCACGGCCATCGTCTACCCCCGCGAACTCCTTCCATGAACGGCTGAACGCATAGCGACGGAGGCACTGTGGATCCAGTTGTCATCCCCATTCTTGTGGCGGCCATTGTTGTCATCTTCCTCGTGGCCTCCACTGTGCGGATCGTCCCGCAGGCGCGCCGCTACAACATCGAGCGGTTCGGCCGATACCGCCGCACGCTGCAGCCCGGCCTGAACCTGGTCCTGCCGGTGGCGGACCGCATCAACACCAAACTCGACGTGCGCGAGCAGGTCTATTCGTCCGACCCCAGGCCGGTGATCACCGAGGACAACCTCGTGGTGAATATCGACACCGTCCTCTACTACCAGATCACGGACCCGCGGGCGGCGGCCTACGAGGTCGCTGACTACCTGCAGGCGATCGATCAGCTCACCGTGACCACGCTGCGGAACGTCATCGGCAGCATGGACCTGGAGGAGACGCTCACCTCGCGTGAGGAGATCAACTCCCGGCTCCGCGCCGTCCTCGACGACGCCACCGGCAAGTGGGGCATCCGGGTCAACCGCGTCGAGATCAAGGCCATCGATCCACCGCACACCATCAAGGAAGCGATGGAGAAGCAGATGCGGGCCGAGCGTGACAAGCGCGCGGCCATCCTGCACGCCGAAGGGGAGCGGCAAGCCAAGATCCTCACCGCGGAGGGCACGAAGCAGAAGGACATCCTGGAGGCACAGGGCACGCAACAAGCCATGATCCTGCGGGCGGACGGCGAGGCAAAGGCGGTGGAGCGCGTCTTCCAGGCCGTCCATCGCAACAATGCCGACCCGAAGGTCCTGGCCTACAAGTACCTCGAGACGCTGCCGCACTTGGCGAGCAGCGACAACAACACGTTCTGGGTGATCCCGGGGGAGCTGACCGAGGCTGTTCGGACCGTCACCCGTGCGTTCGGTGATGAGTCGGCGGCGGGCCCTCACCCACCCGCGCAACCTGAGGAAGCAGCCATCGCCGGCGCTGAGGACACGTCCGACGCAGGCCGGACCCCGGCGCTCGAGGCAGGCTCGACGGATTCGCTCGACTCGGCCACGGCTGCTGACGAGGCCGTGAAGCAGGCCGCCGCCGCGGTGAGCGACGCCAAGGCGGAGGCCGAGGCCGCGAAGTCGCCCCAGGTGCCGCGCCGGGGGCGGACGTCCGGCGACTCCTGACCACAGGAGCGGGGTGTCCGGTGCGCTTCTGACCGGACACCCCGCTCACGTATGGCTACTGCCCGGCCGCCGAGTCCGCCGCCTGGGCCTTCAGCGCCCGTTCCACGCCCGCCCGCGACTCCGAAACCAGCCGTCGCAGGGCGGCGTTGGGCTCCGCGGAGGCGAGCCACGCCTCCGTCTTGTCCAGGGTCTCCTGCGATACCTGGATCGACGGGTACAGGCCGACCGCGATCTGCTGCGCCATTTCGTGGGAGCGGGACTCCCAGATGGTCTTGACCACCTCGAAGTACCTGTCCGTGTACGGGGCCAGCAGCTCGCGCTGGCCGGTCTGGACGAAGCCGGAGATGACCGCTTCCTGGACGGCGTTCGGGAGCTTGTCGGAGTCGATGACCGAGGCCCACGCCTCCGCCTTGGCCCCGGGGGTCGGGCGGGCGGCCCGGGCCGTGGCCGCGTGGCGCTCGCCGGCCGCCGTCTTGTCGCGGTCGTATTCGGCCGCGATCTCCGGCTCGTCGAAGCGGCCGACCGCCGCGAGGCGCTGTACGAACGCCCAGCGCAGCTCCGTGTCGACGGCCAGGCCCTCGATGGTCTGCGAGCCGTCGAGCAGGCCCGTGAGGAGGTCCAGCTGCTCCGGCGTGCGGGCCGTCGCCGCGAACGCGCGTGCCCACGCCAGCTGGTGGTCGCCGCCCGGGGCGGCGGCCCGCAGGTGCTCCAGCGTGGCGTCCGTCCAGCGGGTCAGCAGGGACTCGCGGGCGGCGGGGTCGGCGTACAGCTCGACCGCGAGCTTCACCTGGCGGTGCAGCGACTGCACGACGCCGATGTCGGACTCCTTGCCGATGCCCGACAGGACCAGGGACAGGTAGTCGCGGGTCGCGAGCTCCGCGTCGCGCGTCATGTCCCACGCGGACGCCCAGCACAGCGCGCGCGGCAGCGACGCCTCGAAGTCGCCCAGGTGCCGCGTCACGAAGGCCAGGGACTTCTCGTCCAGGCGGACCTTGGCGTACGACAGGTCGTCGTCGTTGAGCAGGACCACCGCCGAGCGGCGCCTGCCCGTCAGCTGCGGTACGGCGGTCAGCTCGCCGTCGACGTCCAGCTCGATCCGCTCGTCGCGCACCAGCTTGCCGCTGTCGTCATCGAGTTCGTACAGGCCGACCGCGATGCGGTGGGGGCGCAGCGTCGGCTCGCCCTTGGCGCCGGACGGGAGTGCCGGGGCCTCCTGCCGGATGGAGAAGGACGTGATGACGCCGTTGCCGTCCATCTCGATCTCCGGGCGCAGGATGTTGATGCCGGCCGTCTCCAGCCACTTCTTCGACCACGTCTTCAGGTCGCGGCCGGAGGTCTCCTCCAGCGCGCCCAGCAGGTCGGACAGGCGCGTGTTGCCGTACGCGTGGCGCTTGAAGTACGCCTGCACGCCCCGGAAGAACTCGTCCATGCCGACGTACGCGACGAGCTGCTTCAGCACGCTCGCCCCCTTCGCGTACGTGATGCCGTCGAAGTTGACCAGCACGTCGTCGAGGTCGCCGATCTCGGCCATGATCGGGTGCGTGGACGGCAGCTGGTCCTGGCGGTACGCCCACGTCTTCATGGAGTTCGCGAACGTGGTCCACGAGTGCGGCCAGCGCGACTCCGGCGCGTACGCCTGGCAGGCGATGGACGTGTACGTGGCGAACGACTCGTTCAGCCACAGGTCGTTCCACCACTCCATGGTGACCAGGTCGCCGAACCACATGTGGGCCAGCTCGTGCAGGATGGTCTCCGCGCGCACCTCGTACGCCGCGTCCGTCACCTTCGACCGGAACACGTACTGGTCCCGGATAGTCACCGCGCCCGCGTTCTCCATCGCGCCCGCGTTGAACTCCGGCACGAACAGCTGGTCGTACTTCTTGAACGGGTACGCGTAGTCGAACTTCTCCTGGAACCAGTCGAAGCCCTGCCGGGTCACCTCGAAGATCGCGTCCGAGTCGAGGTACTCGGCGAGCGAGGGACGGCAGTAGATGCCGAGCGGGACAGTGCGGCCGTCCTTCTCGTACACGCTGTGCACCGAGTGGTACGGGCCCACGACGAGCGCCGTGATGTACGTCGAGATGCGCGGCGTCGGCTCGAACTCCCAGACGTTGTCCTTCGGTTCGGGCGTCGGTGAGTTGGAGATGACCGTCCAGCCGTCCGGCGCCTTCACGGTGAACTGGAAGGTGGCCTTCAGGTCCGGCTGCTCGAAGGACGCGAACACCCGGCGGGCGTCCGGCACCTCGAACTGGGTGTAGAGATAGGCCTGGTTGTCCACCGGGTCGACGAACCGGTGCAGACCCTCGCCGGTGTTGGTGTACGCGCAGTCGGCGACCACGCGCAGAACGTTGCGGCCCTCCAGCAGCCCCGGCAGGGCGATCCGCGAGTCCTTGAAGACCTCGGCGGGGTCGAGGGCGTCCCCGTTGAGGGTCACCTCGTGGACGGTCGGGGCCACCAGGTCGACGAAGGACTCGCCGGTCCCGGCGACCCCGAAGCGCACCGTGGTCACGGACCGGAAGGTGCCGCCCTCCTGCGCGCCGGAGAGGTCGAGATCGATCTCGTACGAGTCAACGGTGAGCAGCTTCGCCCGCTGCTGTGCCTCTTCGCGAGTCAGGTTTGTGCCAGGCACGCGGTCATCTCCTCGATATGTGTCGGTTGCGTCATCCTTCCACGGGACCTGTGGACAACGCGATGTCCGTTTGCCGCCGGTCGGCGGGCCGGACGGGCGCGAGCCTGGAGCCATGACGAAGTACCTCGCACGGCCCATTGATCCGACGGTCCTGAAGGAACTGCGCTCTGCTGACGATGCGGGACGCGAAATGGTTCCGTGCCGTCTCCGCGTCCCGCTGCCACACCAGGCCGAGGTGCTGGGCCTCGGTGCCGGCCTGGCGCTGCTCGCGCTGGCGGCCGTGCCGTACGCCGGGCGCGCGAAGGGGGCCGCCACCGCAGTGCGCTGACGGCCCCCGGATGCGGTGTGTCAGCCGCTCAGCTCAGCCGCCACCAGCTCGGCGATCTGTACGGCGTTCAGTGCCGCGCCCTTGCGGAGGTTGTCGTTCGAGACGAACAGGGCGAGGCCGTTGTCGACGGTCTCGTCCTGGCGGATGCGGCCGACGTACGACGGGTCCTGGCCGGCCGCCTGGAGCGGGGTCGGGACCTCGGCGAGGACGACGCCCGGGGCGCCGGCCAGCAGTTCCTTGGCGCGCTCGGCCGTGATCGGGCGGGCGAAGCGGGCGTTGACCTGGAGGGAGTGGCCGGTGAAGACGGGCACGCGGACGCAGGTGCCGGAGACCTTCAGCTCGGGGATCTCAAGGATCTTGCGGGACTCGTTGCGGAGCTTCTGCTCCTCGTCGGTCTCGTTCAGGCCGTCGTCGACGACCGAGCCCGCCATCGGCAGGACGTTGTACGCGATCGGCGCGACGTACTTGTCCGGCTCCGGGAAGTTCGCCGCGGCGCCGTCGTGGGTCAGCTTGGGCGCGTCGTCGCCGACCTTCTTGACCTGCTCGAACAGCTCCTCGACGCCGGCGAGGCCCGAGCCGGACACCGCCTGGTAGGTGGCGACGACCAGCGCTTGAAGGCCCGCCTCCTCGTGCAGCGGCTTCAGCACCGGCATCGCGGCCATCGTCGTGCAGTTCGGGTTGGCGATGATGCCCTTGGGGCGGTCCGCGATCGCGTGCGGGTTCACCTCGGAGACGACCAGCGGAACCTGCGGGTCCCGGCGCCACGCCGAGGAGTTGTCGATCACGACCGCGCCCTGGGAGGCCACCTTCTCGGCCAGCGCCTTGGAGGTCGAGCCGCCCGCCGAGAACAGCACGATGTCCAGGCCGGAGTAGTCGGCCGTTGTCGCGTTCTCCACCGTCACGCCGTCCAGGACCGTCCCCGCCGAGCGGGCCGAGGCGAACAGGCGCAGCTCCGTCACCGGGAAGTTCCGCTCGGTGAGGATCCTGCGCATGACCGTGCCGACCTGACCGGTGGCTCCGACGATTCCGACCCTCACGGCGACTCCCTCTACGACTCTCTGCGTCTGTTGTGCGTGCGTTTTGCTTGGCCGAGGCTTTTCCATCATGCGGCCCACACCGGCCGGGCTGTCCACTTCTTTGACCGCGGCGCCCGAGGAATGGGACAGGACAGCGCGCCGGGCGGTTGCGGACATTCGGCGTCCACCCTGCTGAGCTGGAGAAATTCAGCCACCTGCGGGTCGGTGCCGCAAGCTCGCCTGCCCACCGCCGCCCGGCCCACACGGCGGTGTGACGTACGCCTCTGTCCGCGCCGCGAAACCGCGCCGAACCGCGCCGAACGTTTCGGCCCGCGCCGGCGTCATAGGGGAAACGCGGCGAGGGGAGGGTGGCTGTGCTGCGCAGAACGGCCCGCCGTGGCCAGGGGGACGTGCGCGACGATCCTCTGGACGCGGCCCAGGAACGCCGGGTGCGGGCGGTGCTCGCCCTCGGCGGCGTGCCGCAGGCGGACCTGCTGGACGGGGTGCAGCAGGTCCGCCTGCGGCTGCTGGAACGGGCGGCGAGCGGACGCGAGGCGCCGCGGGACGTCTCGGCGTGGGCGGCGGTCGTCGCCTCCAACCTCGCCATGGACTGGCACCGGGCCAAGCGCCGCCAGGAGCAGCTGGGGGAGCGGCTCGCCGCCCTCCGCCGGCTCGAACATCCCTCCGGCGAGGACACCAGCCTGCTGTCCCTCGCCGTCGCCCAAGGCCTCGACGAACTGCCCGACACCCAGCGCCAGGTCGTCGTCCTGCGCTTCTACGCCGACCTGCCGGTGCGCTCCATCGCCGAGGAGCTCGGCATCCCGGAGGGCACCGTCAAGAGCAGGCTGCACACGGCGGTCCGGGCCCTGCGCGCCCGCCTGCACGAGGACGAGGTGGTGTGACATGCCCGCCGAGCACGACGGCTACGACGGCGCCGACCCGCTGATGTCCGTGATCACGGACGAACCCCTGACCGAGGCCGCCCGCACGGACCCCGTTCTTCTCGCCGAGCACCGCACCGCCGCGGCCGACGTGGCCCTGCTGCGGGACCAGCTGGGGATCATCGGACGGGCCCTCGGTGAGCCCGCCGCGGCTCCGCACCCCGCCCCCGTACGAGCGCCCCGGCCACGGCGCCGGCGCCGCCCGCTCGCCCTTGCCTTCGGTACTCTGGCCGTGGCCTGCGCCGGTGCGCTGGTGGCCGGCCTGGGCTGGCTGGTGGTCCAGGCCGGGAGCGGCCACGACGACGCGGGGGGCGCGAGCGCGACGTCGGACTCCAGGTCGGACTCCAGGGAGGCCGCCGGCACCCTCTTCGGCAACCCCCGCTACCTCGCCTGCGCCCGCCTCGTCGCCGAGGGCACGGTCACCGACGTCCAGCAGGTGCCCGGCACGGAGCAGGAACGGATCACGCTGGGCGTGACCCGCTCCTACAAGCCGGAGCCGGAGCCGAAGCCGGACAAGGCCGAGGACACGGTGACGTTCGTACAGGACATCGACGCCCGCCCCCGCCTGCGCGAGGGTGACCGCGCCCTGGTCGGCATCCCCCGGAACGCGGCCACACCGGACGCGGTGTTCGTCGGCGAGCGGAAGATCGCCCCCGAGCGGGCGTGGATCACCCGGTCCCTGCCGGAGTCCCGCACGCTCTCCTGCGCATGAGAAAAGGCGGGCGCCCATCCGGACGCCCGCCCAGCAGCCGCAGGACGACTACAGCAGCCGTAGAAGGCTACGACAGCCGTAGAGGGCTACGGCACAACCTTCTCGATCACCACACTGCCCACACCCGCGACCGTCCCGCGCGCGTTCTCCAGCTGGACCTGCCCGAAGAACGCGCGTCCCTCGGGCGCCTCGGCCGCGGCGACCACCTCGGCGGAGACCGCCGCGGACTCGCCGGTGCCGAGCTGCACCGGGGTGCCCGCGACCTTCACCTCGCCGAGGGAGGCGGAGAAGAACACGTCGCGGTAGTCGTACGCCGTCGAGCCGGCCGGCACCGAGTAGCCGACGACCTCGATCGTGTACGTGCCGGCGACCGGCTTGGCGATGGACACCGACTCCTCCGAGTCACCGTCGGCGGAGCTGGCCACCTGCTCGCCGGACGCGTCGTACACGGCCAGGTCCAGGTCGGCGGCGGCGTCCGAGACGTTGCCGATGGCGACGTCCAGCGACGCGGCGCCGGCGGGCACCTCGACCGTGGTGGTCTGCGTCGCGCCCTGGGCGATGGTCGGGCGGGTCGTCCTGGACGAGCCGAGGGGGCCGCCGGTCAGCTTGCCGTCGACGGCGGCGAGCTGGTTCGTCACCTTCCAGGAGGCGGCGACCGGGGTGCCGACCTTGGCCTCGGGCACGGTCACGACCTCCGGGTCGAAGGCCACGCCCAGGACGGCGACGTCCAGCTTGTAGGGGTTGTCGAGCAGCGGCGACGTACGGCGCGACTCGACCTCGATCTCCCACACGCCCGGCTGCGGGTTGTCGTACGAGCGCAGGTCGGGGCGGCAGGTGTTGGCCGGGTTGGCGTAGTTCGGGTAGCAGTTGATCGTCGACGTCGGGTCGCTCGGGACGCCGTAGGGGTGGATCGAGATGAACCGGGTCTGGCTCTTGTCCTTCAGCCTGCCGAGCGCGACCTCCAGCGTCTTCGCGCCCTCGGGGACGGTCACGAAGTACGACTGCGTGCTGTTGCGCTGCACGGAGTCCGACGCGGTGAAGGTGTGGGCGACGGGGGTGGAGACCACGACCGTGGTGAGGACCTGCCGGTCGATGCCCTCGGTCTTCGGGTCGTCGACCTCCAGGATCGCGCTCTTGAGGCCCGCGAACTTCGGCGCGGCCTCGACGCGGACGGTCACCGGCTTGTTCAGCGGCAGTTTCACCTCGTCGGAGCCGACGATCCGGAAGGTGCGGCCGGCGTTGTTCTCGAAGTGCAGCTCGTGCCGGATCGCCTTGTCGGCGCCGGACGTACGGGTGATCGTGATCTCGTACGTCTTCTTCTGGCCGGACTTCAGGCCGCCCTCGCGGTCGTACAGGCCGGTGCCCTTGCCCGGGGTCTTCAGGAACTGGTCGAGCGCGGTGTCGACCGGGGCCTGCACGGCGTAGGTGTGCGCGGTGGCGTCGTCGCGGATCGCCTTCCAGGCGTCCACGATGTTGATCCGGCCCGCGCCCTCCTCGTAGGCCTGAACTCCCTTGATGTGGTCGGCCGTCGAGGTGAGGGCCGTGCGCAGGGTGGCCGGGGTGAGGTCGATGCCCTTCTGCTTGGCGGCGCTCAGCAGCAGCGCGGAGGCGCCGGCGGCCTGCGGAGACGCCATCGAGGTGCCCTGGAGCATGCCGTACCCGGCGGGCAGCTGGTAGCCGGCCTCGGCGACCGGGGCGCCCGGCAGCCAGGTCTGGATGGTGTTGATCGCGGCGCCGGGCGCGACCAGCGTCGGCGTGAACCCGCCGTCCTCACGCGGGCCGCGCGAGGAGAACGGCAGCATCGCGTACTTCTTCCGCACGCCCGAGCCGTAGTTGGCGGCCCAGGTCTCCTTGGAGATGGACGCGCCGACCGAGATCACCTTGTCGGCCAGGGCCGGGTCGCCGATGGTGTTGGCACCGGGACCGGAGTTGCCGGCCGAGATCACCAGTTGGACGCCGTAGGTGTCGATGAGCCGCGTGTACAGCTCGGCGCGCGCGTTGTTGCCGTTGTTCAGCGCCGGCAGGCCGCCGATCGACATGTTGACGATGTCGACGCCGCGGTTGACGACCAGGTCGATCATGCCCTCGGTCAGGGCGACGTTGGTGCAGCCGCCGGACCAGGTGCAGGCGCGGGAGGAGACCAGCTTGGCGCCCGGAGCGGCGCCGTCCATCCTGCCGCCGAACAGGCCGTTGGCGGCGGTGATACCGGCCACGTGCGTGCCGTGCTCGGACTCGATGACACCGATGTTGACGAAGTCGGCCTTCGCGCCCGCGGGGTTGTAGACGACGTCCTTGCGGATCTCCACCACGAACGGCTGCCGCTCGGCCACGTCGGTCGACGGGGCGTCCGTGCCGAAGTACCCGACCTGGAAGCCGTCCTTGTACGGCTTCATCGGCGCGTCGTCGCCGAAGTCGTGGTTGTCGTTGAGGTCGACGCGGACCGTGCCGGCCGCCGCGTCGTACAGCACGCCCCAGTCGTCGGACTTGTCGCCGTCGCGGTTCGCGTCGCCCGCGGCGTCACCGCCGGTGGTGTACGACTCCTTGAAGGTGCTGATCCGGTACGAGCCCGCCGGCGCCGTCCAGGTGCTGCCCTCGAAGGTGAAGGTGGGGCCGGATACCGAGGTCAGCATGGGGCGCCAGGTGCGGTCGGCGTCGACGACCGGGTCGGTCGCGGTCACCCAGTCGACGATCTTCCGCTCGCCGGTGGTGGTCTTCTGCAGCGCCGGGTGGCCCAGGTCGACGCCCGAGTCGAGGATGCCGATGGTGACCCCGCGGCCGTCCGCCTTCGGGTTCTTCTGCACGAAGTCGACGGCGCCCGTCTCGAAGGACGGGTTGTACGGGTTCTCGGCGGGGGTCTTCCTGCCCGGCGCCGGGTAGCTGCCCGTGGCCGCCCGGTCGGCGCCCTTCGCCGTGTCCGCGCTCGGCGTCGGGTCGTCCAGCGGGATCTCCTCGCGCAGGTCGATGCCGTGCACGGAGGAGAGCTTCGTGGCGGCGGCGATGGCCGCGTCCGCCCGTGCGGTGGGGACCGTGGCGCGGACGTAGCCGAGCTTGTCCTGGGTCCGGCCCACCGTGCCGCCCCGCACCGCGTCCAGCTGCGCGGCGACCTGTTCGGTCTGCCCGGGCGCGGTGGCGACCATCATCGTGACGTTCTTCTCGCCCTCGGCCTTGGCCTCGGCGAGCAGGTCCGCGTCGTCGGAACCGAGCTTGTCGTGCGCGGACTTGGCGGTCGCGTCGGCCGGGGCGGAGGGGCCGTCGGCGGCGAGGGCCAGGGGTATCGGTCCGGCCGCGGAGAGCGCGGCCACCAGACCGGCGGCCACGGCTATGCGCGCCACGCGTCTCGTGCCGGGTATCGGATCGCGCTGGGGGGTGAGGGTCATCGGCATCCCTTGTGCGTAAAGGAACGTATGAAAGCGACCGGAGCCGATCGGCTCCGGCCGCGTCGGTCCGGAAGACGATCCCGGACGATCGCACAGCCTTGCGCAAGGGACGGATGTTTGGGAAGAGTTGACCGAAACGAGATGGGCGCATGGGGAAAACCCGCTACGGCACCCTCGGTGCGCCGGTCCCGAATGCAAGAAAAACACCCCGCACTTCGGGCATGTCCGGGATAAGTTCCCCGGGTGCGCCAGAAGTTGAGGGTGGCGGCCTACGCCATTTGTGTCCGTGACGGTCAGGTCCTGCTCGCCCGCTCGCCGGGCCTGGACGGCGGGCCGCCCGAGTGGGTGCTGCCCGGCGGCGGCATGGAGCACGGCGAGGATCCCCACGACACCGTGCTGCGGGAGGTGACGGAGGAGACCGGGTACCGCACCGAGGTCACGGAACTGCTCGGCGTGGACTCCATCCGCCGGGTGACCCCCGGCCGGTTCGGGCGGCCCGTCGACCGCCAGGGCGTGCGGCTCCTCTACGAGGTCCGGGTCGTCGGCGGCGAGCTGCGCCACGAGGTCGGCGGCTCCACGGAGCTGGCCGCATGGCAGGACCTGGACGCGGTACCCGGGCTGAACCGGTTGCCCCTGGTCGACGTGGGGCTCCGGCTGTGGCGGGAGCGGCCGGCTGCGGGGCGGGTGGCGGCCGACGAGGGGCAGGCCCCCGGGAAATAGGTTCAGTACCCCCGAAGATGAACCCTGAGTGACCGGCTCCCGGCCGTTCGGCGAGCGGTCATGGACGCGCAGGGTAGCCCGAGATCCACGTACGGTGATCGGCGCTGCGCGTTGCCGCCGCGTTCACACGCAGGTCATCCCCGGTGTCAACGATCCAGTACGAGCGGAACGTTCGCGTCAGCGAGCGCACCGCGACCACTGCCGACGCGTTCGCACTCGGGGAGACAAGCGCCATGTCGCGCACACGCTCAGTCGCCGATTCCGCACCGGGAATCCACCGTCGCACCGTCCTCGCCGCCACCGGAGCGGTGGCCCTCTCCGCCGGCGTCGGCTACGCCCTGCGGCCCAGCGACAGCCAGGCCGCCACCACCACCGGCACCGCCGACGCCCCGGTGGCCTCCTCCCGAAAGGCGCCCCCCGCGCCGCTCGCCCCCTACACCCGCGGCACCACCCTCGCCTCGGTCTCCGCCCCGCGCGGCAGCTCCGGCTACCGGCGGCTGGGCGACGGGCCCGGCTGGGAGCGGGTGGTGCGCGACGAGCTGGCCGCGCCCAGGTCCGGCCGCGCCGGCCGCCGTACCGCCCTCGCGGCCTTCGTGCAGCTCACCGACCTGCACATCATCGACGCGCAGCACCCGCTGCGCCTGGAGTACCTGCGCTCGACCGACGTGCACGCCTGGCGGCCGCACGAGGCGCTGACCGTGCAGGGCGCGATCGCGCTCGTGGAGCGGATCAACGCGCTGCGCGGCGCGCCCGTCACCGGCGCCCCGCTGCACTTCGCCATGACGACCGGCGACAACACGGACAACAACACCAGGTCCGAGCTGGACTGGTTCCTCAAGGTCATGAGCGGTGGCCGCATCACCCCCAACACCGGGGACCCGCGGCACTACGAGGGCGTGCAGAACAGCGGCCTGAAGCTGTACTGGCAGCCGGACGAGGCCGCGCGCGACGCCGACAAGCAGGCCGGCTTCCCGCACCTGGACGGCTTCCTGGCCGCCGCGATCCGCGAGGTGCGCAGCCCCGGCCTCAACCTGCCCTGGTACTCGACCGTCGGCAACCACGACTCGATGCCGCTCGGCTGCTACGCCTCGCACGGCGACTCCTACCTCACCGAGGCGGCCGTCGGCGGGAAGAAGCTGATGAGCCTGTCCGCGGCCGAGGCGAAGAAGCTCCAGGACGCCATCAAGGACGCCAAGGACCCGGCGGGCGTCCAGTACCACCAGTTCCTCAAGACCCACGCCCGGGACATGCGCTCGGTCACGCCCGACGAGAAGCGGGCCCCGTTCACCCCCACCGAGTACCTGAAGGCCCACCTGGACCCGGCGTACCGGGGCCTGGGCCCGGCCGGCCACGGCTACTCCTCCGCCAACCTCGACGCGGGCACCCAGTACTATGCCTTCCGCGTCGCCGACGACGTCATCGGCATCAGCCTGGACACCACCAACTCCGCCGGGCACTACCAGGGTTCCCTCGGGGAGGGCCAGCTCCGCTGGCTGGAGCGCACGCTGCGCGACAACAAGGACTCGTACGCGATCGTGTTCAGCCACCACACCAGCACGTCGATGGACAACACCCTCCCCGACCCGGCCCGCCCGGGCGAGCGCCGCGTGGACGGCGACGAGCTCCTCGCCCTGCTCGGCCGCCACCGCAACGTGCTGGCCTGGGTCAACGGCCACATTCACCGCAACGACATCACCGCGCACACCGGCGCCGACGGCCACTCCTTCTGGGAGATCTCCACCGCCTCCCACGTCGACTTCCCCCAACTCGCGCGCATCATCGAGCTGGTGGACAACAAGGACGGCACCCTCTCCCTCTTCACCACCCTGGTGGAGTCCTCGGCCCCGCACCGCACCGACTTCGCCGACCTCTCCCAGACCGGCCTCGCGTCCCTGTACCGCGAGCTGTCCCTCAACGCGCCGGGCGCCAGCACGGAGCTGGGCGGCAAGGCGCGCGACCGCAACACCGAGCTGCTGCTGAAGAAGGGGTCAACTACCCGTCACTAAAGTGACGGGCTTGCACAACGGGCACCACTGGGTGTGATGCTGCGTTTGCGTCCAGCCCCACCCCTGCGCGTGCGCTCCGGTGGTGGGACGGGGGCCGTTGACTGGGCCCCGCGTCGCCACAACTCCCAGGCACGGGCCTGGATGTTGCGGGAGCCGTTCCGGTCCGCGTGATCAACGAATCCGCAGTTCCGGCACGCAAACCAGGCCTGCGAGACCCGGTTCGCCCTGTCGATGTGCCCGCACTCGGCGCAGGTGCGGGAGGTGTACGCCGGATCGACGTACACCACCGGCACACCGGCCTTGCGGGCCTTGTACGCGATGAACGCCCCCAGCTGAGCGAACGACCAACTGGAGTGGGCGGCCCGTTGGGGCTTGCGAAGCCGTACCCGCTCGCGGATGCCCGTCAGGTCCTCCAGGGCAATACCGCGACCGGTGCGTTCTGCCTCGGCCACCACATGTTTCGCGATCTTGTGGTTGATGTCCTTGGCCCGTCGCGCCTCCTTGCGCCTGCGCTTCTTCAGCCGGCGCTTGGCGGACGGGGTGTTCTTCTTCTGCAGCTTGCTGCGCAGCTGTCGTTCACGGACCCGGCCTCTGTTGAGCTCGCGCCCGGCCATGATCTCGCCGTCGGACGTGGTGGCGATGTTCACGATGCCCAGGTCGATGCCGAGGAAGTCCACCGGATCGGTGTTCAGCGGCGCCTCGGGCACCTCACAGGTGGCATTGAGAAACCACATGCCATCCCGGCACACCAGATCGGACTCGCCCTTCCGGTGCAGAGCCAGGGCGGCCAGCTGCTCCGGGGATGCGGTGAACGCCACGTCCTTGATCCGCCCGGCCGTCGTCCAGATCGAGACCCGCCGCTCGGCGATCTGCCAGGACAGCATCCGGTCGTCATACGGCTGCGCCCCATTCGGCCGGAAGACGACCGGCTTCTCCACCGCCCGCCGGTACCTCTTCGAGTCCCGCCTGCCCAGGTTCCCGGCCTTCAGATTGGCCTTGAGCGCGGCGTACGCGTCACACGTCTTCTTGATCACATGCTGGGCCGCCTGCGCCCCCAGCCCCCACTGCGCCTTCACCTCGTCGTAGGCGAGCCTGCGCAGCGCGAAATTGCTCTTCACACCCTGCTCGAAGGCGACCTGACTGGCCCAGGTCGCCGCCTCGTTGCAGGCGCGCAGGGTCGCCTCAAGTGCCGTCGCCTGTACGGGCGCCGGCAAGAGCCTCACCTGCACGACCAGCTTCATGATCCCGACCGTACACGCCAGTGCGAGACACCCCCACATGTTCGTAGCCGTTCATCCCATCGAGCGAATCCGGTCACATTTCGGGATACTCCCGCGACCCTCAACCCGGAACCGAAGGCTCGGCACCCGGCCGCTCCTCGGCCGGTCAACCGCAGTGATACCGCGGCGCTCCGCGCCCCGGCCGCCAGGATGCGATTCCTCCCGGGGCTGAAGCCCCGGGGTTCCTCGCAAAAATCCGCTGAACAACCCCCGTACGGGCGGTATCTGGGCGATCCTGGCAGAGAACCTGAGAACCTGCCAGGAACGCACCCGGCCCCGCACCGCCGTGGAAAGGCCGTACCGCCCCGTGAAGATCGATATTTTCAGCGATCTCCCGGACCCCGGCCCTGGGGCGACGACCACGAGCACCGCCGCCTCGGCCAGGCGATCGAGCAGGCGGTGCTCGCGGACGAGCTGGGTTACGGCTGCTGGTGGCAGGTCGAGCACCACGGGGCGCAGGAGGCGGCGGGGGCTGACCCGAACGCGGCCCCGCTCGTCATCGCCCGCATCCTCCAGGGCGAACGTGTCCCCGACGACGAGATCTACCGTGCCCTCACCGCCCAGGACTCCCTCATCGTGGGCAGCCCCGACACCTGCCGCAGGAAACTCCGCGCCTACGCCGACCTGGGCATCGACCGCCTGATGTGCTTCCAGCAGGTGGGCGCGCTGCCGCAAGAGGCTGTGCTGCGCAGCATGCGGCTGATCGGGGAGTTGATTCCGGAGTTCGACGGGTGACGCGGAGGTGTCGAGGCCTACTCCTCGTCCTGGGTGATGTGCGTGATGAAGGCCGTCCAGGTGGTAGAGGGCAGGAGGAGGGCGGGGCCGGTGGGGTTTTTGGAGTCGCGGATGGCTATGGCGGCGGGATGGAGGTGGGCGGCCTCGACGCAGTTCTGGCCCGCGTCGCTGTAGGAGGACTTGAACCAGGAGTGCTCGGGGGCGATTTCGGGTGCGGTGAGGCGCGGGCGCATGGGTCTACAGCTCTCGTTGTAGTTGGTGGAGGAACTCGGGGGTGTCCTCGGGAGGCAGCGCTGATGCTGCCATGGCGTCGAACCGACGGGTGAACCGGTCGACCTCACGGGGTTTGTCCGAGGTGGAGACGGAACCCCATGCACTGTCGGTCTGGACGCGCGGCGGAAACTCGTTGCCGAAGTCGAGGAGCGCGAAGTCGTTGATGGAGCGGTAGCTGGGGCGGAACGGCAACACCTGGATGGTTACCTGGTCCCACTTGGACAACTCCTCCAGTCGTGCGAACTGTTCGCGCATGACGTCGACGCCCCCGATCGGATACCGCAGGGCGGCTTCACCCAGGATGACGTGCAGCTTGACGGGGTTCTCCCGGGTCAGCACCTCCTGGCGCTTCATCCGTAGCTCCACGTTATTTCGGATGAACTCGGTTGTGTACTCCTCGATCGGCTTCTGCACCTCGTGGACGGCACGTGCGTAGCGCTCGGTCTGGAGCAGGCCGTACACCAGTGTCGGGTGGTACGCCTTCATGGCCTGGGCCTCCGGCTCAAGCCCGACGAACCCTGGCATCCCCGCAGGCATGAGCCCTCGGTACTGGGTCAGCCAATCTTGCTGGTTGGACTCACGGTTGAGGTTGATCAGCGAGTCGATGACCTCCTCGTCGGTGACGCCGTACCTGGCGAGCAGCTTCCGTAGGTCACCGACGTAGCGGAAGTTGAGGGAGCCGGTCTCGATGCGTTGCAGGGATGCCTCGGAGATCCGCAGCCCTTGGACCGCCTGCCTGCGAGTCAGCCCGATTCCGTGGTCCGTGTCGCAGTTCTCGCGCAACTGACGGAGTTGCAGACCGAGTTCGAGTCGTTGCGCCGTACGCCCGCGCTTTGCAGCCATGTGCACCGCCTTTGTGCTCCAGCACGTTGCGCTTGTTGCCGTGTGCAGAGTGTGACACCCCGTGTGCGGCTCGCGCAGGCGATTGCGCAGATTCGGGCATAGTCCAAATTCGCCACCGCTGAATTTTCAGGGCATGTTCGATTGTGGCCACATAAGCACGACGAACACGCTGGTTGGGTAGCCCACACACGGAAGGGATCTCGATGCCCAACCCCGCCCCCAACCTCCCGCCCTCCTCACCCACGACTGGTCCATGGGCTACCCCATGACCCTCCGCGGCGTCCGTCTCGCCCGGCTGCACGCCCGCCGCAGACTCACGATGTGGAACTGGACCGGCGACATCGACGACGCCGTACTCGTCACCTCGGAGCTGGTCGCCAACGCGGTGGTGCACGGCAGGTTGCCCGGACACGAACTGTGGCTGCGGCTGGCCGTGTTGGAGGACGATGGGCTGTCTGTCGAGGTGTCGGACCCGGTGCGGATGTTCCCGAAGATCCGAGAGGAGCCCGGCGAGGAAGGCGGCCGGGTCTCCTGGTCGTGGCCCGTATCGCCGAGGAACTGGACTGGTTCCTGCGCGCGGAGGTCGGCAAGACCGTACGCGCACGTCTTGGTGGCGGTACGTAGGTGTCCCGACCGTCTGCCGGCCACCCGCCTTTCCGGGCCGCTCGCTCAACGGTCACTTCGTCATCAGGGGCGCCCGTATGCCGCGCACGTGCGAGGAGGGGCCGCCGGTGGCTCCCGGCGGCCCCTCCTCTCCCCTCCTGGTGTCAGCCCGGTCCGTCGCTACCGGGGCAGCACCACGACATACGCCGCCGGGTCCCGGTCGGCCGACGCCATGAGGGCCGTGCGGATCACCGTCGCCTGCTGTTCCGGCGAGTCGCGCAGCTTCTTCGGGGTGGTGTGGACGACCGTGATGCCCAGGCGCTCCAGGTGCTCGCGCTTGCGGGTGTACTCCGTCCACAGGGCGTCTTCGTCCTGGCGGTCCTCGGGGCGGTCCTCGTGGCGGTCGCGCGGGGCGCGGGTGTCGAGTTCGAGGGCGACCGCCTGGTCCGGCCAGTAGGCGTCGAGGCCGCCGAGGTGGGGGCCGCCGGGCAGGCGGAGGTCGACGTTCCAGACGGGGTCGGGGAGGCCGTAGGCGCGGACCATCTCGTAGAGGCGGTCCTCCGCGATGGCCCGGCCCTCGGCGAGCAGGGAGTCCACGGCGTCCACGACGTGCGGCCGGCTCAGCAGTCGCGCCTGGTTCAACGCCCGTACGACGGCCGACGGTTCGCAGTGACCGCCGCGCACCGCCTCCGTCAGCAGCCGGCGCACCGCGCCCGCGTCCTGAAGACCCGCCACCGCGTCGGCCAGGGCGCGCGGCACCGGGGCCACCGGCAGACCGGTCACCTGGTCCGGCCTGGGCAGCGCGGGCGTGCGGACGATCCGCGCGCAGCCGGTGGAGCGCAGCCGGCGCAGGCGGGGGACCAGGACGTCGATCGTGTCCAGGGACAGCAGCGGGGGAGCGGAGGAGAAGCCGTGCAGGGTGAGGGCGGCCAGGCCGGTGATCATGGCCTCCGCGTAGGCAGAGGGGAGGCCCTGCGCGCCCGGCTGGGCGGGGACCGAAGCCGTCCGCTCCCGTGCCGCGTACATCAGCACCGCGTGCAGCCGTTCCTCGTTGGTCGGCGGACCGGGGTGGAGCAGGACGACGCCCGGCAGCAGCTGCTGCCAGGGGCCGCCGGCGCGGCACTGCTCGGCCGCCTCGGCGGCCGTCACGCCGTGTTCGCGCAGCTGCGCTGTGGTCATCATCCGGCGGTGACCGTCGGACAGTTCGTGCAGGGGGCGGGGGGAGAGCGGGGTGTTGTGGTGGTTCATGACCCGCACGTTCCCGCGCCTGGTCCGGCCCTTAACCGCTGTTACAGGGTCGTCGACAAATGCGGACAAGGAGGAACTAAAGGACGCTTGTTCGGATGCCGAAAGCCCCTGGTCCGTTTGGGGGACGGCCAGGGGTTACGACCGCGAGAGCACTCATCTTGTAACGACGGCGGAACGCCCAAACCATGGCCAGAGGCCGGGGTTACGGTTACGAGCGGGCCGTCGCCTCCGCGTCGCACGCCTGCCCCCGCAGCGCCCGCGCCAGGTCGTCCCGCGCCTCCAGCACGAGCCGGCGCAGGGCGGGCGCGGCATCCGCGTGCGTGGACAGCCACGCGTCCGTCGCCGCCAGCGTCGCCGGCGAGTCCTGGAGGGCCGGGAACAGGCCGCGCACCACATCCATGCCGATCTGGATCGACCGCTCGCTCCACACCCGCTCGATCGCCGCGAAGTACTTCTGCGCGTACGGCGCGAGCAGCTCCCGCTGCGAGGTCTGCGTGAAGCCCGAGATCGTCGACTCGACCAGCGCGTTGGAGAGCCGGTCGCCCTCCACGACCTGCGCCCACGCCTGCGCCTTGACCGCCGCCGACGGGCGGGCGGCCAGGCAGCGCACCTGGTGACGCTTGCCGGACGCGGTGTCGTCCCGGGCGAGTTCCGCGGCCAGCACGCCCTCGTCGGCGACTCCGTGCGCGGCGAGCGGCTCCAGGAACGTCCAGCGCAGCTCTTGGTCCACATCGAGCCCGTCGATCTTCTCCGTGCCCTCCAGCAGGCCCCGCAGCACCGCCAGGTCCTCGGCGCCCGACCTCACCGCCGCGAAGCACCGCGCCCACGCCAGCTGGTGCTCGCTGCCCGGCTCGGCCGCCCGCAGCTCCCGCAGCGCCCCGTCCGCGACCAGCCGCTCACCCACCGGCCGCCACTGCGGCGCCGCGTAGTGCACGAGCGCCGACCGGGTCCACGCGTGCAGCATCTGGAGCACGCCGATGTCGGACTCACGCCCCGCGAACCGCAGCACCAGGTCCACGAAGTCCCGCGCCGGCAGCAGCGCGTCCCGGGTCATGTTCCACAGCGCCGACCAGCACAGGGCGCGTGCCAGCGGGTCGGTGACCTCGCCCAGCCCGTCTCGCAGCGTCGCCAGCGACGTCTCCTCGAAGCGGATCTTGCAGTACGTCAGGTCGTCGTCGTTCACCAGGACGAGCTCCGGCGCGTCCGCCCCGGCCAGCTCTCCTACGACCGTCCGCGCGCCCTCGACGTCGATCTCCGCGCGCGCGTACCGCTCCAGCGCCCCGCCGGCGCCCCGCCGGTACAGGCCCACCGCGACCCGGTGCGGCCGCAGCTCAGGGTGCGACTCCGGAGCCTCCTGCACCACCGCCAGCTCGTCGACCCGGCCGTCCGGGCTCAGCAGCACCTGCGGGGTCAGCGAGTTGACGCCGGCCGTCTGGAGCCAGGACCGCGACCAGGCGGCCATGTCCCGCCCGCTGGTCTCCTCCAGCACCGCCAGCAGGTCGCCCAGGCGCGTGTTGCCGTACGCGTGCCGCTTGAAGTAGCGACGCGCGCCCTCCAGGAACGCGTCCTGCCCGACGTACGCCACGAGCTGCTTCAGCACCGAGGCGCCCTTGGCGTACGTGATGCCGTCGAAGTTCAGCTTGGCGTCCTGCAGGTCGCGGATGTCCGCGGTGATCGGGTGCGTGGACGGCAGCTGGTCGGCGCGGTACGCCCACGCCTTGCGGCGGTTGGCGAAGGTGATCCAGCCGTCGGTGAACCGCGTGGCGCCGACCAGCGAGAACGCGCCCATGAAGTCGGCGAAGGACTCCTTCAGCCACAGGTCGTCCCACCACTGCATGGTGACCAGGTCGCCGAACCACATGTGCGCCATCTCGTGCAGGATGACGTTGGCCCGGTTCTCGTACGACGCCCGCGTCACCTTGCCCCGGAAGATGAACTCCTCCCGGAACGTCACCAGGCCCGGGTTCTCCATCGCGCCGAGGTTGTACTCGGGCACAAACGCCTGGTCGTACTTCCCGAAGGGGTACGGGTAGTCGACGTGGTCGTGGAAGAAGTCCAGGCCCTGCTTGGTCACCAGGAACACGTCGTCGGCGTCGAAGTAGGGTGCGAGGCCCTTGCGGCACAGGGCGCCGAGGGGGATCCGCAGCCGGGTGCCGTCCTCGAGGACACGCTCGTACTCGTCCGTCACGTAGTGGTACGGGCCCGCGACCACACACGTGATGTACGTCGAGATCGGCTTCGTCTCCGCGAACCGCCAGATCCCGTCGACCCGCTCGCCCGCGCCGTTGCTCCACACCGTCCAGCCCTCCGGCGCCCGCACCTCGAAGCGGAACGGGGCCTTCAGGTCGGGCTGCTCGAAGTTGGCGAAGACGCGGCGGGAGTCGGCCGGCTCGTACTGCGTGTACAGGTACACCTCGCCGTCCTCGGGGTCGACGAAGCGGTGCAGGCCCTCGCCGGTGCGGGAGTAGGCGCACTGCCCGTCCACGACGAGTTCGTTGTCGGCGGCCAGGTCCTCCAGCTGGATCCGGGAGCCGTCGAAGATCTCGCTGGGGTCGAGGTCGCGGCCGTTGAGGGAGACGGCCGTCACACTCGGCGCGATCAGGTCCGCGAAGCTCGAAGCGCCGGGCTCGTTGCAGCGGAACCGGATCGTGGTGACGGAGCGGAAGGTGCGCGGCCCCGCGCCGCCCTCGTCGCCGACGGCCGAGCGCACGTCGAGGGACACCTCGTACCCGTCGACGGACAGCAGGGCGGCCCGCTCCCGGGCCTCGTCGCGGGACAGATTCTCACCGGGCACGGGCGGCACTCCCTCAAACGATGCGGGTCCCCCCGCTCGAGCGAAGCCGAGAGTGGGGGAGCGTACGGCTGAACAGGACCGATCCTGCCATGCGCCCCTGACGCGGGGCAGCCGGGAATGGGACGGGCGCGGTGGCCGTTGAGCATTCAAAGGCACTTGTGACGCAACGTGTGACGTTTATCCGAGGAGAAGCATGTCCGAGAGCGCGACGACCTCCGGAAAGACCCCCGTCGACTTCTGGTTCGACCCGCTGTGCCCGTGGGCGTGGATGACGTCCCGGTGGGTGCTGGAGGTGGAGAAGGTCCGCGACATCGAGGTCCGCTGGCACATCATGAGCCTGGCCGTGCTCAACGAGGACAAGCTCGACGAGCTGCCCGAGGAGTACCGCGAGATGCTCGCGAAGACGGCGTGGCAGCCGGTGCGCGTGGTGACCGCGGCCTGGCAGAAGCACGGCGCCGACGTCCTCGGCCCGCTCTACACCGCGCTGGGCACCCGCTTCCACAACGACGGCGCGGGCCCGACCCGCGAAGCCATGGCCGCCGCGCTCGCCGACGTGGGGCTGCCCGCCGACCTGATCGACTACGCCGACCAGGAGGACTTCGAGTTCGACGCCGAGCTGCGCGCCTCCCACAAGGAGGGCATCGACTGGGTCGGCCAGGAGGTCGGCACGCCGGTCATCGCCGTGCCCGGCGCCGACGGCGAGCAGCTCGCCTTCTTCGGCCCGGTCGTCACCCCGGCCCCGAAGGGCGAGGAGGCCGCCCGCCTCTGGGACGGCACCCTCGCCGTGGCCTCGGTCCCCGGCTTCTACGAGATCAAGCGCACCCGCACCAAGGGTCCCGACTTCAGCAATCTGTAGGACTCACCCGGCGTCGGCCGGCTTCTCCCGGAACCTCTCGGGGAGCCGGCCGCCCGCCTTGTTGAGGTACGGCTGGTACCACAGGCAGCCCGGGGCGGTGCACCGCCACAGGTCGTCCACATAGTGGCGCTCCCCCCTCTCCTCCCGCACGGCCGCCTTCTCCTCGGCGTCGAGCTTGCGGAAGTCGTGCCAGGCACGGCAGGTCGGACACCACTTGTGGGTCATGTCAGCCTCTTCTCGCCAGCACCGCCAGGTCCGGGAAGCCGGTCACCACCGCGCCGGCCCCCAGGTGGTAGTACAGCGCGTATTCGGCGAACGTGTCCCCGAAATCGTCGGCTCCGGTACCGCGCCGGGAGCCCGCCGCCAGAGGTGGGTGGGGCGCCCAGCTGGCGGGCGACGTCGAACGGCGGCGCGGGCACGGCGCCGTCGAAGAACGCCTGGATGTCCTCTGGGCAAACGCCGGCCAGCGGCGATGCCGACGGGACCGTGCGGCTGCGGGACGTATCTCTCCCCGGCCCGGCCGAAGCAGTCCGCAAGATATGCCGTGCCGTCAACCGGGACCTCACCCAGCAGGAACGCTCGGTATACCTGCAAGGCCAACCGCCCCGCCACGTATGTGCGTCCCGACAGGGCGGTTGGTGAGCAGCTCGGCAACCGCGTCAAGTCACGAACCGCCCTCCCACGCACATGGTCGGGCACGGCAGGGGCCGTCGTGTCGGCTTTGGCATGCGACTGCCTTGTCCCGCACGGCCGTTCAGATGCGTGCCCGCGCCTGTTCGAGCCGGTCCAGGTGCTCCTCGTACCCCTTCGCGTAGTACGCCGCCCGCCTCGCGTCCGGCTCGACCACCGCCGTGGGCCGCGTCCACTCCTCCGCGTCCAAGGCCACCCCGTACCGCTCGGCCGCCGCGAGCACCGCGCCCCGCGCGCCGACCTCGCCCTCGACGACGCCGAGCGGCCGGCCGAGGACGTCGGCGAGCAGCCGCATCCAGGCGGAGCTGCGGGTGCCGCCGCCGCACACCGCCAGCGTCCCGGTGAGCCCGGCCGCCTCCAGGCAGTGCCGGGCGGCGTAGCCGATGCCCTCGCAGGTCGCGCGGACCAGGTCGCCCTTGGTCGACTCCAGGGAGACACCGGTGAGCTCGGCGCGCAGCCGCGGCTCCACGAACGGGGCCCGCTCGCCGGACGGCGCGAAGTACGGCAGGACCCGCACCCCGTGCGCGCCCGGCGGCGTGTCCGCGAGGAGGCCGTCCACCTCGTCGTGGGGGACACCGGTCGTGGTCAGCACCCAGTCCAGGGCCGCCGTGCCGACCATCGCGGGCATGGCGCGCAGCCAGTGGCCGGGGCGGTCGGTGGAGATGTACAGGCCGGCCGGCTCGCCGGACAGGTCCAGCTCGGTCGTCGCGACCAGGCTGGCCAGGCACGTGCCGACGATCAGCAGGCCGTCGCCCGGGGAGGTGACGCCGGCGCCGAGCGCGCTGGCCGGCAGGTCGTACGGGCCGTTCGCGATCCGCGTCCCGGCGGGCAGGCCCTCGCCGCGCGTCCCGGCCGTCGCGATCGGATCGCTCACCGGGGCGAGCAGGCCGCGGCGGTGGGTGAGACCCAGCAGCTCCACCACCCGGTTGTCGTACGCCCGGGTGCGCGGGTCCAGGAACGGCATCGACGCGTCGGAGACGTCCGTCGCCGCCCGCGGGGAGCCCGTCAGACGCTGGAACACCATGTCCTTGCAGTACAGAGCGGCGGTCGCCGCGTCGAGGGCGGCCGGCTCGTGACTGTCCAGCCAGGCCAGCAGCGGGCCGGGGCAGCCGGGGAACATGGCGCTTCCGGTGCGCCGGAACACCGTCTCGAAGGTGCCGTCCGCCAGCCATCGGTCGACCAGTTCATGCGCGCGGCCGTCCATCCAGGAAGCCGCCGGCCGCACCGGGCGGCCCTCCTTGTCGACCAGCCACACCCCGTCGCCCTGCCCGGTCAGCCCGGCCAGCTCGACCGGCTCCGGCACCCGGGACGTCAGCTCCCGCAGCACGGCGACGACCGCCGCGTACACCTCCTCCATGTCCTGCTCGACCTGCCCGCCATGCAGGGCGAGACCCACCGGGCGCGCCGCGACGGCCCGTTCGCGGCCCTCGGTGTCGAACGCGGCGGCTTTCACCATGGACGTGCCTACATCGATACCGACGTACATCCCAACCCACCTCTTTTGGCTCGGTCGGCTGTGCAGTGCCTTTGCAGCTGGCGTGCCGAATGTTTGGCTCGTTCGCCTTCGGGGCGCCACGTGCCGGTGCGGCTCTCTCGCGGCCCGTGTCGTCGGACCAGTGGGCGTTGGTGGGCCCGCACCCACATCGCCCTCAGGTCAGGCAGTGCGCCAGCGGCTCCCCGCGCACCCAGCGGCCGACCTCCTCCGCGGCGATGCGTGCCGCCTTCTCCGCCACCGCGCGCGAAGCCCCGCCCAGGTGTGGGGTCAGCACCACGCGTTCCGCCAGTGCCCGCAGCCGGGAGCCCTCCGGGAGCGGCTCGTGAACGTACGTGTCGAGCGCCGCCGCCGACACCTGCCCGCTCTCCAGCGCGTCGCACAGCGCGACCTCGTCCAGCAGCGGTCCGCGGGCCACGTTCACCACCACCGCGCCGTGCGGCAGCAGCGCCAGCTCACGGGCGCCGATCAGGCCGCGCGTCTCGTCGGTGAGCCGGGCGTGCAGGGTGATCACGTGGGAGCCGCGCAGCAGCTCCTCCAGCGAGTTCACGCGCAGCCCGTGGATCTCGCCGTGCACATACGGGTCGTACACCAGCACCCGTGCCCCGAACGCGCACAGCACGCGCGCGACCCGGCTGCCCACGGCCCCGTAGCCGACCAGGCCGACCGGCAGGTCCTCCAGCTCCAGACCGCTGTGCTCGTACGTGTAGTACGCCGCCCCTGCCCAACTGCCCTGCCGGGCGAGGAGGTCGTGGGCCTGCGGGATGCGGCGCAGGGCGGCGAGCATCAGGCCGAGGGTGAACTCGGCGGTGGCGGCGGCGTTGCGGCCCGGCGCGAAGCAGACCCGCACGTCACGCTGTTTCGCCGCGTCCAGGTTGACGTTGACCGGGCCGCCCCGGCACACCACCACCAGGCGCAGGTCCGGGCAGGCGGCCAGGACGCGCTCGGTGACCGGCCCCATCTGCGTGACCAGCACCTGTGCCCCGGCCAGTGCCTCGATCATCTCGTCCTCGGCATCACTGGCCTCCTGCACCTCGGCCACCGGGCCGAAGGGATCGAGCGGCCAGCCCAGCTTCAACTCCCTTACGTTCACGGGCTGTTCGCCCGCTTCACGGCCGACCGCGTCGGCGATCAGCGAGGGCAGGACGAAGTGGTCGCCGGCGGCCACCACACGCACGTTGTTTCCTGAGGTCATCGCAGGGAGTCTCCCGTTTCGGCGTCGAAGACATGGGTGTGGTGGGCGTCGGCGATGACGTGCACGCGCTCGTCGTGCCCGAGGCGTACCTCGGGGTCGGTGAGCAGGACCAGGTGCGGTGCGACGCCGTCGAGGGTGAGGCGGAGATCCTCGGGGCGGCTGCCGACGGTCACCTCCCGGCTTGCGGCCACCGGCACGGGCAGTGGGAGCGTCACGGAGTCCGAGAGGCGGGCGTGGCCGTCGTCGGCCGCGACGGCGGGCAGCCGGTTGATCGCGGGCGCCAGTCCCGTCATGAGTGCCCTTCGTTGCGCACACCTCGTAATGGATCTTGTGCTCGTGCAAGTCCCCGCAGCGCCCGAGTCGGCTGCGGTTCCTGGTGGTAGGCGTAACCGTTCCAAATCAAGTGAGCAGGGATGAGCCTTTGACCCACCCTTGGTCACTGCGGGTATCCCGAACGGTGTTGGATGCCCGTCTGGTCACCCGCGTACTCTCCATACCCGGCAACGGCCTTCCAGGAGCGCGGTCCGTGGTATGTCGGCGGGGTTCCTCACACCCTTGAGTGGCCGAGTCGGCCTGGGCGGTCCGATGCCCGCATCCATCGCTCTGGTGGATGCGGGGCGGTGCCGTCCGTCGCCGGATCGGGTGCCCGAGGGCGCGTCGTCCGATCGCGATGCTCGCGGCATCGTGCCGGGTCACGGTACGCGTTGTGCTGGTGAGGGGCTTTTGCCAGTGCTGGGCGCCCCATTTGGAGGTGTAGGCCGGATCGACGGCGACGATGGACAGGCCGAGTTCGGCAGCCATCGAGACCAGGCGGGCCTTGAGCCTGGCCGTGGGCATGCCGGAGATCAACTTGCGGAACTGCTTCTTGCGGCCGTGTTTCTCGCGGGTTTTCTCCGCGGTGAAGTCCAGGTCTTCGATCGCGATCGCGGCCACGCCGCAGCGTCGTGCCCAGTGCAACAGGCGGGTGAGAGCGTGCCGGAGCTGGGCGTCCCGGTGGGAGGTGGGTCCGGTGAGGTCGAAGAAGAAGTGGTGTGGATCGCCGACCGGGTTGCCGTGGGCATCGAGCCGGTAGGCGGCGAAGTGGTCGCCATTGGTGTCCACGCCGATCATGCCACGGATGCGGGCTGCTCCCAGGGGGATCGTCCGCACGGCCGGGCGCTGCCAGGAGGCAGTCAAGTACCAGCGCCCGCGTGCTGTGTCCAGGTGGATGCGGTAGGCAAGGGCACGGTTCGTGGTGACGCGGTCGGCCCACTCAACACCCCGGTGCTTGAACTGCACGCGGGAGGCCAGTACGTACCGGCCGTGCGGGGCGTTGGCGAGATGGGCCAGTGGCGCAGGCAGTTTGATGCTGACCTCGCCGCCCGGCGTGACGCGGATGGTTTCGTTGCCGTACCGCTTCCCGCTTTCGCCGTCTGCCTGCAGGAACCAGCGCGCCACCTCCCACCGTCGGCGCCACTGGTCCTCGGTGAGCTGCGATTCTGCGAGGTGGTGGCGCTTGGTCAGTAGCTGTTTGCCGCCCCGCACGGCTCGAACGCGCCCGGCCTGCCAGTCTGCGCGGGCCGTCTCCAGCCGGGCCTCCAGACAGGCCAGCCGACGGGACTTGGCGTGCCACTCCTGCCGGGACCGGTAGCCTCCGGGTGCCCGCTTGGAGCCGGGTTGTCCGATCGGCAGGGACATGCGGTGGCGCAGTTCGCGAATGCCAGCCTCCAGCTTCTGAATGTGGGCAAGCTGGCAACGGCGGGTCAGTGCCCACTGATCATGAGTCGCTCTGGTGATGCTGCCTGCCCAGCGCGACGACGATGGCGCGGTCAGGATCCGTTTGCGCGCGCTCCACCGGTCGCTGTCGTGCTCCAGACCGTCCGCACAGCGGGCCTTGAGATCCAGTGAGGCGAGCCGTCCCAGGTGCTCGCCCACCGCGCGTAGCACCCTCTCGTCCTCGGCGGTCAGATGCTTGAGCCGGTCCCGTACCGCCACCCCCGCAGGGCCAGGCACCACGAATGGTCCCGCGCCTTCCCGTGCCCTGCCCACCCGTTCACCTCCTGCCCGGCCGAATCCCAGACATCTCATCAACGAACGTCGCGCGCAAGAGTCACGCGTTCGATGGAAGAACTTCTGTTCCTTGCTGTCCGGAGTAAGAGATTCGCATGAGCGCTGACAAGGCAATCGGTCAACCAGCCTTCATCCTGAGCTGTTTCGGGCCCTGAGGTCGGCCTTAGTAGGGTCGGGGGCTGGAAACGGAGCCTTCACAGGCCACCGCGCCAGTCCCCGACCCTGCTTGGTCACTCCGCCCCTGCCTCATGGTCGGACATCCCTGAGCAGAGTGAAATGGGTATAGACCTGCGCGATGCATAGTAGGAGGTCCGATGGCGGACGAGACGGGCGAGGCCGGCGAGGGGTGGCTGGGGATCGACCTGGGGACGCAGAGCGTCCGAGTGCTGCTGGTCGCCGGGGACGGCAACGTGCTCGGCAGCGGTGCCGCTCCGCTGGACGGGCGCCGGGAGGGCGGACGGCACGAGCAGGACCCGGACGACTGGTGGGAGGCGGTGTGCGCCGCGTCCCGCTCGGCACTCGGCCCGCTGCCCGGCGTACGGATCGGCGGGCTCGCGGTGTGCGGCACGTCCGGGACCGTCCTGCTGACGGACGACTCGGGCCGCCCGTTGAGCCCCGCCCTGATGTACGACGACACTCGCGCCGCCCAGGAGGCGGCACGGGTGCGGGCAGCGGGGGTGGCGGTGCAGGACACGTGGGCGTTGCCGAAGGCGGTGTGGCTCGTGGGGGAGTACGGCGGGGAGGGGGGCGCCGGTCAGCTGCGCGGCGTCGGCCGGTCCGGCGGCGTTCGCCCGCGCGGCGTCGGCCGTCTCCGCCTCGCCCACCAGCCCGACCTGATCATCGCCCGCCTCACCGGAGAACCGCCGCCCGCGGACTCCAGTCACGCCCTCAAGACCGGGTACGACCTGGAGCGCGACGCCTGGCCGGGGGCCGCGCTCGACGGGCTGAGCCTGCCCGAGGGGCTGCTGCCCGATGTCGTACGGCCCGGCACCCGGCTCGGCGAGGTCTCCCCGGCCGCCGCCGACGCCACCGGCATCCCCGCCGGCACGCCCGTGATCGCCGGGATGACCGACGGCTGCGCGGCCCAGATCGCCTCGGGCGCGCTGCGGCCCGGCTCCTGGAACTCGGTGCTCGGTACGACGCTGGTGCTCAAGGGCGCCGCCCGGGAGCCGGTACGGGACCCCACCGGCGTCGTCTACAACCACCGTGCGCCGGACGGGACCTGGCTGCCGGGCGGGGCGTCGAGCGTGGGCGCGGGCGTGCTCACGGCGGCCTTCGCGGGCGCGGACCCGGCCGCCATGGACGCGCGGGCCGCCGCCTTCGAACCGTCCGGCGCGGTCGCGTACCCGCTGGTGGCGCCGGGCGAACGCTTCCCGTTCCGCGCCCCGGACGCCAGCGCCCTCCTCCTCGGCGAACCCGTCGACGACGCCGACCTGTGGGCCGCGCTGCTCCAGGGCGTCGCCTTCGCGGAACGCCTGTGCCTGGACTACCTGCAGCACCTGGGTGCCCCCCTCGACGGCCCGCTCACCTTCACCGGCGGCGCCGCCCGCAGCCCCTACTGGAACCAGCTGCGCACCGACATCCTCGCCCGCCCCGCCCGCGTCCCCGAACAGACGGAACCGGCCCTGGGCATGGCGGCGCTCGCGGTTTACGGCACCGGCGGCTCCCGCACGCTCCCCGACGTCACCGACCGCATGGTCCGCACCCGTACCACGTACGAACCCCGCCCCGACCGCACCGCCCGCTTCGCGGAGCCGTACGCTCGCCTCGTCGACGCACTGGAGGCGCGCGGCTGGCTGCCGCCCCCGGTCGCCGCGCACGCCCGTAGCCGCCTGGACCCGGACACCGTGGACTGATGACCACCCATGTGCGGCACTCACACCAGGAGGCCGGCCGATGAGCAGCACCACCCTCCTCCTCACCCGCCACGGCCAGACCGTCTGGCACGCCGAGAACCGGTACGCCGGGATCAGCGACGTCGCCCTCACCGACACCGGGCGGGCCCAGGCCGAGGCGCTGGGGCGCTGGGCCGCCGCGCACCCGGTGGACGCGGTGTGGACGTCCCCGCTCTCCCGCGCCGTGGCCACCGCCGAGCCCGCCTGCCGCGCCCTGGACCTCACCCCGCACCGCGAACCCGACCTGCGTGAATGCGACTTCGGGTTGGTGGAGGGCCGCACCCTCGCCGAGTTCGCGGCGCAGAACCCGGCCGCGGCGGACGCCTTCCGCGCCGACCCCGTCGCCCACCCGTTCCCGCAGGCCGAGGACCCCACGGCCGCCGCCGGCCGGGGCGCCGCCGCCCTGCACCGCATCGCCGCCGCCCACCCCGGCGCCCGCGTCCTGGTCGTCGCCCACAACACGCTGCTCCGCCTGGTGCTGTGCCGCCTGCTGCACATCCCGCCGGCCGAGTACCGCCGTGTCTTCCCCCGCCTGCGCAACGCCGCCATCAGCGAACTCCGCCTCGACACCGACTCGGCCGCACTGCTCTCGCTGAACGTGCCCTGCGAGTGAGCCCGTACGGGGGGAGCCCGCTCAGCGGCTCGTACGCGAGCACCCCCAGCCGGGGCCCCTGCGCGGTGGCCGCCGCCCTGGACAGCCGCGCCTTGAAGGCCCCCGCGGGGGCCTTCTCCGGCTGTCGGTCAGCGGTCGGTCTGCTGCTTGGCGCGCGCCTTCTGCCACGCGTACCCGACCGCCGCCAGGAACAGCGTCATCCCGCCCGTCGAGTACAACTGCACCCGCGTCTCCGGCTGGCGTGCCATCAGGACGAAGACCGCGGCCATGCCCGCCAGCGCGACCCACGTCAGCCACGGGAACGCCCACATGCGCACGACCAGCTTCTCCGGCTCCTCGCGCTCCAGACGACGGCGCAGCCGCAGCTGGGAGACGGTGATGAAGATCCAGACGACCAGGATCACCGCGCCGATCATGTTCAGCAGCCAGGGGAAGACGTCGTTCGGGCGCCAGTAGCTCAGCAGCACGCACAGGAAACCGAACACGGAGGAGGCGAGCACGGCGAACCGTGGCACCCCGCCGAAGACCCGGCCAAGCGCCTTCGGGCCCTCGCCCCGCCGCACCAGCGAGTAGGCGATGCGCGAGGCGCCGTAGATGTTGGCGTTCATCGCGGACAGCAGGGCCACCAGCACGACCACGTTCATCAGCTGGCCGGCGCCCGGGATGCCGAGGTGGTCGAGGGCGGCGACGTAGGGGCCCCTCTCGACCACCTCCTTGGAGTCCCACGGCACGAGCGTGACGATGACCGCCATCGAGCCGATGTAGAACAGCGCGATGCGCCACATCGCCGTACGGACCGCGCTCGCCACGCCCCTGACCGGGTTCTCCGACTCGGCCGCCGCGATGGTGACCGTCTCCAGACCGCCGTAGGCGAACACCGAGGCGAGCAGGCCGATGACCAAACCCTCGCCGCCGTTGGGGAGAAAGCCGCCCTCGCCGGTGAGGTTGCTGGTGCCGGGGGCGTCCGTGCCGGGCAGCACGCCCACGATGGCCAGCAGGCCGAGTACCAGGAACAGGGAGATCGCGCCGACCTTCAGGGCCGCGAACCAGAACTCGAACTCGCCGAAGTTCTTCACGGCGGCCAGGTTCGTGCCGCAGAACACCACCATGAACAGCGCCACCCACGCCCACTCCGGCGTGCCCGGCAGCCATCCGCTGACGATCTTCGCGGCGCCGATGCCCTCCAGGCCCACGGCCGTGCACAGCAGCACCCAGAAGGACCAGCCCGCGGTGAAGCCCGCCCAGGGGCCGATCGCACGCTCGGCGTGTGCTGAGAAGGAGCCGGACGACGGGTACGCCGCCGACATCTCGCCGAGCATCCGCATCACCAGCATCACGAGGAGGCCGGAGAGGGCGTAGGCGAGGACGATCGAGGGTCCGGCGGCGGCGATGCCCGCGCCGGAGCCGACGAACAGCCCGGCGCCGATCACCCCGCCGAGGGCGATCATCGACAGGTGGCGCTGCTTGAGACCGTGGGACAGGGAGACGCCGTCCGTCCTCGACTGCGTCTCAGTGGGGGTGCTGGGCATGGGCGCGGCTCGTCCAATGCGTCGATGGCAAAAACGCCGACAGTGTCTCACGTGCCTTGGCGAGTCTCTACAGTCGGCGCCGGTCCACCCCGCGTAGCCCACACCACCCCACCTCAGTGACCGGTATCACGCCGCATCATGTGTAAGCGGCACCCTTTGTCCGAAGCGCACCAAGCCGCCGCCAATGCCTTTGTCGGGCGCTGACGGTGAACGGCGCGAGCGCGCTGGGATAGCGTCACCGTGTCCCAGTGCCCCTACCATCCCGCGGAGTCCCCATGAGCACCGCTGCCGCCGCCCCCGCCCGCACCAGGCAGGTCCTCGCCGACCTCATCCCCGCCTCCCGCGTCAGGGACATCGCGCTCGTGGCCGGCGGCGCCGCGCTCACCGGCCTCGCCGCGCAGATCTCCGTGCCGGTGCCGGGCTCCCCGGTGCCGGTGACCGGCCAGACCTTCGCCGCGCTGCTGGTCGGCACGGCCCTCGGCGTCGGCCGCGGCCTCGCCGCCCTCGCGCTGTACGCGCTGGCCGGCCTGGCGGGCGTGCCGTGGTTCGCGGGCGGGACCTCCGGGGTCGCCCCGTCCTTCGGCTACATCCTCGGCATGATCCTCGCGTCCGCCCTCGTGGGCGCCCTGGCCCGGCGCGGCGCCGACCGCTCCGCCTGGCGCATGGCGGGCACGATGGTGCTGGGCGAGGCGGTCATCTACGCCGTCGGCGTCCCGTACCTGGCCCTGGCCACCGGCATGTCCGCCACCGCCGCGATCGCGGCCGGCCTCACTCCGTTCCTGATCGGCGATGCCCTGAAGGCGGCCCTGGCGATGGGCGCGCTGCCCACCGCCTGGAAGCTGGTCGACAAGCGCTGATCAACGGGTGGTTCCAGCGGTGATCAGCGGATAGTTCCTGCGGAAGAGGCTCGCCGGGTCGTACTGCGACTTCAGCCCGGCGAGCCTCTCGCGCGTCCGGCTGTCGTACAGGCCCTCGGTCCGCTCGCCCGCGCCGAGGACGAAGTTGAGCGACCGCCCGAGCGTGACCGGCGCGAGCGGGGCCAGGGCCCGGTCCGTGATCCGGCTCGCGGTGCCCCGGTCCGCCACCGTCAGCACCCGCGCCATGAACCGCCCGTCCCGGTGCGGCACCGCGTTCGGCGCGGGCCGCGCCAGCGCCCCGCCCAGGTGAGCGACCGACACGACGCACATGGGCCCGCCCGCGTCCGGCGCGGTGCACGACAGCAACTCCGCGGCGCCCGTGAGGTCCAGCTCGCTCAGCACCGCGTTGTCGCCGTAGTAGGCGTGCGGGACGTCCGGATCGCTGTGGACAGTGTGGCTCTCGCCGTACGGCATCACCCGCAGCGAGTCGGCCAGCACCGGTCCGATCTCCCGCAGCGGGGCCGTGATCCGCTCGCCGTCGGCGCCGGTGTAGGCGACGTGCACGGAGATGACGTACCGCCCGCGCAGATGCGGCGGCAGCCCCGGCGTGTCCGGGTACGGTACGGCGGCGAAGGACGAGGTCAGCCCGTCGGGCACGGTCCGCGTCCACTCCTCGTACGCCCGCAGCACGGCCGCCGGTTCGACCTCGCGCCCGTCGAAGGACACGGCGCCGCCGTACAACCGCGTCACCGGCACGAGCCCGATCTCCAGCGCCGTGACGACACCGAAGGCGTGGCCCGCGCCGAGCAGCGCCCAGTACAGCTCGGCGTCCGGGGTGACATGGCGCAGCCGTCCGTCGGCGGTGACGACGTCCAGGGAGCGGACGTGGTCGGCCGCGTACCCGAACTCCCGGCCCAGGATGCCGAGTCCGCCGCCCAGCGTGTACGACACGGCCCCCACACCGGGCGACGATCCGTTGAGCGGCGCCAGCCCGTACTGCTCGGCCGCCGCGACCACCTGACCCCAGCGCACGCCCGCCTCCACGCGGACGGTACGGGCGCCGGGGTCGACGCGCACCGTGTCCATGTCCCGGGTCGTGATGAGCACGCCGCCCTCGGCCGGACCGGGCCGCCCGTGCCCGGTGGCCTGCACGTCCACCGGCAGATCGGCGCGGGCCGCGTACCGCACGGCGGCGACCACGTCCTGCGCCCCGGACGCGGCGACGACCACGCCGGGGCGCGGGGCGAACCCGGTCTGGAAACCGGTGAGGCGCTCGTCGTAGCCCGGGTCTCCGGGGCGGAGAACGGGCAGGCCGGGCAGGTCAGTGGTGTTGTCGACGAAGTTCATGCACCGCATCGTGGACGCATAACCTGACAGGAACCGTCAAGTTATCGGCAGCCCGTCTCCCAGCAGGGGAGCGATCGGCGAGCAGCCCTTGACGTCCTTGACCGTGAGCCCGTCGAATCGGTATCGCGGACCACATGGCACCGGAACGCGTTCCCCGTTCGCCCGTGACTCGACGCCGGCGACCCTGCACGCCGTCCGGTACGAGGAACCCGAACTCCCGGACGAGGCAGGCCCGTTGCGTGCTCTGCTGGCCGCACTCCTGCACAAGGAACCCCACGGCCCGACCGGGACCGGCGGCCGTGGAAGCCGCCCTGGAACCGGTCGCCTTCCCACCGGCACCGAGCGCGCCGCCCCCCGTCACCACACGGGCACCTCCAGGCCGCCCAGCCTGCCGCCGGGCGCACACCGCGAGGAACGGGAGGCCGCGGACCCACCGTCCGTGACCCGGAACGGACTCAGCCGACGGAAACCCGGTCCTCGTCCCGTTCCGCACCCTTGCCGGCCTTCTGCTTCACGAAGGCGATGACGAGCACGACCGCCGCGACGAGCAGCGACAGCACCACGGTCTCGCGTCCGTCGTGCTCGGTGTCGGTCAGCATGTAGCCGAGAACGAAGACGATCAGCGCGGCCGTGGCCCAGGTCAGATACGGGTACAGCCACATCCGCACCACGAGCTTCTCCGGCGCCTCCCGCTGGATGATCTTCCGCATGCGCAGCTGCGAGAAGCAGATGACGAGCCACACGAACAGGGCGACCGCACCGGAGGAGTTGACGAGGAAGAGGAAGACGGAGTCCGGGAACTCGTAGTTGAAGAAGACGGCGACGAAGCCGAACACGACCGACGCGACGATCGCCGTCCGCGGCACGCCACGCGAGGTGGTCCGGGCGAAGGCCTTCGGCGCGTCCCCGCGCTGACCGAGCGAGAAGGCCATCCGGGAGGCGGTGTAGAGGCCGGAGTTGAGGCAGGACAGCACGGACGTCAGCACGATGAAGTTCATGATCTGACCGGCGTGCGCGATACCGAGGGAGTCGAGGGCGGCGACGTACGAGCCTTCCTTCTTGATGGAAGGGGCGTCCCACGGCAGCAGGGTCACGACGACGAAGATCGAGCCGAGGTAGAAGACGGCGACGCGCCAGATGATGCTGTTGGTGGCCTTGGTGACGGCCCGCTGCGGGTTCTCGGACTCACCGGCGGCCAGCGTGGCGATCTCACTGCCCATGAAGGAGAACACGACGAGCAGCACGCCGGTGAGGATGGCGCCGGCGCCGTTGGGCAGGAAGCCGCCGTGGTCGGTGAGGTTGCCCAGCCCGGCCTGCTGGCTGTCGACACCCGGCAGCACCCCGAACACGGCGAGCCCGCCGATGACGATGAACGCCGCGATGGCGACGACCTTGATGCCCGCGAACCAGAACTCGAATTCGCCGTAGGAGCCGACGGAGGCGAGGTTGGTGGCGGTCAGCACCACCATCACGATCAGCGCCCACCCCCACTGGGGCACGGCCGGGATCCACCCGTTGAGGATCACAGCACCCGCGGTGGCCTCCACCGCCAGCACCACGACCCAGAAGAACCAGTACAGCCACCCGATGGTGAACCCGGCCCAGCTCCCGAGCGCCCGGTCGGCGTGCGCGGAGAAGGACCCGGAGGTCGGGTTGGCCGCGGACATCTCGCCCAGCATCCGCATGACCAGCACCACCAGGGTGCCGACGAGGGCGTACGACAACAGGATGCCGGGCCCGGCGGTGGCGATGCCGGAGCTGGAGCCGACGAACAGCCCGGCTCCGATGACACCCCCGATGGCGATCATCGACAGATGCCGGTTCTTGAGCCCGGCCTGAAGCTCGGAGCCGGACGGGGAGCCGGGGCCGGAACCAGACCCTTCGGGGCTGCTTCCGCTGTCTGCCAGAGTCGGCTGCGAAGTCATGGAACGGATTTCCTTTGTGCCGGGTGAGCATTCGCCGCACGAGCGGTGTACGAGCCGGTCCAGTGAATCGGAGGTAAAGAGATTCGTGAACCTTTGAACCCAGATCGTTACCTGAGATTTTCTTACGGTTGTCTAGTGTTGCTCACACTTTTCCGGGGCGGCGCCCGAGGCTGCCGCCCCGAAACAGCCGTGTCACACTCGTCTCCATGCGCGTGTATCTCGGTTCCGACCATGCCGGCTTTGAACTCAAGAACCACCTCGTCGAGTGGCTGAAATCCGCGGGCCACGAGCCCGTCGACTGCGGCCCCCACATCTACGACGCCCAGGACGACTACCCGCCCTTCTGCCTCCGCGCCGCGGAGCGGACGGCCGCGGACCCCGACGCCCTCGGCATCGTGATCGGCGGCTCCGGCAACGGCGAGCAGATCGCCGCGAACAAGGTCAAGGGCGTCCGCGCGGCCCTCGCCTGGAGCGAGGAGACGGCGTCCCTGGGCCGCCAGCACAACAACGCCAACGTGGTCGCGGTGGGCGCGCGCATGCACACCCCGGACGAGGCGACGAAGTTCGTGGAGACGTTCCTGGCGACGCCGTACTCCGGCGACGACCGCCACACGCGCCGGATCGCGATGCTCGCGGAGTACGAGACGACGGGCACCCTCCCGCCCATCCCGCCGCACCATCCGCAGCCGTAGGCGGGCGGGCGGGGCGAAGCACGGCAAGGGGCGCGGGGGCGAACGCCCGCGCGGGGCGCAGGGGACGCAGTCCCCGCCGGGGTCCGGGGCGGAGCCCCGGGGACGGCCACCTGCTGACCGACCGAGTCGGGGGCGGGCGGGCAAACGACGGCTACGACAACAAGGAGCAATCCGTGCCGGAAGGGCACACCATCCACCGGCTCGCAAAGGACTACGCCGCCGCGTTCCCCCACGGCATCCCCCTCCACGTCACCAGCCCCCAGGGCAAGTTCTCCGACGCCGCCGCCCTCCTCACCGGCACCCCCCTGCACACCACCGAGGCCCACGGCAAACACCTCTTCCTCCGCTTCGCCGCCGACTGGATCCACATCCACCTCGGCCTCTTCGGCAAGGTCACCTTCGGCCCCGCCCCCGCACCCCCGCCCACCGACACCGTCCGCCTCCGCCTCACCGACGCCGACACGTCGTACGTCGACCTCCGCGGCCCCACCACCTGCGCCCTGATCACCGACCCCGAGAAGCAGGCGATACACGACCGCCTCGGCCCCGACCCCCTGCGCCCCGACGCCGACCCGGACGCCGCGTACCGCCGTATCTCCCGCAGCCGTACGACGATCGCCGCCCTCCTCATGGACCAGAAGGTCATCGCCGGCGTCGGCAACGTCTACCGCGCCGAGGTCCTCTTCCGACACGGCATCGACCCGTACCGCACGGGCAGGGACATCACGCCCACCGAGTGGGAGTCGATCTGGACCGACCTCCTCGCGCTCATGCACGAGGGCGTCCGCAACAACCGCATCGACACCGTCCGCCCCGAGCACACCCCTCAGGCCATGGGCCGCCCGCCCCGCGTCGACGACCACGGCGGTGAGGTGTACGTCTACCGCAGGGCGAACCGGCCCTGCCACATCTGTGGCGGCGAGATCCGCACCGCCGGCCTCGCCGCCCGCAATCTCTTCTGGTGCCCGACGTGCCAGAAAAACTGAGCCAGAACAACTGATCCAGAACAACTGAGCCAGAACAACTGGGCGAAAGAACCGGGGCAGTCGAGGCGGCCGCCCGCGTCCCTAGAAACCGTGCGGCACCCAGGGCGCCACCACCGACCCGAACCCAATGGCCGCCTCCGCCAGCGCCCCGGCCCGGATCTCCCGCACCCGCCCCGCCGCCCCCAACGCGGCCAGGCTCACGCCCCCGAGATACGCCGCCCCCAACTCCCGTACGGACAACGCAAGATCCGCCGCATCCGCCGTACGCACGCAGGACGCCCCCTTCACACCCCCGGTGAGCCGCCAACGCCCGGCGTTCCAGGGGCAGAAGTCGTCCGTCACCTCGAACACCACGTCCACCGGCGCCTGATACGTCCGCGCCTCCAGCGCGGCCCCGACATCGACCAGCCGTACGTACAAGAAGTCCCGCACCTGCGGCACGCACCGCCGGACGTCCGACACCAGGTACTGCCAGTCGTCGTCGACCGGCCGCCCCCCGACGACCAGCGTCGACGTCAGGTCGATCCCGAACAGGAAGCGCCACAGCGCCGCGCGTGCCACCGGGTCCAGCGCGGCCAGGTCGTGCAGGATCACCGAGCCCCTGGCCCCGGCCGGCTCCCACTGCGGCTTCACCCGGAACCGCGCGTACCCGACCGTCTCACCACCCCGTTCGGCCATCACGCACTGCAACGCCGACGCCCCGTCCCGGTCCTTCTCCGGGTCGAGCAGCCCCACCTGCTCCCAGCCGGGCATCCGCGCCAGCATCCCCGGCCGCAGCGGCACCAGCCGCGCGTACACCGCCTCACAAGTGTCGAGGGCGTCGGCGGGCGCCGCGTACCGCAGCCGTACGGCATCGGTGCCGTCCGGCACCGACAGGCTCACGCGGGCGGTGTCGAGCTCGGCGTGGATCTGGAAGGTGGCCGCCCCGTACCCGAACCGGCCGTAGATCGCCGGCTCGGAGGCCGTCAGGACGGCCAGCGGCTCGCCCCAGGAGCGCACATCGTCCAGCTGCCGCCGCATCATGGACGTCAGCACGCCGCGCCGCCGGTGCGTGGCGGCGACGCTGACCATGGTGACGCCCGCCGCGGGCACCGAGGCACCGCCGGGCACGGTCAGCCGGAAGCCGAACGCCCCCGCCGTACCGACACAGTCGGCGCCGTCCCAGGCGCCGATGCTGCGGTCGAACTCGGTGAGCGCGTTCCACAGCTCCCGTTCCTCGTCCGCCTCCGGCACCCCGCCGAAGGCGCGGATCAGGTTGTCGTACCAGCCGTCCCAGTCGTCCCGCCGCAGCGCCCGCAATTGTGTCGCAAGGTCAGTGCCCATGGCCCATGCCTATCAGGGCAATGCGGGACGAGCGAGGGAATTTCGCCGGGGCGGCGGCGCGGGCGCGTTCCGTGAAGTTCACTGTGAAGTCGGGCCTCGGACGGGGGACAAGTGGGACCTCCCGTGCCAAGCGGCTGGTCGGATGGATAGGGTCCCGAACTAATGGCAGCAGGACGAGAACGGCGCGCAGCCGCCGAGACGTTTCCGGCCCGGTTGAAGATGCAGTGGCACCGGGCCCGCGTCGGCCTGCGCCGGTCCGCTGTCGACTACTTCCGCGGGAACGGCTCGGACTGGGTCGCGCTCGCCGGCCTGCTGTTGACGGTCCCGCTGATCGCGACGGCCACGCTCGTCAACTCGGTGTGGTTCTCGCCCGCCGCGCTGGTCCTGCCGATCGTCGCCGGTGGCCTGCTGCTGCGCCCGGCGAGCCTGCTCGGCCTGTACGCGGCGGCGGCCACGGCGCTGATCGTGGAGTCGGTGAAGCTGGGCCCCTACACGGAGGGTCCGTCCCGAGTCACGCCCGGCGTGGTGCTGGTCGTCGCCGCCTGCGGTTTCTTCGGGCTGCTGCTCGCACAGTTCCGCAGCCGGGTCGGCGTGCCCTGGCGGCGCGGCGGCACGATGCTGTTCGACCTGCGCGAACGCATCCGGGTGCAGAGCAAGCTGCCGATGCTGCCGGGCGGCTGGCACCAGGAGATGGCGCTGCGTCCGGCGGGCGGCCAGTCCTTCTCGGGTGACTTCGTGGTCGCGGCCCGTACGAACGGCGGCCGCACGCTGGAGGTCGTCCTGACGGACGTATCCGGCAAGGGCATGGACGCCGGGTCGCGCGCCCTGCTTCTGTCCGGCGCGTTCGGCGGCCTGCTCGGCTCGCTCCCGCCGCACGCCTTCCTGCCGGCCGCGAACGGCTATCTCCTGCGCCAGGACTGGGACGAGGGCTTCGCGACCTCCATCCACCTGGTCCTCGACCTGGACTCCGGCGACTACGAGCTGTACTCGGCCGGGCATCCGCCGGGCCTCCAGCTCAGCATGGGCAGCGGCCGCTGGGAGGAGAAGGCGGCCGAGGGCCCGCTGCTCGGGGTGTACGACGGGGCGCAGTTCGACCCCGTGAAGGGTGCCCTGCGCCCCGGCGACGTGCTGATGCTGTTCACGGACGGCCTGGTGGAGACCTCCGACCGCGACATCGTGGAGGGCATCGACCGCCTCACCGGCGAGGCCGACCGCTACGTCGCGGGCGGCTTCCACGGCGCCGCCTGGCATCTGATCGAGGCGGTCGCGAAGGACGTCAACGACGACCGGGCACTACTGCTGATCTGCCGCGAGGGCCTGACGGCGACGTCCGCTCGTTGACGCGGCAGACAGTTGGAACACAAGTTCCTACGAGGAGGCGCCACCATGAGCCGGGAACGGCCCTCCGGCCCTCCGATCCACGGAACACCGAGCCTCTCCAGTTCGAGGAGGTCGCGGGTCCGCCGCGTTAGGCCCGCAGCACGGACAAGCCGGTGCGATACGTGACGGAGAACGCCAGGGCGAGCACGATCGGGGCGCCCGTCGGCTCGTCCGCGAGGAGCGGACCACCGAACAGCAGCAGCGGGCCGGCGTCCTCGCCGACCATCTCGTCACCGCCGACCCGGGCCTGGCCCCGGACGCCGTACGCCGTACGCCGCGCCGAGCGCACCCCGGGCGTCACCGCCGCCGTCGGCCTGCTGCGGACCTCGGTCCTCGTCCCGGCCGGCGGAGCGCTCCAGCCGGTACGGCGGGTTCGCCGGCGCGATCCTCCTCCTCGGCGTGACCGCGGCCACCGTCCCGGCCCGCGCGGCGCTGCGCGGGGAGACACTGGACGGGTGACACAGCTGACCCTGGCCGAGATCGAATCCGTCGCCCGCGCCGCCCACGAGGGCCAGACCGACAAGGCGGGACGGCCCTACGCCGAGCACCTGCGGGCCGTCGCCGAGGGCGTCCGCGCCCGCGGCGGCGACGACGAGCAGATCGCGGCGGCCTGGCTGCACGACGCCGTCGAGGACGACGCGCTGTCGCGGCAGTGGCTGCGCGAGGCGGCCCTGAGCCGTCGTACGAAGGACATCGTGCTCGCGGTCACGAAGCGGGCCGGGGAGCCGCCTGAGGCGTACGCCGCGCGCATCCTCGCCGCGCCCGGAGCGCTGCTGGTGAAGGAGGCCGACCTGGCGCACAACGCGGACCCGGCACGCCTCGCGGTCCTCGACGCGGCCACCCGCACACGACTGACCGAGAAGTACGCACGGATGCGCGCACTTCTCGGTCTGAACGGTGACACCGAGGTGTCCGACGGTGATTAGGCGCTGACCTTCTCGGGCTCGCGCCGGCCGGCCTTCTGCCGCTCGCGGGCGGCCTGCGTGGCGTCCCGCTTGAAGGCCCACTCCATCTTCGGCTCCATCGCGAACCGGAAGACCTGTTGCACGGGTTTGGTGCACAGCAGCGTGACACCGGCGGCCGCGACGACGGTCACGAAGATCTCGCCGAGCGGCTGGTGCAGCCAGGCGTGGTCGAACCAGCCGCGGTAGTCACCGGCCTTCACGAAGAAGCCGTGCAGCAGATAGCCGTACAGCGTGCCCGCACCGAGCGCCGTGAACCACAGGTGCCGGCCCGGCACCCAGGCGAAGAAGCAGGCCGTCAGCACCAGCGAGCAGCCGAACAGGGCGAGCACCATGACCGGCCCGGCCCACCAGGGCGCGCCCAACTCCTGCGCGGCGTCGCGGTGGTAGAACCACCCGGCGGCCATCCGCGGTACCGACCACCAGCCGACGACCAGCGCCGCAGCGAACACCGGCACCGCCGCGATCCGCACCGCGCGCCGGCGCACCAGCTGGAAGTGCTCGGGCTTCAGGGACAGGCCCAGCACGAAGAACGGCAGGAACTGCAGGACACGCTGCAGGTCCAGGTCGTCGCCGATCTCCGGCGAGACGGTGGCCAGCATGGCGATGCCGAGCGCGATGGGCAGCGGCCAGCGCACCAGCTTCCAGATGGGCGTGGTCATCCGCCAGATGAACAGTGCGCACAGGAACCACGTCAGGTACCAGGGGTCCAGCAGGCTGATCTGCTGCCCCGGATCGTGGTCGATGACCCGCTTGAAGAGCGAATAGGCGGTCTCGAACACGACGTACGGCACGACGACGCCGGTGATCAGCCGCTTGAGCCGGTCGGGGCGCAGGTCGAAACTGCGCGAGAAGTAACCGGAGATGATGATGAACGCCGGCATGTGGAACGCGTACACCACCGTGTACAGGGCCTCCACGACCCGGCTGTCATGCTTGAGCGGCTCCCAGGCGTGGCCCATGGCCACCAGAACGATCGCCAGGTACTTGGCGTTGTCGAAGAACGCGTCGCGCTGCTTGCCGTTCTGCTTGTTCTCTCTGGCCTGCTTGCTCTGCGGATTCTGCGGCGGGCGCGGGCTCGGCACTCCCTGCTCCGGCGACCGTGCCGGGGGAAGCGGCGCCCTGCGATTGCCGTACGGTCGCGGCGACGTCACGGACCCTCCCGCCAGTGACTGGGGGAGACGATCGGGGACCTCGCTGCGCTTGCGGGGGACGAGGCAGCGTGGAACATCTGAGGCACCCTAGCGTTGTCCACTGGTTTCCGTAAAACTCGCGGGATGTTTCCCGGTTATTGGCTGTTGGTGTCGTCCTTGTCAGGATTCATCCCGACTAAGTCACGCATAAGAGTGGCGGTCGGCTCCCGCGCCGTCAATTCTCTGTACCTGCAAACGTGTTGTATGAAGACGGAAACGATCCGGCCGAATTCCCGGGACGGGTGTCTTCTCGAATTGCCATGCGGCACCCGGCCGGTAGTGCGGTAACACGTCCGGTTGCGCCCGGATCCGACGGATTTCCGGCCGAACGATGTGCCACCGACCGCATAGCCCGGCGCAGTTGGTGGCACGATGGTTCTGGCGGGGGTGCGCGGAGTTGCATCCCCGGGCCGGGAGAGCGGACCGATCGAGGGTGTGATCAGTTGTGGCCATTTCACTGTCTGTGGTGCTGCTGTTGGCGATCATCCTGGTGGTGCTGATGCGCGGGGGGTCCATCAAGGCGGGCCCCGCGATCGTCGCCATCCTCTTCGGCTTCTTCCTGGCCTCGACCGGCATGGCCCCGTCGATCAACCGTTTCCTCAACTCGATAGCGGAGACCGTCAACTCGATCAGCTTCTGACCGGATCCCCGCCCAACTCGGCCTGCGGCGCCCCCGGAGCCTGCCACTGCGCTCGCCCGCGTTCGTCGATCGTCGGACGACGCGTGACGGGGGTGGGGGACGAACAGGCGCGGCGCCGCGCGAAACGGACCCGGCGGAGGCGCGCGGTCACCGCACCGAGGACCACCTCGGATCCGGCGGCATGGACGTGATCCACCTCGCCCGCTCGGCTCCGGCCGCCACCTCGCCGTCAAGGCCGTGCACGGCCAGTACGCCGACGCCGACGAGCTCGCCGCCTCCGCCGCCCTCGCCCAGACCGGCCGCGACGGGTGCTCCGCACTGCCTGAACGAAGCCGAGAGCTCGGGTGAGGGCACCCCGCCCCGACCGCCACGCAAACGCATCGGGCCCGGTTCCGCGGAACCGGGCCCGATCAGCACAGAGCGGGCGACGGGAATCGAACCCGCGTAGCCAGTTTGGAAGACTGGGGCTCTACCATTGAGCTACGCCCGCACAACGCGCGCCGCAGGTCAGGTGACCGCGGCACTGGAGGCATCGTAGCCGGTCGACCCTCTCACCGCACACCCCGTTCCCGTACGCCCCCCGGCTTCGGCGGCGCTGCGGAAATGCGGCGGTCCGAGTGCCCGGAGGCATGTACCCTACGTGTCGCACCGACGGGGTGTGGCGCAGTTTGGTAGCGCGTCCGCTTTGGGAGCGGAAGGCCGTGGGTTCAAATCCCGCCACCCCGACCAGCAACCGATCACCGCACGTGACCGGTCCCCGGTCACCTCATGTGATCGCCGCCTGATCACCCCGCGTGATCGCCTTTTGGGCCGTGTACCCGCTGCCGTTACTATGCAAGCTGCACGCCCGTGTGTCTCAGGTCTGAGATCCTCTGAAGCCCTCCGGGCGGCGAAATCCGCCGGACCTGTCTGGCTCCGGCAGAAACCAAGAAGTCAGCCACAAGGAGACCGAACCGTGAAGAGCGCCGTGGAGACCCTGAACCCGACTCGGGTTCGGCTCACTGTTGAGGTGCCCTTCGAGGAGCTCAAGGACAGCCTCGACGCGGCGTACAAGAAGATCAACCAGCAGGTCACGGTGAAGGGCTTCCGCAAGGGCAAGGTCCCGGCCCGGGTCATCGACCAGCGGTTCGGCCGCGGCGCCGTGCTGGAGGAGGCCGTCAACGACGCGCTGCCGAAGTTCTACACCGACGCGGTGAACAACGCCGAGCTGAGCCCGCTGGGCCAGCCCGAGGTCGACATCACGGAGCTGAAGGACGGCGAGACGCTGAACTTCACCGCCGAGGTCGACATCCGCCCGGCCATCGAGATCCCGGACTACTCCGGCATCGAGGTCGAGGTCGACGCCGTCGAGGTCACCGAGGAGGACGTCGACAAGGCGGTCGAGGAGCTCCGCGAGCGCTTCGCGTCCACCTCCCCGGTCGAGCGCGCCGCCGAGGACGGCGACGTCGTCACCATCGACCTGGAGGCCAAGGTCGAGGGCGAGGTCCTGGAGGACGGCGTCGCGAACGGCGTCTCCTACACCATCGGCTCCGGCGAGCTGCTGGACGGCATCGACGACGCCGTGAAGGGCCTGGAGGCCGGTGGCGAGGCCACCTTCACCTCCGAGCTCAAGGGCGGCTCGGCGGCCGGCAAGGAGGCCGAGGTCACCGTGAAGGTCACCCAGGTCGCCGCGCGGGAGCTGCCCGAGCTGGACGACGACTTCGCGCAGCTCGCCTCCGAGTTCGACACGCTCGAGGAGCTCAGGGCCGACAGCCGTAAGCGCCTGGAGAACATGAAGCAGTACGACCAGGCCACGCAGGCGCAGGAGCGCGTCCTGGAGAAGCTGCTCGAACTGGTCGAGGTCCCGGTCCCCGAGAAGCTGCTCGAGGACGAGATCAACACCCGCACGCACAACCTCGAGCACCACCAGCTCGGCCAGATGGGCCTCGACCTCGACAAGTACCTGGAGATGCAGGGCAAGACAGCCGAGGAGTTCGGGACCGAGACCCGCGAGGCCGCGGTCAAGGGCATCAAGACCCAGTTCGTGCTCGACGAGCTGGTCAAGCAGGAGAAGCTCAACGTCAACCAGGAGGAGCTCACCGAGCACCTCATGCGCCGCGCCGCCTCCTCCGGCATGTCCCCCGACCAGTTCGCCCAGGCGGTCGTCGAGGGCGGCCAGGTCCCCCTCCTGGTCGGCGAGGTCGCCCGCGGCAAGGCCCTGGCCGTCGTGGTCGAGGCCGCCACGGTCAAGGACACCAACGGCGAGGTCATCGACCTGGACGACGAGGACGAGACGGAGACGGCCACGGAGCTCGCCACCGAGGCCACCGAGCCGGAGGCCGCCGCCGAGGACAAGCCCGAGGCCTGATCCTCACGGCACCTTGACGCACGTATGACGGGCTCTGGGAGACGCACCTGCGCTTCTCGGGGCCCGTCCGCGTCAGCCGACCCGAAAGGGGAGCGGGGCTGTGTCGATGCGGCTCCGCCGCGTGGGCGCGACAAGCCACAGACAACCCGCACGCGCCGACGCACAGAACCCCTGCGGCGAGAACGCACCGGCCCCACCGGCGGAGCCACTCGCGCTACGCCCCGGGCGAACACCCCCCAACACGGGATTCCCCCGGAGGGCCACGGCGTTAGGGTCCTTGAATACGCAGAACAACGTGAGACGGCCCGACGCCGTCGCAAGACGAGCAGGTGGATACGTGACGAATCTGATGCCCTCCGCCGCCGGCGAGCCTTCCATCGGTGGTGGCCTCGGCGACCAGGTCTACAACCGGCTGCTCAACGAGCGGATCATCTTCCTCGGCCAGCCGGTGGACGACGACATCGCGAACAAGATCACCGCACAGCTGCTGCTCCTTGCCGCCGAACCGGACAAGGACATTTTCCTGTACATCAACAGCCCCGGCGGCTCGATCACGGCGGGCATGGCGATCTACGACACCATGCAGTACATCAAGAACGACGTGGTGACGATCGCCATGGGCCTCGCGGCCTCCATGGGCCAGTTCCTGCTGAGCGCCGGCACCCCCGGCAAGCGGTTCGCCCTGCCGAACGCCGAGATCCTGATCCACCAGCCCTCCGCCGGCCTGGCCGGCTCGGCCTCGGACATCAAGATCCACGCCGAGCGGCTGCTGCACACCAAGAAGCGCATGGCCGAACTCACGGCCCAGCACACCGGCCAGACGGTCGAGCAGATCACCCGTGACTCGGACCGCGACCGCTGGTTCGACGCCTTCGAGGCCAAGGAGTACGGCCTCATCGACGACGTCATGCCCACGGCCGCCGGCATGCCGGGCGGCGGCGGCACCGGGGCCTGAGCGGCCCCACGAGCCCTCGTGGCTCCGTGGACCCCACCGGGGCCCCGCCCGGGCCCGGTGAACAGCCCCAGCAGCCTCAGGCGACCGCCTCAGCCCCTTTCAGGAGACACCGTGAACGACTTCCCCGGCAGCGGCCTCTACGACCGTAGCCACGCCGCGCAGGACACGCGCGCCTTCCAGGGCCAGTACACCGGCCCCGCCGCCGAGTCCCGCTACGTCATCCCGCGCTTCGTCGAGCGCACCTCCCAGGGCATCCGCGAGTACGACCCGTACGCGAAGCTCTTCGAGGAGCGCGTGATCTTCCTCGGCGTCCAGATCGACGACGCCTCCGCCAACGACGTCATGGCCCAGCTGCTGTGCCTGGAGTCGATGGACCCCGACCGGGACATCTCGGTCTACATCAACAGCCCCGGTGGCTCCTTCACGGCGCTCACGGCCATCTACGACACGATGCAGTACGTGAAGCCCGACATCCAGACGGTCTGCATGGGCCAGGCGGCCTCCGCAGCGGCCGTCCTGCTGGCCGCCGGCACGCCCGGCAAGCGCATGGCGCTGCCGAACGCCCGCGTGCTGATCCACCAGCCGTACAGCGAGACCGGCCGCGGCCAGGTCTCCGACCTGGAGATCGCCGCCAACGAGATCCTCCGGATGCGCTCGCAGCTGGAGGAGATGCTGGCCAAGCACTCCACACAGCCGATCGACAAGATCCGCGAGGACATCGAGCGCGACAAGATCCTCACGGCCGAGGACGCGCTGCAGTACGGCCTGATCGACCAGGTCATCACGACCCGCAAGATGGACAACTCCTCGCTGCGCTGACGCGGAGAGGCTGATATCGTCTGCCGCCCCTTGGCATGGTTTGGCACGGTGCACGACAAAGTGAACCGTGCCAAGGGGGGCCCGAACGGGGGGCTCGGCAAGGTACCGTCGGACATAAGGCAGCACCAGGAGCCGCTGGACCTAGGCGTCTCCCAGGCGAAGGGGAAGCACACCGTGGCACGCATCGGTGACGGCGGCGATCTGCTCAAGTGCTCGTTCTGCGGAAAGAGCCAGAAGCAGGTCAAGAAGCTCATCGCAGGGCCCGGTGTGTACATCTGCGACGAGTGCATCGATCTCTGCAACGAGATCATCGAGGAAGAGCTCGCGGAGACGAGCGAGGTCCGCTGGGAGGAACTGCCCAAGCCCCGCGAGATCTACGAGTTCCTCGAGGGGTACGTGGTCGGCCAGGAGCCGGCCAAGAAGGCCCTGTCCGTGGCGGTGTACAACCACTACAAACGCGTCCAGGCGGGGGAGAACGGCGGCGCCCAAGGCCGCGACGACGCCATCGAGTTGGCCAAGTCCAACATCCTCCTGCTCGGCCCCACGGGCTCCGGCAAGACCCTCCTCGCCCAGACCCTCGCGCGCATGCTGAACGTCCCGTTCGCCATCGCCGACGCGACGGCGCTGACGGAGGCGGGCTATGTCGGCGAGGACGTCGAGAACATCCTGCTCAAACTGATCCAGGCCGCGGACTACGACGTCAAGAAGGCCGAGACCGGGATCATCTATATCGACGAGATCGACAAGGTCGCGCGGAAGAGCGAAAACCCGTCGATCACCCGGGACGTCTCCGGCGAGGGTGTCCAGCAGGCCCTGCTGAAGATCCTCGAAGGCACCACGGCCTCGGTCCCGCCGCAGGGCGGCCGCAAGCACCCGCACCAGGAGTTCATCCAGATCGACACGACGAACGTCCTGTTCATCGTGGGCGGCGCCTTCGCCGGACTGGAGAAGATCATCGAGTCACGGGCGGGCGCGAAGGGCATCGGCTTCGGCGCGCAGATCCGCTCCAAGCGGGAGACGGAGTCCAAGGACCAGTTCCAGGAGGTCATGCCGGAGGACCTGGTCAAGTTCGGCATGATCCCCGAGTTCATCGGCCGCCTCCCGGTCATCACCTCGGTCCACAACCTCGACCGCGAGGCGCTGCTGCAGATCCTCGTCGAGCCGCGCAACGCGCTCGTGAAGCAGTACCAGCGCCTCTTCGAACTCGACAGCGTGGAGCTGGACTTCGAGCGCGAGGCGCTGGAGGCCATCGCCGACCAGGCCATCCTCCGCCAGACCGGCGCGCGGGGCCTGCGCGCCATCATGGAGGAGGTCCTCCAGGGCGTGATGTACGAGGTCCCGTCCCGCAAGGACGTCGCCCGCGTGGTCATCACCGCCGACGTGGTCCTCTCCAACGTCAACCCGACCCTCATCCCCCGCGACTCCCGCGGCCGGGGCCCGGGCGAGCAGAAGACGGCGTAGGCAATGAGGGTAGTCGGGGGCTGATCACACTCTGAGCGGTCGTAGAGCGCCCGTCTTACGGCCCATGAGCGAAAGGCCTCCCGTGGCTGGCTATTTGCCACGCGGCGTTCACGCCGGGGATGAATGCATCTCAAGGCTGCTCTGACGTGCACGTTAGAGCGGACGTTTTTGCTGCTCGATGTACTGGCGGACGATTGCCAACGGTGCTCCGCCGCACGATGCGGAGAAGTATGAGGGCGACCACAGGTGCCCGTGCAACGTGGCAGGAGCCTGCGGGCTGACGACCTAGGCATCTCCGTCCAGGCGATCTGCGTTCTCAACTCGCGTCCGAACAATGCCTTCCCGCGCCCGATCTACACAGGTCGCACACCTACCTGGCCGCGCTCGGCCCTCGATGCCTGGCGGGCTGCTCACCCGTCGAAGCGGCGTAGGCACCCACCGCCGCGATCCGTCCCCTCAGGGGATGGCTCCGCCTCGCGGACCTGAAGCAACCTTGGCAAGTTCGTGGCGGCCATCCAGGGACAGATCGAGAAGAACTGCGGAAAGATCGAAAGCTCTCCCGCAGCACCGCACTCAGGCTGAACTGATGGCGAGCCCGAACTCGTCGTGGTTCCGCCTTTCAGGACCTCGCAGACATGTGGTGTCTGCCAGCAATGGGACCCGGCGTCACGCGTCAGCCGGTATACCTTCGCCTGCACCTCTTGCGGGCACACCGACGACGCGGATCACAAATGCCTCGGTCGTGATCCTCGACCGAGCGTGGCGCACTCACACATTGCCGCAGGACATTGCGGTGAACAGCACGCACCGGCAGGCCTCGACAGGTCGGCCGTGCCTCGCACGCGTGCGGGGCACGCGTGAACCCCTGAGTCTCCCGTCTGCCTCGGCCCTGGCCGCGGTGGATACCGGAGGCCACCAGGAATCCCTGCAACGGACAGCCGCGGGGAGGATGTCAAAGAAGAAACGCGTTTAGGGACACGCCTGCGACACCCCTAAACTGACCCCGTGACCGAGAACGCTCAGCAGCAGCCACCAGCGCCCGCCACAGAACTGCCGACCCAGTACGCGCCGGCCGATGTAGAGGGGCCGCTGTACGAGCGCTGGGTAGAGCGGGGTTACTTCGAGGCGGACGAGAAGAGCGACAAGCCGCCGTACACCATCGTCATCCCGCCGCCGAACGTCACGGGCAGCCTGCACCTGGGGCATGCCTTCCAGCACACGCTCATGGACGTCCTCACCCGCCGCAAGCGGATGCAGGGCTACGAGTCGCTGTGGCTGCCGGGCATGGACCACGCCGGAATCGCCACCCAGAACAAGGTCGAGCAGCAGCTCGCCGATGAGGGCAAGTCCCGCTACGACCTGGGGCGCGAGGCGTTCGTCCAGCGTGTGTGGCGGTGGAAGGAGGAGTACGGCGGCAAGATCCTCGGCCAGATGCGCCGACTCGGCGACGGCGTCGACTGGTCGCGTGAGCGCTTCACCATGGACGAGGGCCTCTCGCGGGCCGTCCAGACGATCTTCAAGCGGCTCTACGACGACGGGCTGATCTACCGCGCCGAGCGGATCATCAACTGGTGCCCGCGCTGCCTGACCGCGATCTCCGACATCGAGGTCGAGTACCAGGAGCGCGACGGCGAGCTGGTCTCCATCCGCTACGGCGACGGCGACAACGCGATCGTCGTGGCCACCACCCGCGCCGAGACGATGCTCGGCGACACCGCCGTCGCAGTCCACCCCGACGACGAGCGGTACCGGCACCTCGTCGGCACCGAGATCGAGCTGCCGCTCACCGGCCGCCGTATCCCGGTCGTCGCGGACGAGCATGTCGACCCCGAGTTCGGCACCGGCGCCGTCAAGGTCACCCCGGCCCACGACCCGAACGACTTCGAGATCGGCCAGCGGCATGGCCTGCCGTCCCTGACGGTCATGGACGACCACGGCGTGATCACCGCGCACGGCCCCTTCCAGGGCCTGGACCGGCTGGAGGCACGCAGCACCGTCGTGGGCACCCTGCGCGAGCAGGGCCGGATCGTCGCCGAGAAGCGCCCCTACGTCCACTCCGTCGGGCACTGCTCGCGCTGCCACACCATCATCGAGCCCCGGCTGTCGATGCAGTGGTGGGTCAAGGTCGCGCCGTTGGCCAAGGCCGCCGGTGACGCGGTCCGCGACGGCCAGGTGAGGATCCACCCGGCCGAGATGTCGAAGCGCTACTTCGACTGGGTCGACAACATGCACGACTGGTGCATCTCGCGCCAGCTGTGGTGGGGTCACCGCATTCCCATCTGGTACGGCCCGGACGGCGAGACCGTCTGTGTCGGCCCCGACGAGCAGCCGCCGTCCGCCGAGGGCTGGACGCAGGACTCGGACGTCCTGGACACGTGGTTCTCCTCCGGCCTGTGGCCGTTCTCCACGCTCGGCTGGCCGGATGAGACCGCGGACCTGGCGAAGTTCTATCCCACCGATGTACTGCTCACCGGGCACGACATCATCTTCTTCTGGGTCGCCCGGATGATGATGTTCGGCCTGTACGCGATGGACGGCGAGGTCCCGTTCCACACCATCGCGTTGACCGGCCTGGTCCGCGACGAGTTCGGCAAGAAGATGTCGAAGTCCAACCCGAACGCGGTCGACCCGCTGGTGTGGATGGACCGCTACGGCTCGGACGCGGTCCGCTTCACGCTCGCCCGCGGTGCCAACCCCGGTGCGGACGTCCCGATCGGCGAGGACTGGGTCCAGGGTTCGCGCAACTTCGCCAACAAGATCTGGAACGCGACGCGCTTCGCGCTGATGAACGGCGCGACGGTGGACGGCCCGCTGCCGGAGCCGTCGGCGATGTCCTCGACCGACCGCTGGATCCTCTCCCGCCTGAACTCGGTGGTCGCCGAGGTCGACGCCTACTACGACGACTTCCAGTTCGCCAAGCTGTCGGACGCCCTGTTCCACTTCGCGTGGGACGAGGTCTTCGACTGGTACGTCGAGCTGTCCAAGACGACGTTCCAGGCGGGCGGCGAGGCGGCCGAGGTCAGCAAGCGTGTCCTCGGCGAAGTCCTCGACGTCACGCTGAAGCTGCTGCACCCGGTGGTCCCCTTCGTCACGGAGACCCTCTGGACCACGCTGACCGGCGGCGAGTCGATCGTCATCGCCGACTGGCCCAAGGACAGCGGGTTCCGGGACGCCGACGCCGAGCGGGAGATCGAGAGCCTGCAGTCGGTCATCACCGAGGTCCGCCGCTTCCGCGCCGACCAGGGCCTCCAGCCCGGCCAGCGCGTCCCGGCCCGCCTGACGCTGGACGGCACGCCGTTCGCCGCCCACGAGGCAGCCATCCGCCAGCTGCTGCGCCTCCAGCCGGAGGGCGACAGCTTCTCGGCGACGGCAACCCTCCCGGTCGCCGGCGCGACGGTCGCCCTCGACCTCTCCGGCACGATCGACGTCGCCGCGGAACGCAAGCGCCTGGCCAAGGACCTCGCCGCCGCCGAGAAGGAAAAGTCCCAGGCCACGGCGAAGCTGAACAACGAGGCCTTCCTCTCCAAGGCCCCGGACCACGTCGTCGACAAGATCCGCACCCGCCTGTCCAAGGCGGAGGAGGACATCGCACGGATCCAGGCCCAGCTGGAGAAGCTGCCGCCTGCGTAGGGTTCGAGGACGAAGACCCCGGAGCGTTTGAAAGCACCGGGGGCCTTCGCCAACCGTTTTAGGGGCGCGGGGAACCGCGCGATCAACCACACACCACCCGCAGCCGCCCGCCACACAAACCACCCCACCCCATAGGCGCACCCAAGCCACCGCACCCTTTGTCAGTAGGGCTCCGTAGACTGGGCCCCGTGAGCGACCTCCCCCCGAACGGCGACTCCTTTGAAGAGATCATCGCCGCCGAAACCGACCGCGACCCCGACCTCGCCGTCATCGAGGCCGGCAGCCGCACCCTGCGCACCCAGGGCGGCCCGCCGGAGGCCGACGTACCGGCACATCCGGAAGACCCCGAGGTCGCCAAGGCCCTGCGCGAGGTCGAGGCGGAGCTGGCCACCCGCTGGGGCGAGACCAAGCTGGAACCTTCCGTCACCCGCATCGCCGCCCTGATGGACGTCCTGGGGGACCCCCAGCGCGCCTACCCCTCGATCCACATCACCGGCACCAACGGCAAGACCTCCACCGCCCGCATGATCGAGGCCCTCCTCGGCGCCTTCGAGCTCCGTACCGGCCGCTACACCTCCCCGCACGTCCAGTCGATCACCGAGCGGATCAGCCTCGACGGCGCCCCCATCTCCGCCGAGCGGTTCGTCGAGACGTACCAGGACATCAAGCCGTACATCGAGATGGTCGACGCCCAGCAGGAGTACCGGCTGTCCTTCTTCGAGGTGCTGACCGGCATGGCGTACGCCGCCTTCGCCGACGCCCCCGTGGACGTGGCCGTCGTGGAGGTCGGCATGGGCGGCTCCTGGGACGCCACCAACGTCATCGACGGGGACGTCGCGGTCGTCACGCCCATCGATCTCGACCACACCGACCGGCTGGGCGGCACGCCCGGCGAGATCGCGGGCGAGAAGTCCGGGATCATCAAGCGGGACGCCACCGTGATCATGGCCCAGCAGCCGGTCGACGCGGCCCAGGTACTGCTGAAGAAGGCGGTCGAGGTCGACGCCACCGTGGCCCGGGAGGGGCTGGAGTTCGGGGTCGTGTCCCGGCAGGTCGCCGTCGGCGGCCAGCTGCTGACCCTGCGCGGGCTCGGCGGTGAGTACCCCGAGGTGTACCTCCCGCTGCACGGCGCCCACCAGGCGCACAACGCGGCCGTCGCGCTCGCCGCCGTGGAAGCCTTCTTCGGAGTCGGCGCCCAGCGCGCCGAGTCCCTCGACCTCGACACCGTCCGCAAGGCCTTCGCCGCCGTCGCCTCGCCGGGGCGGCTGGAGGTCGTACGGCGCTCGCCCACCGTCGTGCTCGACGCCGCCCACAACCCGGCGGGCGCGCGGGCCGTCGCCGCGGCGATCGGGGAGGCGTTCCAGTTCAGTCGGCTCATCGGCGTCGTCGGGACGAGCGGCGACAAGGACGTACGCGGGCTGCTGGAGGCCTTCGAGCCGCTCTTCGCCGAGGTCGTGATCACGCAGAACTCCACGCAACGGGCGATGGACGCCGACGCGCTCGCCGCGCTCGCCGTCGAGGTGTTCGGCGAGGACCGCGTCCAGGTCGAGCCGCGGCTGCCGGACGCGCTGGAGGCCGCGATCACGCTGGCCGAGGAGGAGGGCGAGTTCGCGGGCGGCGGCGTCCTCGTCACCGGCTCCGTCATCACCGTCGGCGAGGCCCGACTGCTCCTGGGAAAGGGCTGACTCTTCCGTGCGTACGCTCTGCTCCTCGACCCTGATCGGCGAGTTCTTCATCATCGGCTTCGCGGGGCTGGTGGCCATGAAGGACCCCGGCCTGTCCATGACCACGGTGTGGACGGTCTGCGGCATCGCGATGTTCCTGTGCCTGGCGCTGTGCGGCGTGGTCACCCTGCCCGGCGGGGTCGCCCTCGGCTGGGCCCTGCAGATCGCTCTGGTCGCCGCCGGCTTCTTCGTCCCGATGATGTTCTTCCTGGGCGCGGTGTTCGCGGCCCTGTGGTGGGCGTCGGTGCACTACGGCAGAAAAGTCGACGAGGCGAAGGCACGCTTCGCGGCGCAGACCGACCAGCCTGACGCCGCATGACGTCCTCGACCTGACGCAGCGTGACGCCATGAACCTGACGCTGCGTAACAAGTGCCGGGACACGCCCGGTAACCTTCGTTCTGCCGCAAACCTTTGATTCCAAGGAGCCGTCGTGACCCAGCGCACCCTCGTCCTCCTCAAGCCCGACGCCGTCCGTCGTGGCCTGACCGGCGAGATCATCAGCCGTATCGAGCGCAAGGCCGGCTGGCAGATCACCGCGCTGGAGCTGCGCACCCTGGACCAGGACACGCTGGAGCAGCACTACGGCGAGCACAAGGGCAAGCCCTTCTACGAGCCGCTGGTGGAGTTCATGGCCTCCGGCCCGGTCGTGGCGATGATCGTCGAGGGTGAGCGGGTCATCGAGGGGCTGCGCCGGCTCGCCGGCCCGACCGACCCGATCGCCGCGGCGCCCGGCTCCATCCGCGGCGACTACGGCGTGATCGTGCGCGAGAACCTCATCCACGCCTCCGACTCCGAGGAATCCGCCGAGCGCGAGGTGAAGATCTTCTTCCCGGGCCGCGCGTAACGCCGAGCCGTGCTTGACGCGGACCGGAAGCGGCGGATCCGGCGGCTTTGTCCCCGAGGCCCCGCACCGGCTCCGGCAGCCTTTTCCGCAATCTCCGGGCTGCTTTGCATATGCGCGGCGTTCGAGGGAACGAGTGACCCCGAACGCCCGTCTCCACAAGCGGGGCGGTGCATCATCTGCTGACAATGGCGAAGACCCTCCCGCAGTGTTCGCGAAGGCGCGTCTACCATGGAAGCCTTCACGTCACAGCGCCCACCTTTGCCGACCTGAAAAGCCCTCAAAAGCTCGTGGGAAGGCCAGACGAATCCTGATGGGGAACTCAATGTCGTTCATCGGCCGTGACATGGCTGTCGACCTCGGGACCGCCAACACGCTGGTGTACGTCAGGGGTCGCGGGATCGTACTCAACGAGCCGTCCGTCGTCGCGATCAACACCAACACCGGTGGCATCCTCGCGGTCGGCGCCGAAGCGAAGAAGATGATCGGGCGCACGCCCGGCAACATCGTTGCCGTACGTCCGCTGAAGGACGGCGTGATCGCCGACTTCGAGATCACCGAGCGGATGCTCCGCTACTTCATCCTGAAGATTCACAAGCGGCGGTATCTGGCTCGTCCGCGGGTCGTCGTCTGTGTGCCCTCGGGCATCACCGGCGTCGAGCGCCGCGCCGTCATCGAGGCGTCCTCCCAGGCCGGCGCCCGTCAGGTGCACATCATCGAGGAGCCCATGGCCGCGGCCATCGGCTCCGGCCTGCCGGTCCACGAGGCCACGGGCAACATGGTGGTCGACATCGGCGGCGGCACCACGGAGGTCGCGGTCATCTCCCTCGGCGGCATCGTCACCGCCCAGTCCATCCGCGTCGCCGGCGACGAACTGGACAACGCGATCATCCAGCACATCAAGAAGGAGTACTCCCTCCTGCTGGGTGAGCGGACGGCCGAGCAGATCAAGATCACGATCGGTTCGGCGTACGACCTCGACTCCGACGAGCACACCGAAATCCGCGGCCGGGATCTTGTCTCCGGGCTGCCGAAGACCGTCGTCGTCTCCGCGGCCGAAGTCCGCAAGGCCATCGAGGAGCCGGTCAACGCGATCGTCGACGCGGTCAAGACGACCCTCGACAAGTGCCCGCCGGAGCTGTCCGGCGACATCATGGACCGGGGAATCGTTCTGACCGGCGGCGGGGCGCTGTTGCGCGGCCTCGACGAGCGGCTGCGCCGCGAGACGGGCATGCCGATCCACATCGCCGAGGACCCGCTGGACAGCGTGGCGCTCGGTTCCGGCAAGTGTGTCGAGGAGTTCGAGGCGCTCCAGCAGGTGCTGGACGCCCAGCCGCGCAGATGACGTAACTCTTCGGTTCCGCCGTACGGGATGACTTCCTCTCGTACGGCGGATCGTTGATATGGAGACATAAGCTCTCCCACAACAACCCGCGCAACCGCCCGCACAACGAGCTTCCGCCCATCGGGGCCTCCACAAACGGACGAGCTCCGGCACAACACCTGAACACCCCGACACCTCATACACGTTCTCCACATACACGTTCTCGACGAGGAAGGCACGGCCGCCGCACGTGAGGGACACACGAGAGAGCCGGCTGCTCCTGGTGCTGCTGATCGCCATCGCGTTCGCAATGATCACGGTGGATATTCGCGGCGGGGAGGACTCACCGGTCGACGGTGCCCGGCAGGCTGCGGCGACGGTCTTCGGCCCGATCGAGAGCGGCGTGTCGAGCGCGGTCGACCCGATCGGCAACGCCGTTTCCGCCATCCGTGACTCCGGTGACCGACACGACCGGATCGCCGGGCTGGAGAAGGAGAACGCGGCTCTCAAAGCGAGACTCGGCAGCGACGACCGCAGCCGCAGCCGCCTCAAGCAGCTCGACAAGATGCTGAAGGTCGCCGGCGCGGGCCAGTACGGCATCAAGGGCGCCGAGGTCATCGCCATCGGGGCGGCGCAGGGCTTCTCCTGGACCATCACCGTCGACGTCGGCGCCAACGACGGCATCAAACGCGACATGACCGTGCTCAACGGCGACGGTCTGGTCGGCCGCGTCACCACCGTCGGACCCAACACGGCCACCGTCCTGCTCGCCAGCGATCCCGACTTCACCGTCGGCACCCGCATGGAGTCCAGCGACGAACTCGGCTTCGCCTCCGGTCAGGGCGACCGCCCGCTGCGCGTCGAACTCCTCAACGGCAAGGCGAAGGTGAAGAAGGGCGACCGCCTCGTCACCTTCGGTTCCCAGGCCGACCGGCCGTTCGTGCCCGGCGTGCCGGTCGGCGTCGTCTCCCGCGTCGATCCCTCCGGCGGCGACCTGACCCGCACGCTGTACGTCACTCCGTACGTCAGCTTCACCAAGCTCGACGTCGTCGGCGTCGTCGTCCAGGCCCCGAAGAAGGACCCACGCGACACGGTGCTCCCGCCCCGGCCCAAGCCGACCCCCACCCCGACGGTGACGGTGACCGTGACCCCGTCCGCCGCGGTGCCCGCCGACGGCCAGTCCGGCCAAGAGCAGCAGTAGGAGTTTCAGTCCCATGCGCGTGAACCGGATCCTGCTGTCCTCCACCCTGATCGTCGTCGCCCTCGTGCTCCAGGTGAGCATCCTCGCCCGGCTCCACCTGCCCGGCGCCGTCCCCGACCTGCTGCTGCTCACCGTCCTGGGCCTCGCCATGGTCTACGGCCATGTCGGCGGCGCCCTCGTCGGCTTCGGCGCCGGACTGCTCGCCGACCTCGCCCCGCCCGCCGACCACGCCGCCGGCCGCTACGCCCTCGTGCTGTGCGTCATCGGCTACCTCGCGGGCCTGGTGAAACCGGACCACGGCCGGCTGAAGTCGGCCACCGGACCGATGGCCGTGGTCGCCGCCGCCGCGATCGGCTCCACCCTGCTGTACGCCGGGGTCGGCGCCCTCGTCGGCGACACCGCCGCCCGCCATGTGGGCCTGGGCAGCCTGCTGTTCACGGCCGCCCTGTACGACCTGCTGCTCGCCCCCTTCGTCGTCCCCGGCATCATGGCGCTGGCCCGGCGCGCCGAGAACGACCCGCTCGCCGGGACCAACTCCGCCGCCGCCAAGGCGACCGACATCTCGACCGGCTGGCTCTCCGGCGGCACCGGTCTGAAGATCGGCGGGCAGCGGGGCGGCATGCGAATGAAGGCGGCACGGGCGCGGCTAGCGCGCGCCGGGCGCATCAAGGGGGTCAAACGGCTGTGACCGCACAGGAGTTCACCCGGACGGGTGAGCCGGAGCGGAACCCCGCCGCGCGGGCCCGTCGTTCCTCACTCGTACACCCGGATGTGCTGCTCGCACACCCGGACTCGTCACCCGCACGCGCCAACTCGTACGCACACTGAGAGGGGGAGGCCGCCGCAGTGACCGCCCGCCCGTCCCCCGCCACCACCCTTCCAACGAATGGGCTGCGCCCATGACCAACATTCCCGAGACCGGCCGGACGCCCCGCGTCCAGATCCGGCTCGTCGTCATCCAGATCCTCGTCCTCTCCCTCCTCGGCACCCTCGGCGGGCGCCTGTGGTACCTCCAGATCCGCGAGGGCGACGCCTACGCCAAGGAGGCCTCCGGCAACCACGTCCAGCAGGTCGTCCAGCCCGCCGTGCGCGGCTCGATCCTGGACGCGCGCGGAGTGCCCCTCGCCGACAACGAGACCCGGCTCGTGGTCTCCGCCTCCCGCACCGACCTGCTGAAGATGAAGGACGACGGCAAGGCCGTCCTCACCAAGCTCGCCGGGGTGCTGGGCATGACGCCCAAGGAGGTCATGGACAAGGTCCGGCTGTGCGACGCCAAGACGCCGCAGCCCTGCTGGAACGGCTCGCCGTACCAGCCGATCCCCGTCACCGACGAGGCCACTCCCAAGCAGGCCCTGCAGATCCGCGAGCGCGCCGAGGACTTCCCCGGCATCACCGCCGAGCCGGAGGCCGTGCGCCGCTACCCGAGCCCCGGCGAGGCCAACACCGCGCAGGTCCTCGGCTACCTCTCCCCGGTCACCGACGAGGAGATCCAGCAGGCCCAGAACACCGACTCGCCCTACCTGCGCTCCGACCAGGTCGGCCGCTCGGGGCTGGAGCGCCAGTACGACAAGGAGCTGCGCGGCAAGGCCGGCGTCACCCGCTACGAGGTCGACAACCTCGGCCGCGTCATCGGCAAGGCCGAGGCCGACCCCGCCCAGCCCGGCGACAACCTCGTCACCAGCGTCGACGCCCGCGTGCAGCGGGTCGCCGAATACGAGCTGCAGAAGGCGATGAAGGACGCCCGCAAGGAGTTCGACCGGAACACCGGCCGGAACTACAAGGCCGACTCCGGCGCGGTCGTGGTGATGGAGTCCAAGACGGGCCGGGTCGTCGCCATGGCGTCCAACCCGAACTACGACCCCAACGCCTGGGTCGGTGGCATCTCCGCCAAGGACTACAACCGGCTCACCGGCAAGACCTCCAACTACCCGCTGCTGAACCGGGCGATCCAGGGCCAGTCGGCCCCCGGCTCCATCTTCAAGGTCATCCCGACCGCCGCCGCGATCAACGCCGGCCACTCCTTCAACGGCCCCTACCAGTGCTCCAGCTCGTACTCGATCGGCGGCCAGGTCTTCAAGAACTTCGAGTCCAAGGGGTACGGCCCGATCAGCCTCGGCCGCGCCCTGGAGGTCTCCTGCGACACCGTCTTCTACCGGCTCTCCCACGAGGAGTGGAAGAAGGACGGCGGCAACAAGCCGAAGAAGCACCCCAACGACTGGTTCTACAAGACCGCCCACCAGTTCGGCCTCGGCAAGGAGACCGGCATCGACCTGCCCAACGAGGTCACCGGCCGCGTCCCCGACCGCCAGTGGAAGCAGGACTACTGGAAGGCCAACAAGGACGCCTGGTGCAAGACCGGTAAGAAGAACGGCGACTACGCCCAGCGCATCGCCTACGAGAACTGCCTCGAAGGCAACCGGATGCGCGCGGGTGACTCCGTCAACTACTCCATCGGCCAGGGCGACACCCTCGTCACGCCCATCCAGATGGCCACCATCTACTCGGCGATCTCCAACGGCGGCACGCTGTGGAACCCGAGCGTGGGCAAGGCGGTCGTCAGCGCCGACGGCAAGCACACGATGCCGATCAAGCCGAAGTCGCACGGGAAGTTGCCGATGACGCAGAAGACCCGCGACAAGATAGACGAAGCCCTCGCGGGAGTCGCCACCCGTGGTACGGCCGCCTGGCGCTTCGACGGCTGGCCGCAGGACAAGATCCCGATGCACGCCAAGACGGGTACCGCCGAGGTCTACGGCAAGCAGACGACCTCGTGGTTCGCGACGTACACCAAGGACTACACGGTCGTCATGACGATCTCCCAGGGTGGTACGGGCTCCGGCGCCTCGGGACCCGCCGTGCGCAACATCTACAACGCGCTGTACGGCGTCCAGAAGGACGGCGCGATCGACGCGAAGAAGGCGCTGCTGCCGACGCCGCAGAAGGATCTGCCGAAGGTCGAGGCGGACGGGACGATCGCCGTGCCGAAGGTGCCGGTGTATCCGCTGCCGGAGGAGCAGGCGAGCGAGCAGCCGCCGGTGGAGGCGGCCGGGCAGCAGCAGACGGCGGCGACGGTGCCGAGCCCGGAGGCGGGCAACCGTGACACGCGCCGCCGGCGCCGACGACGGCGGACCGGCCGGTGCCGGGGGTTGGTGTGATGACCGGTGTGAACAGCTTCCAGGTCTCCGGGTACGGGCCCGAACGGGCCGGGTGGACGCGGATCTTCGCGCGGGACTCCGTGGCGCGGCGGCTCGACTGGCCGCTGCTGCTGTCGGCGTCGGCGTTGTCGCTGATCGGCTCGCTCCTCGTCTTCTCGGCGACCCGCAACCGTACCGAGCTCAACCAGGGCGACCAGTACTCCTTCCTGGTCCGGCATCTGCTGAACACCGGCATCGGCCTGGCCCTGATGGTCGGCACGGTCTGGCTCGGCCACCGCACCCTGCGCACGGCCGTGCCGATCCTGTACGGCGTCTCGGTCTTCCTGATCCTGCTGGTGCTCACACCGCTCGGCTCCACCATCAACGGCGCCCACTCCTGGATCAAGCTTCCCGGCGGCTTCTCCCTGCAGCCCTCGGAGTTCGTGAAGGTCACGATCATCCTGGGCATGGCGATGCTGCTGGCGACGAGAGTGGACGCGGGGGACAGGCAGTACCCCGACCACCGCACGGTGGTGCAGGCGCTGGGGCTTGCCGCCGTGCCGATGCTGATCGTGATGCTGATGCCCGACCTCGGGTCGGTCATGGTGATGGTGATCATCGTGCTGGGCGTGCTGCTTGCGTCCGGTGCGTCCAATCGCTGGGTGTTCGGCCTGATCGGGGCGGGCACCGTCGGCGCGATCGCGGTCTGGCAGCTGGGTGTTCTGGACGACTACCAGATCGCCCGCTTCGCGGCCTTCGCGAACCCCAGCCTGGATCCGGCGGGCGTCGGCTACAACACCAACCAGGCACGCATCGCGATCGGTTCGGGAGGCCTGACCGGAGCCGGCCTGTTCCACGGCTCCCAGACAACGGGACAGTTCGTCCCCGAACAACAAACAGACTTCGTCTTCACGGTCGCGGGCGAGGAACTGGGCTTCGTCGGCGCCGGTTTCATCATCGTCCTGCTCGGCGTCGTCCTGTGGCGCGCCTGCCGCATCGCCCGCGAGACGAGCGACCTCTACGGCACGATCGTCGCCGCCGGAATCGTGGCCTGGCTCGCGTTCCAGACCTTCGAGAACATCGGCATGACCCTGGGCATCATGCCGGTCACCGGCCTCCCCCTGCCGTTCGTCTCCTACGGCGGCTCCTCCATGTTCGCGGTATGGATAGCGGTCGGCCTGCTCCAGTCGATCAGAGCCCAACGCCCCATGTCGGCGTAGCCGCTGCGCTGGGCTTGGGCCGGTGGGCGGGTCGGGGCCGCGCCGACACATCCCCTGCCCGCCGTCGGCGACTGCGGATGCGTGGGGTGCGCGCAGCCGTCGTCTTAAGCGGGCAGTCGTGCCTCCCCCAGTGCCTCAAGGGCCTGGGAGGCACCCCGCCAGCGCCGGCGAGCGCACCCTCCGGCGGCACCGGCCAACGGTCGCCCATCAGGAAACCTCAATGGCGCCGACGGTCACCCTGTGGCCTCGGATTGCGCACCCTCCGTGACCAATTGCCGCGTGTTCGGGTGGAATTCACCTTTCATATGCCCTGTCATATCGTCCCGGTCGCGATTAGATTCGGGCCATGGCGGACACGAAGCGCGAGATCGAGCGGAAGTACGAGTCCGAACTGAGCGGCCTGCCCGACCTGACCGGCGTCGCCGGTGTCGCGGCCGTCATCGACAAGGGAGTCGCACAACTCGATGCGACGTACTACGACACCGCTGATCAGCGCCTTGCCGCTGCCGCCATCACCCTGCGCCGCCGGACCGGCGGAACCGACGCCGGCTGGCATCTGAAGTTCCCGGTCGGCCCGGGCGTCCGGGACGAGATCCACGCCCCGCTCTCCGACACCCTGCCCCGCAGCCTCGCCGGCCTCATCCGCTCCCGCGTCCGGGACACCGAGCTCCTCCCGCTCGTCCGCCTCCGCTCCGACCGCGACGTACGCCACCTCGTCGACGCCGACGGCACCCTCCTCGCCGAGGCCAGCGTGGACGCCGTACGCGCCGAACGCCTCACCGGCGACGGCACCGGCACCCAGTGGACCGAGATCGAGATCGAACTCGCCGACGGCACGGACCCGGCGTTCCTCGACAAGGTCGACAAGCGGCTGCGCAAGGCCGGCGTCCGCCCCTCGGCCTCGGCATCGAAACTGGCCAGAGCGCTGGAGGAGACGGCCCCCAAGAAGGCCAGGAATAAGAAGGCCAAGGGGAAGCCCGCCCCGAAGCCCGCAGAGACCGGCCCCGCCACCGCCGGCGATCACGTCCTCGCCTACGTCCGCGCCCAGCGGGACGCGATCGTCTCGCTCGACCCCGCCGTACGGCGCGACGAGTACGACTCCGTGCACCGCATGCGCGTCGCCACCCGCCGATTGCGCAGCGCCTTCCGCTCGTACGGCAGGGTCCTCGAGCGGACCGTGACCGACCCGATCGGCGAGGAGCTGAAGTGGCTCGCGGGCGAGCTGGGCGTCGACCGCGACCAGGAGGTGCTCATAGACCGCCTCACCGCAGCCCTGGACGAACTGCCCCGCACCCTGGTCACCGGCCCCGTCCGCACCCGCCTGCGCACCTGGTCCCACGCCCGCCGCGGCGGCTCCCGGCGCCGACTGATCGCCGTACTGGACGGAAAAAGGTATCTGCAGCTGCTCGACACGCTGGACGCGCTGGTCGCCGACCCGCCGCTGTCGAAGGCCGCCGCGGGCAGGCCGGAGAAGGTGATCGGCGCGGCCGTGCGCAGGGAGTTCGCGCGGCTGGCCGGGCTGGTGGAGCAGGCCCTCACCCTGCCGCCCGGCCAGGACCGCGACTTCGCGCTGCACGAGGCGCGGAAGAAGGCCAAGCGGACCCGGTACGCGGCCGAGGCGGCCGTAAAGGTGCTCGGGGAACCGGCGGCCGGGCTGATGCGGTCGATGAAGTCGCTGCAGGGGCTTCTCGGGGACCACCAGGACAGCGTGATGACCCGCGAGGCCCTTCGGGACCTGGCACGGCAGGCGCACGCGGCGAGGGAGAGCTCCTTCACGTACGGGGTGCTGTACGGCCGGGAGGAGCGGCGCGCGGCCGACGACGAGGCGCGGCTGCCGGGGAACTGGGCCGGGATCAAGGAGGGTCCGCTGGTCTAGGGCGGGGCCGCTGGTGGCGGGGCTGCTGGTTCGGGCGTGCGGGGGATGTCCGTGGCCGCGTTAGGCTAGATGGTCACCCCCGTCAGCACACGAAGGTCCGTGAGATGCCTGCCGAAGCCGCCGAGTCTGCTGTTTCTGTGTTTCCGCAGCTCGAAGCTCTGCTCCCGCATGTGCAGAAGCCGATCCAGTACGTCGGCGGAGAGCTCAACTCCACGGTCAAGGACTGGAACTCCTGCGACGTCCGCTGGTCACTGATGTATCCCGACGCGTACGAGGTCGGGCTGCCCAACCAGGGCGTCATGATCCTCTACGAGGTGCTGAACGAGCAGGAGGGCGTCCTCGCCGAGCGCACCTACAGCGTGTGGCCGGACCTGGAGGCGCTGATGCGGGAGCACGGCGTCCCGCAGTTCACGGTGGACAGCCACCGCCCGGTCAAGGCGTTCGACGTGCTCGGCCTGTCCTTCTCCACGGAGCTCGGCTACACGAACATGCTCGCGGCGCTGGACCTCGCGGGCATCCCGCTGGAGTCCAAGGACCGGACCGTGGACCACCCGATCGTCCTGGCCGGCGGCCACGCCGCGTTCAACCCCGAGCCGATCGCCGACTTCATCGACTGCGCAGTGATCGGCGACGGCGAACAGGCGGTCCTGGAGATCACGGGGATCATCCGCGCCTGGAAGGCGGAGGACCGCCCGGGCGGCCGCGAGGAGCTGCTGTTCCGGCTCGCGAAGACGGGCGGCGTGTACGTCCCCGGCTTCTACGACGTCGAGTACCTGCCGGACGGCCGGATCGCCCGCGTCGTACCGAACCGGAGCGGCGTCCCGTGGCGGGTGTCCAAGCACACCGTCATGGACCTCGACGAGTGGCCGTACCCGAAGCAGCCGCTGGTGCCGCTCGCGGAGACGGTCCACGAGCGCATGTCGGTCGAGATCTTCCGCGGCTGCACGCGCGGCTGCCGCTTCTGCCAGGCGGGCATGATCACGCGCCCGGTCCGCGAGCGCTCGATCACCGGCATCGGCGACATGGTCGACAAGGGCCTGAAGGCGACGGGCTTCGAGGAGGTGGGCCTGCTGTCCCTCTCCTCGGCGGACCACTCGGAGATCGGCGACATCGCCAAGGGCCTGGCGGACCGCTACGAGGACGACAAGATCGGCCTCTCGCTCCCCTCCACCCGCGTCGACGCCTTCAACATCGACCTGGCGAACGAGCTGACGAGGAACGGCCGCAGGTCGGGCCTCACGTTCGCCCCCGAGGGCGGTAGCGAGCGCATCCGCAAGGTCATCAACAAGATGGTCTCGGAGGACGACCTGATCCGCACGGTCGCGACAGCGTACGGCAACGGCTGGCGCCAGGTGAAGCTGTACTTCATGTGCGGCCTGCCCACGGAGACCGACGAGGACGTCCTCCAGATCGCCGACATGGCGACGAAGGTGATCGCGAAGGGCCGCGAGGTCTCCCGCTCGAACGACATCCGCTGCACGGTCTCGATCGGCGGCTTCGTCCCCAAGCCGCACACCCCCTTCCAGTGGGCCCCGCAGCTGTCGGCCGAGGAGACGGACGCCCGCCTGGCCAAGCTCCGCGACAAGATCCGCGGCGACAAGAAGTACGGCCGCTCCATCGGCTTCCGCTACCACGACGGCAAGCCCGGCATCGTCGAGGGCCTCCTCTCCCGCGGCGACCGCCGCATCGGCGCCGTCATCCGCGCCGTCTACGACGACGGCGGCCGCTTCGACGGCTGGCGCGAGCACTTCTCCTACGACCGCTGGATGCAGTGCGCCGACAAGGCCCTCGCCCCCTACGGCGTCGACGTCGACTGGTACACCACCCGCGAGCGCACCTACGAGGAGGTCCTCCCCTGGGACCACCTGGACTCGGGCCTGGACAAGGACTGGCTCTGGGAGGACTGGCAGGACGCCCTCGACGAAACAGAGGTCGAGGACTGCCGCTGGACCCCGTGCTTCGATTGCGGGGTGTGCCCGCAGATGGATACGGCCATACAAATCGGTCCGACCGGGAAGAAGTTGCTGCCGCTGACGGTCAAGAAGCCTGCGGCCGGCTGACGCGGGCGAGGAGCAGGAACAGGGTGGCTGCGAAAGAGGCCGAGGCACCAGCTGATCGGCGGCGATTTGGAGGGGTACGGCTTCCGACGGCATGGGGATATCCCCCGGCATTGCGCTCGTTGAACGCCTCTCTCCTGGCGGTCCACTTCTAACGTCGTCCGGGCGGGGACCCCTCCCGGTATTGGTCGGGTGGCTGGATCCGGACGGGGTTCGGGAGCGTCTACGGCTGTATGGACATGGAGAAGGCCGGGGGCGGCGCGCCGGCGGGGGAGGCCGAGGGGTGTCTCGCGGTGGCCGTCCGGGTGCCGGTGCGGATCGTCGTGCTGGTGCTGGTCGTGCCGGTGCGGGTGGTGTGGGACGCGCTTGTGGTGGGTGGGCGGTTTCTGAACGATGCTGTGTTCCGGCCGGTGGGGCGGGCGTTGGCGTGGGTGCTCGGGTGGGCGGGGCGGGTCGTGTTCGTCTGGCCGGTCGTGGGGCTTTGGCGTTATGTGATGGTGCCGGTCACCAAGAGGGTGGGGTGGCTGGGGAATGTGCTGGTCGTGGTGCCGGTGGTGTGGTTCTACCGGAGTGTGCTGACGCCTGTTGGGCAGGGGCTCGCGTGGGTGGCGCGGCGCGTGGCAGCCGGGGTGGCGTGGGTCGCGCGGGGTGTGGGGGCCGGGCTCGGGTGGGTGTACGCGCGTGTGCTGACGCCCCTCGGGCGTGCGGGGATGTGGGTGCTCAAGGGGGTCGGGGCCGTGCTCGCGGCGGTCGGGGCCGGGGTGTACACGGCCGTGGCGTGGCTGGTGCGGTTTCTGGTCGTCGTACCGGCGGTGTGGGTGTACGAGTGGGTTCTCGCGCCCGTCGGGCGGGCCGTCGCCTGGTGTGTGAGCGGGCTTGTGTGGCTCGTGCGCATGGGCGTGACCGGGATCGGGGTCGGCCTGTACTGGATCGTGCGGGTGCTGGTCGTGCTGCCCGCGCTCGGCCTGTGGCGGTGGGGCCTCGCTCCCCTCGGGCTTGTCCTCGCCGTCGTCGGGCGGGAGGTCGGGGACGCGCTCGGGCACGCCTGGCGGATCGCCGGGCACATCTCGCTCGCCGCCGGGCGGTTCTTCGCGACCCTCTTCCGGTGGATCTTCGTGGAACCGGTGCGGTGGGTGTACCGGAATGTGCTGACGCCGGTCGGGCACGTGGTGCGCGACACGGTGCTGCGGCCCGCCGCCGAGGCCGCGCGGGCCGTGGGACGGGCCACCCGGCAGGCGCTGGCCTCCGCCGGGGACTCCGTCCGGGATTCCGTACGGCAGGCCCGCGCCGATCTGCGCCGGATGCTGTTCGGTGAGCCGAAGAAGGTGCAGGTCGTGGCCGGACGGGAACTTCCGTTGGAGAAGACGCGTACCCTAGAGCAAAGGACCGGGCACGAGATGTCCCCGCCGATGCGGGAGTGAGCCGACGGACCGCACGACGTCGATCGGGCGGCAGCCGGTACGGCTTCCGCGCAGGTGGGGTGGCGCCCGGACCGACCGCCGTACACAAGGAGAAGTTCCCCTGGGCAAGCGACAGCCCGAAGGCCCGCCGCCCGCACCGGCGGTGCAGCGCATCCGACTGCGCTACACCAAGCGCGGCCGCCTCCGGTTCACCAGTCACCGTGACTTCCAGCGCGCCTTCGAGCGTGCGCTGCGCCGTGCCGAGGTGCCGATGGCGTACTCGGCGGGGTTCACACCGCACCCGAAGGTGTCGTACGCCAATGCCGCACCCACCGGCACGGGCAGTGAGGCGGAGTACCTGGAGATCGCGCTCACCGAACCCCGCGACCCGGAGCAGCTGCGTGTGCTGCTCGACGAGTCGCTGCCCGCCGGGCTCGACATCGTCGACGCGGTGGAAGCCCGGACCTCCGGGCTCGCCGACCGGCTGACGGCCTCCGTGTGGGAGCTGCGGCTGGACGGTGTGAACCCGGCCGACGCCGGGCGCGCGGTCGCGGCCTTCACCGCGGCCGGCACCGTCGATGTGCAGCGCAAGACCAAGAACGGCGTCCGTACCTTCGACGCCCGGTCCGCCGTCGTGAGCCTGGAGAGCCTCGACGGAACAGAAACGCACAGTTCGCAGGCTGATAGGCCGACCGACCAGCCCTGTGCGATACTGCGGCTGGTTGTTCGGCACGTGACGCCTGCCGTACGACCCGACGACGTCCTGTCCGGTCTCCGCGCCGTGGCCGACCTGGCGCCGCCGGTCCCCGCAGCGGTGACCAGGCTGGCGCAGGGGCTGTTCGATGAAGAGACCGGCACGGTGACCGACCCGCTCGCGCCCGACCGCGAGGCGGCCAAGGCCCTCACGACGGCCGCCCCGGCCGCCGCCGCGACGGCGCCGGCGTAAGGAAGGTTCCGCGTAGGGACGTACGTCGAAGCGCCGCCCTCGAACTCGGGAGCCACCTGGGTCGGGCAGCGCACCGACCAGAAGACTTTCGCCAGGCCGTACGCATTCGGCGTACGGAACCGGCGAGACAGGACACAGAGAGCTCCCGTGCGGCGCCCGCGCCCCGGACGGCGGACACCGCGCATCGCGCGAGCCGCGGACGTCACCGGCACAGCCGGACCAGGTGCGGCGCCCGGGAGCCTGACGGGAGAAACCCCCGCATGCTCGAACCGACCGAACCCACTCAGGGTTCCGAACCGAACACCCCCAGCGACACCCTGCCGCCGCGCCGGCGGCGCCGCGCCGCGTCCCGCCCCGCGGGGCCGCCGGCCACCACCGCCTCCGACGCCCCGGCCGAGAGCGTCACGCCGGCCATACCGGCCGCCGAGTCCACCGACCTCGCGGAAGCCGTGCAGGCCGAGGAGTCGGCGGTGGCTGTGGCGGACGCCGGGACCGATGAGACCACCGGGGCCCCTGAGGTCGTAGTGACCGAGGCTACCGAGAAAGAAACGGAAGAAACGGAAGAAACTGCGGAGGCCGGAGAGGTCGAAGAAACCGCAGAGGCCGAAGAGAAGCAGGCGGTGGAGGCTGTGGAGCCCGCCTCCGTTTCCGCCGTTTCCGCCGTTGCCGAGGAGGCCGCGCCCGCCCGTCGTACGCGCCGGCGCGCCGTTCGCCGCGCGTCCGCGCCCGCCGGGTCTGCGGCCCCGGCAGAGGCGGCCGAGACCGTCGTCCCGGCTACGACCGCCGCCGCTCCGGCTGCCGCCGAGGTGAGCGGGGCGGGGAGCGGTGCCGCGGAGACCGGCGAGGGCGCTGCGTCTGCCGCGTCCGGTGAGGGCGCAGAGGCCGCCGAAAGTACCCAGGCCGCCGAGAGCGCCGAGGTGCCCGCTGCTCCGCGCCGTGCCCGGCGTCGTGCCGTGCGGCGCGTGTCGTCGCCCGCCGCGGCTCCGGCGTCCGCCGAGGTCGGCTCGGCCGCTGAGACTGCCGTATCGACGCCGGCCGAGGGCGCTACGGCTGCCGAGACGCCCGGCGCTGCCGAGCCGACCGAGAGCGGCGCAGCGGCTGCCGGTGCCGAGCGCGCGGAGGCCGTCGAAGAGGCGGCTGCTCCGCGGCGCACCCGGCGTCGTGCCACACGACGCGTGTCCGCGCCCGAGGAGGCGTCCGTGGCTGCCGGTGATGCCGGTGAGTCCGTCCAGATCGCCCCGGCCGCCGACGAGAGCGAGAGCGAGTGCGCCGAGGCCCCCGCTGCTCCGCGGCGCACCCGGCGTCGTGCCACGCGTCGCGAGTCTGCGCCCGTGGGGGCGCCTGCGGCTGCCGGTGATGCCGGTGAGTCCGTCCAGGTCGGCCCGGCCGCCGAGGCCGCCGACGAGACCGAGGGTGCCGTGGCCAAGGCTCCCGCCGAGGAGACCGAGGCCCCCGTGAGCCAGAACCCCGCGGTCGAAGCCGCCGCCCAGACCGCTGCCGAATCCGCCGCCGAGACCGCGCAGCCTGCCCCCGCGCAGGTTCCCGCCGCTCAGGCGTCCGCCGAGGACTCCGGGCAGGCGCCCGCAGGCAAGGCCGCCGCCGAGTCCGCGTCGGCCGGTGTCGAGGAAGCTGCGCCGCGTCGTGGCCGGCGTCGGGTGGTCCGTAAGGCCGCCACCGGGTTTGCCGCGCCCGCGCGGGACGCTGCGCCGGCGGCCGGTGAGGCCGAGGTGCCGGTGCGGCCGGTGCGGCCCGCCGTGGCCGTGTTCCAGCCGCCCGTGTTCACCGAGCCGAAGTTCCAGACGCCGGAGCGGGCCGCCGCCGAGGCAGCTTCCGGGACCGCCGACACCGAGGCCGAGGAGATCGAGGAGCTCCCGGCGGAGCAGCCCACCCATTCCACCGGGTCCACCGAGCCCGCCGAGCCCACCGGGTCGCGGCGGCGCCGTCGGCGTCGCGGGGGCGGTCACGGCGAGGAGCCCGAGACCCCGGCCGCCGCCGAGACCGTCGTCGAGGACGAGACGGAGGAGGCCGAGGAGCAGGCCGAGGGCGAGACCGCAGAGGACGAGGCCGAGGGCGCCGGGTCGCGGCGCCGTCGGCGCCGGGGCGGCCGTAGGCGTCGTCGTGGCGAGGCCGCCGAGGGCGAGGCCGGGGAGCCCGGGGACGCCGAGGCCGAGCAGGTCGCCCCAGCGCAGGACGCCGAGGACACCGCCGAGCAGGTCGAGGAGGACGCCGACGAGGGCGAGGACCGCGAGGAGGCCGCGGGCGCCGGGAACGGCTCCAGCAGCAGCCGTCGCCGCCGTCGCCGGCGTCGCCGCGCCGGTGACACGGCCCCCGAGACCGAGCCCACCCCCGACGACCCCGAGCGCACCGTCGTCAAGGTCCGCGAGCCCCGCCCGAAGGCGGAGCCGTCCGACGAGGTGCAGTCGATCAAGGGGTCGACCCGCCTGGAGGCGAAGAAGCAGCGCCGCAGGGAAGGCCGTGAGCAGGGCCGTCGGCGCGTGCCGATCATCACCGAGGCCGAGTTCCTCGCCCGGCGCGAGGCCGTCGAGCGCGTGATGGTCGTCCGGCAGAACGGCGACCGTACGCAGATCGGCGTCCTGGAGGACGGCGTGCTCGTCGAGCACTACGTCAACAAGGAGCAGGCGGTCTCGTACGTCGGCAACGTCTACCTCGGCAAGGTGCAGAACGTGCTGCCGTCGATGGAGGCCGCCTTCATCGACATCGGCAAGGGCAGGAATGCCGTCCTGTACGCCGGTGAGGTCAACTTCGAGGCGCTGGGCATGGCCAACGGCCCGCGCCGTATCGAGTCCGCCCTGAAGTCGGGCCAGTCGGTCCTCGTCCAGGTCACCAAGGACCCGATCGGGCACAAGGGCGCGCGGCTCACCAGCCAGGTCTCCCTGCCCGGCCGCTACCTCGTGTACGTCCCCGAGGGCTCGATGACCGGTATCAGCCGCAAGCTGCCCGACACCGAGCGGGCCCGGCTGAAGACCATCCTCAAGAAGATCGTCCCCGAGGACGCGGGTGTCATCGTCCGTACCGCCGCGGAGGGCGCGACCGAGGACGAGCTGCGCCGGGACGTCGAGCGGCTGCAGGGGCAGTGGGAGGACATCCGGAAGAAGTCCAAGAACGGCGGCAGCTCGAACGCCCCGTCGCTGCTGTACGGCGAGCCGGACATGACCGTCCGGGTCGTGCGGGACATCTTCAACGAGGACTTCTCCAAGGTCATCGTGAGCGGTGGCGACGCGTGGGAGACCATCCACGGGTACGTCGCCCACGTCGCCCCCGATCTCGCCGACCGGCTGCAGAAGTGGACGAGCGAGGTCGACGTCTTCGCGACGTACCGGATCGACGAGCAGCTCGCCAAGGCGCTGGACCGCAAGGTCTGGCTGCCCAGCGGCGGTTCGCTGGTGATCGACCGGACCGAGGCGATGGTCGTCATCGACGTCAACACCGGCAAGTTCACCGGCCAGGGCGGCAACCTCGAGGAGACGGTCACCAGGAACAACCTGGAGGCGGCCGAGGAGATCGTGCGCCAGCTGCGGCTGCGCGACCTCGGCGGCATCATCGTGATCGACTTCATCGACATGGTGCTGGAGTCCAACCGGGACCTGGTGCTGCGGCGGCTGCTGGAGTGCCTGGGCCGGGACCGTACGAAGCACCAGGTCGCCGAGGTGACCTCGCTGGGGCTCGTGCAGATGACCCGCAAGCGGGTCGGGCAGGGGCTGCTGGAGTCGTTCTCCGAGACCTGCGTCCACTGCAACGGGCGCGGTGTCATCGTCCACCTGGACCAGGCGGCGTCCACCGGGGGCGGCGGCAAGCGCCGTAAGCGGGCGCGGGCCGGTGCCGCCGAGCAGCCGCACGAGCACGAGGCGGTCGCCGCCGTACCGACCGCCGAGCAGGAGGCGGAGACCGAGGCCGAGGTCGCCGCCGAGGCCGCGGCGCCCGCGGCGCCCGCGGCGCTGCCCGAGCCGGCCTTCGCGCCCGACGAGGAGCTGTACAGCAGCGCCGCCGAGGCGGAGGCCGCGGCCACGCGCGGACGTGGCCGGCGCCGGGTGAGCCGTCGGGTGTCGGCTCCGGCCGGTGCGCCGAACGCGGAGGCCGCGCCCAAGGCCGAGGCCGCCCCGAAGACGAAGGCCGCGAAGAAGGCCGACGTCGTCGAGGCACCCGAGGTGCCGACCGCTCAGGACGTGACCGCCGCGGAGGAGGCCAGGCGTCCGGTGCAGCCGGAGCCGGCCGCCGCGGCGCACGCCGAGCCGGTGGCCGTCGAGGACCCGGTCGTCGAGGCCCCCGCCCCTGAGGAGGCCGCGCCCAAGCGGACGCGCCGCCGGGCCACCCGTAAGGTGACCGCGCCGGCCGGTTCGCCCGCCGGGGCGGAGGCGGCCGTGGTGACGGTTCCCGAGACGGCCTCGACGACGGCGGCACCGGCTGCCGAGCCGCTGCAGGCCGAGGAGGCGGCGGCGCCGGCCGAGGCCACTGCGGCCGCGGAGGCGCCCGCCGAGAGCGCGGCCCCGGCCCGCCCGCGGCGCCGTGCCGTACGCAAGCCCACCGCGTCCACCGCTTCCGAGGAGGCGGCCGTCGTGGTCGTCCCGGCGGCCCCGACCGGCGAGGCGGAGGCGACCACCGATGTCGCCGAAGTCACCGGGACCGCCGAAGCCGCGGCGGCCGAGGAGGCCGCTCCGGCCAAGAAGACGGCCCGTAAGACGGCCAAGAAGGCCACGGCGAAGAAGGCCGCCACCAAGAAGACCGCCGCGAAGAAGACGGCTGCCAAGAAGACGGCTGCCAAGAAGACGGCCGCGAAGAAGACCACGACCAAGAAGGCGGCGAAGAAGTCGACTTCGAAGAAGACCGCGGCCGCTGAGCAGACGGTGTCCTCCGTCTCGGCTTCCACCGACGAGGACTGACGCCTCTTCAGGTCTTCGGACGAAGAACATGACCCGCCCCCGGTGCTACCGGGGGCGGGTCTGTCCTTTCCCTGATGTGACATCGGCCACCGAGGGCCGTCACACTGGAGTCGATTCAGTGAACGAGGCGTGAATCAGTGTCTGATGAGGGGGTTATGATTGAGCCGAGATTGACTCTAAATTCCGACAAATTGGGATTTTCTTCCCGAATGTTCACAGTAATGGGAGACAGTACGTGAAGGCTCTCGTGCTCTCTGGGGGAGCGGGCACCCGCCTCCGTCCGATCACCCACACGTCGGCCAAGCAGCTGGTGCCCGTCGCCAACAAGCCCGTCCTCTTCTACGGCCTGGAAGCGATCGCGGAAGCCGGGATCGCGGAGGTCGGGATCGTCGTCGGCGACACCGCGGACGAGATCCGCGAGGCGGTGGGTGACGGCTCCCGCTTCGGGACCAAGGTCACGTACATCCCGCAGGAAGCACCGCTCGGCCTCGCCCACGCCGTACTCATCGCCCAGGACTTCCTCGGTGACGACGACTTCGTCATGTACCTCGGCGACAACTTCATCGTCGGCGGCATCACCGGCCTGGTGGAGGAGTTCCGCACCGAGCGGCCCGACGCGCAGATCCTGCTGACCAGGGTTCCCAATCCCACCTCCTTCGGCGTCGCGGAGCTCGACGGCGACGGCAGGGTGGTCGGCCTGGAGGAGAAGCCGAAGGAGCCGAAGAGCGATCTCGCGCTCGTCGGCGTCTATCTGTTCACCCCGGCCATCCACGAGGCAGTCCGCTCCATCGAGCCGTCCTGGCGCGGGGAGCTGGAGATCACGCACGCCATTCAGTGGCTGATCGACGGGAAGCGCGACGTCCGCTCCACCACGATCTCCGGCTACTGGAAGGACACCGGCAACGTCACCGACATGCTGGAGGTCAACCGCTCCGTCCTGGAGACCGTGCAGCCGCTGACCGCGGGCACGGTGGACGAGGCCAGCGAGATCATCGGCCGGGTCCGGATCGAGGAGGGCGCCCGCGTCAGCGGCAGCCGGGTCGTCGGCCCCGCCGTCATCGGCAGCGGTACGGTGGTCAACGACTCGTACGTGGGCCCCTTCACCTCCGTCTCCGAGGACTGCCGGATCCAGGACAGCGAGATCGAGTACTCCATCGTGCTGCGTGGTTCGTCGGTGACCGGAGTGCGGAGGGTCGAGGCCTCGCTCATCGGGCGGGACGTCGAGGTGACGCCCGCTCCCCGTAACCCGAAGGCCCACCGGCTCGTGCTCGGTGATCACAGCAAGGTGCAGATCTCTTCATGACGGCCCCTTCCTCTCCCGCCCACCCGGCCCGGACTTCTCCCGCCCAGCCGACCCGGATCCTGGTGACCGGCGGCGCCGGCTTCATCGGCTCGCACTACGTCCGTACGCTGCTCGGCCCGCAGGGCCCCGGTGACGTCGCGGTCACGGTCCTGGACAAGCTGACGTACGCGGGCAACCCGGCCAACCTCGACGTGGTGCGCGCCCACCCGGACTTCGCCTTCGTGCAGGGCGACATCTGCGACCCCACGCTCGTCGGCAAGCTGATGGCCGAGCACGACCAGGTCGTGCACTTCGCCGCCGAGTCGCATGTGGACCGCTCCATCGACGGCGGCGCCGAGTTCGTCCGCACGAACGTGGTCGGCACGCACACGCTCATCGACGCGGCGCACCAGGCCGGCGTCAAGACCTTCGTGCACATCTCCACCGACGAGGTCTACGGCTCGATCGACGAGGGCTCCTGGCCCGAGACCCACCCGCTGGAGCCCAACTCGCCGTACTCCTCGGCGAAGGCCTCCAGCGACCTGATCGCGCTGTCGTACCACCGCACCCACGGCCTGGACGTCCGCGTCACCCGCTGCTCCAACAACTACGGGCACCACCACTTCCCCGAGAAGGTCATCCCGCTCTTCGTGACCAACCTCCTCGACGGCAAGAAGGTCCCGCTGTACGGCGACGGCGGCAACGTCCGCGACTGGCTGCACATCGACGACCACGTCCAGGGCATCGAACTGGTCCGCACCAAGGGACGCGCGGGCGAGGTCTACAACATCGGCGGCGGCACCGAACTCTCCAACAAGGAGCTCACGGGACTGCTGCTCGAGGCGTGCGGCGCCGACTGGGAGACCAGCGTCGAGTACGTCGAGGACCGCAAGGGTCACGACCGCCGCTACTCCGTCGACTGCACGAAGATCCGCGAGGAGCTCGGCTACGAGCCGCGCAAGGACTTTCGTGAAGGTCTTGCCGAGACCGTGCAGTGGTACCGCGACAACCGCGCCTGGTGGGAACCGCTCAAGGAGCGCGCTGCTCTTGACTGACGCGCGCCGCCCGCCTCTCCGGGCCCGGGTCCGCCCCGGGCCCGTTCAGGCGTTCCGCGCGTTGCCCGGACCCCGGCGGTGACCCGCGCCATCCTGCACAGAGGACGAGAAGAGGCATGAATCCGACACCGGAACAGGCAGGTGCCCCGGCCGGCTGGCTGGTCACCGGAGCGGGCGGCATGCTCGGCCAGGACGTGCTGGCCGTGCTGGCCGCCGAGGGCGAGCGGTCCGTCGCGCTGGACCGTGCGGCGCTCGACCTCACCGACCCCGCGGCCGTACACGAGGCGCTGGACCGGCACCGGCCCGCCGTGGTCGTCAACTGCGCGGCCTGGACCGCCGTGGACGACGCCGAGACCCGCGAGGCCGAGGCGCTGAGGATCAACGGCGACGGCCCGGCCCACCTCGCCGCCGCCTGCGCCCGCACCGGTGCCGTCCTGCTCCACGTCTCCACCGACTACGTCTTCGCCGGTGACGCCACCGCCCCGTACGCCGAGGACGCCCCCACCGCCCCGCGCAGCGCCTACGGCCGTACCAAGCTCGCCGGCGAGCGGGCCGTCCTGCAGACCCTCCCGGACCGCGTCTACGTGGTCCGCACGGCCTGGCTGTACGGCACCGGCGGCACCAACTTCGTCCGCACCATGATCCGCCTGGCGGACGTGCGGGAGACCCTGGACGTCGTGGACGACCAGCGTGGCCAGCCCACCTGGAGCGCCGACCTGGCCGCACTGCTGACCGCCCTGGGACGCGGCGCCCTGGCCGGCACCGCCCCGGCCGGCGTCTACCACGGCACCAGCTCCGGCGAGACCACCTGGTACGGCTTCACCCGGGAGATCTTCCGCCTGCTCGGCACCGACCCGGACCGGGTCCGCCCCACCACCAGCGAGGCCTTCACCCGCCCCGCTCCCCGCCCCACCTACAGCGTCCTCGGCCACGACCGGTTCGCCGGGGCCGGCATCGAGCCGCTGCGCGACTGGCGCGCGGCTCTCACCGAGGCGTTCCCGGAGATCCTCCGGGTCCACGAGAAGGAGAACTCGGCGTGACAGTCAAGGTCAGCGTCGTCATCGCGGTCTACAACCCCGGCAAGTACGTCGAGGACTGCATCTCGGGCCTGCTGCGGCAGAGCCTCACCCCTGACGAGTTCGAGGTCTTCTTCGTCAACGACGGCTCCACCGACGAGACCCCCGCCCGGCTCGACCAACTGGCGGCCGAACACCCCCACTTCCACGTCATCCACCAGGAGTCCTCCGGCTGGTCCGGCCGCCCCCGCAACACCGGCATCGCGGCCGCCCGCGGCGAGTACGTGATGTTCGCCGACCACGACGACTGGCTCGGCGACGAGGCCCTGGAGCGGATGTACGACTACGGCAAGGCGAACGACGCCGATGTGGTCGTCGGCAAGATGGCGGGCATCGGCCGTCCGGTCCCGCAGGAGCTGTTCCGGGTCAACCGGCCGCGCGCCACGGTGGAGAACGCGCCGCTGATCGACAGCCTCACCCCGCACAAGATGTTCCGCCGGGAGTTCCTGAACGAGCACGACATCCGCTTCAAGGAAGGCCGCCGCCGCCTGGAGGACCACGTCTTCGTCGCCGAGGCGTACCTGCGGGCCAAGAGCGTCGCCGTCCTCAGCGACTACCTGTGCTACTACCACATCACCCGGGACGACGGCTCCAACGCCGGCTTCCAGCGCTTCGACCCGGTCGGCTACTTCAAGAACCTCCGCGAGGCCCTCGACGTGGTCGAGGAGCTCACCGAGCCGGGCCCGCTGCGCGACAAGCTGTTCAGCCGCTGGCTGCGCAACGAGATGGTCGAGCGGCTGCGCGGCCAGCGCCTCCTCAAGCTCCCCGAGGACTATGCCGAGGAGCTCTACCGCGAGATCCGCGGCGTGGTCACCGAGCGCTTCGGACCGGGCGTCGTCGCCCGTCTCGGCCTCACCCAGCGGGTCGTCGCCGGACTGGTCTTCGCAGGCCGCTTCGATGACATCCGGGCGCTCGCCCGGTGGGAGGCCGGGATCAGGCCCACCGGCGTTCTCACCTCCCTGAACTGGTCCAGCGGCACCCTGGAGATCGGCTTCGACGCCGAGCTGCAGACCGACGGCGAGCCGATGACCTTCCGCCGGGACGGCGAGCGCGACCAGCTCGCCCTGCCCCTGTCCGACGAGGCGCTGAATGCCCTGGCCGACCAGGGCATCAAGCTGGACGCGCCCCTGGGCAAGAGCGACGTGGACCTGGTGGTCCGGCACCGCGAGGACGCCACGCAGTACTACCTCCCCGTCAAGAGCGAGCGGCATCTCCTGCCCGCCGGGGACGGCACCTTCCGCCAGCAGATCACCGCGCGGTCCGAGCTCGACCCGCAGACCGCGGCCGCGGGCGCGCCCCTGACCAAGGGCATCTGGGACCTGCACCTGCGCATCAAGTCCTGCGGCTGGAGCAAGGAGACCAGGCTCGGCTCGGTGCGCGGCGAGGACGTGGAGGCCGGGCGCCTGGCCGCGTTCACCGGTGAGCCGAGGCGGCTGGTCCTGCCGTACTGGACCGACGGGCCCGGCAATCTCTCCCTCGACGTCGACCAGCACACCGGCAAGCTGGAGCGCGAGGCGGTGGCGCTGATGGACCCGGCCGCGGCCGTGGTCGACGGCTCCACCGTCCGGCTCCCGCTGCCGCTGCACCTCGCGGTGGAGACCGGGGATCCGGTGCGGCTGCGCTTCGAGCGCAAGAACGTGGGCAAGTTCCCCGCCGACGCCGAGGTGGACGGCCGTACCGTGACCGCCCCGCTGCCGCTGGCGCAGCTCACCGGGCGCCGCTGGGCGGTCCGGATCGGCGTGCCGTCCCCCGCCCGCGGCGAGGCACGCTGGACCAGGCTCCCGGTCGACGTGGTGGTGGCCGCCGACGGCACGGCCCGGGTGATCGACCGGCACACCCCGCCGGCCAAGTCCGCCGCGAAGGACGCGCAGAACGCGAAGAACAAGCCCGCCGCGCCGCGCCCGCTGTGGCGGCGGGCCGCCGGGCGCCTCAAGCGTGCCCTGACCAACCCGCAGAAGAAGAGCTGAACGAGCTGAGGATCCCTGCGATGCGACCCCTTTCGATTTCCGGCGCCTGGGTGCACGAGCCGAAGGTCTTCCCCGACGGCCGGGGCAGCTTCCACGAGTGGTTCAAGGCCCCGCTCTTCACCGAGGCGGCCGGCCACCCGCTCACCCTGGCCCAGGCCAACATGTCCGTCTCCAGCCGGGGCACCCTGCGCGGTATCCACTTCGCGGACGTGCCGCCCGGCCAGGCCAAGTACGTCAAGTGCGTGCGCGGCGCGGTCCTCGACGTGATCGTGGACATCCGGACCGGCTCGCCCACCTTCGGCCGGTGGGAGGCGGTCCGCCTCGACGACCGCGACCACCACGCGGTCTACCTCTCCGAGGGCCTCGGCCACGGCTTCATGGCCCTCGAGGACGACGCCACCGTGATATACCTCTGCTCCGAGGGCTACGCCCCCGAGCGCGAGCACGGCATCCACCCGCTCGACCCGGCCCTCGGCATCGACTGGCCCGCGGGACTGCCCCCGCTGCTGTCCGCCAAGGACGCGCAGGCGCCCACCCTGGACCGGGCCCGCGAACAGGGCCTGCTGCCCTCCTACGAGGAGTGCGTGGCCTACCGGGAGAGCCTCGGCCGCTGAGGCCCGGTTTGACCCCCCTGGCCTGGCCCCGTAACCTTGACCGTCGGCGTGTCGACTGACGTGCCACATCCCCGTAAACCTCTTCCTCCCGGACACGGGTCGTGACCGGGAGAGGTCGTCCGTGTATGTCGCAGGGCGGCTGGCCTGCGGGGGTGCCGTTCCCGAGCGAGAGAGTGAGATCCGCGTGTACGCCATCGTGCGCAGCGGTGGTCGCCAGCACAAGGTTGCTGTCGGCGACATCGTTGAGGTTGACAAGATTTCCACCGCCAAGGTTGGCGACACGGTCGAGCTCTCGACCCTGCTCGTTGTCGACGGCGACGCTGTGACCAGCGACCCGTGGGTGCTGGCCGGCATCAAGGTCCAGGCCGAGGTCGTGGACCACCACAAGGGCCAGAAGATCGACATTCTGCGCTACAAGAACAAGACCGGTTACCGCCGTCGCCAGGGCCACCGCCAGCAGTACACGGCGATCAAGGTCACTGAGATCCCCGCGGCTGCGAAGTAAGGGACTGAGGAGAAATGGCACACAAGAAGGGCGCATCGTCCACCCGGAACGGTCGCGACTCGAACGCCCAGCGGCTCGGCGTGAAGCGCTTCGGCGGTCAGGTCGTCAACGCGGGTGAGATCCTGGTCCGTCAGCGTGGCACCCACTTCCACCCGGGCGCCGGCGTCGGCCGTGGCGGCGACGACACGCTGTTCGCGCTGCAGGCCGGTTCGGTGCAGTTCGGCACCAGCCGTGGCCGCAAGGTCGTGAACATCGTTCCGGTCGCCTGAGCTCAGGCCTGGACCGAACACTTCGCGAGGCGGACCTCACTTTCCTGGTGGGAAGGCGGGTCCGCCTTTCGCTTGTCATCTACAAGACCCATCTCAGACCCATCTCAAGAACTATCTCGTACGTCTCTGGAGGCACTGCCCATGACCACCTTCGTGGACCGCGTCGAGCTGCATGTCGCCGCGGGTAACGGAGGCCACGGCTGTGCCTCCGTGCATCGTGAGAAGTTCAAGCCGCTGGGCGGGCCGGACGGCGGCAACGGCGGGCGCGGCGGGGATGTGATCCTCACCGTCGACCAGTCCGTCACAACGCTTCTCGACTACCACCACTCCCCGCACCGCAAGGCCACCAACGGCAAGCCCGGCGAGGGCGGCAACCGCTCCGGCAAGGACGGGCAGGACCTGGTGCTGCCGGTGCCGGACGGCACGGTGGTGCTGGACAAGGCGGGCCACGTGCTCGCCGACCTGGTCGGGCACGGCACGTCGTACGTCGCCGCGCAGGGCGGCCGGGGCGGGCTCGGCAACGCGGCGCTGGCCTCCGCGCGGCGCAAGGCGCCGGGGTTCGCGCTGCTGGGTGAGCCGGGGGATCTGCGGGACATCGTCCTGGAGCTGAAGACGGTCGCCGACGTGGCGCTGGTGGGGTATCCGAGTGCGGGGAAGTCCTCGCTGATCTCGGTGCTGAGCGCGGCGAAGCCGAAGATCGCCGACTATCCCTTCACGACGCTGGTGCCGAACCTGGGTGTGGTGACGGCCGGGTCGACCGTGTACACGATCGCGGACGTGCCGGGGCTGATTCCCGGGGCCAGCCAGGGCAAGGGGCTGGGGCTTGAGTTCCTGCGGCATGTGGAGCGGTGCAGTGTGCTCGTGCACGTGCTGGACACCGCCGCGCTGGAGTCCGACCGGGACCCGGTGTCCGACCTCGATGTCATCGAGGCGGAGCTGCGGGAGTACGGCGGGCTGGACAACCGGCCGCGGATCGTCGTGCTGAACAAGACCGACGTGCCGGACGGCAAGGACCTCGCCGAGATGGTGCGGCCGGATCTGGAGGCGCGGGGGTACCGCGTGTTCGAGGTGTCCGCGGTGGCGCACATCGGGCTGAAGGAGCTGTCGTACGCGCTGGCGGAGCTGGTGGCCAAGGCGCGGGCGGCCCGGCCGAAGGAGGAGGCGACGCGGATCGTCATCCGGCCGAAGGCGGTCGACGATGCCGGGTTCTCTGTCGTGCGGGAGGCCGACGGGCTGTACCGGGTGCGGGGGGAGAAGCCCGAGCGGTGGGTGCGGCAGACCGACTTCAACAACGACGAGGCGGTCGGGTATCTCGCGGATCGGCTGAATCGGCTCGGGGTGGAGGAGGAGCTGATGAAGGCCGGGGCCCGGGCCGGGGATGGCGTGGCCATCGGGCCCGAGGAGAACGCGGTGGTCTTCGACTGGGAGCCGTCTGTGATGGCCGGGGCGGAGATGCTGGGGCGGCGTGGGGAGGATCACCGGCTGGACGAGTTGCGGCCGGCTGCGCAGCGGAGGCGGGAGCGGGATGCTGAGCGGGACGACGCGGAGCGGGAGTACGACGACTTCGAACCGTTCTGATGAAGCTGCCGCCCCCGGACCCCCGCTTCGGCCTGAACGGCCTCGTCCGCAAACGCCGGGCGGGCTGAATTTTTCCGGCCGGCACCGAGAAGTGCCGGCCCGCTGCTGAGGCTGCGCCCCCGCCTTGGGTGGGGGCTGGGGATGGTGTGACTCGTCCGCTGGGGACGGACGGGGCGGGAGCGCGGTGTGTCCTGTGCCGCGCGGGCACTGAATGTTTTTCAGCCAATTCTTGGAACCCAGCCCCTTGTGCGCCGGCCCCCTGACGAACCCCTGAACCGGCTCCGGGAGCCCCGACCCGGACTCTGACGGATCCCCCAAACGCCTCCCGAGCCATCGTCCTCACATCTCTTCACTCCTGTGAGGCCCTCACCGGTTCTCATCGCCTGACGCCTCGTTAGACCCGTTGTGGCCACATCCCGTTCGTCGTGTTGTTTCCGAGCCGCAACGGGTTTTCTGTTGTCTTCCTATTTGTCATGCACGCGAAGCTCGTCGTTCAGTGCGCGGACTGCCCGGGCGGCGAGCTTCGCAGTGTCCACGAGGCCCGCGAGGCAGGGGAGTTCGCCCATGACCGGAGCGATGACCGGAGCAGGATCGACCGACCGACGCCGGGTTCTGACCGCTGGCGCCGCGGTGCTCGGAGCCGCGGCCTCCGCCCAGCTGTGGCTGCCCGCCGCCGCCCGTGCCGCCGAAACCCCGCTGCCCGACGGCGTGTTCAGCCTCGGCATCGCCTCCGGCGACCCGTTGCCCGACGGCGTCGTGCTGTGGACGCGACTCGCCCCCGACCCGCTGAACGGCGGCGGCATGCCCGACCGCCCCGTGTCGGTGGAGTGGCAGGTCGCGTCGGACGAGCGGTTCAGAAGCGTCGTACGACGGGGCACCGCGCAGGCCCGGCCCGAGTACGGGCACAGCGTTCACGTGGATGTCAGGGGGCTCCGGCCGGGGCGCAGCTATTGGTACCGGTTCCGGGCGGGGGGTCAGCTGTCGGAGGCCGGGCGCACCCGTACCGCGCCCGCCCCCTCCAGCTCCGGCGGCAGCCTGCGCGTCGCGCTGGCCTCCTGCCAGAACTGGCAGCACGGCTACTTCACGCCGTACGCCGACATGCTGGAGCAGGATCCTGACATCGTTCTCTTCGTCGGGGACTACATCTACGAGTCCACGCCGTCGTCCACCGGCGTGCGGCGGCACGAGGGGGCCGGTGAGCCGTTCAGCCTCACCCAGTACCGCAACCGGTACGCCCAGTACCGCACCGACCCCGACCTCGCCGCGATGCACGCGAACGCCCCCTTCGTCGTCACCTTCGACGACCACGAGGTGGACAACGACTTCGCCGGCGAGATCCCCCAGGACCCGGACAAGCAGTCGCACGACGCGTTCGTGGCCCGGCTCACCGCGGCCTACCAGGCGTACTACGAGCACATGCCGGTGCGGGCGGCCGCCGTACCCAACGGGCCGCACATCCGGATGTACCGCCGCCTGGAGTTCGGCCGGCTGGCCCGGCTCAACGTGCTCGACACCCGGCAGTACCGCAGCGACCAGGCCACCACCCAGGACGGTGCCCAGGACCCGAAGCTGACCATGCTGGGTGCGCAGCAGAAGCAGTGGCTGCTGGGCGGGCTGCAGAACTCGCCCGCGCGCTGGAACCTGATCGCCTCTCAGATCATGATGGCCGAGACGGACCTCCAGGTCGGCCCCGGCAAGCTCTGGTTCTACGACGCCTGGGACGGCTACCAGGTCGAACGCAACCAGTTCCTGAAGGAGTTCAAGGGCGTCCGCAACCCGGTCGTCCTCACCGGCGACCGCCACCTGACGATGATCAGCGATCTGAAGGAGGACTACGCCGACCCTGGATCCGCGGTCGTCGGCGCGGAGTTCGTCGGTACGTCCATCTCCAGCAACGGCGACCAGGACCAGGACGCCTTCCGCAGGGAGTGGGACCCGCGGATGCCGGACAACCCGCACTGGAAGCTACTCGACGCCCACCGTGGCTACCACCTGCTCGACGTCCGCCGTGACGGCATCGACGCACGGGTGCGGATCGTGGACACCGTACGGCAGCCGAAGTCGACGCCCAGCACGCTGGCCAGGCTGCGGGTGGACGCGGGCCGCCCCGGCGTCCGGGTCGTCTGACCACCCCTGAACCCACCCACCCCTGAACCCACCTACCCCTGAACCCACCGAACCCCCTGGGACTCACTCTGTCCCAGGGGGTTCTCAGGGAGTGCCTACGGTTGGAGGAACGGAACCGCCTGCCGACGTCGGCGTCCTGGCTGTGGGCCGCCCCGGCCCCGTGGACGGCCGCGGCGGCCCTCGCCGGCACCACCCCGTTCCAGAAGGGTGACGCTGAAGAAGGACAAGCCGGCGAACTGACGGGCCGCGGCCTGGTCTCCTCGAAGCCGAGCTGACCGCCAGTCAGCTCGGCGGGAATTTACCGAGGAACCCCAGCACGGCTATTGTTTCTACCGCCGCACCCACCAGGAAGTACACCGCAGCGAACAGGCGCGTCCGCCATATCAAGGAGTGCCGGTCAGGCACCTGATGAGGGGAAGCGGAGTAGAAGAACCGCATCATACGGGTGCCGTATTCGCGCGGATTGAACCCGAGCACGTAGGCTACGCCCCAAAAAAACGCACCACCGGCGGCCGCTAGAAAGAAGGGGGCCGATCCTGGATCCCCCGTCTGATTTGCCAAACCCACAACTTCCTCCTCAAGAATTGCGTTCCGGGGGGCGCTTGAGCCCCCCCCGGAACTCTTAACACTTCAGCGAGCGCAGCCTGTGGAAACTACCACGCAAAGGTGTAGTCGATGTTCACACTCGCGTCAATTCCAGTGACGAATCCAACACCCGCTTCGGCGGTATAGGCGCCACCACCGTGCGGTCCCGTGGTGGCAGGCGCTTCGGGTGTGATTTCGTCGGGGGTGTCGATAGGAACTCACCCGTCAATGTAGCCGCCAACGACTTCACCTCCGGCGAATTCGGCATCGACGCCCCACCCTGACAATTCTGTGTAGCTTTCGACGTTGCTCGCCACGACTCCCCTAGACGCCGACCCACCGATGCCGAGCTGTGGGCCGATGGAGAGTGTGCTACCGCTCTCGCCGTTATCCGAGCTCATGCTGCAGTATTCGAAACCCAAACCGACGAGGAACGAGAACGAAGCGTTGTAGCAGTCTCCAGTGGTGTGTACGTCAGCATTGCTCGAATTGTTCTTCCAGGCGTACGGCGACACCGTCGAGCAGACGCTCTTTCCCCTTCCGATCGGCTGATTGCAGACCTGTCGAGTGGTCTTCTGCGCCGCGTCCGCGTGATCGCCGTAACCGGTGACCGCCGGAACCGACTCGGTCGGGCTCTCGTCGGCCGGCACGTCCTCCTCCGGAATGCCCTTGGACTTGTTGGGGCACCCCATGTACCCGTACGTGCACAGGAAATCGCGGTCCGAGTCGGAAAGCGTCGGGGTCTTGTCCTCGTAACAGCCGCTCGAGCCCCAGCACTCATGGCCGTCGATCTCGATCCGGCTGACCGGGTTGCCGCCGGTGAAGGCGTACCGGTTGCCGGTCACCGCGTCCACGCCCAGGCGCATGTCCGACAGCGCGCCGTTGTACATATCCCGGGTGGTGAAGCGGTTGATGTCAGGCCGGTAGTCGCGGAATCCCATGTCGTACGTCTGAGAGTCCACGTCCCAGCGCTTGCCGTTGAACCGGTAGGCGTTGTACGGCTCCCGCGTCGGGTCGGTCGCCACCGGCTTGTCGATTCCCGTGTACTCGGAATCGTCGTCGTTGCCGTACGACTCGCCCCGGACGTTCTGGCTGATGACGTTGGCGTTGTTGTCGTGGACGTACGACTCCGTCCCCGCACCGTTGCCGGTCTTGGTCACCTGCTTGATGCGGTCGACCGGGTCATAGGTGTGGTCGGTGGTCGAGTCGAGGTACGCGCCGGTGCTGTCGGCGTTCATCTTCTTCGCCACGTCCTGCGACCGGTTGCCGTTCGCGTCGTAGCTGTACGTGTGCGAGGCGACCAGCGTGCCGTTGCTCTTCTTCTCGGTCTGGGACTTGATCGCTCCGTTGAGGTAGTAGGTGTAGTCGACCGTGTTGTTGTCGGCCTTGGTCTCCATGAGCTTCTGGCCGCGGTCGGTGTAGGTGAAGGCCGTGACGTTCGGAGTGGCATCCGACGCGGAGTCGCCCACCTTGACCGTCTTGACCAGCTCGCGCAGGTCGTATTCGTACTTCGTGTACTGGTCCGGGTGCGTGACCGTGTCGGGCTGCCCATTGGCGTCGTAGGTGAAGGACGTCGCATCTTCGTCGACAAGTGCGGCACCGTCTTCGAGGGCCGCGCCGGCGGCACCGACCAGCGCGTGCGCGGCGCCCACACCTACGGCTTCAACGGCATCTCCGCCGGCATCTCCCTGCTCGGCGACTACGAGAACGGCGGCACCCCCACCACCGCGGCCAAGCAGGCCATCGCCGACCTCGCCGCCTGGAAGCTCGGCCTGGACGGCGTCGACCCGCAGGCGAAAGTGACCCTCACCGCGGCCGGCGACACCGGCGTGTACCAGACCGGCGAGAAGGCCACCCTCAACACCATCTCCGGCCACCGCGACGGCTACGCCACCCTCTGCCCCGGCCAGAAGCTGTACGACGCCCTCCCCGAGATCCGCTACCACCGCCGGCGCCTCCCACTACGCCGCACACTGACCCCCGCACAACTACTCCAGCGCACCACCGCCCCGGGAGCCGACCCATGGCCCCGGGGCGGCCGTTGCGGCAGGGAGCAGTACGGGCGATGCAGCGGCCGGGGGTGAGGGGACGGCCGGGCCGCCGAGGTAGTGCCCGTCGCGGGCGTAGGGCCAGGCATCGGCCACGCAGCCGTTCAGACCGTGCAGCAACACAACGGCGGGATAAGCCGGGGGAAGGGCACCAGGCTGCTGCGCGTCTTCGAGACGTTGCTGGGGCTCCCGGAGAAACTCCTGCACCTTTCCGGACGCGGCAAATCGTTCCCCCAACCCCTCGCCGAGACCGAAATGCTGCGGAACCTTAACAGAATTCCGAGCCAATGAACCGCCCGCCGAGCTGTATTCCGGGCTCGCCCGCGACGGCGCCGTGATGCATATGAAGAATGCGTGCAGTCCCTCGCCCTGGACGTGAAGATCTCCATACTCAAAGTGGCGGCCTGGCCGGCCGGGCGGATCCGCGAGTCGGGTGTGCGGGTCGTCGGCAACCTGGAGCTGCTCTCCCTCGCGCCCCGGTCCCCGGCCCCGGCGCGGTGTCGTTGAGCCGCCGTCATGTCACGCACCGCTATGGTGAGCGCGCTGTGGAGTTACTCACAGCAATTTCACGGCGGGTTCGACGCACGGGGCTCGTAGGACTCGTTCATGACCAGGAGTACAAGGTGAATGACAGGTTGCGCGCACATATGTGGCAGAGGTCGCTCACCTTGCACTGCGGTAACCACAAGTGGGATCATTTCCGGGTTCCCTGTCGCCCCAAGGTAGGTCACTTGTGTCCCAGCGCATAGCCAAGCCCCGTACCACCGCAGTGATCCTGGCCGGTGGTACCGGCCAGCGGGTGGGTCTGTCGATCCCCAAGCAGCTGCTGAAGATCGCCGGCAAGGCAGTCATCGAGCACACCCTGACCACCTTCGAGAACGCCGACTCGATCGACGACGTCATCGTGCTGATGGCGCCGGGCTATGTGCCCGACGTCGAGAAGATCGTCGCCAAGGCCGGGTTCCGGAAGGTCTCGAAGATCATTGAGGGCGGCTCGACGCGGAACGAGACCACCGAGCGCGCGATCTCCGCGCTGGGCGAGGGCCTGGCCGAGGGCGAGGACCTCAACGTCCTCTTCCACGACGCCGTGCGCCCCCTGCTGTCGCAGCGCGTCATCGACGACTGCGTGGCCGCGCTGGACCGCTACCAGGCCGTCGACGTGGCGATCCCGTCCGCGGACACCATCATCGTCACGCGCACGCACGGCGAGGACGGCGAGTTCATCACGGAGATCCCGGACCGCTCCCGGCTGCGCCGCGGCCAGACCCCGCAGGCCTTCAAGCTGTCCACGGTCGAGCGAGCCTACGAGGTCGCCGCAAACGACCCCAACTTCCAAGCCACGGACGACTGCTCGGTCGTACTCAAGTACCTGCCGGACGTGCCGATCCACGTCGTCGCGGGCGACGAGTACAACATGAAGGTCACCCAGCCCGTCGACGTGTTCATCGCCGACAAGCTGTTCCAGCTCGCCTCCACCGCGGCGCCCGAGCAGAACGGCGAGGAGGCCTACCGCCAGCTGCTGACCGGCAAGACCGTTGTCGTCTTCGGCGGTTCGTACGGCATCGGCAAGGACATCGGCGAACTCGCCGAGTCCTACGGCGCCAAGGTGTACGCGCTGGGCCGCTCCACCACCGGCACGCACGTGGAGAACCCGGAGGAGGTCGACGACGCGCTGTCCAAGGCGTACGCCGAGACCGGGCGCATCGACTACGTCGTGAACACCGCGGGCGTGCTGCGCATCGGCAAGCTGGCCGAGACCGACAACGCCACCATCGAGGAGGCGCTGAAGGTGAACTACCTGGCGCCGGTGCAGATCGCCCGCTCCTCGTACAAGTACCTGTCCGAGACCAAGGGCCAGCTGCTGCTGTACACCTCCAGCAGCTACACCCGGGGCCGCGCCGAGTACAGCCTGTACTCGTCGACCAAGGCCGCCATGGTGAACCTCACCCAGGCCCTGTCCGACGAGTGGGCCGGCGACGGCATTCGGGTGAACTGCATCAACCCCGAGCGCACCGCCACGCCGATGCGGACCAAGGCTTTCGGCCAGGAGCCCGCGGGCACGCTGCTGTCCTCCGAGGCCGTGGCCCGGACCTCGCTCGACGTGCTGCTTTCCGAGCTCACCGGGCATGTCATCGACGTGCGTCAGCAGGACCCGACGGCCGACGCGACCCGGGCCTCCGGGTTCGAGGCGGCGCTGGCCGGAGTGCTCGACCGCCAGGACGGCGTGGCATAATCAACTTCAAATAGCCAACTGCCATTCAGGCCTCTGTGGCTGCCCGTTCGGGGAGCATTCACGGAGGCCTGAGTCCGTACATTTCCCGGAGCGGGCACAGGCCGTTTTCCGGACGCTTCGGCTTTGACAACCCGGCACCCCTCCCAGAGCAGGTTCTCCGTGATAACCACCGCTATTCGCGTCGCCCGGGTGGGCAGTGCGGCCGAACTGGCCGCGGCGGTCCTCATGATGCTGGGCTTCCCCTGCCTCATGCTGGCCGCGCTCGTCCCGAGCGTCCCCGCCTTCGCGGCCGCGGCGGCCGTGACGTACCTGGCGGACCACTATCTGCACCGCAAGGGCAGTTATCTGGTCAACCGCCTCAGCAAGGTGCGGGCCGGCCTGTCGATCCGCTTCCTCATCCGGCAACTGCTGCTGATCCTGCTGCTGGCCCGGCTGTCCCTCGCGGACAACCTGATCTACTACGGCGCGATCGCCTGCTTCATCGCCTTCTACGGCCTCCAGGCCCCGCACGGCGCCCTGGCCACGCTGATCCGCAACCGCCGCCGGATGCCGGTCGCCACCCGCAACGTCGACCTGGCCTCCCGCATCCGTATTCCGGACGCCCCGCCGCGCGGGCTGCTGCACCGCTCCGCCGAGAAGATGCTCCACCTCGACCTCGCGGCGGTCGTCGGCATACTCGTCTCCGCCCAGCTGGACTCCGCGGTGGCCGGCTTCACCGGCATCGGCGTCACGCTGGCGCTGGGGTCCGGGTACGTGCTGGCGCTGATGCGGTACGTCCGCGGGCGGAAGACCCCGCCGAGCGCCGAGAAGGTGCTCGCCGCCGTCGACGACTGGCTGCGCGAGTACAAGCCCGAGACGGTGCTGTACTTCTCCGGCTCCAAGGACTCCGCGTACCAGGTCAACATGTGGCTGGAGACCATGGAGCAGCTGGACTCCAGGCCGCTGATCATCCTGCGTGAGCGGGTCCTCCTGAACAACCTGGCGCCCACCACGGTCCCGGTCGTCTGCGTGCCCGGAGGGGTGCACCTGATGAACATGGACCTGTCCACTGTGCGCGTCGCGCTGTACGCCGCGAACGTCGGCAAGAACATCCACATGCTGCGCGTGCCCACCATGAAGCACGTCTTCATCGGCCACGGCGACAGCGACAAGCTGGCCAGCGTCAACCCGTTCAGCAAGGTGTACGACGAGGTGTGGACGGCCGGGCGCGCGGGCCGCGACCGGTACGCCATCGCCGACGTCGGCGTCCGCGACGACGACATCGTGGAGGTCGGCCGCCCGCAGCTGGCGTCGATCCAGCCCTGGCAGTGTGTGCCCGACCGCGGCGAGGCCGCCGACGGACGCAGCCCGACGGTCCTTTACGCCCCCACCTGGGAGGGCTGGGACGACAACCCCGGCAACACCTCGATCCTGCTGGCCGGCGAGAACATCGTGAAGAAGCTGGTCGAGGCCGACCCGCCGGTCCGTGTCCTGTACAAGCCGCACCCGTTCACCGGTACCCGCAGCCCGCAGGCCAAGGCCGCCCACCAGCGCATCACGGCCCTGGTCGAGAAGGCCGCCGCCGAGCGCGCCGCCGACGCCCGCTTCACCGCCGACAGCGCCGCCCTGGAGCAGGCCAGGGCCGAGCTGACCCGGATCGAGGCCCGGCTCGCCGAGCTGTCCGGCACCGGCGGCGACAAGGGCGACGAGGCCGAGGCCACCCGTGACGGGCTGGTCGACGTGCACAAGCACGAGGAGATCGCCCGGCTGCGCGGCGAGTGGGACGACGCTTACTGGCGGACCTTCCCGGCCTGGGAGCACCGGGTCGTCACGGGCGCCGAGCCGCGCCTGTACGACTGCTTCAACGTCTCCGACGCGATGGTCTCCGACATCTCCAGCGTGGTCTCCGACTTCATCGCCAGCGGCAAGCCGTACGCGGTCACCGACTCGGCCGGGCTGGGCGTCGAGGAGTTCAGGCGGCAGAACACCGCGGTGCGGGCGGCGGTGATCCTGTCCAACAGCGCTGCCGAGCTGGGCGGGCTGCTGGACGCCGTACGCGACCCGGCCGCCGATCCGCTGGCGGAGGACCGGGGGGAGCTCAAGCGGTACCTGCTGGGGCCGGACGAGCCGACGTCCATCGACCAGTTCAACACGGCGGTGGCGAACCTCGCGATCAAGGCCGAGACCCGCAACGTCGGCCAGGAGTCACGGGCGGCGGCCGGAGCCGGCGAGTCCGAGCTGGCGAACGCGGTGCCCGTACAGCGGGCGACCGCGACCGGCGAGACGGACCGGCCGGCGTGACCCAAGGCTGAACGGCCACATACGGACATTCAGGGCTCGGCCCCGGGGATTTCTCCCCGGGGCCGAGCCTTTTTCGCCTTCTCACCGTATTTACCGATCGGTGAGGCAACCGCTTGCTCCGATCACCCGTCTACTAGGTCGCCATTGGGTGGCGAATGAAGAGATACGGGGAATATCCCGTGACGAGGGGGGAACGTGACCGTCCCGCAGCCTGATGTCAGCGTGATCATCGGGGCGTACGAAGCGATGCCGTACCTGGTCGAGTGCCTGGCATCCGTCGAGGCGCAGACCCTGGATGCGGCCCGCATCGAGATCATCGCGGTCGACGACGGCTCGACCGACGGCACGGGCGAGTACCTGGAGGAGTTCGCGGAGCGCGCCGCCATGCCGGTCACCGTGACCCGGCAGGAGAACTCCGGTGGCCCCAGCGGCCCGCGCAACGTCGGCCTCGGCAAGGCGACCGGGCGCTACGTCTTCTTCCTCGACGCCGACGACCGGCTGGGCCCCGAGGCCCTGGAGCGGATGACCGCGATGGCCGACCGGGCCGGCACCGACGTCGTCCTCGGCCGGGTCGAGGGCATCAACCGCAAGGCGCCCAGCTCGATGTGGGGCAGGACGGCGGAGCGCACCGATGTCTTCTCCTCCAACATCAAGTTCACGCTCAGCGCGCAGAAGCTGTTCCGCCGCGAGCTGCTGACCCGGCACAGCATGCGTTTCGACGAGTCGCTGTTCACCGGCGAGGACGCGCTGTTCACCCTGGAGGCGTACCTGCGGGCGGACGGCGTCTCCGTGGTCGCCGACCACACCTGCTACTACCTGGTGGGCCGCGACGACGGCAAGCACGTCACCAGGAGCGGCAGCTACACCCTGCGCTTCGACTCCGCGCGGGCCCTGATGAACCTGATCGCCGAGCTCGTGCCCGCCGGGGACCGCCGCGACCTGCTCATGGTCCGCCCCTTCCTCGTCACGCTGCTGCCGCAGTTCGGGCCGGTGTTCCTCAAGGACGGCGAGGAGATACGGCGGCACAAGTTCGAGCTGGCCAAGCCGCTGATGGACGCCCACTGGACGCCGGACGTGGCGCGCCGCCTCCGGGTCCACGAGCGGCTGCGGCTGCACCTGGTGGCCGAGCAGCGGCCCGACCTCCTCAAGGACGTCGTGGAGTTCGTCCGGGCCAAGAAGCAGGCGGACGCCCTCGTGGAGAGGAACGGCCGCCGCCTCTATCTCGCCTACCCGCACTTCCGCGACCGCGCGGCGGGCATACCCGACTCCGTCTACCTCGCCGAACCCCGCGAGGCCCGGGCCTTCCCCGACTACCGCGAGGGCGCCGTCGACGCCTTCGTACGCCGCGCCCTGCGCAAGGCCCGCCGCACCCTGACCTCGAAGGGCCCCAAGGGCCGCACGCCGGGGGCGCCGGGCGCACCGGGCGGGATGGCCACGGCTGCCTGACGGGCCCGACGGTCCTCGGGCTGCCGCTCGCCGGTCTTCGGCTCCCTCGGTACGAGGCGCCGCCGCGGTCCTCTCCGGCTACGGCGCGGCCGCCGCATCCGGTGCGCTCTCCTGGCGCTGGCCCGGGAGTTCCGACGCCAGGCGCTGGGTCATCCGGGCGCGGTGCTCGCGGGACGCCGTGCACAGGTCCTGGACGGCCGTGTTGAAGCGGTCCTGGGACGGCGGCTCGGCGGGGCCCAGCAGACGGAGCTTCAACTCGGCGCGGGCCCCGGCCAGTTCGTCCTTCTCCGGGTGCCGTACCGACTCCAGCAGCCCCGGCACCCCGGACGCGTCCGGCGTCAGCACGGTCGCCGCCGCCACCGTCGGGAACGCCGCGCGGAACGCCTCCTCTGGCAGCCCGCTGGTGTTCGCCACGGCGTACGGCTTCTCGCTGGCCAGGAAGTCGCTGATCACGCTCGACACATCGCTGATCAGCAGATCGGCCCGGTTGAAGCAGGCGTACAGCGCGGGCCGGACGTCCGTGACGACCTGGTGCTCCCACTCCGGCAGCGACGCCCAGTACGCCTCCTCCCACGCGGCCGTCGCCCGCGTCACCGCCGCCGCCCGCCCCGGCTCCGGCGCGGACTGCCGCAGCATCCGCTCGACATGGTCGGCACCGGAGCGGAAGACGGACGTGGTGAGCCGGTCCAACTCCGCGGTACGCCGGGCCAGTTCACTGTCGCCCGCCGGCCGGGGCCCCAACCGCTCACCGTTCGCCGCCCGGATCATCTCCCGGATGCGCAGATCGGTGGCGCCCGCGCGCGGGTCCACCGAACCCGTCAGCGGATGCGGCTTGTACAGCAGCCGTACGCCCGGGTCCGCGAGCAGCGCCCGCACGAGGTTCTCACCGGCCTCGATCACCGACGTGTTGCCCGGGTTGCCGTCCCAGCCCTCCCAGGTCGGCGCGTACAGGACCGTCGTGGAGTGTCCATCAGCGGCTCCGCCGCGGGGCCCGGCCGGCGCGCCCGCGTACGGCAGTACGACGTCCAGCTGCGGGCGGCCGATCTCCACCACGTCCTTGTCCTCGACGCCGACGTCGGCCAGCGCGTACCGCTCGCGCGCCGCGGGCCCGGCCACCCACACCTCGTCGTAGGCCTTCGCGTACGGGTTGCAGGACGACAGCTTGTCGCTCTCGCCGTGGTTGACGAAAGTGTGCTTGATCGTGGGGATGCGCAGCACCTGGGAGGTCTTGCCGGAGTTCGACGGGTGGATGAGGACCTGGAGCGTGGAGTGCTCGAGGCGCATCAGCGTGGACACCTTCGGCAGGCAGATGATTGGGAGGTCGGTCGCGGCGATCTTCTCCACCATGAAGCGTTCGCGCAGGATGACGACCGGCCTGCCGTCCAGCTCGGCGAGCGGCTCCAGCCACATGTTCGCCTGGTAGGCCGAGGAGACACCGCCGGAGAAGTACAGGCCCACGGTCGGCCGGTACTCCGCCAGCCACGCGTCGAACCAATCCAGCACCTCCTGCTCACCGGCCGGCCGGCGGCCCGGCAGCAGCCGGAGCAGCAGCGCGCCCAGGCCGGTCAGCGCGAGGACCAGGGACAGGCCGATGCCGGCCGCCGCGCACACCGCCCTGTCGGTGCCTGCCGTGGCCAGCAGGCCGGCGGTCGCCGGGAGGCCGAAGACCAGCAGCCGGTGGCCGGGGCGGCGCAGCAGCATGGGCGGGGCCGGGGACAGGCGCAGCGCGGAGGCGTCGATGTTCCGGGTCACCACGGGCAGGGTGCGGGTGCGACGGACCAGCACGGAGACCGCCTGGACCGCGCAGTGCAGCGCGTAGAAGGCGAGCAGCCCGGCGACGAGCGGGGCGTACACCGTCTCCCGGTCCTGCTCGCCGAGCCGCAGCAGGCCCACGACCAGCAGCAGGTCCCGCAGCACGTGCCGCACCGTGACGTCCGCGTGCGACTTGGCGAACAGCGACAGCACCCCGCGCTGCCACCGGTACAGGGCGCCCTCCGCGAGCAGGGAGGCGGCGGTCGCGGCCAGCAGCAGCGGCACGTGCGGCAGCAGCGCGGCCACGGCCTGCGCGGCGTACGCGGCCGACAGCGAGGCGGCGACGAGCACATGGACGGCGGTCCGCCGGCGCGGGAGACGGGGGAGGTGCAGGGGGCGTCGGAATCCGGCGGTGAGCCGTGGATGGGGCAGGAATCTGCGCACTGCGGTCGCTCCAGGGTTGTCGCGGAGGGGCGTCCGGGTTAACGCGCACCGACCACAGGACGACACGCGCGTGTCCGGACGCCGTGGAGCGGCTGCGCGGTGCTACAGGGCGACGTGCCGCTGCGGGGGTGACCGGACCGCGGGGCGGGTGGCAGGTGCGATGCCCCGCACCGCCGCATCCTCCGCCGTCAACGCCCTGGCCGGCATGACCGCGCGGCAACCCGGTTCCGGCTGGGACCGTTCCCGCCATGGCCACCCGTTGCCTGTCCGGAGGCTGGACCGATGCCCGGTCCCGGGCCCGCTTCGCGTAGATTGCCAGACAGGGCACCGGACGTCGGGTGAGGGGAAGAAACGCAAGGTGGCAGGGGTAAGGCAGGCCGTGGGTGAAGCCCGCAGGATCGTCGTCAAGGTCGGGTCCTCGTCGCTGACCACCGCGTCGGGCGGGCTGGACGCCGACCGGGTCGACGCGCTCGTCGACGTCCTCGCCAAGGTGCGCAGAGGAGACACAGGGACCCGAAGGGCCTCCGTTGAGGGTGGTGGGAGAGGGGCTGGCGGGGAGAAAGAGGTCGTGCTCGTCTCCTCCGGCGCCATCGCCGCCGGGCTCGCCCCGCTGGGCCTGCGTCGCCGGCCCAAGGACCTGGCTCGCCAGCAGGCCGCCGCCAGCGTCGGCCAGGGCCTGCTGGTCGCCCGCTACACCGCCTCCTTCGCCCGCTACGCCGTCCGCGTCGGCCAGGTCCTGCTCACCTCCGACGACATGAGCCGCCGCGCCCACCACCGCAACGCCCAGCGCACCCTGGACAAGCTGCTCGCTATGGGCGCCGTACCGGTCGTCAACGAGAACGACACCGTCGCCACCGACGAGATCCGCTTCGGCGACAACGACCGCCTGGCCGCCCTCGTCGCCCACCTCGTCCGCGCCGACCTGCTGACGCTGCTGTCCGATGTCGACGGCGTCTACGACGGCGACCCCGGCAAGCCTGGCACCTCCCGCATCGCGGAGGTGCGGACACCCGAGGACCTCGCGCACGTCGAGATCGGCAGCGCCGGGAAGGCCGGCGTCGGCACCGGCGGCATGACCACCAAGGTCGAGGCCGCCGGGATCGCCGCGGCGGCCGGCATCCCCGTGGTGCTGACCAGCGCCGTCCACGCCGCCGACGCGCTGACCGGCAAGGACACCGGCACCTACTTCCACCCCACCGGCAAGCGGTCCGCCGACCGGCTGCTGTGGCTGCAGCACGCGTCCACCCCGCAGGGCGCGCTGACGCTGGACGACGGCGCGGTGCGGGCGGTCGTGGTGGGCCGCAAGTCGCTGCTGCCGGCCGGAATCGCCGCCGTCGAGGGCGAGTTCAGCGCCGGCGACCCGGTCGAGCTGCGGGACGGCGAGGGCCGCGCGGTGGCCCGCGGGCTGGTGAACTTCGACGCCAAGGAGATCCCCCGGCTGATCGGCCGCTCCACCCGGGAGCTGGCCCGCGAACTCGGGCCCGCGTACGAACGTGAGGTCGTACACAGGGACGACCTGGTGCTCCTGCATCCGTAAGCAGATCCGGCGGCGTATCCGTTATGCGGCGATACGTCCGCCCCCGGTGGTAGACCTTCCGCAAAACCGCCACGCGATCCCGTGCGGCCTGGTCAACTTTGTCTCAGAGACACCGTCCGCACGAGTGCCGCTCGGCCATGGCTGGATCGCGACTCGACCATGGTTCGACCGGTCGCTCGACGACTGCGTAAAGGAGGCCGTCGTGAGACGAGTGCGCCCTGGGGCGGCGGCGTCCCGGAGTGGTGCCGGCTCCCGCGCGGCCGGCGAGGAGCGCGCCCTGACGAGCGTCGCGGCCGGGGACGACTTCGAGGGCGAGGAGCCCGCGGAGACGCCCCGCCTGTGGCACGTCACTCTCAGCGTCTCCGGCGACGAGGCCCCGCTGCAGGAGGTGCGGCGGGCCCTGGAGCAGCTCGCCCACGACCACCCCTTCCTGCTGACCAGCAGATACGCCAACGATCACGCGGAGATCCGGTACTGGGAGGAGGCCCGCGACCTGCACGACGCGGCCGCCGTGGCCCTGCGGCTGTGGGGCGAGCACCGCCGCACGGCCAAGCTGCCGCCGTGGGAGATCGTCGGCCTGGAGGTCATCGACCGCGCGACCTACCACCAGCGCATCTCCGAGGGCTACGGCCCGCCATCGGCGGCCCCCGTGGGCGTGCACCCGTTCTAGTACCAATGCCGTGTAGTTAGGGCTTGCCGATTAATAACTCGCTGTCTTGATCTCCGGTGGGTGGGTGAGTCCTGCCGCGCTGGCGAGGGC